>MWJO01000121.1 GCA_002027195.1 Streptomyces sp. GKU 895 | reverse complement strand
GTGTTGAGGTACTTCGGGCCGGTGTCGGCCTCGTAGAGCTTGCGGGCGCCGAAGCCCACCACGTCGCCGCCGATGTCACGCTGCCCACGCCGGCCCGCCGGATCGCCGTACTCGTACGGGAGGCCGTGGAACAGCGCCCGGAGACCGCGGCGGACGTGGCCGCGTACGTCGACCGGCGCCTCGACCAGGGGCCGGGCACCCGGGCCGTGCTCTTCCCGCTGGTCACCGGACTGCTGGACGACGGCCCGGAGGAGGTGCGGACGGCCCTGGCCGCCGTCCTCGTCGCACCCGGAACCGCCGCCTCGCACCCGCTGCGGCGGGAACTGCTCGAACACCTGCTGAGCCACGAGCGCGAACCGGTGGTACTGGACGCGCTCCTGCGGGCCGCCGCCCGCCGGGCCACCGAGGGCGACGGCCTGCGCGAGCTCGTCCACCGCATCGGCGTGCTGCTCGTGCGCACCCCGGACGGAGCGGCCCGTTTCGACCGTACGCTGGTCGATCTGGGGCGCCGGACCCCCGGCTTCGCCGCCCAGGTGGCGGGCTGGCTGACCGATGCCCCGCGGCGGTGGGCGGCCGTGGTCGGCCCCAGCAGCCGCCGCATGATCGAGAACCTGGCCGGGGTCAGGGTCCCCGCCTGACCCACGTGCGTCGAGTCACAGCGCCGATGCCGATGCGGGCCAGGCGGGCGCGGCATGGCACCCTTAGACCTGCGTAAGAGGTAAGCCGTAAATACGGACACGGGTTCGATGAGGAGCGGTCACAGTGCAGCGCTGGCGTGGCTTGGAGGACATCCCCGAGGACTGGGGACGCAGCGTCGTCACCATCGGCTCCTACGACGGAGTCCACCGCGGACACCAGCTGATCATCCGGCACGCCGTCGACCGCGCCCGTGAGCTGGGCGTTCCCTCGGTCGTCGTCACCTTCGACCCGCACCCCAGCGAGGTCGTCCGCCCCGGCAGCCACCCGCCGCTGCTGGCCCCGCACCACCGCCGAGCCGAACTCATGGCCGAACTGGGCGTGGACGCGGTCCTGATCCTCCCCTTCACCACCGAGTTCTCGAAACTCTCTCCCGCCGAGTTCGTCGTCAAGGTCCTGGTCGACAAGCTGCACGCCAAGGCGGTCGTCGAGGGCCCCAACTTCCGCTTCGGCCACAAGGCCGCGGGCAACGTGGAGTTCCTCGCCGAGCAGGGCAAGGTGTACGACTTCGAGGTCGAGATCGTCGACCTGTTCGTCTGCGGTGAGGCGGGCGGCGGCGAGCCGTTCTCGTCCACCCTCACCCGCCGCCTGGTCGCCGAGGGCGACCTGGAGGGCGCCCGCGAGATCCTGGGCCGCCCGCACCGGGTGGAAGGCGTGGTCGTGCGCGGCGCACAGCGCGGCCGCGAGCTCGGCTTCCCGACGGCCAACGTCGAGACCCTCCCGCACACCGCCATCCCCGCCGACGGCGTCTACGCCGGCTGGCTGCACGTGGCGGGCGAGGCCATGCCGGCCGCCATCTCCGTCGGCACCAACCCGCAGTTCGACGGCACCGAGCGCACGGTGGAGGCGTACGCCATCGACCGCGTCGGCCTCGACCTGTACGGGCTGCATGTCGCCGTGGACTTCCTGGCGTACGTCCGCGGCCAGGCGAAGTTCGACTCGCTGGAGGCTCTGCTGGAGCAGATGGCGGAGGACGTGAAGCGCTGCCGGGAACTGGTGGCGGAGGCGACCGCGGGCTGAGGGCCTGCGGCGGAAGCGACAACGCCGAAGGGCGGCCGGTGCACATGAGCACCGGCCGCCCTTCTGTGTCGTGCGACTGCCTACTGCTGGGGCGGCTGCGGGGGCTGCCCCGGCTGACCCGGTTGCTCCGGTTGCGCGGGCTGTCCCGGCTGTCCCGGCTGGGGGTAGCCGGGGCCGGCCTGCTGCTGTTGCGGATACGGCTGTCCGGCTTGCTGCGGCGGGTAGGGCTGTCCGGGCTGCTGCGGCGGGTACGGCTGACCGGGCTGCGGCTGCGGCTGTGGCTGGGGGTACGGCTGTCCGGGCTGCGGATAGCCGGGGCCGGGCTGCTGCTGTTGTTGCGGGTAGGGCTGTTGCGGGTACGGCTGCTGCGGATATGCCTGGCCGGGCTGGGCGTACTGCTGCTGACCCGGCATCGGCGGAGCCGCCACCGGGGGCGGGTTGCCGTCGCTGGTCCACAGGCCGTGGGACTGCTGGTGGCGTACGAAGTCCTCGGCGACCATCGCTGCCAGGTTGAAGTACGCCTCGCGCACCTTGGGCCGCATCATGTCGAGGTCGACCTCGGCACCGGCGGCCAGATGTTCGTCGAAGGGCACGACGACGACGCCGCGGCAGCGGGTCTCGAAGTGGCTGACGATGTCCTCCACCTTGATCATCTTGCCGGTCTCGCGCACCCCGGAGATGACGGTGATGGACCGCGAGACGAGGTCGGCGTACCCGTGCGCGGACAGCCAGTCCAGTGTCGTACTGGCGCTGGAGGCGCGTCGACGGACGGGGTGGAGATGATGATGAGCTGGTCGGCGAGGTCGAGCACACCGCGCATGGCGGAGTAGAGCAGACCGGTACCCGAGTCGGTCAGGATGATCGGGTACTGCTTGCCCAGCACGTCGATGGCGCGCCGGTAGTCCTCGTCGTTGAAGGTCGTGGAAACGGCAGGGTCGACGTCGTTGGCGATGATCTCCAGCCCGGACGGTGCCTGGGAGGTGAACCGCCGGATGTCCATGTACGAGTTGAGGTACGGGATCGCCTGGACGAGGTCACGGATGGTCGCCCCGGTCTCACGCCGGACGCGCCGCCCGAGGGTACCGGCGTCGGGGTTGGCGTCGATCGCGAGGATCTTGTCCTGCCGCTCGGTGGCGAGGGTGGAGCCGAGGGCGGTGGTCGTGGTCGTCTTGCCGACACCGCCCTTGAGGCTGATGACCGCGATCCGGTAGCAGGACAGCACGGGCGTCCGGATCAGCTCCAACTTCCGCTGCCGCTCGGCCTCTTCCTTCTTGCCGCCGATCTTGAACCGGGAGGGCTGGGCCGCGGGGCGGCTGCTCTTGGCCTTCTGCTTCTTGTTGTTGAGCAGCCGGTCGGACGACAGCTCCACGGCCGCCGTGTAACCCAGCGGCGCGGCACCGGGGTTGGTCATCTGCCGCTGGTCATGCTGGATGGGCTGGGGCCAGGCGGTGCCGGTGCGGGGTCGACAGGGGACCTGGGGTCGGGCCGGGCCGGGGTGTGCGTCGGCGGGCTGGGTGCGGCGGGTTGGGGCTGACCGCCGACCCGGCTGGGCGGGCTGGGGAAGCCGTAGCCGCCTGGGGTTGGGGGGAGCTGGGGCGCCGGGGTGCGGAAACCAAGCCGGGCTGCGGTTCGGCGCGGGCGTGGTGAGCCTGGGTACGCCCGGCTGCGGGTGGCCGGTTGCGCCGGGGCTGGGAAGCCGTAGCCGCCCTGGGGTCGGAGGTACGGGGCTGGGGCCTGGGGCGCGGAGCGGCGTCGGCCCGTGGCTGCGGCTGCGGCTGCGGCTGGGCCTGGGCCTGGGGTGCGGCCACTGCGGCTGGCCGCGGGGTGCGAGGGCTGGCCGTTGTCGGGGCGGTGGCCGAGGCGGAAGCCGTATCCGCTGGCTGCGGGCGGGCGTGGGGTTCCACCGGGGAAGCCGTGCCGCCGGGTTGGCGTTGGGCGGCGGGGGCTGGGGTGCGCGCGGCCGTAGCCGGGCTGCGGGTTCGAGCCGCCGGGGCTGAGCAGCGGGTTGCTGGGCTGCGGAGTGGAGGGTGGGCGCGGATAGCCGTAGCCGTCCTGCGAGTTCGGGGTCGCCGGGGCGTGGCGGTGGGCTGAGGAAGCCGTAGTGGCCATGGGCCGGGCTGCCGACGGCCGCGGGCTGCTGGTGGCGGGTTCCACGCGCAGGCGCGGCTGCGGCGCGCGGCTGGAACGGCGGCTGCTGCTGCGGCACGGGCGGCTGGTTCTGAGCGACCGCGGGCTGCGGCTGGGCGGGAGCCGCCGGGCTGGCTGCTGCGGCTGCGCGGGCCACTGCGCCGCGGACGCGGGAGCGGCGGCTGATGCGGCGGCAGCGCGGCGGCATGCCGGGCTGCGGCGCGGGCGGGAGTCAGGCGGCGGGCGTCGCGGGGCGGATCCTGGTGCGCTGTCTCGGGCCGTCGGACGGCGCGGTGTCGGTGGGGGCTCGGAGGCGTGGCGTCGGAAGGCGCGGCCTCCGCGGGTCCGCGTCTGCCGGTACGGCGTCTGCGGGCCCGCGTCGAGCGGCCGGAGTCGGCGAGGCCCGAGTCGCTGGGCTCGGCGTCAGCGGGTACGGCATCCACTGGTTCCGCGTCAGCATCCACGGAGGTCACCAGCTCACCGTCAGCAGGCGCGGCAGCCACCGGCTCCACATCACCAGGCACGGCGTCGCCAGACTCGGCATCCGCAGTCTCCGCGGCCGCAGTCTCGGCGTCTACAGTCACCGGGTCCACAGCCCCCGTGTCAGACTCCTCCGCGTCAGACTCCTCGACGTCAGACTCCTCCGCGTTCGCCGTCCCCGCGTCGGACTCCTGCCCGTCCGCCGGTGTCACGGCGGCGTCGGGTTCCGGAGCCAGGGCGAGCGGGGCCGTCGCGACGGCGTCATGAGGCTCGGCGTCGGTCGAGTCGGCGTCCGTCAGCTCCGCGTCCACCGCGTCGGCGTCCTCCGGCGCGGCACCTTCCTGCTCCGACTCGCCCTCGGCACCGGCGTCTTCCGCCTCGGCGCCCGAAGCCTCCGTGGCCTCGATGTCGGCGTCCCCGGCCGGGGGAACGTCGCCGAAGGAGTCCGCGTCGAGGCCGGAGTCCTCGCCGGCACCGTCCTCGTCGGCCACGACCGCCGCCTCATCGGCGTCGCCATCTGCATCAGCAGCGGTTTCGGTTTCGGTCTCGGTCTCGTCAGAGTCCCCGTCCGCCTCCGCCGCAGCGGAGTGCTCCGCGATCTCCCGCTTCAGGGCGACAGGGGAGAACCGCATCGTCGCGCCACTTTCGAGGTCACCGTTCCCGGACTCCTCCGGCTCCTCGGCCGTGGGGGCGGCGGCAGGAGGCGCCTCGGGCGCAGGCACCGGCGCCGGTGCGGGCAGCGTGAAGCTCGCCGGGGACGAGGAGGGAGCCGAGGAAGGAGCGGACGCCGGAGCGCCCCACGGCCCCTGCGGCCCGGGCACGTTCGGCGCGGCCGCAGGCGAAGCGGGGTCCGCGGCAGGAGCCTCGGTCCCGGCGTCGGCCTGCGAAGCCTGCGGAGGCTGCGGCTCGAACCCGCTCCCGACCGGAAGCCTCGGCACCGCTCCTGCCCCACCGTTCGGCGGCGCGGGCGGCTGGAAAGGCGCGCCGGGAGCGGACGCGGGTGGAGTGAAGGGTGCCCCCGGTCCGGAGGACGCCGGCGGAGTGAAAGGTGCACCCGGCCCCGATGACGGAGGCGTCGGCGGAGTGAACGGCGCACCCGGCCCCGACGACGGAGGCGCGGGCGGAGTGAAAGGAGCCCCAGGCCCGGAAGAAGGCGGTGCCGGAGGAGTGAAAGGAGCCCCCGGACCAGCCGCCGGCCCGGCCGCAGGCGGCGTGAACGGAGCCCCAGGCGCCGGAGAGGCACCCTGCGGACGTGAATGCGCGGGAGGAGTCAGCCCCGGCAACGAGGACGCGGCCCAGTCGACCGGAGAGGGAACGCCACCGGAAGCGCCACCAGAAACGCCACCGGCCGCACCCCCGGTCGCCGACCCCGCCGTACCCGAAGAACCCCCCGCGCCCGACGAACCCGCAGACTCCGACGAAACTCCCGAATTCCCCGCATTCCCCGCGTCGTTCGACCCCCCAGACGCGTTCTGCGTGTACCAGGCAGGCGGCGCGTAGTCGATGGTGAACTCGCCCGTCATCTCGCTGGCGGACTCCGCGTCGGGCTGGTCATCGCCGGGTGTGGCCCAGCCCCCGCGGATCCCGTCCCGATCGCTGCTCACAATTCCTCCTGGTGTGGTCGAGCACCCTCATACCGTGCTAGGGGCGACCTGTTCTTGTCGTCTTCTAGTCGTCCGAAGTCGTTCGAGGTCGTCCGATCCCACCGGCTCTCCCCCTGGTACGCCGACGCCCGCTCCACGGGTTCTGGCGCCGCGCCCGGTACCAGCCTAATCACCACAAGCCCCACCCCGGCAGGCCCGTCCACCCCCCAGCAACCGTCCGCTGCGTCACAACCTGCCCAGAAGTGGGCGATGTCGGTGAATACCCCGAACACGAACGGAAGGTGACCACGGCCGGCCCGACAGCCGCCCCGAAGCACCTTGCTCCGCAAGGGCGTTGACCGGAACGGCGAGCCACCCCACTCCCGGCCCGCGACCGGCCGACGGGCATAGTGGGGCCGATCCGAACATGATCAGGTCAGATTCAGGCCAGAAACAGAAAGGGCGCTTCCGCGTGAGCTTCGGCCCGCCTCCCTCGATCTACACCCAATCCGCACTCGCGGCCGACACCGCCCGCAAGCGCCGCCGCACGAAGCTGCTGGGCGCGGTGGCGGTCGTCGTGGCCCTCCTCGTGCTGGCCGGGGGCGGCTGGTTCCTCGCCTCCGGCGACGACAGCGCACCCGCCGCCGAGAGTCCCGTCGTACAGAGCGCCGACGCCGTCAGGGAGACGACCGAGAAGGTCCCGGGCTCACCCGAGGGCCGGCTGATGCTGGAACACGACGAGGAGAACCTCTCCAAGGTCACCGACGCCGCTCCCCGTTACGCCCCCGGCACCTGGGCCACCGACAAGGTCATGGTCAAGGGCGTCGCCAACCGCCTGGAGGGTTACAACATCGCCCTCGACGCCGACGAGAAGGCCTGGACCCTCAAGCTGGACGGCCACATCTGCGCCACCAGCCGGCACGTCACCGCGGACGGCCGTACCGCCGTCGTCATCCAGCCCCCGCGGCCAGAGAACTCGGAGAAGAGCGGCGTCTGCGACCAGGTGGTGTTCTTCGACCTGAACACCGGCAAGAAGCTGTGGCAGAAGAAGATGCCGGCCGCGAACTCCGCCTTCGTCACCAACACCAACCTCACCCTGACGAAGGGCGTCGTCGCCGTCGCCTGGGGGCAGGGCTCGGTGGCGTACGACATGAAGACCGGCGCGAAGCTCTGGAACAGCGCCCTCGGCGACGAGTGCCAGGACAAGGCCTTCGCCGGCGGCCGCGCCCTGCTGGCCCTGCGCGCCTGCGGCTCGCTGCCCGACGTCAGGTACCAGGTGCAGAAGGTCGCCCCGCGCACCGGCAAGCCCGTGTGGACGTACAAGGTCTCCGACGGGGTCCAGAACGTCTACCTGCCCTCGTCCGACCCGCCGGTGCTCGTCGTCGCCGCCGGGGACAGCCTCCCGACCGACGTGATCACCCTCGACGGGAGCGGCACGTACCGCACCACCATCTCGCTGGACGGCTACGAGGCGAAGTGCGGCGAGCGGTACTTCGGGTCGCCGTACTTCGGCGTGTACGAGAACTGCGACGGCATCGTCGTCGGACGCACCCAGGCCTATCTCCTGAGCAAGGAGAACATCGCCACCGGCGAGCCCTCCGACTGGATCGTGGCGTTCGACCTCGCGACCGGCCGGACGGCGGGCAAGTTCGAGGGCCGCGAGTTCCAGACGGTCCAGCCCCTCCGGACGAGCGGCGACGACCTCCTCATCTACCGCCGCGGAGCGGGCACCGTCGCCCCGGCGGCCGTGGTGCGCTGGAACCCGCGTACGGACAAGGAGACCCCGCTCCTCCTCTTCACGCTCCCCGAGGAGGACGACGCCGACTTCAGCGACCCGGACGCGTCGGACATCCTCTACCAGCAGGGCCGGGTCTTCTTCGGCAAGCGCGAACTGGTCCGCGACGACAAGTCCCCGACCGACCCCGTGCTCATGGCCATCGCCTTCGGAAGCGCCGGCCTGAAGCACTGACGTACAGGTGAAACAGGTGAAGGGGCGGCACGCGCGCGCACCGCCCCCTCACTCGCCCTACTTCTCCGCCGATTCTTCGGGCGCCGGGTCCAGATCGAACTCGCCGTCCCGCGCCCCCAGCACGAAGGCCGTCCACTCCGCCTCCGTGTAGCGCAGCACGGTGTCCGGGTCGAGCGAGGACCGCATGGCCACGGCGCCCTCGGGCAGGTAGGCGATCTCGACCCGCTCCTCGTGCTCCTCCGTGCCCGGCGCGCAGTGCCACTCGACGCCGGAGATGTCGAGCGCGTAGAGCTCGTCCCGCTCCCGCTCCTTGCGCGCCTTGATCTCCTCTGCCGTCTCCGCCATGCCCAGCGACCCCTTCCCGACGTCGTACGATCTGCCGTCACCCTAGTGGCCTCACATCCCCGTTCCGGGTGGTTACGGAACCCGGGAGAAGGTGCCCACCTGTGCCTGGTACCCTGAGTGACGGCCGTTTGTGTACGCACCCCCGGAGTCCCTCGAAGGACCCTGGAGGCCGCGCCCAGCGGATCCCCGCCTCCCGAGTAACGGAAGCTCCCCCGAGACACAGACCGGGGGCACTCGGTGGCCATTTTCAGACTACGAGGAGTTTCGAGTGCCGCTCGACGCCGCAGTGAAGAAGCAGATCATCGCCGAGTTCGGTCAGAAGGAGGGCGACACCGGCTCCCCCGAGGTCCAGGTCGCCATGCTTTCGCGCCGGATCTCGGACCTGACCGAGCACCTCAAGACCCACAAGCACGACCACCACTCCCGCCGTGGTCTGCTGATCCTGGTCGGTCAGCGCCGCCGCCTTCTCCAGTACCTGGCGAAGAAGGACATCCAGCGCTTCCGTGCGCTGGTGGACCGCCTCGGCATCCGCCGTGGTGCGGCGGGCGCCAAGTAAGACGCCGTGAAGGGAGCGGTTCCCACTTGTTCGGGGGCCGCTCCCTTTGCTGTACGTGCGGAGTGTCACTGCCTCTTTGTAGTGTGGTAGGACGACGCAATACGTACGACACAGCGTGATACGGCGTACCCGTAGGGGTATGGCGCATCACAAGAAGTAACAAGAAGAACAAGACGAACGAGGAGATGCGCACCTCGCCGCCGCCGGTCCTCGGTAGTGGCCCCCGGGGGAAGTGAGCCCGGGTGCTTCGATCGAAGACCGGCCCGCACTGAACGGAGCGCTTCTCCGCAACCGTCCCCCCGCCACACGGGCGTAAGGGACGAAGACGAGGAGAAAACGCTAGTGGAGAACGAGACCCACTACGCCGAGGCCGTCATCGACAACGGCTCCTTCGGCACCCGCACCATCCGCTTCGAGACGGGCCGCCTGGCCCGCCAGGCCGCCGGCTCCGCCGTCGCCTACCTGGACGACGACACCATGGTGCTGTCGGCCACCACCGCCTCCAAGAACCCCAAGGACCAGCTCGACTTCTTCCCCCTCACGGTGGACGTCGAGGAGCGGATGTACGCCGCCGGCAAGATCCCGGGTTCCTTCTTCCGCCGTGAGGGCCGGCCGTCCGAGGACGCGATCCTCACCTGCCGCCTGATCGACCGCCCGCTGCGCCCGTCCTTCAAGAAGGGCCTGCGCAACGAGATCCAGGTCGTCGCCACGATCATGGCGCTCAACCCCGACCACCTGTACGACGTCGTGGCGATCAACGCCGCGTCCGCGTCCACGCAGCTGGCCGGCCTGCCCTTCTCGGGCCCGATCGGCGGCGTCCGCGTCGCGCTGATCAACAACCAGTGGGTGGCCTTCCCGACGCACTCCGAGCTCGAGGACGCCGTCTTCGACATGGTCGTCGCCGGCCGCGTCCTGGAGGACGGCGACGTCGCGATCATGATGGTCGAGGCCGAGGCCACCGAGAAGACCATCCAGCTGGTCAAGGGCGGCGCCGAGGCGCCGACCGAGGAGGTCGTCGCCGCCGGTCTGGACGCCGCGAAGCCCTTCATCAAGGTGCTCTGCAAGGCCCAGGCCGACCTCGCGTCGAAGGCCGCCAAGCCGACCGGCGAGTTCCCGATCTTCCTCGACTACCAGGACGACGTCCTGGAGGCGCTCTCCGCCGCCGTCCGCCCGGAGCTCGCCTCCGCGCTGACCATCGCCGGCAAGCAGGAGCGCGAGGCCGAGCTGGACCGCGTCAAGGCGCTCGCCGCCGAGAAGCTCCTGCCGGAGTTCGAGGGCCGCGAGAAGGAGATCTCCGCCGCGTACCGCTCCCTGACCAAGCAGCTCGTCCGCGAGCGCGTGATCAAGGAGAAGAAGCGCATCGACGGCCGTGGCGTCACGGACATCCGTACGCTCGCCGCCGAGGTCGAGGCCATCCCGCGTGTGCACGGCTCGGCGCTGTTCGAGCGTGGCGAGACCCAGATCCTGGGCGTCACCACCCTCAACATGCTCCGCATGGAGCAGCAGCTGGACACCCTCTCCCCGGTGACCCGCAAGCGCTACATGCACAACTACAACTTCCCGCCGTACTCCACCGGCGAGACCGGCCGCGTCGGCTCCCCGAAGCGCCGCGAGATCGGCCACGGCGCGCTCGCCGAGCGCGCCCTGGTCCCGGTCCTGCCGACCCGCGAGGAGTTCCCCTACGCGATCCGTCAGGTGTCCGAGGCCCTCGGTTCCAACGGCTCGACGTCCATGGGCTCCGTCTGCGCCTCCACCATGTCGCTGCTGAACGCCGGTGTGCCGCTGAAGGCCCCCGTCGCCGGTATCGCCATGGGCCTGATCTCCCAGGAGATCGAGGGCGAGACGCACTACGTCACCCTCACCGACATCCTCGGTGCGGAGGACGCCTTCGGCGACATGGACTTCAAGGTCGCCGGCACCAAGGAGTTCGTCACCGCCCTCCAGCTCGACACCAAGCTGGACGGCATCCCGGCCTCCGTCCTGGCCGCCGCCCTCAAGCAGGCCCGTGACGCCCGCCTCCACATCCTCGACGTGATGATGGAAGCGATCGACACGCCGGACGAGATGTCCCCGAACGCCCCGCGGATCATCACCGTCAAGATCCCCGTGGACAAGATCGGTGAGGTCATCGGCCCCAAGGGCAAGATGATCAACCAGATCCAGGAGGACACCGGCGCCGAGATCACGATCGAGGACGACGGCACCATCTACATCGGTGCCGCCGACGGCCCGGCCGCCGAGGCCGCCCGCGCCACGATCAACGGCATCGCCAACCCGACCATGCCGGAGGTCGGCGAGCGCTACCTGGGTACGGTCGTCAAGACCACCACCTTCGGCGCGTTCGTCTCGCTGCTGCCGGGCAAGGACGGTCTGCTGCACATCTCGCAGATCCGCAAGCTCGCCGGCGGCAAGCGCGTGGAGAACGTCGAGGACGTCGTCGGCGTGGGCCAGAAGGTCCAGGTCGAGATCGCCGAGATCGACTCCCGCGGCAAGCTCTCCCTGATCCCCGTGATCGAGGGCGAGGAGTCGGCTGACGACAAGAAGGACGACACCGACAAGTGACGTCGAGTAGCTCCACGGCGACGGCCCGCACCTCCTCGGAGGCGCGGGCGTCGCCCGTACCCAAACCCTGATCAAGGGCGAGAACGGCATCGGTACGGTCCGCAAGACCACCCTCCCGGGCGGCCTGCGCATCGTCACCGAGACGCTGCCCTCGGTCCGCTCCGCGACCTTCGGCATCTGGGCCCACGTCGGCTCCCGCGACGAGACGCCGTCCCTGAACGGCGCCACGCACTACCTGGAGCACCTGCTCTTCAAGGGCACCACTCGCAGGTCGGCGCTGGACATCTCGTCCGCCCTCGACGCGGTCGGCGGCGAGATGAACGCGTTCACGGCGAAGGAGTACACGTGCTACTACGCGCGCGTGCTCGACACCGACCTCCCGCTCGCCATAGACGTCGTCTGTGACATGCTCACGGGCTCCCTCATCCTCGAAGAGGACGTCAACGTCGAGCGGGGCGCGATCCTCGAAGAGATCGCCATGACCGAGGACGACCCGGGCGACTGTGTGCACGACCTGTTCGCGCACACCATGTTCGGCGACAACCCCCTCGGCCGCCCGGTCCTCGGCACCGTCGACACCGTCAACGCCCTGACCGCCGACCGCATCCGCCGCTTCTACAAGAAGCACTACGACCCGACCCACCTGGTCGTGGCCGCCGCGGGCAACATCGACCACAACAAGGTCGTACGACAGGTCCGCGCGGCCTTCGAGAAGGCGGGCGCCCTCAAGAACACCGACGCCACCCCCATCGCCCCGCGCGACGGCAGGCGTGCCCTGCGCACCGCGGGCCGCGTGGAGCTGATCGGCCGCAAGACCGAGCAGGCCCATGTCGTCCTCGGCATGCCGGGCCTGGCCCGCACGGACGAGCGCCGCTGGGCCTCGGCGTCCTCAACACGGCCCTGGGCGGCGGCATGTCCTCCCGCCTGTTCCAGGAGGTCCGCGAGAAGCGCGGCCTGGCCTACAGCGTGTACTCGTACACCTCGGGCTTCGCCGACTGCGGCCTCTTCGGCGTCTACGCCGGCTGCCGGCCCTCGCAGGTCCACGACGTGCTGAAGATCTGCCGCGACGAACTCGACCACGTCGCCGAGCACGGCCTGTCCGACGACGAGATCGCCCGCGCCATCGGCCAGCTCCGGGGTTCGACGGTCCTCGGCCTGGAGGACACCGGCGCGCTGATGAACCGCATCGGCAAGAGCGAGCTGTGCTGGGGCGAGCAGATGTCCGTCGACGACATGCTCACCCGGATAGCCTCGGTCACCCCGGACGACGTCCGCGCGGTCGCCCGCGACATCCTGGGGCAGCGGCCCTCGCTGTCGGTCATCGGCCCGCTCAAGGACAAGCAGGCCTCCCGACTGCACGAGGCCGTGGCCTAACCCCCTTCTGTTCTGGCTTAAGGAAGCAAGAGATGAGCAAGCTGCGCGTGGCGGTCCTCGGTGCCAAGGGCCGGATCGGCTCCGAGGCGGTCAAGGCCGTCGAGGCGGCCGAGGACATGGAGCTGGTCGCCGCCCTGGGCCGGGGCGACAAGCTGGAGACCCTGGCGGAGACGGGCGCCCAGGTCGCCGTCGAACTGACCACGCCGGCCTCGGTGATGGACAACCTCGAGTACTGCGTCGGCCACGGCATCCACGCCGTCGTCGGTACGACGGGCTGGACCGACGAGCGCCTCGCGCAGCTGAACGGCTGGCTGGCCGCGTCCCCGGAGACGGGCGTCCTCATCGCGCCCAACTTCTCCATCGGCGCCGTCCTGAACATGAAGTTCGCGCAGATCGCCGCCCCGTACTTCGAGTCGGTGGAGGTCGTCGAACTCCACCACCCGAAGAAGGTCGACGCCCCGAGCGGTACGGCGACCCGCACGGCCCAGCTCATCGCCGCGGCCCGCACGGCAGCGGGCACGGCTCCGGCCCCGGACGCCACGGAGACGGCCCTGGACGGAGCGCGCGGTGCGGACGTCGACGGCATCCCCGTCCACTCCGTCCGCCTGCGCGGTCTGCTGGCCCACCAGGAGGTCCTGCTGGGCGGCGAGGGCGAGACGCTGACGATCCGCCACGACTCGCTCCACCACAGCAGCTTCATGCCGGGCATCCTGCTGGGCGCCCGCAAGGTGGTCACGACCCCGGGACTGACCTTCGGCCTGGAAAACTTCCTGGACCTGGGCTGACACCACCATGCGCGCCAAGCTGTCCTACGCCGTAACGGCCGCCGTCCTGGTCTTCTACTTCGTCCTGGTCGGCAGCCGCGGCGTCATGCTCATCCAGTCCGGCACCCTCATCACCGTCGCCTTCGGCGTGGCGGTGCTGATCCTGCCGGTCATCGGTCTGTGGTTCCTGTGGAAGAACACCGAGTTCGTCCGCAAGGCCAACCGGCTCGCCGCCGAACTCGATGCCGAAGGCGGCCTGCCAGTCGACGAGTTGAGGCGCCTGCCCAGCGGCCGCATCGACCGCGACTCGGCCGACGAGGTCTTCGCCAGGCGCAAGGCCGAGACGGAGGCCCAACCAGACGACTGGCGCAGCTGGTTCCGCCTCGCCATCGCCTACCACGATGCCCGCGACACCCCGCGCGCCCGCAAGGCGATGCAGCGCGCGATCGCCCTGCACGACGGCAAACCCGTCCAGGCCTGAAACGCCGTACGCCGAAGGGGCCGGTCCGCGTGCGTGCGGACCGGCCCCTTCGGCGTCGTTCGTCGTCTTCGGGCGGTGACTCAGCCCCGCTGATACTCCGCGCCCCACGCCTCCACCGCGTCCGCGGCCCGGTCGAACGCCTCGGCCCGCCCCAGGAAGTCCGCGTTGTGCGTGGTCAGCAGCGGCGACGTGTCCTCCACAGCGTGATCACGGCGTACGACGGTCAGCGCCTGCCCCTGAACGGTCCGCGGCAGACCCAGCCAGCGCACCGGCTGCTGCACCGTCCGCACGGCGACGACCTGCTCCCACCGCACGGTCCGCGTGCGGAAGAACCCGACATGGCGCACCCCGCGCGCGCTCACCCACACGCCCACCCGCAGCAGCCGCAGCGACACGGCGATGACGACCAGTGCGCCGCCGAAGACCACGCCGCCCTCGGACACCGAGCCGGTGAGGGCGATGATGACCGCCGCGAACAGCACGTACGACGCGAGCAGCAGCAGAAGCGCCGCCGTGCCCACCCGCCAGGGGCCGGGGCGGTACGGGCGCCGCCAGTGGTCGCGGTCGTCGAAGGGCAGCGCGATGTCGTCGGCTGTCTCGAAGGCGCGGTCGGCCGTCAGGAAGGGCAGGGGCACGGCTGGTCCTCACTCAGTGCATGCGCGGGCTGTGCCCGGTGAGGCTATCCGTCAGTGTCCCCGCGAGCCACCTTTGGGGGCTCGGTTGAGTCAGTGTCCTTGGGACGCCTGTGACTGCTGGGTGTCCGTGGCGGAGTGATCGACGGTCAGCGCCGGCATCCCGAGGACCAGGGAACCCACCAGCGCGGCGATGATGGTGACCCCCAGCAGCCAACGCCCGGCTATCTGCCCGGCCGAGGACTTCTCCGGGGGCGGGGGAGTGACATTGCTGCGGAACCTGTCGGCCTCGGCGACGAAGGCGAACGGGACGGGCTCACGCCGGCTGAACATCGGGGAGACGCTCCTCTCAAGCTCGAAAAAGTGACTGTTGTTGATACAGACGCACGAGTGCCCGAAAAGGTGCCCTGATGCCCCGAATTCAAGGAACTTCACCGAAGATGTCGCGTCCCGGCACCGAACGCCCCGATGTCAGTGCCGGGCCGTAGAGTGGGCGCCGCCCCAGAGAAGTGATGGAAGGACCCTCCGAGCCGTGACCGACACCCCAGTCGACGACCTCAAGCCCAGCTTCCGCAGTGATGTCAGCGTCGAGCTGGTGAAGCACAGCGCGGCCGACTCCGACGTGCTGTGGGCCGCCCGTGTCTCCACCGCGGGCGAGCAGTCCCTGGACGAGCTGAAGAAGGACCCCGAGCGCTCCAAGGGCCTCATCAACTACCTGATGCGGGACCGGCACGGCAGCCCGTTCGAGCACAACTCGATGACCTTCTTCATCAGCGCCCCGATCTTCGTCTTCCGCGAGTTCATGCGGCACCGCGTGGGCTGGTCGTACAACGAGGAGTCCGGGCGTTACCGGGAGCTCCAGCCCGTCTTCTACGTCCCCGGCGCCAACCGCAAGCTGGTCCAGGAGGGCCGCCCCGGCAAGTACGTCTTCGTGGAGGGCACCGAAGCCCAGCAGGAGCTGGTCTCCCGCACCATGGAGGACTCCTACCGGCAGGCGTACGAGGCCTACCAGGAGATGCTCGCCGCCGGCGTCGCCCGCGAGGTCGCCCGCGCGGTCCTCCCGGTCGGCCTCTTCTCCTCGATGTACGCCACGTGCAACGCCCGCTCGCTGATGCACTTCCTCGGCCTGCGCACCCAGCACGAACTGGCGAAGGTCCCGTCCTTCCCGCAGCGCGAGATCGAGATGGTCGGCGAGAAGATGGAGGCCGAGTGGGCCAAGCTCATGCCGCTCACGTACGCCGCCTTCAATGCGAACGGCCGTGTGGCCCCGTAACGGACCCGCGTTCCCCGACCGGGCACAGATGTACGGTTCAGCCTCGCGAGGTGTCCGTATTGCGGCATTTGGAGAAGTTCATCTAGCCTGATCAAACGGACCCGGCACTGCTTGAACCCCCGAGCAGGCAGTGCCGGGCTCCTCCTTTGTCATGACTTTTCACGCCCCCCGAGGGCAGACCACGTCTTGAGCAGCGAGTAGCGTGTTACCCATGGCTCCGACCTCCACTCCGCAGACCCCCTTCGGGAGGGTCCTCACCGCCATGGTCACGCCCTTCACGGCGGACGGCGCACTCGACCTCGACGGCGCACAGCGGCTCGCCACCCACCTGGTGGACGCAGGCAACGACGGCCTGATCATCAACGGCACCACCGGTGAGTCGCCCACCACCAGCGACGCGGAGAAAACGGACCTCGTACGAGCCGTACTGGAGGCGGTCGGCGACCGGGCCCACGTCGTCGCCGGCGTCGGCACCAACGACACCCACCACAGCCTGGAGCTGGCCAAGGCCGCCGAACAGACCGGCGCCCACGGCCTCCTGGTGGTCACGCCGTACTACAACAAGCCCCCGCAAGAGGGCCTGTACCGGCACTTCAAGGCCATCGCCGACGCCACCGAGCTGCCGGTCATGCTCTACGACATCCCCGGCCGCAGCGGCGTCCCGATCAACACCGAGACGCTGGTCCGGCTCGCCGAGCACCCGCGCATCGTCGCCAACAAGGACGCCAAGGGCGACCTCGGCCGCGCCAGCTGGGCCATCGCCCGTTCGGGCCTCGCCTGGTACTCCGGCGACGACATGCTGAACCTGCCGCTCCTCTCCGTGGGCGCGGTCGGCTTCGTCTCCGTCGTCGGCCATGTCGTCACCCCGGACCTGCGCGCCCTCGTGGACGCCTTCGTCTCGGGCGACGTCCAGAAGGCCACGGAGATCCACCAGAAGCTGCTCCCGGTCTACACCGGCATGTTCCGCACCCAGGGCGTCATGACGACCAAGGCCGTGCTCGCCCTCCAAGGCCTGCCCGCCGGACCGCTGCGCGCCCCCATGGTGGAACTCGCTCCAGAAGAGATCGAGCAGCTCAAGATCGATCTTGCCGCCGGCGGGGTACAGCTCTGACAACAGACTTCGCGCGCCCCCGGCGCGCAACGGACTTCACAACTGAATACGCGGGCCACCGGTGCCCGCACCACACAACGACAACTGCTACACGCACGAACGTCATGCGCGCCACGTGCCCTACCGGTACGTGCGCGTGTGGTGAGGAGAGTCTTTTGAGTCATCCGCATCCTGAACTCGGCCCGCCCCCGCCGCTCCCCGAAGGCGGCCTGCGCGTCACCCCACTCGGCGGTCTCGGCGAGATCGGCCGAAACATGACGGTCTTCGAGTACGGCGGCCGTCTGCTGATCGTCGACTGCGGAGTGCTCTTCCCCGAGGAGGAGCAGCCCGGAATCGACCTGATCCTGCCGGACTTCTCGTCCATCCGGGACCGCCTCGACGACATCGAGGGCATCGTGCTCACGCACGGCCACGAGGACCACATCGGTGCCGTCCCGTTCCTGCTCCGCGAGAAGCCGGACATCCCGCTGATCGGCTCCAAGCTGACCCTCGCGCTGATCGAGGCGAAGCTCCAGGAGCACCGCATCCGCCCGTACACCCTTGAGGTGGTGGAGGGGAACCGCGAGCGCATCGGCCCCTTCGACTGCGAGTTCGTCGCGGTCAACCACTCCATCCCCGACGCCCTCGCCGTGGCGATCCGCACCCCCGCCGGTATGGTGGTCCACACGGGCGACTTCAAGATGGACCAGCTCCCGCTGGACAACCGTCTGACGGATCTACACGCGTTCGCACGTCTGAGCGAGGAGGGCATCGACCTCCTCCTCTCCGACTCCACGAACGCCGAGGTCCCCGGATTCGTCCCGCCCGAGCGCGACATCTCCAACGTCCTGCGCCAGGTCTTCGCCGGCGCCCGCAAGCGGATCATCGTGGCCAGCTTCGCCAGCCACATCCACCGCATCCAGCAGATCCTGGACGCGGCCCACGAGTACGGCCGCCGGGTCGCCTTCGTCGGCCGCTCGATGGTCCGCAACATGGGCATCGCGCGGGACCTCGGCTATCTGAAGGTCCCGCCGGGCCTGGTGGTCGACGTGAAGACCCTGGACGACCTCCCGGACAGCGAGGTGGTTCTCGTCTGTACGGGTTCCCAGGGCGAGCCGATGGCGGCCCTGTCCCGCATGGCCAACCGGGACCACCAGATCCGCATCGTCTCCGGCGACACGGTGATCCTGGCGTCGTCCCTGATCCCCGGCAACGAGAACGCGGTCTACCGCGTGATCAACGGCCTGACCCGCTGGGGCGCCAACGTCGTCCACAAGGGCAACGCCAAGGTCCATGTCTCGGGCCACGCCTCCGCGGGCGAGCTGCTGTACTTCTACAACATCTGCCGCCCGAAGAACCTGATGCCGGTCCACGGCGAATGGCGCCACCTGCGGGCCAACGCCGAGCTCGGTGCCATGACCGGCGTTCCGCACGACCGGATCGTCATCGCCGAGGACGGCGTCGTCGTCGACCTCATCGCGGGCAAGGCCAAGATCTCCGGCAAGGTCCAGGCGGGTTATGTGTACGTCGACGGCCTCTCGGTCGGCGATGTGGGCGAGCCGGCGCTGAAGGACCGCAAGATCCTCGGCGACGAGGGCATCATCTCGGTCTTCGTCGTCATCGACTCATCGAGCGGCAAGATCACGGGTGGCCCGCATGTCCACGCCCGCGGCTCGGGTATCGAGGACTCGGCGTTCGCCGACGTCATCCCGAAGGTCAAGGAGGTCCTGGAGCGCTCGGCGCAGGACGGCGTGGTCGAGCCCCATCAGCTCCAGCAGCTGGTGCGGCGGACCCTCGGCAAGTGGGTCTCCGACACGTATCGCCGCAGGCCGATGATCCTCCCGGTGGTGGTGGAGGTCTGACGGTCCGTCGGCCCTCGTACGTGTGATCCCGGAGCGGGCGCTCGATTTGCATCGAGGCGCCCCGCTCCAGTACGTTTACGGCTCCGCCCGAACGGGAACCCGGCCGCCTCGCGTGCCGGAACCAGTCCCCGAAGCGGGTGGGAATTCCGACTCAGAACTTCTGATAAAGTCGGAACCGCCGGAAAGGGAAACGCGAAAGCGGAAACCTGGAAAGCACCGAGGAAATCAGAACCGGAAACGATCTGATAGAGTCGGAAACGCAAGACCGAAGGGAAAAGCCCGGAGGAAAGCCTGAGAGAGTCTCTCGGGTGAGTACAAAGGAAGCGTCCGTTCCTTGAGAACTCAACAGCGTGCCAAAAATCAACGCCAGATTAGTTGATACCCCGTCTCCGGCCATTCGGTCGGACGAGGTTCCTTTGAAACAAACACAGCGAGGACGCTGTGAACCATCGGATCATTCCTCCGGTGGTTCCGCTCTCGTGTGTGCGATCCCGATCACGGGAAAACATTCACGGAGAGTTTGATCCTGGCTCAGGACGAACGCTGGCGGCGTGCTTAACACATGCAAGTCGAACGATGAACCACTTCGGTGGGGATTAGTGGCGAACGGGTGAGTAACACGTGGGCAATCTGCCCTTCACTCTGGGACAAGCCCTGGAAACGGGGTCTAATACCGGATACCACTTCCACTCGCATGGGTGGAGGTTGAAAGCTCCGGCGGTGAAGGATGAGCCCGCGGCCTATCAGCTTGTTGGTGAGGTAACGGCTCACCAAGGCGACGACGGGTAGCCGGCCTGAGAGGGCGACCGGCCACACTGGGACTGAGACACGGCCCAGACTCCTACGGGAGGCAGCAGTGGGGAATATTGCACAATGGGCGAAAGCCTGATGCAGCGACGCCGCGTGAGGGATGACGGCCTTCGGGTTGTAAACCTCTTTCAGCAGGGAAGAAGCGAAAGTGACGGTACCTGCAGAAGAAGCGCCGGCTAACTACGTGCCAGCAGCCGCGGTAATACGTAGGGCGCAAGCGTTGTCCGGAATTATTGGGCGTAAAGAGCTCGTAGGCGGCTTGTCACGTCGGGTGTGAAAGCCCGGGGCTTAACCCCGGGTCTGCATTCGATACGGGCTAGCTAGAGTGTGGTAGGGGAGATCGGAATTCCTGGTGTAGCGGTGAAATGCGCAGATATCAGGAGGAACACCGGTGGCGAAGGCGGATCTCTGGGCCATTACTGACGCTGAGGAGCGAAAGCGTGGGGAGCGAACAGGATTAGATACCCTGGTAGTCCACGCCGTAAACGGTGGGAACTAGGTGTTGGCGACATTCCACGTCGTCGGTGCCGCAGCTAACGCATTAAGTTCCCCGCCTGGGGAGTACGGCCGCAAGGCTAAAACTCAAAGGAATTGACGGGGGCCCGCACAAGCAGCGGAGCATGTGGCTTAATTCGACGCAACGCGAAGAACCTTACCAAGGCTTGACATACACCGGAAAGCATTAGAGATAGTGCCCCCTTGTGGTCGGTGTACAGGTGGTGCATGGCTGTCGTCAGCTCGTGTCGTGAGATGTTGGGTTAAGTCCCGCAACGAGCGCAACCCTTGTCCTGTGTTGCCAGCATGCCCTTCGGGGTGATGGGGACTCACAGGAGACCGCCGGGGTCAACTCGGAGGAAGGTGGGGACGACGTCAAGTCATCATGCCCCTTATGTCTTGGGCTGCACACGTGCTACAATGGCAGGTACAATGAGCTGCGAAACCGTGAGGTGGAGCGAATCTCAAAAAGCCTGTCTCAGTTCGGATTGGGGTCTGCAACTCGACCCCATGAAGTCGGAGTTGCTAGTAATCGCAGATCAGCATTGCTGCGGTGAATACGTTCCCGGGCCTTGTACACACCGCCCGTCACGTCACGAAAGTCGGTAACACCCGAAGCCGGTGGCCCAACCCCTTGTGGGAGGGAGCTGTCGAAGGTGGGACCAGCGATTGGGACGAAGTCGTAACAAGGTAGCCGTACCGGAAGGTGCGGCTGGATCACCTCCTTCTAAGGAGCATCTAGCTGCCGCAAGGCAGCCAGAGCCACTACGTCGGCGAATGTCCGACGGTGGTTAGCTCATGGGTGGAACGTTGATTATTCGGCACTCTCAGTCATCTCGGGCTGCCAGTACTGCTCTTCGGAGCGTGGAACGCTGATCACGAGTGGCGAGGGTGCCGGGCACGCTGTTGGGTGTCTGAAGTAACGGCCGCAAGGTTGTACTTCGATGCCGGCCCCAGTGAACTCCAGCTTCGGTTGGGGGTGATGGGTGGCTGGTCGTTGTTTGAGAACTGCACAGTGGACGCGAGCATCTGTGGCCAAGTTTTTAAGGGCGCACGGTGGATGCTTGGCACCAGGAACCGATGAAGGACGTGGGAGGCCACGATAGTCCCCGGGGAGTCGTCAACCAGGCTTTGATCCGGGGGTTTCCGAATGGGGAAACCCGGCAGTCGTCATGGGCTGTCACCCATACCTGAACACATAGGGTATGTGGAGGGAACGCGGGGAAGTGAAACATCTCAGTACCCGCAGGAAGAGAAAACAACCGTGATTCCGGGAGTAGTGGCGAGCGAAACCGGATGAGGCCAAACCGTATGCGTGTGAGACCCGGCAGGGGTTGCGCATGCGGGGTTGTGGGATCTCTCTTTCACAGTCTGCCGGCTGTGAGGCGAGTCAGAAACCGTTGATGTAGGCGAAGGACATGCGAAAGGTCCGGCGTAGAGGGTAAGACCCCCGTAGTCGAAACGTCAGCGGCTCGTTTGAGAGACACCCAAGTAGCACGGGGCCCGAGAAATCCCGTGTGAATCTGGCGGGACCACCCGCTAAGCCTAAATATTCCCTGGTGACCGATAGCGGATAGTACCGTGAGGGAATGGTGAAAAGTACCCCGGGAGGGGAGTGAAATAGTACCTGAAACCGTGTGCCTACAAGCCGTGGGAGCGTCGGATGGAAGCTTGCTTCCATCTCGTGACTGCGTGCCTTTTGAAGAATGAGCCTGCGAGTTTGCGGTGTGTTGCGAGGTTAACCCGTGTGGGGAAGCCGTAGCGAAAGCGAGTCCGAACAGGGCGATTCAGTAGCGCGCTCAAGACCCGAAGCGGAGTGATCTAGCCATGGGCAGGTTGAAGCGGAGGTAAGACTTCGTGGAGGACCGAACCCACCAGGGTTGAAAACCTGGGGGATGACCTGTGGTTAGGGGTGAAAGGCCAATCAAACTCCGTGATAGCTGGTTCTCCCCGAAATGCATTTAGGTGCAGCGTCGTGTGTTTCTTGCCGGAGGTAGAGCACTGGATAGGCGATGGGCCCTACCGGGTTACTGACCTTAGCCAAACTCCGAATGCCGGTAAGTGAGAGCACGGCAGTGAGACTGTGGGGGATAAGCTCCATGGTCGAGAGGGAAACAGCCCAGAGCATCGACTAAGGCCCCTAAGCGTACGCTAAGTGGGAAAGGATGTGGAGTCGCACAGACAACCAGGAGGTTGGCTTAGAAGCAGCCACCCTTGAAAGAGTGCGTAATAGCTCACTGGTCTAGTGATTCCGCGCCGACAATGTAGCGGGGCTCAAGCGTACCGCCGAAGTCGTGTCATTGACATATATAGCCCTAACGGGTGTGTTGATGGGTAGGGGAGCG
>MWJO01000120.1 GCA_002027195.1 Streptomyces sp. GKU 895 | reverse complement strand
TGGACGCGTTCGTGGGCCGCACGGCCGAACTCGCCGCGCTGTCCCGACTGCTGGAGACCGCACGTCTGGTGACCGTCGACCGGGCGTCGGCGGGGTCGGCAAGTCACGGCGTGGCGGCGCGGGCCGCGGCTCGGCGCCGGGGCGTGCACCGCCGCCCAGCGGGCCCGCCGCCAGCGCCTCGGTCACGTCGAAGGAACCCGTGCCGCCGCCGTGGCCGGGCGCGACGGGGCCGCCGGTCGCGCCGGGCAGGCCCGCGCCGTTGGTGGAACCGGAACGGGAGCCGCCGGGCACGCTCATGGAACCGACCACGCCACCGGGACGCCCGGCACCGGGCCGCGCAGCACCGGAAGCACCGCCCGGAGCGCCACCGGAAGCCCCGGGACCGCCACCGGCCGGAGCACCCGGCGCGGCACCGGAACCGTTCGGCGCGGGCGCCGAACCTCCGGGCAGACCGGCCCCGTTGGTCCCGCCGCCGCTCTGACCGCCCTTGGCGGGGCCGGACTTGCGCGGGGCGAACCAGTCGCTGGTCTTCTCCTCGGCGGACGGAGCCGGCTCGGCGGGAGCCTCGGCCATGCCGTTGCCGGCCGTGCCGTGGGACGCGGGCGCGCTCGGCGCCGGGGTCTCGGCCGTGGTGTCACCCGCGGTGCCCTCGGCGTCCGCGACGGGCGTCCGTACGACGACCGGCGGGATCGGCCGCGATCCGGGGATGTTGATCCGGATCCGGGTCGTCAGCGTGGTCTCGGTCTTGCGCTCATCGGACTGCGCGGCCGAACGGCCCGCTTCCGTACCGTCGTCGGAAGCCATGGGGGTCCCGTAGGGCGGCGTGCCCGAAGGGTAGGCGGCTCCGCCGCGCCCGTTGGGCCCGGAGGACGGAGTGTCAGTTTCACGACTCAAGGCAGGTTCTCCCGGTTGGCTCCACCGCCCGTGTCGACCTCAGTGCTTCGGGCGGCTCGGCGGCGCGCACCACCATACTGGCCACTTCTGGCGCGTATCCCACGACCGCTGGGGAAACCCACACCGGACTCGCACGTCCCTGTCGCGGCGAAGTGGTACGTCACTTGCGAAGTCGGACGGCGTCGCCGTCCGGTTGCCGCCCGACGCCGAGCGTGGCGCAGATCACAGCCGTGGCCATACCGCCGAGCAGGAAGAAGTACGAGCCGGCTCCCGCGCCGAAGAGGAAGTCGCCTTCGGGGCGGCTGGCGGTGAGCAGGATGACGGCGAGCACCCCAGCCGGCCGCCGGTGCGACGGCCCCCGCCCCGGGCCGTCGGCGCGCGCGCCCCGCCGAGGCAGAGCCCGGCCTCGCCCGCGAGCGCGAGCAGCAGGCCGCCGGGGAACCAGCCGGACTGCACGAGCGATCCGGCGGCGCCGACGACCGCGCCGAGCACGAAGAGGCCCAGGTAGAGGAGGGCTCGTCCGGCGGAGGGGGCCTTGAGGGGCTGGGCGAGCATGGGTCCGCGGTCGTTCATGAGATGTCCCCGGTGCCGGCGAAGAGATTGGTCTCCCGGTCCCCGGGTACCCGATCCCCTCGCACCAACTCGTAGTACTCGGTGGTGAAGAGGGGCTGGGCGAGATCGTTGGAGAGCGCGAAGTACGGTGCGGCGACCGTGATCTGGGTGGCGTGCGCGGCCATCGCGGCGGCCTTGGCGGAGGCGTGAGCGGTGCCGTCGATCTCGGTCGTCACCCGCTCGTCGTCCACGACACCCGGGACGTCGTCCAGAACGCCCTCCTTGGTGAAGGGCAGGCCGGGCAGGTCGTCGTGGAGACGGGCGAAGGCCTGTTCGCCGACCGTGCGCGGGACGCGGTTCCAGTAGATCTTGGGGATGGTCCAGCCCGCTTCGGCCGCCAGATCCGCGGCGCGCATGGCGACGCGGTGGGCCTGGATGTGGTCGGGGTGGCCGTAGCCGCCGTTCTCGTCGTAGGTGACGAGGACGTGCGGACGTACCTCCAGGATCACCCGCACGAGATGCGCGGCGGCCTCGTCGACGTCGGCCTGCCAGAAGCAGGCGGGGTCGTCGTTGTCGGCGAGGCCCATCATCCCGGAGTCGCGGTAGCGGCCCTCGCCGCCGAGGAGACGGAAGTCCTCGACGCCGAGTGCGCGCATCGCGGCGGCGAGCTCGCCGAGGCGGTACTCGCCCAGGGCGCTACCGGAGAGGTGCCGGAGCTCCGGGGGAATGACCTCGCCGTGCTCACCGAGCGTGCAGGTGACCAGGGTCACCCGGGCACCCTCGGCCGCATAGCGAGCCATCGTCGCGCCGTTGTTGATCGACTCGTCGTCCGGGTGCGCGTGCACCAGGAGCAGGCGCCGGGCGGTGGTTCCGTCATGGGACCACCCTAAAGGCGACCTGGGACCTGCCCTGGGAAGGGTCAGAACTTGATGCTGCCGATCATCCCCGCGATGTTCGTCGTCAGCTCGCTGATGGTCGGCGCCATGGTCGAGGAGGCCAGGTAGAAGCCGAGCAACATGCAGACGATCGCGTGTCCGGCCTTCAGTCCGGACTTCCTGATCAGCAGGAAGACGATGATCGCCAGCAGCACCACCGCCGAAATCGAGAGTGCCACGGCGGCTCACCTCCAAAGATCCCAAGAGCGCGGGGGGTTCGGACCAGGGGGGCAGATAAATCCATACGACAGCCAGCGGGTTCATACCCACTATGCGCTAGTGATCATAACTATCCGTACTCGCGCATCGGTCGGCGCACGGACGCACAAGGGGGCGTATGGCCAATATGGTCGGGGCATGACGACGACCCCCGACTCCTTCCCTCGCCGGCACGCCCGCACCCAGCGCTTCACCCTCGGCGCGCCGCGCGCGTTCACCGTGGCTCCCGACGGTTCCCGTGTCGTGTTCCTGCGCTCGCCCTCCGGCACGGACCGGGCGAGTTCGCTGTGGGTGCTCGACCCGGCGGACGGCGGGGAGCGCGTGGCGGCCGACCCGCGCGCCCTGCTCGGCGGGGCCACGGAGGATCTGTCGCCGGAGGAGCGGGCGCGCCGTGAGCGCAGCCGTGAGGGCGGGGCCGGGATCGTCGGCTACGCCACCGACTCGGCGGTGGAGTTGGCGTCTTTTGCCTTGTCAGGGCGGTTGTTCGCGGCGGAGCTGCGGGCCGGGACGGCGACCGAACTCCGGGTCCCGGGCCCGGTGATCGACCCTCGCCCCTCCCCCGACGGCCGGCTCGTGGCGTACGTCGCCCAGGGCGCCCTGCGGGTCGTCGGGGCCGCGGGCGAGGGCGACCGGGCGCTGGCGGAGCCGGAGTCGGAGCACATCACCTACGGTCTCGCCGAGTTCATCGCGGCCGAGGAGATGGGCCGGTCACGGGGGTTCTGGTGGTCGCCGGAGTCGGACCGGCTGCTGGTGGCGCGCGCGGACGACACGCCGGTACGGCGCTGGTGGATCTCCGACCCGGCCCATCCGGAACGTGATCCACAGCACGTCCCCTACCCGGCGGCGGGGACGGAGAACGCGGACGTACGGCTGTACGTCATCGGCCTCGACGGGGCGCGCACGGAGGTGACGTGGGACCGTGCCCGTTACCCGTATCTGGCGCATGTGCACTGGTCAGCGGCGGGTGTGCCGCTGCTGCTGGTCCAGGCGCGTGACCAGCGCAGTCAGCTGTTCCTGGCCGTGGACACCGAGTCCGGGGCGACCCGGATGGTGCACGCGGACGAAGATCCAGTTTGGCTTGATCTTTTCCCGGGGGTGCCCTGCTGGAGCCCGTCCGGGCGGCTCGTGCGGATCGCGGACGAGGGCGGGGCGCGGGTCCTCGCGGTGGGCGAACGGCCGCTGACCGGGCCGCAGTTGCATGTCCGTGCGGTGCTGGACGTGTCCGACGACGACGTCCTGGTCGCGCCTCGGCCGGGGAGCGGGCGGCGGCGCCGGAGCCGGCGAGGTGCATGTGTACCGGGTCAACGAGCTCGGCGTGGAGCGCGTCTCGCAGGAGCCGGGGGTGCACTCGGCGGTGCGGTCCGGGAGCGTGACCGTGCTGGTCTCGGCGACGCCGGGGCGGGCCGGGTCGGTGGCGCAGGTGCTGCGGGACGGGAAGCCGACGGCGACGATCACCTCGTACGCCGAAGATCCCGGTATGTCCCCGCGCGTGACACTGACCGAGGGGGGCGCACGGCGTATCCCGTGCGCCGTGCTGTTGCCTCAGGACCACCAAGGGGATGGTCGTCTTCCGGTTTTGCTCGATCCCTACGGGGGACCGCACGGCCCGCGCGTCCTCGCGGCCCACAACGCGCACCTCACCAGCCAGTGGTTCGCCGACCAGGGTTTCGCGGTCGTGGTCGCGGACGGCCGGGGCACGCCGGGCCGCTCGCCGGCCTGGGAGAAGGCGATCCGCGGTGACTTCACGGTGTCCCTGGACGACCAGGTGGAGGCGTTGCGGGACCTGGCGGAGCGGTACCCGCTGGACCTGGACCGGGTGGCGATCCGCGGCTGGTCGTACGGCGGCTGGCTGGCGGGGCTCGCGGTCCTGCGCCGGCCCGACGTCTTCCACGCGGGCATCGCCGGCGCACCGGTCACGGACTGGCGGCTCTACGACACCCACTACACGGAGCGGTACCTGGGCGACCCGCGGACCTCACCGGAGGCGTACGCGAAGAGCTCCCTGGTGACGGACGAGGGCCTGTCCTCCCCCGCCGAGCCGCACCGCCCGCTGATGATCGTGCACGGCACCGCCGACGACAACGTGGTCTTCGCCCACGCCCTCCGGCTCTCCTCGGCCCTGCTGTCCGCGGGCCGCCCGCACGAGGTGCTCCCCCTGTCGGGCGTGACGCACATGACCCCGCAGGAACAGGTCGCGGAGAACCTGCTGCTGCTCCAGGTGGACTTCCTGAAGCGGTCGCTGGGGCTGCGGTAGCGGTCCGGGTACGGCAACGGGCCGGGACGACATGGCGCGTCCCGGCCCGTTTACGGCACCCGCACGGCCGTACGTCGTTCAGACTGACGCGTCCGTATATCGAGATCGGGTCGGCTAAGTTGCCTGCGTGTTAACGCAGTTGGTGAGCATTTGTACGGTTATTCCCGGCCATTTGCAAGATCATCCGGCGGCGTCGCGGGGTGCTCCTCGGCGGGCACCACCTGCATCTCCTCCGCGAAATGGCAGGCGGAGTCATGGGCCGCGGGGCCGGAGGTGAAGCGGAACTCGCTCGGAACCGCCAGGGCCGGGACCTCCAGGGCGCAGCGCTCCTGGGCCTTCCAGCAGCGGGTGCGGAAGCGGCAGCCGGAGGGGATGTTGGTCGGGGAGGGGACGTCGCCGGCCAGGATGATGCGCTCGCGGTGCTCGCGGGCCTCGGGGTCGGGGACCGGGACCGCGGAGAGCAGGGCCTGGGTGTAGGGGTGGGTGGGGTGGTCGTAGATCTCCTCGTCCCGGCCGATCTCCACGATCCGCCCCAGGTACATCACCCCCACCCGGTCGGAGATGTGGCGGACGATCGACAGGTCGTGGGCGATGAAGACGTAGGAGAGGTCGAACTCGTTCTGGAGACGGTCCATCAGGTTGATGACCTGGGCCTGGACGGAGACGTCGAGCGCGGAGACCGGCTCGTCGGCGACGATCACCTCCGGGCGCAGGGCCAACCCCCGGGCGATGCCGATGCGTTGGCGCTGGCCGCCGGAGAACTGGTGCGGATAGCGGTTGATGTACTCGGGGTTGAGACCGACCACGTCCAGGAGGTCCTGGACCTTCCGTCTGCGGTCGCCCTTGGGAGCCACCTCGGGATGGATGTCGTAGGGCTCACCGATGATGTCGCCGACCGTCATGCGGGGGTTGAGCGAGGTGTACGGGTCCTGGAACACCATCTGGATGTTGCGGCGGACGGACTTGAGGGCCTTGCCGGACAGCTTGGTGATGTCCTCGCCCTTGTACTTGATCGACCCGGCGGTCGGCTGCTCAAGATTGACGAGCATCTTGGCAACAGTCGACTTGCCGCAGCCGGACTCCCCGACGATCCCGAGGGTCTCCCCTTTGTCGAGCGTGAAGTCCACACCGTCAACGGCCTTGACCGCACCGACCTGCTTCTTGAACAGGATGCCCTGGGTCAACGGGTAGTGCTTGACCAGTCCGGTCACTTCAATGATCGACTCAACCATTGAGGCACTCCCTCCAGAAGTGGCAGGCGCTCGTACGGTCCTGCGACACCTCGTACAGCGGAGGTTCGTCCGTTCTGCACACGTCCTGGGCCATCGGGCAGCGGGGGTTGAACGCGCAACCCGGCGGGATGGCCATCAGGTTGGGCGGCAGTCCCTTGATCGCGTACAGCTCCTGGCCCTTCTGATCCAGACGGGGGATGGAGTCCAGCAGACCGCGCGTGTACGGATGCGCCGGCGCCTTGTAGATGTCGTGCACCGGGGCCTGCTCGACGATGCGGCCCGCGTACATCACCGCGATCCGGTCGGCGACGTCGGCGACCACGCCGAGGTCGTGGGTGATGAGGATGAGCCCCATGTTGTACTCGCGCTGCAACTCCGCGAGCAGGTCCATCACCTGGGCCTGGACGGTGACGTCGAGGGCGGTGGTGGGTTCGTCGGCGATGATCAGGGCCGGCTCCAGGGCCAGCGCCATCGCGATCATGATGCGTTGGCGCATGCCGCCGGAGAACTGGTGCGGGTACTGCTTGACCCGTTCCTTCGCGGCCGGGATGCGCACCCGGTCCATCAGCTCGACGGCCTTGGCCCGCGCGTCCTTCTTCGACAGGCCACGGTGGACCACGAACATCTCACCGAGCTGATCGCCCACGCTCAGCACGGGGTTGAGGGACGACAGGGCATCCTGGAAGATCATCGCCATCTCGGCGCCGCGGACCTTCCGCCGCTCCTCCTCCTTGAGCTTCAGCAGGTCCTTGCCCTGGAAGAGGATCTCACCGCCCGCGATCCGCCCCGGCGGCATGTCGAGGATGCCCATGATCGCCTGAGCGGTGACGGACTTCCCGGACCCGGACTCCCCCAGCACGGCGAGGGTCTCCCCCGCGTCGACCGCGTAGTCGACCCCGTTGACGGCCTTGGCGACCCCGTCCCGGGTCTTGAACTCCACGTGCAGATCACGCACTTCCAGGAGCACGACTCACCTCAGCTTCGGGTCGGGGGCAGGCGCACCGCGCCGCCGGTACGGTCGTCGTCGGGGTACGGGGGCAATCCGCGCTGCGGAGACAGGCCCCGGTGGCAGCCGGAGGTGCGCCCCCCGCACCGAGACCCGCGCGGCAGCGCGAGGGCGCACGCAGGCCCGCCCCTCCCGGCGTCGCCTCGGGAGGCCTCGCGTGCGAGGTCGTCGCGCACGAGGTACGCGTGGACAAGGTCCTGGCGGGCCGCGGCCACCGACAAGGTGTCCGGCCGGGGGCGGAGGCGCCCGGCGGGCCGGGGGCGGCGGGTGTGTCGCCGGTTTTCCGCGCCCTGCGGCCCTCCCGCACCCCTACTCCTGAGGCGTCGCGGACGAGGTCCTCGCGGACCGCGGACGCCGATGCGGTGACCGGCCCGGCGGCGAAGCCGGGCGGCCGAGGAGAGCGGGCGAGCCGCCTCCCACCTGCGCTCTCACGACTGCCTGCGGCTCCGCCGCACCTTCCGGCACCCTCACTCCGTCACCTCAGCTTCGGGTCGAGGGCGTCGCGGACCGCGTCGCCGAGCATGATGAAGGCCAGGACCGTGAGGGCCAGGGCGCCGGCGGGCCAGAGGAGCATGTGGGGGGCCTGGCGGATGTAGGCGGAGGCCGCGGAGATGTCGATGCCCCAGCTGACGGTGGGGGGCTTCAGGCCCACGCCGAGGTAGGAGAGCGTCGCCTCCAGGGCGATGTACGTGCCGAGTGCGATGGTCGCGACCACGATCACCGGGGCCACCGCGTTGGGGGCGATGTGGCGGAGCAGCTGGCGGGAGTTCGAGGCGCCCAGGGCCTTCGCCGCGTGCACGTAGTCGTTCTGTTTGGCCGTGATGACCGAGCCGCGCGCGATGCGGGAGATCTGCGGCCAGCCCAGCAGGACCATGAAGCCGATGACCGGCCAGACCGTGTTGCTGGTGACGACCGAGAGCAGGACCAGGCCGCCCAGGACCACCGGGATCGCGAAGAACACGTCCGTGATCCGGGACAGGATCGAGTCCCAGAAGCCGCCGAAGAATCCGGCGAGGCCGCCGAGGACCGAGCCCAGGATCGCGACCCCGAGCGTGGCGCAGACGCCGACCGTGACGGACGTACGGGCGCCGTAGACGGTACGGGTGTAGACGTCGCAGCCCTGGCCGTCGAAGCCGAAGGGGTGGCCCGGTTGCGAGCCCTCCTGCGCTTTGGCCAGGTCGCACTTGAGGGGGTTGCCCGACGCGATGAGGGAGGGCCAGAGGGAGATCACCACCAGGAAGAGGATCACCAGGCCCGAGATGATGAAGACGGGGTTGCGGCGCAGGTCGCGCCAGGCGTCGGACCAGAGCGAGCGGGGTTTGCCCTGGGGGCCGCCCGCCGGGCCGGGGCCCTTCTCCAGGGTGTTCGCCTCGCTGACCGCGAGGTCCATGGCACCCCCCATGCCGGTCCCGGCGATCGCGCCCTCGGGCTCCTGGGGTTCAGGCATAGCGGATCCTCGGGTCGAGTACGGCGTACAGGAGGTCGACGAGCAGGTTGGCGACCAGGAAGACCAGCACCAGGACGGTGACGAAGCCGACCACCGTCTGGGTGTTCTGGCGCAGGATGCCCTGGTAGAGCTGGTATCCGACGCCGTGGATGTTGAAGATCCGCTCGGTGACGATGGCGCCGCCCATCAGGGCACCGATGTCGGTGCCGATGAAGGTGACGACGGGGATCAGGGAGTTGCGCAGGAGGTGGCGGGTGATGACCCGGCGGCGGGGCAGGCCCTTCGCCACCGCCGTGCGGACGTAGTCGCTCCGCCTGTTCTCCGCGATCGACGTACGGGTCAGCCGGGTCACGTACGCCAGCGACACCGACGCCAGCACCAGTCCCGGCACGATCAGCTCGCTGAACGTGGCATCCGTGGACACCGACGGTTTGATCCAGCCCCACTCGACGCCGAGCAGGAGCTGGAGCAGCAGACCCGTGACGAAGGTCGGGATCGAGATCACGACGAGGGTCAGCATCAGGACCGAGGTGTCGACGGGCTTGCCGCGGCGCAGGCCCGTGACGACACCCAGCGTGATGCCGATGACGATCTCGAACAGGATCGCGACGATCGTCAGGCGGATCGTCACGGGGAACGCCGTCGACATCAGCTCGGTGACCTTCTGGCCGTTGAACGCGGTGCCGAAGTCGCCGGTGAAGACGTTCCCCATGTAGGTCAGGTACTGCTGCCAGACCGGTTTATCGAGGCCGAACTCCTTCTTCAGCTGCGCGGCCGTGGCGGGGTCGCACTGCCGGTCGCCGCACAGGCCCGCGATCGGGTCGCCCATGACGTTGACCATGAGGAAGATCAGGAGCGTGGCGCCGATGAACACCGGGATCATCTGGAGCAGACGCCGGACGACGTAGCGTCCCATGGCGGGTCAGCTGACCTTGATCTCGTTGTAGACCGGGACGCTGAACGGGTTGAGCTTGACGTTGGACAGCCGCTCCGAGTAGCCCGCGCTGCCGTTCTGGTACCAGAGCGGGATCGCGCCCATGTTGTCCCGCAGCACCTTCTCGGCGTCCTGGAACTTCGAGACGGCCTTGGCGGTGTCGGTCTCGGCGTTGGCCTCGTCGACGAGCTTGTCGAAGTCCTTGTTGGACCACTTGCCGTCGTTGGAGGAGGCGTTGGTGTAGTACAGCGGCTGGAGGAAGTTCTGGATGAGCGGGTAGTCCATCTGCCAGCCGGCCCGGAAGGGGCCGCTCATCTTCTTCTCGGTGATCTGGTTGCGGTAGTCGGCGAAGGTGCCGACCGGGTTGCCGACGCAGGCCTTGTCGTTGTCGAGCGCGTTGTTGATGGAGTTGCAGACCGCGTCGACCCACTGCTTGTGGGAGCCGGTGTCCGCGTTGTACGTGATCTTGACCTGGCCGCCGGGGAGGCCGCCGCCCTCCTCGATGAGCTTCTTGGCCGCCGCGGGGTCGTATTCGCAGGCGTCGCCGCAGAGGCCTTCCTTGAAGCCGCCGGCCTCGCCGAGGACCGGGGAGGTCCAGTCGGTGGCGGGGGTGCGGGTGTCGTTGAAGATGGTCTTGGTGATCTGGTCCCGGTCGATGGCCCGGGACAGGCCCGTGCGGACCTTCTCCATCCCGGGCTTGTCCCAGTTCTTGTCGTAGAACGGGAAGGCGAGGGTCTGGATGATGCCGGCCGGGGTGTTGAGGTAGCGGTCGCCGAGGTCGGCCTGGACGTTCTTGAGCTGGGCGGCGGGGACGTCGTCGACGAGGTCGAGGTTGCCGGCCATGAGGTCGGTGTAGGCGGTGTTGTTGTCGGTGTAGACCTTGAGGGTCACGCCGCCGTTCTGCGCCTTGTCGGGCCCGTGGTAGCCGTCCCACTTCTTCAGGGCCATCTGGGAGCCCTTGGTGTACGACTCGATGGTGTACGGGCCGTTGCCGACCGGCTTCTTCAGCCAGCCGGCGTGGTCGGTGAAGAAGGCCTGCGGGAGCGGGGCGTACGCCGGGTAGCCGAGGGTGTCCGGGAAGGTGGAGAACTTCTGGTTGAGCTTGACCGTGAAGGTCAGGTCGCCGGTGACCTTCAGCCCGGAGAGCGTCTGCGCGGTCTGCTTGCCGCCGTCCTCGGGGTGGACCTTGTCGTAGCCGTCGATGTACCCGAAGAAGTACGCGTTCTTCTGGTTGTTCTTGAGGCTGGCCCCGTAGTTCCAGGCGTCGACGAAGGACTTGGCGGTGACCTTCTCGCCGTTGGAGAAGGTCCAGCCGTCCTTGACCGTGACGGTGAAGTTCTGCGAGTCGCTCGTGTCGATCTTCTCGGCGAGCATGTCCTCGGCCTTGCCGGTCTCCGGGTTGTACTTCTTCAGGGACCGGAAGATCATGTCGAGCACCTTGCCGCCCTGCACCTCGTTGGTGTTGGCCGGCTCCAGCGGGTTCTGCGGGTCGCCCCAGGAGGCGCTGAGCGTCGCGCTGCCGTCGCCACTGCCACTCCCGCCGCTGTCGCTGTCCCCACCTCCGCAGGCCGTCGCCGCGAGGGCTACCGCCGCCGCGCATGCGGCCCACTTGGCGTGCGTGGCTCCACGCATGGAGTGCCTCCTGATTGGCATCGCTGATCCGTTACCGGCAAATATCGACGTAAATCAGGCAAACCGCACACGTATTGAGCCCTTTAGGGGAACGGGTGGAGACCTCCCGGGTGCCTCCGGGGAACGTCCGATCTCTGCCGCAGTGGATCTTGCGTGTAGGACGCAATGGATCTTCACCATCCGATGCCGAACCGTTGGATTGCGACCCTCCTATGTACGGATTTCGACACGTCGCCGTCCGCATATCGAACTCATTGCCCGATTGGGGCAGTTGGTCCGATGTAAAACACGGATCGATCACGAGGCGCTACACGCGTAGCATCAAAATGGTCAAGACGAGGCAAAGAAAGTAAAGAGAAACCCAAGTCGACCGAGAATTTATTGACCTTGAATGAATTGCGTTGAAAAAGTCCGGCGTAGCCCGTAGGGGAGTGCCCTGCGGAGTCATCAGACCCTCCCTTGGGCCAGGAGCACCATGACCCCCCCAACTCCATCGGCGGCTGCCCCGCTTGAGGTGACCGAAGAGAGTGCCGAGAAGTCGATCACTTCTCCCTCTCCGAAGGCCAACGAGAGCCGCTCTCCCGGGCAGCTTGCCTGGCGCCGGTTCAAGCGCGACCGTACGGGCGTCATATCGGCGTACATCGTGATCTTCTTCTTCGTGATCGCCGTCGCCGCTCCGCTCATAGCCAAGCTGTACGGGAAGAACCCGTACGACCAGTACGGGCAGGACGCCCCGGTCGGGACCCTGCTCAACGACGCGGGCTACCCCGTCAAGCCCAACGGCGGCATCGACGGCAACTTCTGGTTCGGCATCGAGCCGTCCATGGGCCGCGACGTCTTCACCTTCCTGCTCTACGGCATCCGGACCTCGCTGATGATCGCCACGATCACCACGCTCCTGGTCACGGTCATCGGCGTGGTCATCGGCGTCTCCGCCGGCTACCTGGGCGGCAAGACGGACTACCTGGTCAGCCGGATCATCGACATCGTGCTGTCGTTCCCGTCCACGCTCTTCTTCATCGCCTTCACCCCCGTCGTGTACGGCATCTTCTGGGCCGCCGACGAGGAGATCCCGGCCTGGGGACGCGGCGTCTGCCTGGTCGTGCTCCTGACGGCCTTCGGCTGGGCCTCCATCGCGCGACTGCTGCGCGGTCAGGTGCTGGCCCTGCGCGAGCGCGAGTTCGTCGAAGCGGCCAAGGTGACCGGTGCCTCCCCGACGCGGATCATCTTCAAGGAACTGCTCCCCAACCTGTGGACGCCGATTCTCATCCAGTCCACGCTCGCCCTCCCGGCGTTCGTGACCGCTGAGGCCGGCCTGGCCTTCCTCGGCGTCGGCATCCAGGACCCGACCCCGGACTGGGGCGTGATGATCCAGCGTGGTGCGCAGTTCTACACGGACGACATCACCTTCATGATCTTCCCGGGCGTCTCGATGATCATCTTCGTCCTGGCGTTCAACCTTCTCGGCGATTCGGTGCGCGACGCACTCGACCCGAAGTCCAAGCGCTGAGTCCCCCGGCCCGGTCATCGTCGTCCGGCTGCTGGCAGCACCTCTCTCTCATTCATCTCAACCAGGCAGGTAGGCCATGTCCTTTTCCCGCAGAAACTTCCTGATCGCCACCGGTGTGGCGGCGGGTGCCTCCACCGTTCTGAGCGCTTGCAGCAGCGGCAACGCCGGCGGCACCGGCAGCAGCAAGGCTCCCTCGGTCGAGAAGGGCAAGGCCGCCAAGATCGACGTCGGCACCGCCGCCGACTCCAAGGGCCCCGCCCCGGAGATGCCGGGCGCTCGCAAGGGCGGCACGATCTACACCCTCGACCAGATCGACTACGACCACCTGGACCCGGCGCAGATCTACTCGTCGTACACGGGTGCCGGTTCGGTTCTGTTCCTGCGTGGTCTGACGGGCTACCGCGTCGACTCCAAGGGCAACACCACCCTGGTCGGCGACCTCGCCACGGACGCGGGCACCGTCAAGGACGGCGGCAAGACCTGGTCCTTCACGCTGAAGGACGGCGTGAAGTGGGAGGACGGCTCGACCGTCTCGATCGACGACGTCCGCCACACCTTCGAGCGTCTCTTCGCCGACTTCGTCACCGAGGGCCCCCGCTACCCGCAGAACTGGCTCGCCGGCGCCGACAAGTACAAGGGTCCCTACGAGGGCAAGCACCTGGACTCCATCGAGACGGACGGCAACACCGTCACCTTCCGTCTGAAGGAGGCGCACGCCGACTTCCCGTTCATGCTCGCCATGCGCGGCTACTCGATCGTGCCCAAGGCCAAGGACACGAAGAAGAAGTACGACCAGCGTCCGTTCTCCTGCGGCCCGTACAAGATCGAGTCCCGCAGCATCGACAAGTCCCTCACCCTCGTGCGCAACGAGCACTGGGACGCCAGCCTCGACCCGTGCCGCAACGGCTACCCGGACAAGGTCGTCATGCAGTTCGGCTTCCAGTCCCTGGCCTCCACGGACCGCTACATCGCCGACTCGGGCAACGACCAGTACGCGCTGTCCCTGCTGAACGAGGTCGCCTCCGAGCGCATCACCAAGGTGCTCGGCGACGCCACGCTCAAGTCGCGTGTGCTGACGCAGGTCGACACGACCTGCTACTACTTCCCGATCAACATGACGCGGATCAAGGACGTCAAGGTCCGTCAGGCGATCAACTACGCGTGGCCGGCGCAGCAGCTGAAGCAGCAGCGTGGTGGCTCGCAGGTCACCGCGACCGCGACCACGATCATCTCCCCGCTGACCCCGGGTCACGAGGACTTCGACCTGTACGGCAAGAAGACCAAGCCGACCGGTGACCCGGAGAAGGCCAAGGCCCTGCTCAAGGAAGCCGGCAAGGAGGGCCAGAAGCTGGTCATCGCCTTCCAGCAGTCCGACAAGGCCGTCAAGGAAGCCGTCACCATCAAGAACGCCCTCACCAAGGCGGGCTTCAACGTGGTGACCAAGCAGGTCGACAAGACCACCTTCTACTCCGAGATCGGTCAGCTGGACAACGGCTTCGACCTGTTCGCCGCGGGCTGGGGCCCGGACTGGCCGGCCGGTTACGCCGTCATCCAGCCCTGCTGGGACGGCAGCCAGATCGCCGACGGTGGCGTCAACTGGTCGCAGCTGAACGACACCGGCGTCAACAAGGCGATCGCCGCGGCCACCGCGATCACCGACGCGGACAAGGCCAACAAGGCCTGGGGCGCGATCGACAAGCAGATCATGGAGCTCGCGGCCTGCGTGCCCGACTACAACCCGATCCGTAACTACTTCTACGGTTCCAAGGTCGGCGGCGTGATCTACAACGCCGGTGACACCTGCGTCGCCATCGGCAAGGTCTTCGCCAAGGCCTGACGCTTTCCCGGGGCGGCGGTCCGACCGACCGCCGCCCCGGCCCCGTCCTAGCCCGCTCCCCACACCCCGGCGACGGCGCCCCGTCCGGAAAGTCTCACCCCATGTTCCGTTTCCTGGTCCGCCGAGTGCTCGGCGCACTCGTGATTCTGCTGATCATCAGCGCCGTCACCTTCTTCCTCTTCTACGCCATCCCCCGCGACCCGGCGCGTATGGCGTGCGGCAAGGTCTGCCCCGACAACCTGCTGGCGCAGGTGCGGCAGAACCTCGGGATCGCCGACCCCATGCCGGTGCAGTACTGGCACTGGCTCCAGGCCATCTTCGTGGGCCGGGACTACGTGGGTATCGGGCACTGTGACGCACCCTGCTTCGGCTACTCGTTCAGCAACAACGTGAACGTGTACGACACGATCATGCAGCGGATGCCCACCACCATCTCGCTCGCCATCGGCGGCGCCTTCTTCTTCCTGCTCATCGGTGTCGGCACCGGCATGCTGGCCGCGGTCAAGCAGGGCAAGTTCCTCGACAAGGCCGCGAGCTCCTTCTCGCTCATCGGCTCGTCGATGCAGATCTACTTCGTCGGCTACATCGCGATGTTCTTCTTCGTGACCCAGCTGCACCTCCTGGACCAGCCGTCGTACACGCCGTTCAGCGACAACCCCGGCGCCTGGTTCTCGGGCCTGCTGCTGCCGTGGCTGGTGCTGTCGATCATCTTCACGGCCAACTACACGCGTATGACCCGCTCGCAGCTGGTGGAACAGCTCAGCGAGGACTACGTGCGGACGGCGCGGGCGAAGGGCCTGTCCCGCTCCTCGGTCTTCTTCCGCTTCGCCTGGCGTGGCGCGATGGGCCCGATCGTGACCATCTTCGGCATCGACCTCGGCACCCTGATCGGCGGCGCGATCATCACCGAGCAGACGTTCAGCATCCAGGGTCTCGGAGCGCTCGCCGTCCGCTCGGTGGACAACAGCGACCTGCCCATGCTGCTCGGCGTCACCATGATCGCGGCGGCCGGCATCGTCTTCGCCAACATCATCGTGGACGCCGTCTACGCCCTCATCGACCCGCGTATCCGGCTCGCCTGATCCGGTCCCCCTCCAGCTACCCCCCGGCATGACCCCCAGGAGCGTCCCCGTGACGAGCACCGATCAGCAGGCCTTCCTCTCCGTCAGGGACCTGAAAGTCCACTTCTCCACCGAGGACGGCATCGTCAAGGCCGTCGACGGGCTGACCTTCGACCTCGAAAAGGGCAAGACCCTCGGCATCGTGGGCGAGTCCGGCTCCGGCAAGTCGGTCACCAACCTGACGATCCTGGGCCTGCACGACCGGCACCGCACCGCCATCGACGGCGAGATCCTGCTCGACGGCAAGGAGCTGACCACGGCTCGCGAGTCCGAGCTGGAGAAGCTGCGCGGCAACAAGATGGCGATGATCTTCCAGGACGCCCTGGCCTCGCTGTCGCCGTACCACACCATCGGCAAGCAGATCGGTGAGACGTACCGCAAGCACACCGGCGCCTCGAAGTCGGAGGCCCGGAAGCGGGCGATCGAGATGCTGCGGCGCGTCGGCATCCCGCAGCCGGACATGCGGGTGGACGACTACCCGCACCAGTTCTCCGGCGGTATGCGCCAGCGCGCGATGATCGCCATGGCGCTGGTCTGCGACCCCGAGCTGCTGATCGCCGACGAGCCGACCACCGCGCTCGACGTGACGGTGCAGGCCCAGATCATGGACCTGCTCAAGGACCTCCAGCAGGAGTTCGGCACCGCGATCATCTTCATCACCCACGACCTCGGCGTCATCGCCGACATCGCGGACGACGTGCTGGTGATGTACGGCGGCCGGTGTGTGGAGCGGGGTACGAAGGAGGAGGTGCTGCGCACGCCGCAGCACCCCTACACGGTCGGTCTGCTCAGCTCGATGCCGAGCCTGGACGGCCCGGTCGACGTACCGCTGTCGCCGATCCCCGGCTCGCCGCCGTCGCTGCTGAACCCGCCCTCCGGCTGCCGCTTCCACCCGCGCTGCGCCTTCGCCGAGAAGGTCCCGGGCGGACTGTGCTCCACCGAGCGCCCGCTGCTGAAGGTCGAGGCCGGCCGGGGTTCCGCCTGCCACCTCACGCTGGACCAGCGCCAGGAATTCTTCGCCGACCTCGCCGCGACCCGGCACTGACGTAACTGAGACGGGACTTCACCATCATGAGCAACACGAACCCCCTCCTGGACGTCACCGGCCTGACGAAGCACTTCCCGGTCAAGGGCGGTTTCCCGATCCGGCGCACGGTCGGCGCGGTGCAGGCCGTCGACGGCCTCGACTTCCAGGTGAACGAGGGCGAGGCCCTCGGCCTGGTCGGCGAGTCCGGCTGCGGCAAGTCGACGACCGGCCGCCTGATCACGCGCCTCCTGGAGCCCACCGGCGGCAAGATCTCCTACCGCGGGCAGGACATCACGCACGCGGGCCGCAAGGAGCTGGCGCCGGTCCGTTCCGAGATCCAGATGATCTTCCAGGACCCGTACGCGTCCCTGAACCCCCGCCAGACGGTCGGCAAGATCATCTCGGGTCCGATGGAGATCAACGACATCAACCCGGAGGGCGGCCGCGAGAAGCGGGTCCGCGAGCTCCTGGAGATCGTCGGCCTGAACCCGGAGCACTACAACCGCTTCCCGCACGAGTTCTCGGGCGGCCAGCGGCAGCGCATCGGCGTGGCCCGCGCGCTGGCCCTGGAGCCGAAGCTGATCGTCGCGGACGAGCCGGTCTCGGCCCTCGACGTCTCCATCCAGGCGCAGGTCGTGAACCTGCTCCAGAAGGTCCAGCAGGAACTGGGCATCGCGTTCGTCTTCATCGCCCACGACCTGGCGGTGGTACGGCACTTCTCGCAGCGCGTGGCGGTCATGTACCTCGGCAAGATCGTCGAGATCGCCGACCGTGACGACCTGTACGGCAACCCGCGTCACCCCTACACCAAGGCGCTGCTGTCGGCGGTTCCCGAGGCGACGGTGGACGAGACGCCGGCGCGTGAGCGCATCCGCCTCCAGGGCGACGTGCCGTCCCCGCTGAACCCGCCGTCGGGCTGCCGCTTCCGCACCCGCTGCTGGAAGGCGACGGAGAAGTGCGCGACCGAGGCACCGCCGCTGGTCCAGGTCGAGGGCAACAAGCCGGGCCACCTGACGGCGTGCCACTACCCGGAGACGGAGGGAACCGTTCCGGCGCCCCGTCTCTCCAAGGACCCCCAGGCGGCGGCCTGACACACCCCTTTACCGTCAGCCGCCCCCTACCGGGACCGGACTTTCAAGGCCCATTGACCCGAGCCCGCGAACGTCCGCTTCCAGGGGAACAGAAGGCCCGCGCCCTCCCCAGGGTGCGGGCCTTCATTCATTCACACCAGCACTTACTTCGAACTCCTCTTCTTACCCTCAGCTTTTCCTCAACTACCTTTCGCCAGCGGCTTCACGCCAGCAGAATGATCACCGTGGCGCGCTGACCACGCACCGAAAAGAAACGGGCCAATCACTGTGAAGAGCACGAAGAACATGAAGCGGCTGGGTCTTTCCGCAGGAGCACTGGCACTGGGCTTCTCAGCCCTGGTTCCCACCTCGCCCGCGCAAGCGGCGGCGGGCGGCACCACCTTCCACCTCGTCAACCAGGCCACCGGAAAGTGCCTGCAGATGGACTGGGAAGGCGAAAAGATCACCCAGGCGAAGTGCAAGAACACCAAAAAACAGTGGTGGGGGAACTGGGGCGGCAAGCTCTACTCGGAGTACAACCGCGCCTCCTGGTGCATGGCCCATTCCGGCAAGGAAAAGGCGCTGTACGCGCGGAATTGCAGCGACTCGCAGGTCTGGGGTTGGACGAGCCTCAAGCCGAACGCCAAGACATCCATAGCTTCCGCAAAGTGCGGTTATCTCAAAGTGGTCGACGGCAAGGTCAAGTGCGGAAAGAGGACGGGCATCGGAAGCGAGCCCGGGCGCAAGAAGATGACCTGGATCATCAAGTACTGACCCAGCCCGTCTTACCCCGGAATCACACCCCGGTCTTCCCGTCCACCAGCTCGCGCACGATGTCCAAGTGCCCGTTGTGGCGGGCCGTTTCCTCGATCAGGTGGAGGAGGATCCAGCGGAGGTCGACGTGGCGGCCGTCGCGGATGGGGCGTTGTGCCCGGGTGTCGAGGTCGTTCGCCGCGACCAGGTCGCGGTAGCGGGCCGACGCCTCCTCGTAGTCGCGCAGGACGTCCGCCAGCGGCATGTCGACGGCGATGCGCATCTCGCGGTCGGGGTCCTCCTCGGTCCAGGGGCCGTTCTCCTCCTCGCCGAGGAAGACGACCTGGAACCACCAGTACTCGACCCAGCGCAGGTGGTTGACCAGGCCGGCCAGGGTCATGAGCGGGGAGCCCGGGAGCGGGGACCTGACCGCGTTCTCCGCGGAGACGTCCTCGCACTTGGCCACGGCGGTGGCCCGGGCGTAGTCGAGGAAGGTGGTGAGCTGGGTGCGTTCGTCCCAGGCGGCGGGGGTGTCGGTTCTTGTCATCGGGAAGCATGATTCCGGCCGGGATCCCGCTGTCGAATGCTTTGTCGAATGCCTCAGCGGGCCACCAGCTCGACCTCGAACCCGTCCCCGTCCTCCAGATAGGCCGCGTAGTGTTCCGCCCCGCCCGCGTACGGATGCCGGTCCGGGAAGAGCAGCGTCCAGCCGTGCCGCGGCGCCTCCGTCACCAGCGCGTCCAGCTCCGTGCGGCCCGGCACATGGAACGCCAGGTGGTTCAGCCCGGGCCGCATGCGGTCGTGGTGGCCGCCCGTCAGCGCCGGGGACTGCTCCAGGACGACGTACGTCTCCCCCGTCCGCCAGCTGCGGCCCGCCGGCCAGTCCTGGTACGGCTCCCAGCCCAGCCGCTCCAGCAGCCAGCCCCAGGACGTCACCGCCCGTCCGAGGTCCGGTACCCACAGCTCGACGTGGTGCAACAACTGGCCGCTCCCTCAGGGTCGTAGAGGCCTGATCCTGTCACGTCGTTCAGTAGCCTGTGGGACACTGCCGCGATGGTCGATCGCTCGTTCGCGGATCTCTCGCTCGCCGCGCTGTACGACTCCCTGCACCCATGGGGCCCGGGCGACGACTTCTACGCGCGCCTCGTCCGGGACGCCGGCGCCGTCCTCGACGTCGGCTGCGGCACCGGGCGGCTGCTCGCCCGGGCGCGGGCCGTGGGGCACCGCGGGCGGCTCGTGGGGGTCGATCCGGCCGCCGCCATGCTCGTACAGGCGCGGCGGCGGGAACCGCATGTGGAGTGGGTGCTCGGGGACCTGCGTTCGCACTTCTGGCGCGGGGAGTTCGACCTCGTCGTGATGACCGGGCACGCCTTCCAGGCTCTCGTCACCGACGACGACGTACGACAGGCTCTGCACGCCGTCCGGGACGCGTTGCGTGCCGGGGGGCGGTTCGTGTTCGACACGGTGAATCCGGCCGCCCGGGTGTGGGAGGGCTGGGGCCCCGAGCACATCCGCGAGGGCGCCGACGCCGAGGGGTCGGTCGCATGGATGTGGCGGGAGGTCTCCTGTCCCGTCGCCGGCGACCGGGTCACCTTCACCGAGACCTACGAGGGCGTCCGCTGGGACCACCCCCAGATCAGCACCACCACGCTCCGGCTCCTCGACCCGTACGGCATCGGGCGCTTCCTGGCCGAGGCCGGGCTGACGGTCGTGGAGCAGTACGGGGACTGGGGGCGGGGGCCGGTCAGCGCCGCGAGCCCCGAGATCGTCACCGTCGCCGGACACCGCTGACGCCCTGGGTGGCGGCGCTCCCGCCCGGCCGCCGTGCGGAATCCGTGCGGGAGCCGAACAGCCGCCCGGCACAGTGGTGCTCTCAGTGGTTCCGGATACGGGGGCACCATGGACATACAGCTGCTCGGATGCGTGGAGGCACGCGTCCGCACCGGCGAAAAGGTGCCGCTCGCACACGGCACGAAACTTCTGCTGGCCGCCCTGGCCTGGACCCCGGGCACCTTCGTGGCCGACGAGGTCCTGGCGGAGCGCGTGTGGCCCGAGCGGCTGCCCCAGCATCCGCGCGAGGCGCTCTACATCCAGGCCACGCGGCTGCGCAAGGCGCTCGGTGGGGTGGGCGGGGCCCCGGCCGACGAGGCCGTCGAGCTGTCCCGCAGGCGCGGCGGATACGTCCTCGTCGTCGACGAGCAGAGCGTGGACACCGTGCGGTTCCGCACCCTCGTACGGGAGGCCCGGCTCAGTGCCAGGGACGGGGGCGTCGAACGCGCCCTCGACCTGTACACCCAGGCGCTCGAACTGTGGAGCGGCGAGCCGCTCTCCGATGTGCGCACGCCCTGGGCGGAGACGGCCCGGGTGGCGTTGCGGCGCGAGCACCGGGAGGCGCTGGTCGGCAGCGCCGAACTCGGGCTGCGGACCGGGCGGGTCGAGGAGTGCCTGCGGCGGTTGAGCCGGCTGGCGGACATGCATCCCTTCGACGAGAAGGTCACCGGTCTGCTCATGCTCGCCCTCCATCGGGCCGGCCGGCAGGTGGACGCACTGGACTGCTTCGACCTGCTGCGCCTGCGGATGGTCGATCTGCTGGGGTGCGAGCCGGGTCCCGAACTGGTCGCCCTGCGCGAGCGGATCCTGGCCCGGGACCCGGATCTCGTCCCGGTGGCCGCCCACGCGGCGGCACCTCGCTGACATCCCCCCGCCGGGGCCGCCCCCGTCTCAACCGTCGTCGCCGGGCTCGGTGAAGTGTTCGGTGAGGTACAGGTCGAGCCGGGACTCCGCGTCCAACGGCAGCTCTCGGTGCGGGGCCGCGGGTCGCGGTCGTACGCCCTCGGGGGGTGGTCCGTGCAGCGCCGCGCGGGCGTGTTCCGGGTGCCGATCGTGTCGAAGAGGGCGGTGGCCCGCGTCCGCGCCGCCGCGGCCGGCCGAGGCGCCCTGGGCCTCGTGCGCGGCGGCCAGGGCCAGTGCGGCTCGGGCCTCGATCAGGCGCTGGCCGGGTCCGGCCCGCGCGACCGCCTCGGCCGCGTCCAGGGCGCCGGCCGGGTCGCCGCTCCAGCCGGATCACCGCGGCGGCCACGTGGACCCGGGGCGTGAGCGGCTGCCGTCCACGGCCAGGCGGGCGGCGCTGTCCAGGTGGTCCAGGGCCACACCCGGGAGGCCGGTCGCGCGGGCGACGGCGGCGCGTTCCACCAGGATCTCTATATGGCCCGTGCGATGTCCGGTCCGTTCGGCGATCTCGAACGCGGCGTCCAGGTGGCCGGCCGCCTCGTCCGCCCGTCCGGCCCGCAGCTTCAGTGCCGCCAGCCCCACCAGGGAGTCGACCTGGCAGTTGCGGTTCTCCGCCCGCAGCGAGATGGCGAGCGCGTCCTCGTAGGCCGGCAGCGCGCGTTCGTCCTGGCCCGCGTCGGCCCGTACCCGGCCCAGGGTCTCCAGGGCGACCGCCTCGGCGTAGGTGGACCCGGAGTCGCGGCAGACGAGGAAGCAGGTGCGCAGCGCGGCCTCCGCCTCGGCGAACCGGGCCTGCTTCTGCCGGGCCAGGGCGAGGTTGACCAGGGCCAGCGCCCGGTGGTGGTCCGCGGTGGCGCCGATCAGGGCGAGCGCGGCGCCGGCCGCCTCCTCGGCCGCGTCGGTACGGCCCAGGGCCAGGTTCAGCGAGGCCATGTTGATCAGCATGACCTCCTCGCTCCTGACCTCTCCCAGGGTGCGGTACAGGGCGAGGGCGCGCCGGTAGCGGGGCAGGGCCCGCAGGGGTTCGCCGAGCAGTTTCAGGGTGACGGCCGCGCCCTGGAGCGCCACGGCCTCGCCGTGGGTCCAGTCGGCCTTGCGCGCCCGTTCCTCCGCCTGCTCGTACTCGGCCAGGGCACCGCGCAGGTCCCCGTTGCGCCAGCGGGCGTGGCCCACCGACACATGCATCGCGACCTGGCCGCGCAGGTCCCCGTCGCGTTCGGCGGCCGCCCGGGCCAGCAGCGCCAGGCGCATCCAGTCGGCGAGCGGGCGCCGGTGGTGGAACAGATCCTGCAAGGCATCGACCAGTCCCCACGCGAACCGGGCGGGCCCGTGCTCGGCGGCATGGCCGATGGCCGCCGCGATGTCGTCCCACTCGGCGTCGAACCAGTCGTACGCCTCCTCCGTGGTGCGGAACTCCCGCGGCAGCGAGCCGTCGAGGGCGTCGGGGCGGTCCCGCATGAGGTACAGGCCCGCCGTCCTGGCCGCGTTGACGACGCTCTGCACATAGTGGTCGAGGAGCCGCTCGACGGCCGCCGCGCGTTCGGCGGCGGTGTCCTCGGCGGCGGTGCGGTCGCGGGCGTACTCGTGGACGAGGTCGTGCCAGGCGGTACGGCCGTGACCGGCGTCGTGCAGCAGGTGCACCCGCTGGGCCAGCCGCAGCAGGTCGGCCGTCGCGGCCTCGTCGGTGTGCGCCGCCGCGGCGGCCGCACGGAGCGAGCGACCGGTGCCGGGCAGCAGGCCCAGCCGCCGGAAGACGCGCCGGGCGGCGTCGGGGAGGGCGCCGTACGACATGTCGAGGGCGGCGCGTACGGCGATGCTCTCCTCGCCCTCGACATGCAGCCGGGCGAGCCGTCCCCGGTCGGCGAGGTCGCGGACGTAGGTCCGGATGCCGCCGGGGCTGCCGCCGATCCATGAACCGGCCACGCACAGGGCCAGCGGCAGGCGGTCGCAGAGCTCGACCAGCTCGGCGGCGGCCGCCGGATCGGCCTCGACGGCCTCGGCGCCGACCACGGCCCCGATCAGCTCCAGGGCGCCGGTGCGGTCCAGGACGTCGCACGCCACCCGGTACGCGCCGTCGAGGGTGACCAGTCCGCTGAGCTTGTCGCGGCTGGTCACCAGGGTCAGGGACCCGGTGGACGCGGGCCGCAGCAGGCGTACCGTCGCGGGGTCCGCCGCGTCGTCCAGGACGACGAGGACCCGGCGGTCCGCCAGCAGGGTCCGGTACAGGGCGGTCTGCGCCTCGGTGCCGAGCGGGATGTCCCGGGGGCCACAGCCCAGGCCCTGCAACAGCAGGGGCAGTGCTTCCTCGGGGCCCATGGGTTCGGCGTCGTCGAAGCCCCGCAGGTCCAGGAACAGCTGTCCGTCGGGGAACCGGTCGGCGACCCGGTGGGCCCAGTGCAGGGCCAGCGCGCTCTTGCCGACGCCGGCCGGGCCGACGAGGAGAGCGAGCGGTTCGGCGGTGCGCAGGGCGGCGTCCAGGCCCCGCAGTTCTGCGTCGCGGCCGACGAAGCGCCGGGGGCGGGGGGCGGGAGTTGGGCGGGGCGCCGCGGG
>MWJO01000012.1 GCA_002027195.1 Streptomyces sp. GKU 895 | reverse complement strand
GCGGGCGGCGCGCGGGCGGCACGGTGGCCGCGGTGCCGCCGGCGAGCAGCCGCCGGTGCAGGGTGCGCAGGTCGTCCGAGGGTTCCAGGGCGAGTTCGTCGACCATGCGGCGGCGCAGCTCCGCGTACACCTGGAGCGCCTCGGCGGGCCGCCCGTCCGCCTGGAGCGCACGCATCAGCAGGGCGTGCGGGCGTTCGCGCAGGGGGTGGGCGGTGGTGAGGCGGAGGAGCTCGGCGACGGCCTGCCGGTGCCGGCCGGTCTCGAGGTCCGCCTCGGCCGCGCTCTCCCGGGCCACGACGTGCAGTTCGCCGAGCCGTCGCCGTTCCGCCTCGCTGCCGGCCGTCTCCGGCAGGTCGGACAACGGCTCGCCCCGCCACAGGCCGAGGGCCTGCTCGGCGTGGTGGCGCACGGTGTCCCAGTCGCCGTTCGCCGCGGCGCGTGAACCGTCCTCGACGAGTTGCTCGAAGGTGAGCAGGTCGAGTTCGCCGGGGCGGGCGTGCATGACGTAGCCGGGCCGGCGCGTGGTCAGCAGGCTGGGGCCGTGCGGGCCGAGGACCCGGCGGACCTCGGCGACGAGGGCGCGCACGCGCGCGGCACCCGCTCCGGGTGGACGGCTGTCCCAGAGAAGGTCGATCAGGCGGTCGACGGAGACCACATGGTCGGCGTGGAGCAGGAGCGCGGTGCACAGCGCGCGCTGCCGTCCGGTGAGCGCGGCGGGCTGCCCATCGATCTCGACTTCCAGCGGGCCGAGCACTCGAAAGCAAAGCCGGGGGGTGAGCATTCACAGAACGTAATCCAGGGCTCTCGGCCAAGCAACGCCCGCCCGAGACACAGGAATTGCACAGCATTTCCCTTCTGTTTCCTTCCCCCTTCCCTTCTCTTCCGCTCCGCCTCAGCCCGTACGGCGTCCCGCCCACGTCCATGCGTTGCGCAGCACTCCCCGCACCCGCGGCCCGTGCCGCCGCCACCACAACCGCGCCCACAGCACCTGGAGCCCCCGTCAGAAGCAGCACCGTGACCATGGCGTCGAGCCTCAGCAGCGGGTCGGTGCCGGTCAGCAGTCGGTGGCCGGAGCGGGCCAGGAGCGGCCAGGTGACGTCCAGCAGCAGCCTCAGCCCGACGAAGACACAGGCGATCGAGCCCGCCACCGCGCCCGCCGCGTACGCCTTGAGCATCCGCCGTTCACCGGGTCGCCGCCCGGCCAGCGGATCGCGGCTCGCCCGGCGCAGGAGCCGGGCCCCGAGATGGCGGAGCCAGGCGCCGGCGTCGCCGTAGAGGTTGCGGCACCCGGTCAGGTCCTGGGCGACGAAGTACAGGTCGGTGCGCATGAAGACCAGGCACTGGTTGGCGAAGGAGGTGACCAGGGTCATCGCGACGACCGGCAGCAGGGGCGAGTCGGCGCCGGCCGCGAGGGCGAGCAGACAGCCGCCCCAGACGGCGGCGTCCACGGCGAGCCCGGACAGATACACGGTGAGCCGCGCCCGCCGGCCCTTGAGCCAGATCCCGGACACCTCGGTCTGGGCCACCAGGAATTGCAGCCGGGTGCCCAGCCGCACCCGCCCGGCGACCCCGGCGGCCCGCGCGGTCACCAGGTGCGCCAGTTCGTGCAGGCCGATCAGACACCAGGCGGCGAGCGACTGCACGAGGAGGTTGACGGTGCCGAGGCGCGCCCACACCAGGTCGTCCCAGGTGGGCAGGGAGCGTCCGCGCAGCACGACGGCCACGAGTCCGGCGACGGGGACGGCGAGGACGGCGGCGTGCAGAGCGGGAGAGAGGACCCAGCGGACGTGGTGTTGCCGCAGCCGGGGCAGCGAGACCGGGACCGGCGCCGTCTCGAAGCGCCGGGTCCCGATCGCGGCGACCAGACCGGCGGCGGCCAGCGACTCGGCGAACGCCCCGACGTCGAGGTCACGGCCGGTGTCCTGGCGCAGTGTGCCGCGGGTCTGGCCCACGGTGCGTCCCTCGGCGAGCAGCCGGAGCGCGGCGACGCCGATCTCGGGCAGGGCGATGACCTGGTCGTTGCCCTGCCGGCCGACGATCCACTCGTCCCGGTCCTGCCGCATCTCCAGCGGGTGCAGGACGACGGTGGGGTCCGGCTCCGGCGGCGCGGCGGCCGTCACGGCCCGCACACCGGGCAGTCGGGCCGGGCCGGGTGCCGTACGAAGACGTGCTGGTCGGGTGCGATCAGGTTCACCCCGCGCACATAGCCGGGCGGGGTGGCGCCGATGCCGGTGAGCAGGGCGATGACCTCGTGGGCGATGAGCTGTCCGGAGATCCCGGCGGCGGGGGCCAGCGCTCCGGCGGTCCCCAGGTGCGGGGTCCACCCGGGTTTCAGCTTGGCCTCCTCGCCGGCGCCGACGCACTCGAAGCAGGGGCCGTCGGGTGCGTACACCCCGACCGTCGCCAGGGGGCCGCTGTAGCCGGCGGACACCCACGGCACGCCCAGGGTCGCGCAGACCCGGTTCGTCATCTTCCGGATGAGGTCGCCGCGGGGCTCGTCCGCGCACAGCACGAAGACGTCCCGGTGCCGTGCGAGGTCGGTGAGCGCGGCCTCGGTGTCGGCGCGGCGGCTCTCGTGGGTGTAGCGGCCGGCCGAGTTCATGGCCGCGAGGCGGCGGGCCGCCGTCTCCGCCTTGGGGCGGCCGAGGTCGGCCTCGGTGTAGAGCACCTGCCGGCTGAGGTTGGACTCCTCGACCACGTCGGGGTCCACGAGGTGCAGCTCGCCCACCCCGGCGGCGGCCAGCGCCCACGCGGCGTGGCTGCCCGCGCCGCCCACGCCCAGCACGGTCACGCGGGCCTGCTTGAGGCGCAGTTGGGAGGACCAGGCGTCGACGCCGGGGCGCAGGTCGACGTACCGGAAGTAGGTGTGGCTCCGGCTGTAACGCTCGCGTTCGCGGTCGGTGAGGCCGTCCGGAGGAGGGGCGGCGGCGTCCTCGACGTAGCCGGTGTCGAGCAGTTCGGCGAGCAGCCTGCGGGCGCCTTCTGGGCCCAGCGCGGGATGGCTGTCCGCGAGGGTGCGCTCGATGCGGTCCGGCGGTGTGGCGCCGTCGAGCAGGGTGAGCGCGTCCCAGACCCAGCCGTGCGGATCGGCGATCTCCGCCGCGACTCCGTAGACCCCGCCGCCGAGCCGGAGTGTTCCGTCGTCGAAGCGGTGCGGGGCGTGCTCCGCCTTGATCCGTGGCAGCTGCACGGGCGTCTCCTCGGGAAACGACCCCGGCGGCGGAGCCGGTCCGCCGCCGGGGTCTGCCGTTGTCAGCTGTCGATCTGCTTGTTCTGGATCGTCTCGATCTTGTCCAGGAGCCGGACCTCGATGAACTCGGGCTGCTGCGGGGCCTCGGAGTTGCCGAGCGTGCCCTGGTCACCGAAGGTCTCGGCGTGCGTGGTGTGCTCCACGGTGCTCTCCCTTTCCGATGGATCGGATGCCGCGGGCGGCCGCCGGTGACGGCCGTCCCGCTTCTGCCATCCAGCCTCGGACAGGGATCTTTCCGCGGTCTTTCACCGGCCTTTCACCGGCTAGTCGTCGTTCAACTCCTCCTCCAGCGCCGCCAGCGCCGGGTCCAGCACGATGTCCTCGTCCCGTGCCTCGATCGTCGGGTCCTCCGGGAAGTGGCAGGCCGTCAGATGGCCCTCGCGGTTGCCGGAGATCCGGATCAACGGCGGCTCCTCCGTGGCGCACTTGTCCTGCGCCTTCCAGCACCGCGTCCGGAACCGGCAGCCGGACGGCGGCGAGATCGGCGACGGCACGTCACCGGCCAGCCTGATCCGCTCCCGCCCGCCCGTCTCCGTCTCCTCCGTGAGGTTCACCTCGGGGACCGCGGACAGCAGGGCGTGGGTGTAGGGGTGACGGGGGCGGGTGTAGATGGACTCGCGGTCGCCGACCTCGATCACCTTGCCGAGGTACATGACCGCGACGCGCTGCGAGAAGTGCCGTACGACAGCCAGGTCGTGGGCGATGAACAGGAACGCGATGCCCAGCTCGTCCTGGACCTTCCGGAGCAGGTTCACGACCTGCGCCTGGATGGAGACGTCGAGGGCCGAGACCGGCTCGTCCGCCACGATCAGCTTCGGTTCCAGGGCCAGCGCACGTGCTACGCCGATACGTTGCCGCTGACCGCCGGAGAACTCGTGCGGGAAGCGGTTGTAGTGCTCGGGGTTGAGACCGACGATCTCCAGCAGCTCACGGACGCGCGCCTCCCGGCCGCCCGTCGGCTCGATGCCGTTGATCTCCATCGGACCCGAGATGATCTTGCCGACCGTCTGCCGCGGGTTCAGCGACGAGTACGGGTCCTGGAAGATCATCTGGATCTCGGAGCGGATCGGCGCCAGCTCCTTGCGGCTGGCATGGGTGATGTCCTTGCCGCGGTACGAGATCTTCCCCGCCGTCGGCTCCAGCAGCCGGGTGATCAGGCGGCCGGTCGTCGACTTGCCGCAGCCGGACTCGCCGACCAGGCCGAAGCTCTCGCCGACATGGACGGTCAGGTCGATGCCGTCGACGGCCTGCACCGCGCCGACCGTGCGCCGGATCGGGAAGCCGCCCTTGACCGGGAAGTGCTTGGTGAGCCCTTCGACGACCAGCAGCGGGTCACCGGACGAGTCGGCGGCCGCCTCGCGCGGGGCCGGGAGGACGAGGTCCTCTTTCATGACGTGTCCTCCTAGGACTGGGACTACGACGGGCCCGGGCTGGGCTTGGTCTCTTCGATCAGCCCAGGCTGGGCTTGATCTCCTCGATGAAGATGGTCCGCTTCTGGTCCGCCGTGAGATGGCAGGCGGAGGCGCGGTCCGGGGCCAGCAAGGGGCGTTCGTCGGTGCAGCGGGTACCGCCGACCCGGTCCTGGAAGGTGCAGCGCGGGTGGAACCGGCAGCCGGACGGGGGGTTGAGCAGCGAGGGCGGGGCGCCCGGGATGGGGGCCAGGGGGGCCGCGAGGTCCGAGTCGAGGCGCGGCATCGAGTTCAACAGACCCCAGGTGTAGGGGTGTTGGGGAGCGCGCAGGACCTCGTTCGTCGTGCCTCGCTCGATCGCGCCGCCCGCGTACATCACCATGATGTCGTCGGCCATGTCGGCGATGACGCCGAGGTCGTGGGTGATGAAGATGATCGCGGAGCCGAACTCCTGCTGGAGGTCCTTCAGGAGGTCGAGGATCTGGGCCTGCACCGTCACGTCGAGCGCGGTGGTCGGCTCGTCGGCGATCAGCAGGTCCGGGTCGCAGACCAGGGCCATCGCGATCATCGCGCGCTGGCGCATACCGCCGGAGAACTGGTGCGGGTAGTCCTTCGCGCGTTCCTTGGGGTTGGGGATGCCGACCTTGCCTAGCATCTCCACCGCACGGTCCCAGGCGGCCTTCTTGGAGGCGCCGGTGTGCTTCATGAACGGCTCGGCGATCTGCCGGCCCACCGTGTAGTACGGGGACAGCGCGGTGAGCGGGTCCTGGAAGATCATGGCGACCTTGTTGCCGCGCAGCTTCTCCAGCTCGGACTCCCGGGCGGTGGTCAGCTCCTGACCTTCCAGGAGGATCTCGCCCTCGACGGTGGTGAACTTCGGGTTGTGCAGCCCGAGGATCGTCAGGTTGGTCACGGACTTTCCTGAACCGGACTCGCCGACGATGCCGAGGGTCTTGCCGCGCTCCAGGTCGAAGGAGAGTCCGTCGACGGCGCGGACCATGCCGTCCTCGGTGCGGAAGCTGACGTGCAGGTCGCGCACCGAGAGGAAGGCGCCCGCGTCGGACGGGACGGGCGCCCCGGCCTCCTTGGTCAGAGTGGTCACGACAGAGCTCCTAGGACAGCCGCACGCGCGGGTCGATGAAGGCGTAGCAGGCGTCGACGACGATGTTGCACAGCAGGATCACGGCGGCCGAGAACAGCATCACGCCGAGCAGCAGCGGCAGATCGCTGAACTGCACCGACTCCACCGCGAGCCGTCCGAGGCCGGGCAGTCCGAAGGTGTACTCGGTGATGATCGCGCCGCCGAGCAGCGAGCTGAGGTCGATGCCGAGGATGGTGATGATGGGGATCAGCGAACCACGCCAGGCGTAGCGGAAGAAGACGTAGCGGCCGCTCATGCCCTTGGCGCGGGCGGTGCGGACGTGTTCCTCCTGGAGCTGCTCGATCATCGAGGAGCGTGCCATACGGGTGTACTGCGCGGCGAAGATCGTGGAGAGCACGGCCCACGGGATGATCAGCCCGGTGAACCAGGCGGCGGGGTTGTCGGTGATCGGGGTGTAGTCCGGCTCGTCGAAGATGTGGGTCTGGTAGACGAGGATCGCCAGCGCCAGCGGGCCCAGGAAGTAGATCTGCATCGAACTGAGCACCATGGACCCGGCGGTGAACGACTTGTCCACGAAGGTGCCGCGCTTCCAGGCGGCGAGCAGTCCGGTGCCGAGTCCGACGAACAGGAAGGCGACGGTGGCGCCGGCCGCGAGCGAGAGGGTGAGCGGCAGCCGGTCCATCAGGGTCGACCAGACCTGCTCGTTGGTGTGGTACGAGTACCCGAAGCACGGGGCGGGGCAGGGGCCCTGTTCGAAGTCGCTGCGTCCGGTGACCAGCCCGGACAGGAAGATCCAGAACTGTTCCGGGATCGACTTGTCGAGCCCGAGCGTGTGGTGGATGTTCGCCAGCGCGTCGGGCGTGCAGGTCTTGCCGCACATCAGCAGCGCCGGGTCGCGGGGCATGCCGAAGAAGAGCAGGAAGGCGACCACGGTCAGCAGGACCAGGATCACGAATGAGCCGAGGATCCGGCGGAGGAGGAAGCGCAGCATCTCAGTGGCAGCTTTCGGGCGAAGCCTGGGCGGACGCGGTGCGCCCCGTCACGGGACGGGGCGCACCTGACGCCGCTTGGACGGGTTACTTCACGAAGAGCCTGCGCGGGTCGACGCCGCCGATGACGTCGTCGTACGCGAGGCCACCGATCTTGGATCCGGCGATCTGGGTCTGCTTGTAGTACGCCGTCGGGATGTTGGAGACGACATCCTTCACGATGTACTCGTTGATCTTGTTCCAGGCCTCGGCGGCCTTGATCGGGTCGGTGATGGTGTTCGCCTTGTCGATGTCGGCGTTCACCTTCGGGTCGTTGATGTGCGAGTAGTTCGAGGAGCCGTCCTGGATCTGGCGGCCGTCGTACAGCGGCGGGATGACGGTCGAGGCGCTCGGCCAGTCGGCACCCCACGCGGTGTGGAAGATGTCGTAGTTGTTCTTGACCTTGCTGACCTGGTCGTAGTAGGTCTCGGCCGGGATCTCCTGGCGCTGCACGTCGAAGCCGGCCTTCTCCAGGCCCGCCGCCATGGCGGTGGAGTACTGCTGGCCCTCGGGGGTGTTGATGTAGCCGAAGGTGAGCTTCAGACCGGTCTTGCCGGCCTTCTTCAGCAGTTCCTTGGCCTTGGCCGGGTCACCGGCGGGCTTGGCCTTCTTGCCGAACGGGTCGAACTTGGGGTCGTAGCCCGAGACGGTCGGGCTGATCAGACCGCCGGCGACCTCCATCGCGTCGGTGCCGCCGAAGGCACGGACGAACGGCGTGATCGGCAGGGCGTAGGCGATGGCCTCGCGGACCGTCTTGTCCTGCATCTCCGGCTGGGACAGGTTGATGTTCATCTGGCCCACGTACGGCTGGTAGCCGGAGACCGTGCGGTTCTTCATCGCGGCGTCGTTGAGGACCTTGGTCAGGTTGCCCGCGTCGACCTGGTTGCTGAAGCTGATCGCCGTCGCGTTGGTGCCGCTGTCGTCGAGGATGGCCTTGGTGGAGTCCTCGAACTGCTTGTTGAACTCGATGTTGAACTGGTCGACGTACTGGTGCCGGACCGCGTCGGTCTTCGGGTCCCAGTTGGTGTTCTTGACCAGGGTCATCGTCTTGCCGGACTTGAACTCCGAGATCTTGTAAGGACCGGAGGTCATCGGGGACTTGTCGTACTTGACCTTCGTGTCCTTCTCGGCGGACACGATGGAGTAGCCCGCCATGGCGAGCGCGTACGGCAGGTCGGGCTTGGCCGTCTTGAACTTGAAGACGATCGTCTTGTCATCGGGCGTCTCCAGGACGCTGTCCGGGAGGTGCTTGCCCTTGTAGGGGCCGTCCGGGAGGAGCTTGCGGTACTCGGTGCCCGGGGTGTTCGCCATCCACTGCTGGATGTAGGTCGGGCCGTTGGAGATGAACGGGGCGAAGAGCCGCTCGAAGGTCTGGCGCACGTCCTTGGCGGTGATCGTGGAGCCGTCGGCCCACTTGATCCCGTCCTTGAGCGTGTACTTCCAGGTCTTGCCGCCGTCGGTGGTGGTACCGCTGTCGGTGGCCAGGTCGCCGACGACCTCGTGCTTCTTGCCGTCGTCGCTGGTCGCCTTGTACGCGGTCAGACCGCGGTGGATCAGCTGCGAGAGCGCCATCTCGTCGGAGACGTAGATCTGGCCCGGGTCGAGGTGCGCGAAGCTGTCGCGCTGGAGCACCGTGACGGTGCCGCCGGCCTTGGCGCCGGGGACCTCGGCGGCCGGGCCCGTGGAGTCCTTGGCGTCGCCGAAGGAAATGCCGGCCTGCTGACGCTGCGCGTTCTCCTTGTCCTGCTTGTCGTTGTCGCTGCCTTTGCTGCCACCCTCGCTGCAGCCGGTGAGCACGAGAGCCCCCGCCGCCAGCAGTGAGAGCGCGGCGTACGCGTGGCGTCCACCCTTACCCATCACTCAGATTCCACCCATCTTGTGTCACCGTTGCGAATTGAAGTGCGAACCGGGCCCGGTGGGAGCCGTCGGTCTCTGTCGGGCGGAGACGCCCACAACTTGGCGGTCAGCGCGCCGTCTTGGGATCGAAGGCGTCCCTGACCGAGTCCCCGAGCAGGTTGAACGCCACGATGAAGATGATCATCGAGATGCCCGGGAAGAACATGTAGGTGATGTCGTTCTGCATCACGAGTTCGGTCGACGCCTTGGAGAACATCTGCCCCCAGTCCGGCGTCGGTTCGACGATCCCGACCCCGAGGAAGCTCAGACCGGCCTCCGCGGTCACGAAGTTGGGCAGCATGTAGGTCGACTGCACCAGGATCGGGGTGACCACGTTGGGCAGGATCTCCTTGCGGATGATCCGTACCGGAGACGCCCCGCTGACCTTGGCGGCCTCGATGAACTCCCGTTCTCGCAGGGCGAGTGTGGTGCCGCGCAGGATGCGGGCGAGGCTCATCCAGCCCAGCACCCACTGCACGGCGATGAGGGCGACGACCCGGACGTAGACCGGGGTCTCGTCGCGCGGGCTGACGAACAGCGAGACCACGACCGGCATGCTCGCGATGAAGAACAGCTGGGCCGGGAAGGCGAGGAGGAAGTCGATGACGCGGCTGATCAACTGGTCGGGCTTGCCGCCGAGATAGCCGGCCGCGACCCCCAGGACGATGCCCGTCAGCACGGTCGCGACGGTGACGGCGAGCGAGATCATCAGGGAGTTGCGGATGCCGTAGAGCAGCTTGGTGAAGACGTCGTAGCCGTTGCCGGGCTCCAGGCCGAACCAGAACTCGCCGCTGATACCGCCGTTGGGCTGCAGGGGCACACCCGCGCTGTCGAAGAGCTCGGGGCGCTCGTCGGCGAACACCGTGTACGGGTCCTTGCCGTAGAGCTTCGCGATCAGGGGGGCCGCGAGGCCGACCACGAAGAAGAAGATCACGACGTAGGCCGAGACCACTCCGGTGCGGTCGCGCTTGAAGCGGATCCACATCAACTGCCCGGGAGAGCGGCCTTCGAGCTGCTTGGCCTCCTCGGGCTTGCTCTTCGGCTGCTGGTCGCCGTCGACGACGACCGAGGTCCCGCCGCCTTCGATGTCGATAGGACTGGTCACAGTTCGCCCATTTCACAGGTGTGGGTGTGCCGAACCGGCGACCGGCACGAGGGTGTGCGGTCGCGGATCGGATCATGAAGAAGCGTCAGCGGCGTGTCACGGTCTGCGGAAGAAGCCGCAGCCTGACGCGCGTAGGGGCGGAAGCGGAGCTCCTCAGAGCCGATCGCCGCACGCCGGCGCGGAGTTGACGCAACTTGCGGACGCTGTGACCCATTTGGTGCTTGTGACACCGCGCATGGGACTCCTCCTCATGACTCCACGTGTTCACCAACAGGAGGGGGTACATGCCTTTCCTCCGACACCCCTGACGGAGGGTCAGGCACCCCCTGGTGCTCGTGAGTCGGCGCCGTCCCCACGGCGCGAGACCCATTGACCCGAGCGCTACGCGGCTAACTATCTGCCATGAGCCATGGACCGACCACTGTTCTTAAATCTCAATTCAGTCACAGCTGGCCCGTACATCTTCCAAAATCTGGACAAACTGTCTGGCGTAAGAAGGCCGCGAAACGGACTTGTTACATGGGTATCGGGCGAGGATCTCCGCATTACGGACATCCTTCACCGGCCCTCCACAGCAAACCGACTGAAAATCAGTTGCAAAAAGCCCGGGCACCCCCAAGATGGGGGTGCCCGGGCTCAGGAACCGACTGTCGGTCAGCCGTGCTTGGCGCGGCTCGCGGCGCGGGCGCGCTCGCGGGCGTCCAGGTTCACCTTGCGGATGCGAACCGCCTCCGGGGTGACCTCCACGCACTCGTCGTCGCGGCAGAACTCCAGCGACTGCTCCAGCGACAGCTTGCGCGGCGGGACGATCGACTCGGACACGTCAGCGGTCGAGGACCGCATGTTCGTGAGCTTCTTCTCCTTGGTGATGTTGACGTCCATGTCGTCGGAGCGCGAGTTCTCGCCGACGATCATGCCCTCGTACACCTCGGTGCCCGGCTCGACGAACAGCACGCCGCGCTCCTGGAGGTTCGTCATCGCGAACGCGGTGACGGCACCGGCGCGGTCGGCGACCAGGGAGCCGTTGTTACGGGTCTGGAGGGTGCCGAACCAGGGCTCGAAGCCCTCGTGGATGGAGTGCCCGATGCCCGTACCGCGGGTCTGGGTCAGGAACTCGGTCCGGAAGCCGATGAGACCGCGGGACGGGACGACGAACTCCATGCGCACCCAGCCGGAGCCGTGGTTGGACATGTTGTCCATGCGGCCCTTGCGGACACCCATGAGCTGCGTGACGGCGCCCATGTGCTCCTCGGGCACGTCGATCGTCATGCGCTCGACGGGCTCGTACGTCTTGCCGTCGACCTCCTTGGTGACGACCTGCGGCTTGCCGATGGTCAGCTCGAAGCCTTCCCGGCGCATGGTCTCGACCAGGATGGCGAGCGCCAGCTCGCCACGGCCCTGGACCTCCCAGGCGTCCGGACGGTCGGTCTCCAGGACGCGCAGCGAGACGTTACCGATCAGCTCGCGGTCCAGGCGGTCCTTGACCTGGCGGGCGGTGACCTTGCGGTCCTTGACGGCCGACTTCGCGTCGGCGCCCTTGCCGGTGCCGCCGCGGCCCACCAGCGGCGAGGTGTTGGTGCCGATGGTCATGGAGATCGCGGGCTCGTCGACCGTGATCAGCGGCAGCGGGATCGGGTTCTCGGTGTCCGCGAGGGTCTCGCCGATCATGATGTCGGAGATACCGGCGACGGCACAGATGTCACCGGGGCCGGCCACCTCGGCGGGCTTGCGGGTGAGCGCCTCGGTCATCAGCAGCTCGGAGATGCGGACGTTGCTGATGGAGCCGTCACGCTTGATCCACGCGACCGTCTGGCCCTTGCGCAGCTCGCCCTGCTCGACGCGGAGCAGCGCGATACGGCCGAGGAAGTTGTCGGCGTCCAGGTTGGTGACGTGCGCCTGGAGCGGGGCGTCCTCGTCGTAGGTCGGGGCCGGGATGTGCTCCAGGATCGTCGAGAAGAACGGCTCCAGGCTGTTGGAGTCGGCCGGGACCGTGCCGTTCTCCGGCTTGGTCAGCGAGGCGATGCCGTCACGGCCGCAGGCGTAGACGATCGGGAACTCGATCTGCTCCTCGTCCGCGTCCAGGTCGAGGAAGAGGTCGTACGTCTCGTTGACGACCTCGTCGATGCGGGAGTCGGGGCGGTCCGTCTTGTTGATGCACAGGATGACGGGCAGGCGCTGCTGGAGCGCCTTGCGCAGCACGAAGCGGGTCTGCGGCAGCGGGCCCTCGGAGGCGTCGACGAGCAGGACGACACCGTCGACCATCGACAGACCGCGCTCGACCTCGCCACCGAAGTCGGCGTGGCCCGGGGTGTCGATGATGTTGATCGTGATCGGCTCGCCACCGTCCTTGGGGTGGTACTTCACCGCCGTGTTCTTGGCGAGGATCGTGATGCCCTTCTCACGCTCCAGGTCGTTCGAGTCCATCATGCGGTCGTCGACGCCCTCGAGCTGGTGCGCGGCGAAGGCGCCGGCCTGCTTCAGCATGCCGTCGACGATGGTGGTCTTGCCGTGGTCGACGTGGGCGACGATGGCGACATTGCGGATGTCGTGGCGCGTGGCCATAGTGCGGCGTACTCCCGGAGTGGTGTGGAAGGGGCCTGCGCGTACGTCTGTGTGACGCGGACCCTGCCGGGCTGTACATGCCACGGCCTCACCCCATGGTACGTGGGATTGACACGGGCGGCCTCCGGGGGCGGACTCAGGCCTCCTGAGCAGCCCTGGAACCGGTCGGGCAGCGCCGGGCGGCGGCCTCCCGGCCGCTGTCGCCCGGTGCGGGCTCCGCGCAGGTGTACCTACTTCTCTGTGGGGGTCGCCGAGGGGTTCGAGGCGCCCTTCCGCAGGAAGCCCATGTCCTCGTACACCGGGGTCTGGAAGCCGAAGGCGCCGGCGTTGGCGATGCTCTTGCGCGCGGCCGTCAACTGGGGCCGCTGGTAGAGCGGGATCGAGCCGGCGGCGGCCCAGATCCGGGAGTCGGCCTTGCGGATCAGGCCCCGGCTCTCGTCCTCGTCCAGCGTGGAGACGGCCTGGTCGAAGAGCTGGTCCACCTGGTCGGTGCCGACCCGGGTGTAGTTCTGCTCGACGTTCAGGGAGCCGTCGGCGGCCGGGACCGGCTTGGCGTAGATGGGCCGGGCGTCGGTGGCCGGGAAGGCGGACGCGGGCCAGGAGTAGAGGGCGAGGTCGAACTGGCCGGACGCGATGTGGTCCTTGAAGTAGCTCTCGTCCGCGACCTTGGTGATCTCGGTGCGGATGCCGACCTTCTGGAGCATGCCGGAGATCCGGTCGGCCACCGTGCGCAGGGTCTGCGAGCCGGGCCCGGACGGCAGCACGAAGCGGAGCGTGAGCGGCTTGCCGTCCTTGGCGAGCGCCCCGGCCGCGGCGCCCGCCGGCGCGGCGGTGCCCCGGGGGGCGTAGGCGCCGGGAGCACCGCCCTTGAGCTTGTTGGTGTACTGCTTGCCGTCCTGGGCGAGGTGCTGGGAGCCGTCCCCGCGCTCCTGGTGCTTCTTGGGATCCTGCTTCTTCTCCCGCTCGGCCTCGCGCGGCGCCTTGTCGTCCTCGCCGACGATGTACGTCCCGTCCTCGGACCCCTCTTCGTCCGAGGAGGAGCCCGAGGAGGAACCCGAGGAAGCCTTCTCGCCCTTGGCGCCGGCGGCCTTCTCGCCCTTCTTCTTCTCCTTCGTCAGCGGGCCGCCCGGCACCCAGCCGGCGTCCGCGAGGAGAGCCTGCGCCTCGGCGGTGTCCTGGCCGCCGAGGGCGCCGCTGTTGTCGGCGTAGGCGGCCTGCCCGGCGAGGGCGAGGTGGCTGCCGACCGGCTCGGCGGGCAGACCGAGCGGGGTGAGCACGGCCGAGGCGAGCGCCTCGCGGTCGATGGCGCGGGCCACGGCACGGCGGACCGCTCGTCGGCGAGCGGGCCCTCGGCGCCGTTGAGGGCGAGCTGGGTGTAGGCGGGCTCCAGGGAGCGGCGCACTTCGAAGCCGCGCAGGGCCTGCTGCTCGCGGGCGTACGCGGAGATCTCCTTGCGCTGCTGCTCGCGGGCGCTGATCTCCTCGTCGGCGGCCTCCTCGTCGGTGCCCTTGGCGACGGCCCAGGAGCGCAGGGAGTCGGCGGCGGTGAGGTTGCCGCCGGGGCCCATCAGCGGGGTGGCGCTCGGCGTGCCCTTCGCCGCCACGGTGATCCGCTTGACCGACTCGGGGTCGATCTCGGCCAGGTCCAGTTCACCGGAGGCGAGCGCGGCGGCCCGCTTGTCGCGGGGTACGGCGCGCAGCACGATCTCGTTGAGCTTGGCGGGGTGGCCCCACCAGCGCGGGTTGCGGGCGAGGGTGACCTCGTCGTCCTTGCGGTCGACCTTCTCCACCGCGAAGGGACCGGCGGTGACCTTGAGCTTCTTGCGGGCGCTGTCGTTGAAGGAGTCCGGGGTGCCCATGACGTCCTTGGGGTACAGCGGGGAGAACAGCGACTTCCAGTCGGCGTACGGCCGCGCGAAGGTGACCTTGACCTCGAGGTCGTTCTTGCCGCGCTCGATCTTCTCGATGCGGTCGTAGCCGGCGTTGCGGGCCGTCCAGTAGGCGGTGTCCTTGCCGGACAGGGCGCGCCACTGGGCGGCGAAGTCGGCGGCGCCGATCTGCCGGCCGTCGCTCCAGACGGCCTGCTGGTTCAGCTTGTACAGCACGACCTGGCGGGGCTCGGTCTCGACGACCTCGGCCTTCTCCAGATAGTCGGCGTCGAGCTGCGGGCGGCCGTTCGCGTCGAGCCGGTACATGGCCGGCAGGACGGCCTGGGCGACGCGGGTGGTGGTGGCGTCGGCGTCCGACTGGAAGGTGTTGAGGGTGTCCGGCACGGAGTCCACGGCCCAGCGCAGGGTGCCGCCGTCGGCGACCAGGGAGCGGTCGGCGAATCCGATGTCCGACGCCGCGAGCGGCTTGCCGGCCGGGTCCTCCGAGCTGCACCCGGTGAGCACGGACACCGCGAGGGCGCCCGCGGTGAGGAAACCGGCCGAGCGCATCACCGCGCGCAGCCCGACGCCGTCGTGGGACATGCCGTCTACCTCCGGGGGGGGTGCGCCGCCTGGTTTCGATCACGTTTGGCGGTATATGGAGCTGATCAGATGTATGCGGCCACTGAAGAGGAAAGGGTTCGGCAGGCGGTGGCGACACGGCGGGGGCGGCCCGGAAGCCCACCCGTGCGGCGCAATGGACGGCATACAGGGGGCGCGCACGGAGGCTCACGATCCGCCAATCCATGCACGTCCCTTCACATGGGCCGGTGTGACGCGCAACACTCGCAGGCGCACATGAACGTTGCCGCCCTAAGTGAGGTCACGTCATGGCCCTGCACGACGAACTGGCGTCAGCCCAGCGCTGCCTCGACGAACTGCACCGGTATGTGAAGCGCCTGGAGCAGCAACTCGGCAGCGGTGGCCTGGAGATGCGCCGCGTCCGCGTCGACACCGAGCGCCTGCGCGAGAGCCTCGCCCTGCTCAGGGACGCCGATCCCGCGCTCGCCCAGTCGAAGCGGCCCGATCTCGTCTCCATCCCCGACACCCCGTACGACAACACCCTGTGGACGGACTCGGACGACGAGGGTCTCGGCGCCCGCGACCGCCACGCCCCCTGAACCCGACCGGAGTCATGAATTGGCCACTGGTACGGAACCTCATCCGAACAGCGGCGGCGTACGGTCCGGTACGCGCGCCGCGATCGCCGCCCCTCATCTGCGGACCGACCGCTGGTGGCTGGCGCCCGCGGTCACCACCGCCGGGCTGCTGGCCTTCGTCGTCTACTCGACCTGGCGGGCCTTCGCGGACACGGACTACTACGCGGCGCCGTACGTCTCGCCTTTCTACTCGCCCTGTCTGGCCGAGCGGTGCGAGACGATGCGCTCCGGGCCCAACTGGGAGATCTTCGGCGGCTGGTGGGGCATCTCCCCCGCGATCCTCATCCTGATCTTCCCGCTCGGCTTCCGCCTGACCTGCTACTACTACCGCAAGGCCTACTACCGGGGCTTCTGGGCGTCCCCGCCGGCCTGCGCGGTGGCCGAGCCGCACAAGAAGTACACCGGTGAGACCCGCTTCCCGCTGATCCTGCAGAACATCCACCGGTACTTCTTCTACGCCGCGGTCGTCGTCGCCGGGATCCTGACCTACGACACCGTTCTCTCGTTCCGCGACGAGCACTACGAGTGGGGCCACATGGGTCTCGGCACCCTGGTGTTCCTGGTCAACATCGTCCTGATCTGGGCGTACACCCTCTCCTGCCACTCCTGCCGGCACATCGTCGGCGGGCAGCTCAAGCACTTCTCCCAGCATCCCGTGCGCTACAAGGCCTGGCAGTGGGTCGGGAAGCTGAACGCCCGTCACATGCTGCTGGCCTGGGCGTCGTTGGTGAGCGTGGCGCTCGCCGACTTCTACGTCTACCTGGTCGCCTCCGGCGCCTTCGACGATCCGAGGTTGTTCTGATGTCCGTGGTCGACCGCCAGGAGTGGGACGTCGTCGTGGTCGGTGCCGGGGGCGCCGGCCTCCGCGCCGCCATCGAGGCGCGCGAGCGCGGCGCCCGTACGGCAGTCATCTGCAAGTCGCTGTTCGGCAAGGCGCACACGGTGATGGCCGAGGGCGGCATCGCGGCGGCGATGGCGAACGCCAACGAGCACGACAGCTGGCAGGTGCACTTCCGCGACACCATGCGCGGCGGGAAGTTCCTCAACCAGTGGCGGATGGCCGAGCTGCACGCCCAGGAGGCCCCGCAGCGGGTGTGGGAGCTGGAGACCTGGGGCGCGCTGTTCGACCGTACGAAGGACGGCCGGATCTCCCAGCGCAACTTCGGCGGCCACGAGTACCCGCGCCTCGCGCACGTCGGCGACCGCACAGGCCTTGAGCTGATCCGGACCCTCCAGCAGAAGATCGTCTCGCTCCAGCAGCAGGACAAGAAGGAGACCGGCGACTACGAGTCCCGGCTCAAGGTCTTCCAGGAGTGCACGGTCACCCGTGTCCTGAAGGACGGCTCGCGCGTGAGTGGCGTCTTCGCCTACGAGCGCGAGTCCGGCCGCTTCTTCGTCCTGGAGGCGCCTTCCGTCGTCATCGCGACCGGCGGCATCGGCAAGTCCTTCAAGGTGACGTCGAACTCGTGGGAGTACACCGGCGACGGCCACGCGCTGGCCCTGCTCGCGGGCGCGCCGCTGCTGAACATGGAGTTCGTGCAGTTCCACCCGACGGGCATGGTCTGGCCGCCGTCGGTGAAGGGCATCCTCGTCACCGAGTCGGTGCGCGGCGACGGCGGGGTGCTGCGCAACTCCGAGGGCAAGCGGTTCATGTTCGACTACATCCCGGACGTCTTCAAGGAGAAGTACGCCGAGTCGGAGGAAGAGGGCGACCGCTGGTACGAGGACCCGGACCACAACCGGCGTCCGCCCGAGCTGCTCCCCCGCGACGAGGTGGCCCGCGCCATCAACTCCGAGGTGAAGGCGGGCCGCGGCTCCCCGCACGGCGGCGTGTTCCTGGATGTGTCCACGCGCATGCCGGCGGACGTCATCAAGCGCCGGCTGCCGTCCATGTACCACCAGTTCAAGGAGCTGGCGGACGTCGACATCACCGCGGAGGCGATGGAGGTCGGGCCGACCTGTCACTACGTGATGGGCGGCATCGCGGTCGACTCGGACACCGCGGCGGCCCGCGGGGTGCCGGGGCTGTACGCGGCCGGCGAGGTCGCCGGCGGCATGCACGGCTCCAACCGGCTCGGCGGCAACTCCCTGTCCGACCTGCTGGTGTTCGGCCGCAGGGCGGGCCTGCACGCCGCCGAGTACGCGGCCTCCCTCGCCTTCGAACGCCCCGCGGTGGACGACGACCAGGTCGACTCGGCGGCGGCGGAGGCGCTGCGGCCGTTCTCCGCGGAGGGCCCGGCGCCGGGCGAGGAGGACGGCGACCGCCGGAGAACCCGTACACCCTCCACCAGGAGCTCCAGCAGACCATGAACGACCTCGTCGGCATCATCCGCCGCGAGGCCGAGATGGCGCAGGCGCTGGAGAAGCTGGCGGAGCTGCGGGTACGGGCCCGGCGCGCCGGGGTCGAGGGCCACCGCCAGTTCAACCCGGGCTGGCACCTCGCGCTCGACCTGCGCAACATGCTGCTGGTCAGCGAGTGCGTGGCGCGGGCGGCGCTGGAGCGCACCGAGTCGCGCGGCGGCCACACCCGCGAGGACCACCCGGCGATGGAACGCACGTGGCGCAACATCAACCTGCTGTGCCGGCTGACCGACCCCACGGGCGGGCTGGCGGCCACCGACCCGGTCCGCGGCCAGATCGCCCTGACCCGGGAGACCACCGACCCCGTCCGCGCCGACCTGCTCGCCCTCTTCGACAAGGAGGAGCTGGTCAAGTACCTCGCCGAAGAGGAGCTGTACGAGTGAGCAGCTACAAGGCCCAGTTCAAGGTATGGCGCGGTGATGTGCGGGGCGGGGGCCTGGAGGACTTCACGGTCGAGGTCAACGACGGTGAGGTGGTCCTCGACATCATCCACCGCCTCCAGGCCACCCAGGCCCCCGATCTCGCCGTCCGCTGGAACTGCAAGGCGGGCAAGTGCGGTTCGTGCTCGGCGGAGGTCAACGGGCGGCCCCGGCTGATGTGCATGACCCGCATGTCGGTGTTCACCCGCGAGGAGACGATCACCGTCACCCCGCTGCGGGCCTTTCCCGTGGTCCGCGACCTGGTGACCGACGTCGGCTTCAACTACGAGAAGGCGCGCGAGGTCCCGGCGTTCGTGCCGCCCGCGGACCTGGGGCCCGGCGAGTACCGGATGATGCAGGAGGACGTGGACCGCTCGCAGGAGTTCCGCAAGTGCATCGAGTGCTTCCTGTGCCAGGACACCTGCCATGTGGTCCGCGACCACGAGGAGAACAAGCGGGCGTTCGCCGGCCCGCGCTTCCTGATGCGGGTGGCCGAGCTGGACATGCACCCGCTGGACGCGGCGGAGGAGTCGGGCCTGGACCGCAAGACCACCGCCCAGGACGAACACGGCCTCGGCTACTGCAACATCACCAAGTGCTGCACGGAGGTCTGCCCCGAGGGCATCAAGATCACGGACAACGCGCTGATCCCCCTGAAGGAGCGCGCGGCGGACCGCAAGTACGACCCACTGGTGTGGCTGGGGTCGAAGATCAGGAGGAGGCCCTCATAGCGAGCCGCTGCACGTGGAGCCCGAAGGCGAACACCGCCATGCCGGCCATCGCGTAAGGGACGTGCTCCATGCTCGGCCCGTGGAGCGGTCCGACGAACAGGAAGGTGCCGATCCCGGCCTGCCCGATCAGTGTGCCGTACCCCCACATCCGGGGCCGGGTCACCTTGGCGCGCCCGGACCCCGGCAGCAGCCATCCGGTGATGACGGCTGCAAGCCCGATCACCAGTCCGGCCGTCAGCACCACGACGGCCGCGATCACCAACATCTCGTGCACGTCGATCATCGTCGCAGCAGGTCGAGGATGTGCACCAGGTTGTGCTCGGCAATACCGCGCATGAATTCCGTAAAGGGAAAGTCTCCGTCCAGCAGCCGCAACGGCCCGGCGACCAGGGACAGCCGCATGGCGAGCCGGTAGAGCGCCAGCCGGTCCTCGTCGAGGCCCGGGACGCGGAGGGCCCCGTAGCCGTCCCCGAACCGGATCTCCAGGAAGACGTGCTCCCACTCCACGTCGAAATAGAGCAGCCCTTCGATGTCGATGAGGGCGAGCTCGCCGTCCGGGGTCAACAGGACGTGATCGGGCCCTAGTTCACCGTGGATGAGGGTGTGGCGCTCGCGCGGCCGGACCCGTGCCGCCGACTCCCGCACCCGCTCGACCAGTTGCTCCCGCACTTCGGCGGCGCGCGGCTCCCGCCCGGCGACCTCCTCGATGTCGCGCAGGGCGCCTTCCAGGACCCGCTGTTCGCAGGACGTCCCGTACGAGGTGCCGCCGTTGTCGACGAGGGCGACCTTGCCGAAGCGGGGGCCGGTGTGGCTGTGCAGGGTGTCGAGGAGGGACGCCAGCCGGTCCAGGAGGGCCGGGTCGCGGGGCAGGGCCGCCTCCAGACTGCCTCCGGGGAGGTCCTCGACGACCGCCTGCCGGGCCTCGGCGTCGACGTGCAGCAGACGGGGCGTGCGGACGCCGGCGGCGGCCAGACGGTCGTGTGCGGCGGTGAAGAGGTCGAGGCCGGTGCCGTGGGAGAACGGGTCGCGGAGGTCGGAGGGGCCCGCGTCCCAGTAGTCCTCGTCCGGCGACCACACGTACGCGATCGCGCTGAAGCCGTCGTCGAAGCCGAGCCGGTAGACGCCCTTCTTGGCTGCCGCCGCGCAGCCGGATGGCGTCGACGAGGGCACGTCCGCCCCCGACGGCGGCGCGGGCGAGAGGGGCGAGGTCGGCGGGGCCGAGGGGCCGGCGGGTCGCGCTCATCCGCCCGATCCTGGCATCCGTCCCCACCCGGCGCAGCCGAATTCCAGCGCGCCCGGCCCACCTGCCCGGCCGTCCTCCTCCGGGTCGCGCCCCCGCATTCCTGCTCATACGCTCCGAAATGTGACGTCATCCTTGATACGGGGCCGGCCGCGGCGGGCGACCTCGCACATATCCGTGCGGGTCGCGCACACCCTGCTGGGTGTGCTCATCGGCGTGCTGTGGCTGGTGCTGCCGGGGATGACGATCGAGCACCGCGCTCCCGTGGCGGACGGCCGCGCGCAGGCAGCGGCACCGTCCGCCGCGCAGGAGGAGGACGAGTCGTCGGCCGCCGATCTGGTGCTGCCGCTGGTGGTCGTGGCCGCCGCGGCGGCGGTGGCCGGCTACGCCTACGTACGGCGGACCCGGCGCGCCCGGACCCGGACCACCCCCGGCGGCGTCCCCGCCCCGCCGGCCCGCGTCGCCCGCCCCCTCACCGAACTGGACGAGCAGGCCCGGGTGTTGCTGGTGGCCGCCGACGACAGTGTCCGGACCAGCCGTGAGGAGCTGGCCTTCGTCGAGGCCCGGTACGGGGAGAACGCGGTGGCGTCCTCGGTGCTCGCCCTGCGGGGCGCGGAGGCCGAGCTGCGGGCCGCTTTCCGGATGCGGCAGCAGTACGACGACGGCGTACCGGAGGAGGCCACCGCCCGGCAGCATGCGCTCGCCGGGATCGTGGGCCGCTGCGAGGAGGCCGGGCGGCGGCTGGACGAGGCCGCGGCCGGCGTGGACCAGCTGCGCGGCCTGGAGCAGGGGGCGGGTGAGGCGCTGGGGCTGGCCGAGACCCGGTTCCGGGCGCTCACCGGCCGCACCCGGGCCGTCGACGCGCTGCTCGCCGACCTGACCGCCCGGTACGGCCCCGCAGCCGTCGCCGAGGTCACCGGATACGGGGAGCAGGCCAAGGACCGGCTCGTCTTCGCCACCCTCCGCCTCAACCAGGCCCGCCAGGCCGGCGACCTCGCCGCCCACGACCGGGCCGCCCTGCATCTGCGCGCCGCGGAGGGCGCGGTCGCCCAGGCCGCCGTCTTCCTGCACGCCGTCGAACGCCTCGGCACGGACCTCTCCGCGGCCGCGGCCCTGGTGCCGGCCGCGCTGACCGGCGCGGAGGCGGAGATCGCGCGGGCGCAGCGGTCGGCACGGGCGCAGGTGCCCGTCGGCGAGCTGCGGGCGCGGATCGTGCACGCCGACAACGTCCTGGCCTTCGTCCGGGACGAGGTGACGAGCGGGGCTCCGTACGACCCGCTCGACGCGCTGCGCCGGATCGTGCGGGCGGTCGCGCCGCTCGCCGCGGAGCCCACGGCCGGGGTGCTGGGGGCCGCCGCGGTGGCTGGTGGGGAGGGCCGCCGTGGCGGGCGCGGACGACTTCGTCGCGACGCACCGGGGCGCGGTGGGCGCCACGGCCCGCACCCGGCTGGCGGAGGCGGTACGGCTGCTCCCGGTGGACCCGGTGGCCGCCGACGCGCTCGCCGTGGCCGCCCGTGACCTCGCCGAGCAGGACGTTCGGATGCACGGCAACCCCGTCGCCGGGGCCGCCGAGCACGAGAGCGGGGTCGCCGGGGCGGTGCTCGGCGGCATCCTGCTGGACGGCGGCGCGGCGGCGAGCTTCGGTGGCCCGCACGGCCGGGGGCGCCGCGTCTGACAGGCGCCTAGAACAGGCTCAGCAACGCCTCCGCCGGGTCCGTCAGGCCCGTCTCGCCGTCCGGCAGCGGCAGTTCGAACCACACCGTCTTCCCGCGCGGCGTACGGCGTGAGCCCCAGGCCGCGCTGAGCAGGCCGACGAGTTGCAGGCCCCGGCCGCCCTCGTCGGTGTCGCGGGCGCGGCGGCGGCGCGGCTGGACCAGGCCGGAGTCCCAGACCTCGCAGACCAGGGTGCGGTCGAGGAGCAGCCGCAGCCGGATCTCGCCCTCGCCGTACCGCAGGGCGTTGGTCACCAGCTCGCTGACCAGCAGTTCCGTGGTGTCGACCAGCGGTTCCAGGTCCCAGCTGAGCAGCTGCCCGCGCGCGTACTCCCGGGCCCGGCCCACGCTGCGCGGCTCGCGCGGCAGGGTCCAGTCGCCGACGGAGTCGGTGGGCAGGCCCTGGACGCGGGCCATCAGCAGGGCGATGTCGTCCTCGCCGTGGTGGGTGTCGAGGGTGTTGAGGACGTGGTCGCAGACGTCCTCCAGCGGGCGGCTGGGGTCGGTCAGGGCGCCCACGAAGGCCTGGAGGCCCTCGTCGAGGGGGTGATCGCGGCTTTCGACCAGTCCATCCGTGTAGAGCGCGAGCAGAGCACCCTCGGGAAGGTCGACCTCGACCTCCTCGAAGGGCTCCCCGCCGACGCCGAGCGGCATGCCCGGCGGTACGTCCAGCATCAGCGCCGCCTCGCCGGGTTCGACGAGGACGGGCGGCAGATGGCCGGCGTTGGCGAAGGTGCAGCGGCGGGTGACGGAGTCGTAGACGGCGTACACGCAGGTTGCCAGGTAGACCTCGGACAGGTCGGCCTCGCGGGGCCGGCGGGCGGCCCGGGTGGCCTGCTGGACGCCGCCGGGCGCGCCCAGCCCGCGGGCGATCTCGTCCAACGCGCTGAGCACTTCGGCCGGTTCGAGGTCGAGCAGGGCCAGGGTGCGGACGGCGGACCGGAGTTCGCCCATCGCCACGGCCGCGCGCAGCCCGCGTCCCATGACGTCCCCGACCACCAACGCCGTACGGTGCCCAGGCAGTTCGATGACGTCGAACCAGTCGCCGCCGACCTCGCTGGGCCGGTCGGAGGAGGAGTTGCCGGGCCGGTAGCGGCAGGCGATGTCGAGGCCGGAGGCGACCGGGTCGCCCGGCGGCAGCAGGGACCGCTGCAGCATCAGCGCCCGCTCGTGCTCCCGCCGGTACAGCCGCGCGTTGTCGATACAGACCGCGGCCCGCGCCGCCAGCTCGACGGCCAGCTCCCGGTCCCGGTCCCCGAACGGCTCACTGCCCTTGGTCCGCGCGAACTGCGCCAGGCCTACGACGGTGTCGTGGGCGACCATCGGCACGGCGAGCGTGGACTGCACGAGGCCGCCGTCCTCGGCCGGGATGTACTGCGGCCGGGCGGTGCGCAGGGCGTCCGCGCAGGGCGAGTTGAAGGGGTAGTGGTGGACGGCGCCGACCGCTATGGGCGGGCCCGAGCCGGCGAAGGGGGCGTCGGAGACGGCGCTGGCGAAGGCGACCCGGCGCAGTTCGGCGCTGCCGTCCGCGAGCCCGGGCGGGGTCTCGTCGCCGGCCAGGAGGCCCTGGTAGAGGTCGACGGTCGCCAGGTCGCAGAAGCCGGGGACGACGACGTCGAGGAGTTCGCGGGCGGTGGTCTCCAGGTCCAGGGAGTTGCCGATGCGGGCACCGGCCTCGTTGAGAAGGGCGAGATTGCGCCGCGCGGCGGCGGCTTCCCGGGCGGCCTGCCGACGGGCGGTGATGTCGATGGCGAGCCAGGCGATGCCGATGGGGCGCCCGGAGCCGCTGTGCACGCGATAGAGGTTGACCGACCAGTGCCGGCGGTCCTCGGAGCCCGGCACGAAGCCCGTGACGTGCATGTCCGTGATGGAGTCGCCGGTGTCCAGGACCCGGCGCAGGGTGGCCGCCACCCGCTCGGCCTCGGGGCGCGGCAGGTAGTCGTGGACTCCCTTGCCCCGGTGCTCGTCCGGAGTCCCGCCGAACACGGTGGCGAAGCGCTGGTTGGCGCGACGGACCCGCAGGTCGGGGTCGATCAGCAGGAAGCCGAACGGGGATTGACCGAAAATCGACTGCGAGGCGGCGAGGTCGGTCTCGATGCTGCGCAGGGTGCGGACGTCGACGACGATGCAGACGGCGGCCTTGGCGCCGTCCTCGGTCCGCGTCGGCATGACATAGACCTCGGCGAGGCCCTCCGTGCCGGGGGTGCCGTCCTCGCCGTCCGGGGCGCGGAAGGGGACGACGCCGGTCCACTCGCGGCCGTCGAGGATCTCGGCCATCTTGCGCTGGCCGATCTCCCGCCGGTCCGGGTCGATGAACGCCTCGATGGGGTCCATGCCGACCGCCTGCTCCGCGGAGATCCCGAAGACCTGCTCGGCGCGCAGGCTCCACTGGTCGACGAGACCGTCGGGGCCGATGGAGAAGGACGCGACCTTGATGTAGTCGTAGATCGAGCCGGGCGGACTGCTCTGCCACATGGCGTCACCCTGTGGGGCCACGGCCTCATATGCGGCCTGTGACCTCGCGCCGCCCGACGGGTCCTCGGACTCCGTGGCCTTCGCTGGTATCTCGCTCACGCGAACCGTCCCCTCCAGCTCACCGCGCCCGGCACCGGTCACCGGCAACGGCTGCCCGCAGTATCCAGCACTACGGCGCCGCACAACACGGTGTTCACGATCACAGCACGGTCCCAGCGTTTTTTGGACCGCACCGCGACAACACTTCCAGTCTTCTAACCAGCCAACACGCAGTCGAATCACCCGCTCCGACACCCGTCAGTGGCCTGAACCAGCCGGTGGACAGTGCGGGCGCACGCGTACAGCGCGTACGCCCCCGGTGCGCCGCCGCGGTCACCGCCACGTTCACCGGGGCACCGCGAGCTCGAACCACACCGTCTTCCCGGCCGCGCCGGGGCGGGTACCCCAGCGGCGCGAGGAATGGGCGACCAGCTGAAGACCGCGGCCGCTCTCGTCCTCCGGCAGCGCGACGCGCTCGCGGGGCGGGTCCGGGAGCGGGTCGGGAGACCTCCACCAGCAGGACGGCGTCGAGGCCGGTGGGACGGACGAGGCGGACGCCGATCGGGCCGGTGGCGTGCCGCAGCGAGTTGGTGACCAGCTCGCTCACCAGCAGGGCGGCGAGATCGGCCATGCTCTCGAGGCCCCAGTCGCGCAGGCGTCCGCGGACGGCTCCGCGGGCGGCGCGCACGGCGCCGGGGTCCGCGGGGAACGACCACTCGGCGCAGTCGCCTTCGGTGTCGATCACGCCGATCACTTCCCAGGCCACACCCATGTCCGGTTTCGTGGGGTTAATGGGCACATACCCCTTATCCGGTGGGGATTACCGTGGGGTGGGGCGCGTTGTGGTGCGAACGGGGGTATGCCGTGCGCCCAGGAACTCGGGGGTGCGGTGGGTGTGCGGGTGCGGGTGCGTGGGGGCTGGGCGCGCAGTTGCCCGCGCCCCTAGGCAAGCGACCTGGATGCCACTTCCCGGACCGCCGGGACGTCCTGGTGCAGCCACGGCACGTCCCACAGCTCGTCCCGGCTCAGCCAGCGGAGTTCGTCGTGGTCCTGCAGGGGCTTGGGATCCGGTGAGCCCGGGAGCAGGCGGGCTGTCCAGACCTGGAGCACGTACGGGGGCTTCAAGGGCCACTCCCCCGGCACCCGCTCCCCCGCCTCCGTCTCCACCCCCAGCTCCTCGCGGAGTTCCCGCACCAGGGCGGCCTCCGGGGTCTCCCCCGGTTCCACCTTGCCGCCCGGGAGTTCCCAGCGGCCCGCCAACTCGGGTGGGGCGCTGCGGCGGGCGGCCAGGAGGCGGTCGGCGTCGAGGAGGGCGGCTCCCACCACCACGGTGCGTTCGGTCATGCGGGGGAGCCTACGGGAGGCCGGTCCCGGCTCAGTTGCGGGTGGCGTCGCCGTTCTGGCCGATGCGTTCGACCCAGTACAGCTGCTTGTGGCCGCGGTCGTCGAGGCTGTCGGCGATCTTCTGGGCCTCCGCGCGGGTGGCGTAGCGGCCCACGCGGTAGCGGTTGCCGTTGTCGTCCTGCCGTATGACGAGCCAGGGAAGAGTGATCGTGCTGTCGTTCATCGCCCCCCACTGCTCCTTCCCGACAACGCCCCGCCCGCTAAGGAAACCGCAATCCGCATATGCCCGAGCCTACGCCTAACCTTTACGCAGCGAATACGCCTTTTCACAAAGAGGTACGCAACCGGCCAGAACGAGGGGGGCGTGCGGAGGCGAACGCGCCGTGCGCGGGCGTCGATGCGTCCGGTCAGAGGCGTATCCGCGCGCAGGGGGTCACCTGCGAGAACGGCCAGAATCCAACGCCGTTCGAGAGGGCGGCCGTTGACCCGGTGTCCGGGGCAACAGCCGTAAAGGTGTGCGCTACTTCACCGGAAGGTGGTACGCGACTCGGTAGCGGTCGGCCGGGATGACCACGTCGGCCGTCTCCACGGGGCGGCCGGAGGCGTAGAACGTGCGGTGGACGACCACGACGACATGGCCGGGGACGCCGCCCAGAGCGAGGAGTTCTTCGGCGAGGCCGGGGCGGGCGCCGACCTCCTCGGTGACGTTGTCCACGATCACGTCGATGGCCGCCATGCGCTCGACGACGCCCATGCCGCCGAGCGGGCCCTCCTCGGGGAGCATGACGGGGGTGCGGCCGGTGACCGCGAGGGGCTCCCAGGAGGTGGAGAGCATCATCGGCTCGCCGTTGTCCCGGTAGACGTACTTGGTGCACATCACGCGGTCGCCGGGGCGGATCGCGAGCCGCTCGGCGACGGCGACGCTGGCCTCGGCCTGGCGGCTGCTGGACTCCCAGGTGCCGCGCGCGTCGGCGTCCGCCTGCTCCTGGCGGAAGGGGGTGGCCCCGCCGTCCGGACGGAAGCCGGAGCGGGCGACCCTGCGGGGCACCGGCCGCTCACGGACGTACGTCCCGGAGCCGGAGCGGCCCTCGACCAGGCCCTCGGCCATCAGCACCTTGCGGGCCTCCAGGGCGACGGTGTCGGAGACGCCGTACTCCTCGCGGATTCTGGCCTGGGAGGGCAGCCGGGTGTGCGGTGGCAGCGAACCGTCGACGATCTTCTTGCGGAGATCACCCGCGACACGCAGATACGCCGGCTGCTCACCGAAAGTCACTGGCCGCTCCCATCAGGTTGTACAGACAGCAACAGCGTGGCAACCGTGGGTTGAGCCATGCAAGCAAAGGCCAGAGAATCACTCGATGTAGTGACATGTGGCGTCGGTGGGCTTTACGCAGGCACTTTCTCCCCGCTATAGCGGGGATCACACATCGAGCTCGCCCGCGTCCCAGTCGCCGGCCCCGCCGTCGTAGTCCTTGTCGTACGACGGCACCGTGGTGGCCAGGCCCAGAGCCTCGCGTGCGGTGACGGTGGTCTCGCCGTCGATGTACTCGTACCCGGCGTCGTAGTGCTCGTAGTACGCCTCGACGTCCTTCGCGGCAGCGGCCTTGGCCCACTCCTTGCGCGCGGCCTCCAGGTCGGAGGCGAGGTCGGCGACGGCCTTCCCGCTGCCGGCGGGCCAGGAGCGGGCGCGGAGCGCCTCGGCCTGCTCACCGAGGGCGGTGCCGACGTCGCCCGCCCACCTCCGGTTCGCCGGCAGGTCGTCCTCGGCGTAGTCCTCGGGCTCCTCGAACAGCACCCGGTCCAGCGCGTTGGCCGACTTCAGGAAGGCGACCTGGTCCTTGTCGAGGGTCGTGGCGTCGTTGCGCAGCGATCCCGTCAGGCTCTTCTTCTCGTCGACGTTGCCGAAGACGCAGGTGATCTCGCGGTCGCCGAAGGTCCAGCTCTCCTTGGACGGCACCAGGTAGTAGACGTCCACGGTGTCCGGTACGGCCCACGCGTCCATCGCGTAGTCCTCCTGGAGCGCGTAGCACTTGTCGTCGGCCACGTCGGTGACCTCGTCGTCGCCGGGGAAGGAGCCCGACGGCAGGGTGACGACGGCGAACACCTCGCCGTGGTGGGCGCCGGTGCAGGGCACCTCGTCGACGTCGTAGGCGTCGCCCTGGAGGGAACCGGTGCCCGAGTCGAAGCAGTCGCCCTTGGCGAGCGCGTAGGCGGTGCCCTCGCCGCGCGCGGCGTCCCTGAAGCCGTCCACGGCGTCGGACACCACCCCCGTCGACAGCGACACCGTCCACAGCACGAGCCCGACGACGGACAGCACGGACCCGGCGATCGCCATGCCCCTGCCGCGTTCGCCCCTCTTCTTGATCTGCGCGAGCGCGATCAGCCCCCAGGACCAGCCCGACGCCCGGCAGGAAGCAGAGGACGCCGAGCACCAGGGCGGCGATGGCGACGCCGTTGACGGGCACGGGCTGCGCGTATCCGCCATAGCCGTACCCCCAGGGCCCTGGCGGGGTGAAGGGGCCCTGCGGGTAGGGCCCCTGGGGCTGGTGGGGGCCGGGAGGCGGAGGTATGGACACGGGTACCGTGCTCCTGGTTCGGACTGGGGTGGCGAACTGTCGTACGACTGGGCGCATGGTAAGCGCAGGGTGAGCGGGGGCGGAACGGTGGTAACGAACGCCACGATTCGGGCGGTGAACGGGCTACGCCGCGCGGCGGTGGCGGGTTCGGAGGGCGGGACGGTCTTCTCGGCGGCCGGCGTCTGGCCGCTGCTGGCGTTTCTGGCGGACGGGGCGGACGGGGCCGCCCGGGCGGAGCTGGCCGAGGCCGTCGGGGTGCCGGCGGATCGATCGGCGCCCGCCGCGCGGGAGTTGCTGACCGCCATGGGGCGGATGCGCGGCCTGGACTCGGCCCTCGGGCTGTGGACGAAGCGGACGCTGGAGCTGCGGGAGCGGTGGGAGGCTGGGCTGCGGCGGAGGCGCACGGGGTGCTGACGGGGGACGAGGCCGAAGACGGGGCGGCGCTGGACGCGTGGGCGGCGAAGCGGACGGGTGGGCTCATCGAAGGGATGCCCGTGCGGGTGACGCCGGACACCGAGATGGTGCTCGCGAGTGCGTTGGCGTTGCGGACGGAGTGGTTGAGGCCGTTCGTGGACGGGCGGATGTGGCCGGAGACGGGGCCGTGGGCGGACCGGCAGCTGGCCGGGCTGTATCGCAGCAGCGCCCTGCTCGACCGGGTCGGCGTCGCGGACACCGCGGCCGGGCACGTCACCGAGGTGAAGGTGTACGGCGACAACGCGATCGACGTGCATCTGCTGCTCGGCGAGGAGGGGATGGCGCCGGGGCGGGTAGCTGGGGGCCGGGGTGGACATCCTCGCGCGGAGGGTGGCCGTCCTGCCGGGGCCGCAGCTGCCCTACGGGGAGGTCGGCCGGGGCTGAGCGTGGTGAGGAAGCGCGTCCGCCTGGCCCGAACCGCCGACGCTGAACGTGGCGACGGCGGGCTTCGACGTCCGCGCCCTGCACGACCTCCTGGAGCTGCACAGGGTCTTCGGTCTCACCTCCGCCATGGACACGGGCCGGGGCCACTTCCCCGGCATCACCGCCACGACCCCGCTGGCCGTCGAGTCGGCCAAGCAGACCGCCATGGCGCGGTTCACCGCCCTGGGTTTCCGCGCCGCCGCGGTGACCGCGTTCGGCGCGGCGGCGGGCGGCCCCCCGCAGCTCCGCTGGATCACCACCGAGGTCAACGCCCGCTTCGACCGCCCCTTCGGCTTCCTCGCCGTGCACCGGCACTCGCGGCTGGTGCTGTCGGCGGGGTGGGTCACGGCACCGGCGGAGTACCCCGAGGACCCGGAGGACCCGGACGAGGAGGACTGGTGATCGACCAGGTCAACAGGCTGACCGCCCGCTGGGCGACCGCAGTCGACGGCGGCACCGTCTTCTCGGCGGCGGGCGTCTGGCCGTTGCTCGCCCTGCTCGCCGACGGGGCGACCGGGGCGGCCCGGAAGGAGCTGGCGGGGACCGTCGGGGTGCCGGCGGAGCAAGCCGGGTCGGCGGCACGGGAGTTGCTGGTGACGCTGGGCGCCATGGCCGGTCTGGACTGCGCCGTCGGGCTGTGGACGAAGCGGACGCTGGAGCTGCGGGAGGCGTGGGCGGCGGGGCTGTCCACCGACACGCACGGCGTCCTCACCGGCGACCTGGAGGCCGATCAGGCGGCCCTGGACGCCTGGGCAGCCCGGCGGACGTCCGGGGCGGTCCAGCGGATGCCGGTGGCGTTGCGGCCCGACTCCTCGCTCGTGCCGGCCTGCGCGCTGGCGTTGCGGACGGAGTGGGAGGCGCCGTTCAAGGGTGACCTCATGCCGTGGCGGGACCAGGACCGGGCCGGGTTGTCGCGTACGACGTCCGGTCTGGACGACGTGGCGGTGGCGCGGACGCCCGCGGGTGCCGTGACGGAGGTCCGGGTGCGCGGCACCGACGGGATCGACGTCCATCTGCTGCTCGGGGAGGACCGGTTGACGCCCGGGCAGGTGCTCGGCGCCGGGGTGGACGTGCTGGGCGGGGCGCTGACGGCCGTACCCGGCGGCCGGCTGCCGTTCGGGGCGGCGGGGCCCGGGCTCAGGGTCGAGACGGTCCGTACCGAACGGCCGGAGCCGCCCAGCCTCACGCTCAACACCCCCGAGTTCACCCTCACCGCCGACCACGACCTGCTGGCGGACCGGGAGTTGTTCGGGCTGGCGACGGCGGCCGACGGCTCCCCCGGGCACTTCCCCGGCATCAGTGCGGCGCCGCTCGGACTCGCGGCCGGGCGGCAGTCGGTGACGGCGACGTTCAGCGGTGAGGGGTTCCGGGCGGCCGCCGTGACCGCGATGGACATGGTGTGGCTGAGCTGGGAGCCCGAGCCGGAGCACGAGTCGAAGCGGGTCTACGCCACCTTCGACCGCCCCTTCGGGTTCCTCGCCGTCCATCGCGCGTCGCGGCTCGCCCTCGCGGCGGGCTGGGTCACCGACCCGGCGCCCTTCCGCGAGGACGACCTGTACTGACGTACCGGAACTCCTCAGTCGTACTTCTCAGTCGTCGAACGCCGTCGCCCGCGCGTCCTTCTCCCAGGGCGTGATGCCCTCCCTGACCTGGTCGAGGTGGCCCAGGACCGCCGTGACGCCGTCGTCGCCGAGAGGGAGGCGGAGGGGGGTGTTCTCGGCCCGGAGGGCGGCCAGGATGACCGCGGCGGCCTTGGCCGGGTCGCCGGGCTGGGTGCCGTCGCCGCCGGAGACGAAGCCGCGGGTGGTGCTGACCTTGGAGTAGACGCCACTGTCCGTGCTGACGCCCGCCCGGTCCTTCTCGAACAGCCCGGTGCGGAAGGCGCCCGGCTCGACGATCAGCACCTTGATGCCGAACTCCGCGACCTCGTCCGCCAGCGCCTCGGACATGCCCTCCAGCGCGAACTTCGTGCCGCTGTACGCCGAGAAGCCCGCGAAGGACATCTGGCCGCCCATGCTGCTCATCTGGACGATCGCGCCGGAGCGACGCTCACGCATCGAGGGCAGTACCGCGCGCACCAGCGCCGCCGGCCCGAAGACATGCACGTCGAAGAGTGCCCGCAGCTCGTCCTCGCCGGTCTCCTCGAAGGCGCCGACATGCGTACGGCCCGCGTTGTTGACCAGGACGTCGATCCGGCCGTGCCGGGCCACCACGTCCCGTACCGCCGCCTCGGCCGCGGCCGTGTCGGCGACGTCCAGGCGCAGCGCCTCCACCTGGTCGGGGTGCGCGGCGACCAGGTCGTCCAGCGCCTCGGGGCGGCGGGCCGCGCCCACGACCACGTCACCGTCGGCGAGGGCCGCCTCCGCGATGGCCCGCCCGAAGCCGCTGCTCGCGCCGGTGATGAGCCACACCTTGTTCATGACTGCTCCTGCTCGCTCACGCTCGGTTGATCCTTCTGTGAACCAGCTTGCGGGCGCGGGTGGTTGCCCGTCCAAGACCCGTGGTGATAACCGATGGCTATGACGACCGACGTGCATCTCCGGGACCTGCGCTACTTCCTCACGGTGGCCGAGGAACTGCACTTCACCCGGGCCGCCGAGCGGCTGTACGTGTCCCAGCCCGCGTTGAGCAAACAAGTACGGGCTCTTGAGCGGCAGTTGGGTGTCGAACTGTTCCGGCGTGACCGGCACGGCGTGGCGCTCACCGGGGCGGGCGAGGCGCTGCTGCCGTACGCCCGGCGGGTGGTGGACGACTGGGCGGCGGGGGCGGCGGCGCTGGACGCGGTCCGGGCGGAGGGGCGCCGCACCCTCACCGTGGGGATGAGCACCAGCCCCGGGCGCGGTGGGCTGCTGCCGGCGATCCGCTCCCGCTTCACCGCCGCCCATCCGGAGGCGACGGTGCGGCTGCGCCAGGTGAGCTGGCAGGACCCGACCGCGGGGCTGGCCGACGGGGACGTCGACGTGGCCTTCGTCTGGCTGCCGCTGCCGGACCCCGAGCGGTACGCGTGGACCCCGGTCGCCGAGGAGGCGCGGCTGGTCGCCCTGCCGGAGAGCCATCCGCTGGCGGCCCGCGCGGAGATCGACTTCGCCGATCTCGCCGACGAGCCGTTCCTCGCCCTGCCCGAGAGCGCCGGTGCGCTGCGCGACCACTGGCTCGCCCTGGACTCCCGCGCCGGCCGCCCGCCCCGCGTCGGCGCGGAGGTCGCCGGCACGGAGGAGACGTACGAGGCCCTGGTCGCGGGCCTCGGCGTCTGCCTGGTGGCCGCGGGCAACGCGCCGCTGATCACGCTGGGCGGGGTGGTGACGCGGCCGGTGCGCGGGGTGTCGCCGAGCCGGTATGTGCTGGCGTGGCGGCGGGAGCAGGCTCCGGGGGCGCTGGTACGGGGGTATGTGGAGGCGTGCCGGGAGGTGGCGGGGCGGCAGGGGCAGCCGCTCAGTTGACGCTCAGCCAGATGTGGGGTTCGGCCTCCTCCTCGTCCGGTTCGGGACGTTCCCGCACCACGGCGGCGTCGTCCTCGTCGGCGGGCGCACCACCCGGGTTCGGGGTGCGGTGCTCCTGGACCGTCCGCGTCACCTGCATGACGTACACGCTCCTCTCTGTCTGCTGCTCTGTCTCCGGTCCGCTGTCCAGCCCCACCGCGCAGACATAGCCGCCGGGGAGCCGGTGCGCGGTGAACACGCCGGGGGTGTACGAGGTCTGCGCGACCGCCGGCCACCGCGTCCCCTCCCGGCGGCGGAAGCCGACGCGCCGCATGCCCGCCCGCAGGCCCTCGCCGGTGAGCTTCGTCGCGGCCTCCTTCAGCGTCCAGAGCGCCGCCCTGGACTCGGTGCCGTGCGGCGCCGGAGGGAGGGCGGAGATCTCGGCCGGGGTGAGGTAGGCGCTGTCGGGCAGGGCGGCCACACGGGAGATCTCCTCCACGTCGACGCCGACCCGTCCGCCGCAGGCCACGGCGGCCATCGCGTACCGCCCGCTGTGCGCGAGGCTCAGCGCCAGCCGCGGCCGCCCCACGACACGGGGCCGGCCCCGGGGGTCGCGGGTGAGCCGGAGGCCGGTCCACGAGGTGCCGAGGAGACGGGCGGCGCCCTGGAGAGCGAGCCAGCGCGCCAGCACCGAGCGGGTGCGGTCGTCGGGCCGGCGCAGGCGGGCGATCCGTTCCCGGTCGTCCCCGGAGAGCCGGGGCAGCACCGCCCGGGCGGCCGCCTCGGCGCCCGGGGTCCGGAGGTCGTAGGCGAGGACGAGGGTGGTCGGCGTGGTCATGCGGCCCTCGGGCGGTCGGGGCGTCGTACGAACGCCGGGACGTGGGGCCCAGGGGCACTGGCTCTCACCGGTGCGGGGGGCCTCGGGTCCGGGTCCCTCTCCGCCTCGCCCGCTGAGGTGGCCGCGATGCCGGGGGCGAAGATGCTCAGCGCGCCCACCAGGGGGTGTTCGAGGTCGGCGAGGGAGGGCGGGGGCAGGTGCACTGTCATGGTCGCCGTCCCTCCCCGCCCGTCCGCCGGCGCAGGCACTCCTCGGCGAAGCCCAGTGCCCGCAGGTGGTACGACCGTGCCGCCCACCCCAGGCTGATGTTGTGCCCGGCGTCGGGCTGGTGGTCGATCCGGACCCGGGGGGCCGCGTCGAGCCGGTTCCGCAGCCGGGCGAGAGCCGAGGCGTCCCGGCGCCACCAGGCCTCGTGCTCGGCGAACGTGAACCGGACGGGGACGCGGACCCGTCCGGCCAGCGCGGCGAACTCCTCGGGCCACCGGGCGGCGTCCGCCAGCTCGCGCTCCGGCGGCGGCGCGACGACCGCGAGGCCGGCCTGGAACGTCCCCGGCGGATACAGCCGCAGGGGACCCCAGTTGAGCTTCCAGCTCCCGCCTTGCGTGCCCGGCGCGGTGGGCGGGACCAGGTACTCGTCGCCGCAGCCGGAGACGTCCAGCCCGAGCAGCCCCGGCACCGTGCCGTCCGCCGCCATCCGCAACGCCGGTTTGCTGCCGAAGGAGTGGCCCAGCAGGAAGATCCCGGCGCCGGTCGCGCCGTACGCCGGCAGGCCGCGCAGTGCCGCGGACAGGGTGGCGGCCTGGTCGGCCACCCCTTGGCCGTGCGGGAGTCGGCCGGCCGAAGCGCCGTAGCCCGGGCGGTCGACGGCGACCGCGGCGAAGCCGAGTTCCGCGGCGAGGGCCAGCAGTGAGGTCTCCGGGTGGGCCGGGCCGTCGAAGTACGCCGCGCTCATCCCGGCCCCGTGCAGGGCGACCACGGTCGCCCTGGGCGGGACGTGCGTGGGCAGGGCGAGCCGGGCGGACAGCGGGATGCCGTCCGCGTCCAGGGTGATGAGCCGCCGGTCGACCACCTGCGCCGGGGGCGGCGGGGCAGGGGGCGCCGTGGTCATGGCCGGCCTTCCCCGCCGGACCCGGAAGCCCCCGGGATCCCGCCGGATCCCGCCGTCCCGGCCAGGCCTTCCGCGTACGCCTTCGCGAGGGTCAGCGTCGCCCTGCTGTTGGTACTGAGGGCCGTGCGGACGTACTCGATCGCGTCCTGCGCGGTCGCCGCCGCCCCCAACACCCGCTCGATCGCCGCCGTGTTGACGGTGAACGTGTGCTGCGAGGACGCGTCGACCCCGTCGCCGGCCGGGGTGAAGGACCACCGGCCGGTGTGCAGGGTGATCAGCGCGGGCAGGGTGGTCTGCTTGTAGACGATGCGGTCGGGGGCCAGTCCCACGCGGTACGACTTCGTGGTGTGCGTGGAGCCGTCCTTGGACAGCGTGTCCATCTCCAGGCTCTGCAGCCCGGGTTCCGGCTGATCGAGGCGGACCGTGACGACGTGCGGCAGGCGCTCGGTCCACAGGTGGGCGTCGTGGATGAAGTCGTAGACGTCGCCCGCGGCCCCCTTGATGTGGACCGTGTCCTCGAAGGAGCAGGTCAGTTCGTCGGTGGCGGCCTTCGACTCGGCGAGCGCCTTCAGGGACTCCAGTTCGGCGCGGGAGTTGCGGTCCACGACCTCGTCGACCCAGGCCAGGTCGGCCTCTGTCACGGCCCGGAAGTCGTGGCCGAGGCGGACCAGGGCCTCGCCGGAGGGCAGGTCCTCGATCTGCCAGCTGCCGCCCATGGCCGCGACGGGGGGTGCGCTGACCTCCTGCCGGAAGGTGATGCGCAGCCCCGCGGGGTCCAGGGTGCGGTGCGAGGTCCAGTTCTTGACGGTGTCGCCGGCGGTCGCCCAGATGCGGATGCGCTCCTCGCGCTCGTCGCCTTCCAGTCGGTCGACGTGGATGTTCGGCGGGAACAGCTGGGGCCAGTTCTCCGCCTGGGCCAGCAGACGGTAGACCTCCTCGGCGGGCGCCGCGATCTTGATCTCGTGCTGGGACGTGTGCAGTTGGGACGGCATGGGGCTCCTCGGGTGGGAACGGGCGTTGCGCGGTCAGAAGTTGCCGAGGCCGCCGCAGACGTTCAGGGCCTGGGAGGTGATGGACGCCGCCAGGTCGGAGGCCAGATAGCCGACCAGACCGGCCACTTCCTCGGGCGTCGAGTAGCGGCCGAGGGGGATCTTGGCCTGGAACTTCTCCAGGATGGCGGCCTCGGACGCGCCGGACAGCCGGGCGTAGTTCTGCCGTACGCGCTCGGCCATCGGCGTCTCGACATAGCCGGGGCAGACGGCGTTGACGGTGATGCCGGTGGGGGCGAGTTCGTTGCCGAGCGCCTTGGTGAAGCCGACGACGCCGTGCTTGGAGGCGGAGTACGGCGCCCCGAGGACCACGCCCTGCTTGCCCGCGGTGGAGGCGATGTTGATGACGCGGCCGCGGCTCTTGTCCCGCATGCCGCCGGTGGTGAGGACCTCCCGGGTCAGCCGGAAGACGCTGTTGAGGTTGGTGTCGACGATGTCGTCCCACAGCTCGTCGGTGAGGTCGGCGGTCACCCCGCCGCCGCTGATGCCCGCGTTGTTGACGAGCACGTCGACCGTCCCGAACCGGTCGACGGCGGCACGGACGTAGCCGCGTACCGAGTCCACCGAGCGGACGTCGAGGACCGCGCCGTCCACCTCCAGGCCTTCTTCCTGGAGTCGCTTGACCGTGGTGAGCACCTTGTCCTCGGTGCGTGAGCCGATGAAGACGCGGTGGCCCTGTTCGGCCAGCAGCCGGGCCACGGCCAGGCCGATCCCGCTGGTCGCGCCGGTCACGAGGGCGACGCGCCGCTCCTGCTGTGTCGTGTCGGTCATCTCTTCGCGTTCCCTTCAGGCGGCCGGTGCGACGAGGTGGTCACCGACGGCGTCGATGAAGGCGCGCGGTGTGGTGGCGTCGCCGATGACGGACTCGTCGAGGTCGATGCCGTACTCCCGCTCGATGCGGCTGGCGGTCTCCAGCAGGGCGAGCGAGTCGTAGCCGATGTCGCTGAACTCGGTGTCGAGGACGTCCTGGGCGTCTCCGTCGAGGCCGCCGCCCTCGGGGGCGCCGGAGCCTTCGAGGAGGATGCGCTTGAGGTCGTCGAGGGTGAACGTGGGCTGGGACATCAGGTTTCTCCAAATGATCGTGAAGGGTGCTGAGGGCTTCCGAGGGGGCTCAGGAGCGGACGACCATCGCCGAGTTGAAGCCGCCGTGGCCGCGGGCCAGGACGAGGGCCGTGCGCAGTGCTGCGGGACGGGCCTGGGCACCGACGAGGTCGAGGCCGTGGCGGTCGGCGGGGTCGGTGTGGACGGTCGGCGGGATCAGCCCCTCCCGCAGCGCGAGGAAGGCGGTGGCGAGGTCCAGGGCGGCGGCGCCTGCGTAGAGGCGGCCCGTCATCGTCTTCGGGGCCGTGACGGGGACGCCCCGCCGGCCGAACACCTCCACCAGCGCCTCGGCCTCGATCCGGTCGAGTTCGGGGTCGGCGGCGGCGTCGGCGAAGACGACGTCCACGTCGGACGGCGCCAAGTCGGCGTCGGCCAGCGCCAGTTCGATCGCCTTGCGCAGGCCGGGTTCGCGGCCGTCGAAGGTGGCGGCGTACCCGGCGATCTCGCCGTACACCCGGGCCCCACGGGCGCGGGCGGCGTCGGCCGCCTCCAGGATGAGCAACGCGCCGCCCTCGCCCGGGACATGACCGGCGGCCCGCTCGTCGAAGGGCAGATAGGCGCGGCCGGGATCGTCGGCCGTGCTGAGCCGGCCGCTGGTGTGCAGTCCGACCCAGCCCCAGGAGCACAGCAGGGCGTCGACGGCTCCCGCGACCACCAGCGAGGTGCCCTTGCGGATCTGCCGCCGGGCCTGCGCCACCGCGTCGAGGCCCCCGGCCTGGTCGGTGACGACGACGCCGCTGGGGCCCTTCATGCCGTTGCGGATGGAGATCTGGCCGGTGTTGACGGCGTAGAACCAGGCGAAGGACTGATAGGCGCTGACGTACTCGCCGCCCTTACTCCACAGGCTCTTCAGCTCGTGCTGGCTGAACTCGAAGCCGCCCGCGGAGCTCGCGGTGATGACGCCCATGTCGAAGGCCGGCAGATCGGCGGGGCGTACCCCGGCGTCCGCGAGCGCCCAGTCCGCGGCGACCAGGGAGAGCCGGGTGACCTGGTCGGTCTGCGGCATGAGCCGGCTGGGGAGGTGTTCCTCGGGCGTGAAGCCGTCGATCTCGCCGGCGAGCTTGGCCGGGTACGGTGCCGCGTCGAAGCGGGTGAGCGGGCCGATGCCGCTCTTGCCGACGCGGGTCGCGCTCCAGTAGTCCTTGGCGCCGAGCCCGTTGGGGGCGGTGATCCCCAGGCCGGTCACCACCACGGAGGCCGTCATGCCGCCGTCCTTTCGGGTCGGGTCAGCACCATCGCGCTCTGGAACCCGCCGAAGCCGCTGCCCACGGTGAGGACCGTGTCGACGAGCTGGTCGCGGGCGGTCAGGGGCACGTAGTCGAGGTCGCACTCGGGGTCGGGCGTGTGCAGGTTCGCGGTCGGCGGTACGACGTTGTGGCGGATCGCGAGGACGGACGCGGCGATCTCGATGGAGCCGATCGCGCCCAGCGAGTGCCCGACCATCGACTTGATGGAGCTGACGGGGGTGCGGTACGCGTGGTCGCCGAGGCTGCGTTTGAAGGCGGCGGTCTCGTGCCTGTCGTTCTGCTTGGTGCCGGAGCCGTGCGCGTTGATGTAGTCGATCGCCGTGGGGTTCATGCGGGCCTCGTCCAGCGCGACGGTGATCGCCTCGGACATCTCGGCGCCGTCGGGGCGCAGGCCCGTCATGTGGTACGCGTTGCTGCGGGTGGCGTATCCGGCGATCTCGGCGTGGACACGGGCGCCACGTCGGCGCGCGCTCTCCAGCTCCTCCAGGACGAACACCGCCGCGCCCTCACCGAGGACGAACCCGTTGCGGGTGCCGTCGAAGGGGCGGGAGGCGTGCTCGGGGTCGTCGTGGCGGGGTGTGGTCGCCTTGATGGCGTCGAAGCAGGCCATCGTGATCGGCGAGATCGGCGCGTCGGTGGCGCCGGCGACCATGACGTCCGCGGTGCCCTCCCGGATGAGTTCGACGGCGTACCCGACCGAGTCGAGCCCGGAGGTGCACCCGGCCGACACCACGCTGCTCGGCCCCTGCGCCCCCACGGCGCGGGCGACCTCGGCGGCGAAGGAGCTGGGCACGAAGTGGTTGTAGAAGAACGGGTCGGCGTAGGTGTGGTCGACCAGGTCGAGCCGGCCGCCGTCGCTGACGGCGCGGTAGTCGTCGTCGAGGCTCATGGTGGCGCCGACCGCGCTGCCGATGGTGACGCCGATCCGGTACGGGTCCAGCGCCTCGGTGTCGAGCCCGCTGTCGGCGACGGCTCCGCGCGCGGCGACTACGGCGAACTGGGCGGCCCGGTCCATGCGCCGCACCTCGTGCGGGGTGAGGCCGTGGGCGTAGGGGTCGAAGTCGATCTCGGCGGCCACCCGGGAGCGGAACTGCGCCGGGTCGAAGAAGGTGATGCCGCGGGTGGCGGTGCGGCCCTCGCTGAGCAGGGACCAGAAGGCTTCGGTGCCCACCCCGCCGGGCGCCAGCACCTCCATCCCGGTGACGACCACGCGACGCCCGCTCATACGGCGGCCTGCCAGCTGTAGAAGCGCGTGGCCATGGCGTCGGAGGGGGAGCGCCAGGTCGAGGGGTCGAAGACGGTGATGTACGGCAGGAGGTCCTGCTGGATCTGTACGAACCGCGGGTCCAGCTTGGCCTGTTCGATCAGCCGGCCGCCGTCGGCGGACTCGAAGTCCTGGATGTGGAAGTACAGGCCCTCGCAGGCGAACAGCCGACGGCGCCGGGTGCCCATGGTGTGCGGCAGCTCGGTGCCGGTGTCGAAGTCGGCGAACAGCTTCGCGACGGTGTCGAGGTCGGCCTCGTCGAGCCGGGCCACGATCATGGTGCTGTGCATCCGGTGCGGGTGGGCGACCGGCTGTCCGTGCCACTCGTAGAAGCAGGTCGCGAGCGTCTCCGAGGCGGTGAGGGCCGGTTCGTGGGGCTCGGCGTGGTCCTGCATCTGGACGTAGACGCCTTTGTACTCGAAGAGCTGGCGGCGCAGGAGATGTCGCGTGCCGGACGGTTCGGCGTCGGATTTCGCGAAGTCCGCGGCAATCTGTTCAGCGCTTCCGGGTTTGATCCGGGCCACTATGACACTGCTGTGCATATGTCCTTCTCCATAACGGGAAGCCGTTGATGAGTTCGAGTCTTCCGAGGCGCAATACAGGTTTCAATACGGACAAGTTCAGGTCTTGTCAGAGGTTCGTCAGAAGATTTCAGGAAAGTGGCGCGGGCGTCTTTCGGTGCGCAGCATCACAGCCATGACAGATATCGAGGACTTCTTTCGACTCCAGACTCTGGTGGCCCGTTTCGCGCGTGCGTCGATCTCCGCGACCACGAGGCGCTGTCCGCGCTGCTCGTCCCGGACGTGACCATGGAGCTGCTGCCGGACATCCGGATCGAGGGCCGAGCGGCACTGGCCGGCATGCTCCGGGACGACCGGGTGTGGGCGACCACCCTGCACACCGTGGCGAACGTGCTCCCCGAACTGCACGGCGACCGCGCGACCGTGCACGCGAACGTCACCGCCGTGCATGTGAGCCCGGGCGGCCCGGGCAAGCACTTCGACCTGGGCGCCCGCTACACCTTCACCGCCGTGCGCGAGGAGGGGAGCTGGCTGCTGTCCCGGATCGGGATCGAGCCCGTGTGGACGACGGGCGACGACCACGGCATGCACGAGCACTGACCGTCGTACGCAAGCCGCGCCGGTCCCTCTGCCGAGAGCAGGGGAACCGGCGCGGCTTCTTCTTCCGTGGGGGGGGGGAGCGTCGGGGTCAGTCCTGGGCGATGGACAGGGCTTTGGCGGGGCAGATGAAGACCGCTTTGTGGGCGGCGGCCTCGTCGGCGCCCCGCGGCCGCTCGATCAGGACCTTGACCAGCCCGTCGTCGTCCTGGTCGAAGATTCTTGGATCGGTGCGTACGCACTGCCCCGCGCCGATGCAGCGGTCGTGGTCCTTCTCCAGTCGCATGGCGCTCTCCTTCACCAGGTCACGGGCAGTTCGTAGAGGCCGTAGACGAGGGCGTCGCTCTTGAAGTTCAGCTCCTCGGCGGGCACGGCGAGCCGGAGGTCCGGCAGCCTGCGGAACAGCGTGTCGAAGACGACCTGGAGCTCGACGCGGCCGAGGTTCTGGCCCAGGCACTGGTGGGGGCCGTAGCCGAAGGCCACGTGGTGCCGGGAGTCGCGGGAGAAGTCCAGCTCCTCCGGGTCGTCGAAGACGGCGGGGTCGCGGTTGGCGGCGAAGGTGGAGGCGATGACGGCCTCGCCCTTGCGTATGAGGACGCCGCCGATCTCGACGTCGTCCATCGCCAGCCGGTGCGCACCGAAGTCCGGGATCGTGTAGAAGCGCAGCAGTTCGTCGACGGCCTTCGGGGTCATGGACGGGTCGTCCTTGATCTGCGCGAGCAGTTCGGGCCTGGTCAGCATCGAGAAGACACCGAGGTTGATCATGTTGGCGGTGGTCTCGTGGCCGGCCAGCAGCACCAGCAGGCACAGGCTGGCGAGCTGGGGCCGGTCGATGCCCCCGTTCTGCCGCTGGAGCTCGATCTGGCGGCTGAGCAGGTCGTCGCCGGGGTTGGCGATCTTCTCCTCGACGAGCTTGTCCATGTACGCGCGCAGCTGGACGGAGATGCTGATGCGGCCCTGTTCGTCGGTGGTGCGGCGGAGCAGGACCTCGGCCAGCTCCATGAAGTACTCGTGCCCCTCGTAGGGCATGCCGAGGATCTCGGAGACCACCAGTGAGGGCACCGGCAGGGAGAAGACCTGGTTGAGGTCGACGGGCCGGGGCAGCTTCAGCATCTCGTCGATGAAGTGGTCGACGATCTCCTGGATGCGCGGCTTCATCGCGGCGACGCGGCGGACCGAGAACTCGCTGATGACGGGCCGCCGGGCCGCCGCGTGCTCCGCGCCGTCGAGGATGATCATGAAGGGTGCGTGCTTGGCGAGGGCCGCGTTCTGCCCGGGGACCACCACCGGGAAGTCCTTCTTACGGCGGTCCGAGCTGAGCCTGGGGTTCGACATCACGGCCCGCACGTCTTCGTACTTGGTGACCAGCCAGGCCTTTCCGCCGTCCGGGAGGACCACCTGGCTGACCGGCGCCTCCTCCCGGAATTTCGTGTAGACCGGCGGAATGGCGAAAGGGCACGTGCGCTGAATGGGAAAGCTGACGAGTTCACTGGTCTCGTCGATATCGATGTTCGTCATGTCACCCCTCGTTCGGAGTTTCCGCTTCCTGCGGTCCGACGATAACGAGGGAAATTACATGCACGGGTTCAGTGAACGTCAATTCGACGGCAATGTACTGTCAGCGCATGCTGCGGAGTTTGAAACCGACCCCGCGGACGGTGACGATCCATTCCGGTCCGCCGAGTTTGCTGCGCAGACTGCTGACATGGGTGTCGACCGTGCGGCGCGACCAGGACTCGCCCCACACCTTGCGCATGATGGACTCCCGCGAGATCACCTGCCCCGGGGCGCTGGCCAGCAGGGCGAGCAGGTCGAACTCCTTGCGCGTGACCGGCACCGGCCGGCCGCCCATCTCGACCTCGCGCGAGTCGCTGTCGATCCGCAGCGGTCCGTGTTCCAGCACCGCTCCGCCGTCGGCGTCCGGGGCGGTGTGCGGGGTGCGGCGCGCGCGGCGCATCACGGCGTCCAGCCGGGCCATGAGCTCACGGATGCCGTAGGGCTTGATGACGTAGTCGTCGGCGCCGGCCTGCAACGCCAGTACACAGTCGAGTTCGGAGGCGCGTGAGGTGACGGTGATGACGGGGATGTCGCCGGCCACCCGGATCTCGCGGCAGACCTCGAGGCCGTCCAGATCAGGCAGGTCGAGGTCGAGCAGGACGAGGTCGGCGGTGTCGAACCAGGCCAGTGCCTCGGCGCCGGAGTCGACGGCGTCGACATGATGGCCGTGGCGCTCGAGTGCCTCGGTGAGGGTCGCGCGGTCGGCCCTGCTGCCTTCGACGACCAGGATCCGCCAGGTGTCCGCGAGGTTCCGGACGGGCGCCGGCGATGAGGTCGCCGCACCGGCTCGGGCGCCGAAGGTCGCTCGGGCCGCGGTGCGGTGCTCGGTGTCGTGGGTTTCGAGTATCTCTGGTCGAGAACTCGCTTTCACTTGTGCTGATCGCATAAATGCCCACCCAACTCAGTCCGGCGGGTTGCCGGTCTTCCATATCAGGTCGAACGAAAGACGGGAAAGGCGCCAGCCCCGCTCGGTGCGCACCGCGTCGCCGGTGACACAGGTGCCCGACACATAGTGCGGTCGTATCTCGCCTTTCCGCTCGTGGTGCACATGCACGGACGTCATGTTGGCGCGGAGCGTCGCCCGGTCCCCGGAGACGCTCACGACCGACGGCGTGTTCAGATGGTGCGTTCCGGCCCACATGGCCAATGCTCGCCGGTGGTATTCGGCGAGTCCTTCGATGCCGGTGTGCCGACTGATCGGGAATTCGATGACCACGTCGTCGGAGAACAGCTCGGCGGTCCACTCGTCATCGAGTTTGTCGTAGTCGAGCCCGAGAACATAGCGATCGAGAAGTTCACCTATTTCAGCTTTTGACCATCTCGCGTCCACGATTCCACCCTCCAGCTTCCCCCTTGGTCACGCAAGCACAACCGTAGCCATGTGAGTGGCTTCACCACGGATCGATTCCTTCACGAAACCACAGGGGTTCGTTAATTTTCCTTGACGTTCTGCGGACATCGAAAAACGAACGTCCCCAGCGGTACCGGGCCCGGGCACAGCCAGCGTACACGAGTCGAAGTCGCATCGGAATCAGAGTTGCTCTTTAATTCTTACGACTCCACATTCAGACTGGCTCGCATGATCTGGACGGTCGCGGGGTGATCATGCGCGGAGGGGACAACGGGCAGGTCACGCAGCAGTCGACGCAGCTTCCGGCTCTCCGCGGCGTCCGGGTGGGAGGAGCCGGCGAAGTGGACGGGGACGAGGTTCGGGTGGACCGTGGCGAGATCCCGCCTCCACACGTCGAGTACGTGCTCGGCGGCGGCATCGAGAGGGAAGACCAGGCGTCCGTGTCCGTCGCGCCGGCGCAGTTCGAGCCGGCCGGGCGTGCCGCGGACGAGGCGCAGACCGGGAGCGAGCCGGTGGACCAGGTAGCCGAGGAGGATCGGCTCCGCGTCCAGGTGCAGACAGGCCGGGCCCGCCGATGCGGCGCGGATGCCGAGGACACCCTCGTCCAGGGGCTCGACGTCCCGCGCGTACTCGGCGAGCGCCTCCCCCAACCGCTGCTCGATGCTCAACTGCCCGGCGCACACCGCCTCTTCGGCGGTTCGGCTCTGCTGTCCTGCCATCGGTCGCCTCACGCGTAATCGACGTTTCTCTGCGGTGCTCCGCGCTTCTCGGAGGGTGGTCGTGCGGCCGGACCGGGCCGACATCGCCGTCCGGTCCGGCCCGGTCGCCGCCGCTGTCAGCGGCTCTTCGCGTGGTGCGTCAGGACGCCTCCCATCCGTAGAAGCGGATCGCGTGTCCGTCGGGCGTCGGCTCCTGCGGGGCGAGGCGCGGCAGTTCCCGGAGCACATGGCCGAACCAGATGTCCGTCGCGGCCTTCTGCGCGATGTCCGCGTCGTCGCGGCCGGCGTGGTCCTGGATGTGGATGCACAGGTCCTTGAAGACGAACAGCTGGCGTCGGCGGATGCCCATCAGCTGCGCGGTGGCGTCGAAGTCCCGGAAGATCCCGGTGACTTCGGGAATGGCGTCGGCCTCCATCCGGGCGAGGGTGACGGTGGTCTCCGTCGGCCCGGGCCTCCCCTCCGGCTCCGCCTCCCAGGCGTAGAAGCAGGAAGCCGCGGAGTCGGCCGGGGAGTTCCAGGTCTCGGGCTCGTACGGCGTCACGAACGGCTGGAGGTCGACCGAGAGCCTGGCCATGCGCGGGTCGGACTTGACCTTCTCCAGCGCGGCCTGGTCGGACTTCTCGACGAAGTCGTACAGGTGGACCTGCACACCGTGGTGAATGAACAGCTGGCGGCGGTGCAGTCCGATCAGCCCCGGGATCTCCGTGCTGTCGAACTCCGCGAACAGCTTCGACACCTCGGGGATCGCGTCCCGGTCCATCTTCGAGACGGTAACCATGCTGCGCATGTGCATCACTTCCTCGTGGGAGAGTCTCGGTTTGCGGTGGGTTCGGTGACGCTGCTGCGCTAGGCGACCGGCGCGGTCTCCGACTTGGGCAGCTTGGCCTCGGATTCCGCCGGGCGGCTCTTGGTGGCGACCGCCGAGAGCAGCAGGCCGACGACCGCGATGGCGGCACAGACGACCAGCAGCAGGTCCATGCCGCTGAGGAACGCGGTCTGGACGTCATGGAGCATCGAGTGGTCGCCGAGTTTGTCGGCGACGGCCACCCCTGAACCGACGCCGTCGGAGATCGGCTCACGGTCGAGCGGGCCGAGTTCGGAGTGGTACCGGGTGGACAGCACGGTGCCGAGCACGGCCACACCGGTGGTGCCCGCGGCCTGGCGCAGCGCCGACAGCAGCGCCGATCCGGCACCGGCCCGCTCGGGGGTGAGCGCGCCCACGGCCAGGGACATGGAGGTGGGCAGCACCAGGCCGATACCGAGGCCGACGACGACCATCCAGGTGGCGACATAGCCGTACGAGGTGTCGATGCCGGTCATCGCACCGAGCCCCATGCCGAGCGCGAGGGCCCCGAAGCCGAGCATCAGCGTCAGCTTGAGACCGATCTTGTCGCTCAGGCCCTCCAGGAAGTTGGAGGCCACCAGCAGACCGCCGATCATCGGCAGCATCCGCAGACCGCTGCCGAGCGAGTCGACGCCGAGCACCGACTGGAAGTACAGCGGGATGGTGAAGAACAGCCCGAACATCGCGAAGGCGTTGATCAGCTGGAAGAACGTCCCCATGCGGAATCCGCGGTCGCCGAAGAGGCTGAGGTCGGCGAGGGCGTGTTCCCGGGTGCGCTCCCAGGCGACGAAGCCGATGATCAGCAGCAGGCCCGCGCCGAAGGTCGCCCAGGCGATGCCGTCGCCCCAGCCCTCGTCGCCGAAGCGGATCAGGCCGTAGGTCAGTCCGACCAGCCCGGCCGCCGAGAGCAGCACGCTGACCGGGTCGATGGGCCGGCGGGTCTGGCTGCGCGTCTCCGGTACCAGCAGCCCCACCGCGAACGCCCCGATGATGACCGTCGGGATGTTCACCAGGAACACCGAGCCCCACCAGAAGTGGTCCAGCAGCAGTCCGCCGACGATCGGGCCGAGCGGCATGCCGAGGGTGACCGCGGTGATCCACACGGTGGTGGCGCGGCCGCGCTCCGCCGGGTCCGGGAAGAGCACCGGGATCATCCCCATCGACAGGGACATCAGCACCGAGGCCGCGACCCCGAGCAGCACCCGCGCCATGATCAGCTCGCTCGACGACGAGGCGAACGCGCACCAGACCGAGGCGCCGCCGAACAGCACCAGCGCCCCGAACACGAACTTCTTCCGCCCGAACCGGTCCCCGAGCGCACCGGCGGGCAGCATCACGCCCGCCAGCGTCAGCGTGTACGCCGTGCTGAACCACTGCAGCGCCGCGGTGCCGGCGTGCAGATCACGGGCGAGCGTGGGCAGGGCGATGTTGAGCACCGTCATGTCGAGCCCCACGGTCAGCATCGCGAGTGCGAGTGCGCCGAGGGCCAGCCAACGACGCGTTGCGGTGACTTCCATGAGCTCCCCTCAAATTTTCGAAGTAACTACGAGTTCAGAGTAGATACGACATTCACGAACGTGTCAATACCGATGCGCTCAGCTTCCGTACTCACTTGCGGATATGCCTCGGCAAGGCAGCGTCTTTGCAGGTCAGAGAGGATGCGAGGGGGAAGTCGAGGCCCCCTGCCGCGGGCATGGTGGACCTCGGGAAATGGGGACAAAACACCCGCTACAGCCGTCGGGGCGCGCCTCCGACCAGCCTCTTCTCGCTGACGATCACAGACAGACCGCGGCCCGGCCCTGTACGCTCACTCAGCGGATCGGCGCCCCTGATGCCGCGCCGAGTACGACGGTCGTTGCGAGAGGGTGCCGGAGTGGCGGGACTGCGAGAACGGAAGAAGGCGCAGACGCGCAAGCGCCTGGCGGACACCGCGTTCACCCTGTTCCGCGAGCGCGGATTCGAGAACGTGACCGTCGCGGAGATCGCGGACGCCGCGGAAGTGGCGGTGAGCACGCTGTTCGCGTACTTCCCGTGCAAGGAGGCGCTGGTCTTCGACGCCGAGGACGAGTACGAACGCGCGCTGACGGCGGCGGTCCGCGACCGCGCGCCCGGGACGTCGATGCTGGACGCACTGGAGGCACATCTGGTGCCCGCGGCGCAGCCCGCACCCGACGGCCCGTCCGGCGAGGACTTCGTCGAACTGGTCAAGTCCACACCGGCGTTGCTGGAGTACGCCGGCCGGGTGCGGCGGCACTGGGAGGCGAGCCTCGCGGCCACCCTCGCCGAGGAGGCCGGGGTCCCGGAGGGCGACCTGCTGACGACGACGCTCGCCCGTTTCGTGCTGGAGGCCAACTTCCTCGCCACGTACGGCGATCACTCGCCGGAGGACCTGAAGGCCGTCTTCGACCGGCTGCGCCACGGCTGGGCGGACTTCGGCACCAGCACGGGGCGGCCGGTGCGGGAATCAGGCCTTGGCGAGCATGAAGCCGACGCCCCGAACCGAGACGATCAGGCCACGGTCACCCAGCTTTGAGCGAAGATTGCTGATATGTGTGTCGACGGTGCGCTGGGACCAGGAACTCCCCCACACCGCGCTGACGATCTCCTCGCGTGAGATCACCTTTCCGGGATTCCGGGCGAGCAGCAGAAGCAATTCGAATTCCTTGCGGGTCAGCCGCGGAGAACGTCCGCCGTATTTCACTTCCCGCTTCTGCACGTCGATGCTGAGCCGCCCCCTTTCCAGCAGCGGCGGCGCCTGCCTGCAGGAGGAGGCGCGCCGCATGACGGCGCCGATCCGTGCCATGAGCTCGCGCAGTCCGTACGGCCGCGCCAGATAGTCGTCGCCGCCGGCCCGCAGGGCCAGCACGGTGTCCAGTTCCGAGGCGGCGGCGCCGATGAAGATGACGGGTGTGTCGGTGCCGGACCGGAGCAGACGGCAGACATGCAGCCCGTCCAGGTCCCGCAGCTTCATACCGAGCAGGACGAGGTCGTGCTCGCCGGCGCGGTCCAGTGCCTCCTGGCCGGTTTCCACGGCCACGACGTCCTGCCCGCTGCGAGACAGGTCGGCCACGAGCATCTCCCTGCTCGCCGCATCGCTCTCCACGACGAGGATCGCCCACGGGCCCACCTCCCCGGACTTCTGTTCCGGCAGCGCGGACGACACCGCTAAAGGCGAGCCCATAGAAATCTCCCCCAAAATCTCCGCAGGTCTGACTCGGTAAGCCTAGCCTCACATGAGCTCGCACCTGCTTCAACGGTTTTCCGGCCGCTCACAGAAAGCGCAACACCGCCTTAACGGCCCCCTGCCCACAACAAAGAGCAGCCTAAGGGAAGTTAAAGAAACGATTTAGAGGACAAAGGGCAGGGAAAGCGCGCGACATTTTCCGGACACCCCGATTCCGGAAGAGCGGAACATGAAAAGAATGCGCACGGCCCGCCCGGGCACGGAAAAGGGGCCGGTCCCGAAGGAACCGACCCCGTACCGTCACACCGCCGCTACACGTTGAAGCGGAACTCCACGACGTCGCCATCCTGCATGACGTACTCCTTGCCCTCCATGCGCGCCTTGCCCTTGGCGCGGGCCTCGGCGACCGAGCCGGTCTCGACGAGGTCGTCGAAGGAGATGACCTCCGCCTTGATGAAGCCCTTCTGGAAGTCGGTGTGGATCACACCGGCCGCCTCGGGGGCCGTGGCGCCCTTCTTGATGGTCCAGGCGCGGGATTCCTTGGGGCCGGCCGTGAGGTAGGTCTGCAGGCCGAGGGTGTTGAAGCCGACGCGGGCGAGGGTGGCCAGGCCCGGCTCCTCGGCGCCGACCGACTCCAGGAGCTCCAGCGCGTCCTCCTCGTCGAGCTCGGCGAGGTCCGCCTCGAGCTTGGCGTTGAGGAAGATCGCCTCCGCGGGGGCGACCAGGGCGCGCTGCTCGTCCTTGAAGGCGTCGTCGGTCAGCTCGTCCTCGTCGACGTTGAAGACGTAGAGGAAGGGCTTGGTGGTGAGCAGGTGCAGGTCGTGCAGGAGCTCGGCGCGCTCGCTGCCCTGGACCAGGCCCTGGGAGAAGAGGGTGTCGCCCTTCTCCAGGATCTCCTTGGCCGCCTCGACCGCCGCGACCTTCGGAGCGACGTCCTTCTTGATCCGCGACTCCTTCTGCAGGCGCGGCAGGACCTTCTCGATGGTCTGGAGGTCGGCGAGGATCAGCTCGGTGTTGATCGTCTCGATGTCGTCCTTGGGCGAGACCTTGCCGTCGACATGCACGACGTTCTCGTCCTTGAAGGCACGGATGACCTGGCAGATCGCGTCCGACTCACGGATGTTCGCGAGGAACTTGTTGCCCAGGCCCTCGCCCTCGGAGGCGCCGCGCACGATGCCCGCGATGTCGACGAAGTCGACGGTGGCCGGGAGGATGCGCTGGGACCCGAAGATTTCGGCCAGCTTCGTCAGACGCGCGTCCGGGACGCCCACGACACCCACGTTGGGCTCGATCGTGGCGAACGGGTAGTTGGCCGCGAGCACGTCGTTCTTGGTCAGGGCGTTGAACAGGGTCGACTTGCCGACATTCGGCAGACCGACGATTCCGATCGTGAGCGACACGTTGCGACTTCCCGTACGTGAGGAGGAGAGGAGTGGACGAGGGGTGGGGCAAGGCCTGCCCTGGCGGGCCGATCCACCAGTCTACGGCGTGCACGGCCCCGCCCCGGCGACGAGTCGAACGCTTGGCCAAGGTCCGCCCCTCGGCGTGTCTGAGGAGGGATTCTGCACATAAACCGACCTAAGTTGGTCCAGTGGAGCAACACAGGACGCGACCCCCGCACATCCGAGCGCGCCGCGAGAGGCCTTCCCTGCCCCCGCAGGCGGCCCGCGGCGGGCGCCGTCCTGCCGCGGCGGCGCCCGTACGACGTCCGGCCCCGCCCGTGGTCCAGGCGGTCCGCCGCTTCCCCAACCCCCGGCTCACCGGCCTCGGCGGCGGACTGTTCTGCGGGGCGGCCATGCTCGCGCTCGGCGCGCTGGACGGGCTGCTGTTCGGCTCGTCGCTGACGGCGTACGGGATGCTGTTCCTGCCGGTGTGCGTGCTGACGGCCGTCTGGGTCCGGCGGGGCGATCTCGCGACCGCGCCCGTGGTGGTGCCGATCGCCTTCGCGGCCGGCCTGGTGCCGGTCGCCGACGGGGAAGGCGTCGGGGGCCGCCTGATGGGCCTGGTGACCGCCCTCGCCACCCAGGCCGGGTGGCTGTACGGGGGAACGCTGATCGCCGGCCTCATCGTGACCGTACGAAAAGCCAGCCTGATGGCCCGCCGGCGGCGCGCGAACCGCCGCCCCTACTGAGCTACTGCTTCGCCGCCCGCATCGCCGCTCCCACGATCCCCGCGTTGTTCTGCAGCTGCGCCGGGACGATCTCCGCCTTGATGCCCTCGATGTGCGGCAGGAACTTCTCCGCCTTGCGGCTGACGCCGCCGCCGATGACGAACAGCTCGGGCGAGAAGAGCATCTCGACATGGGCGAGGTACTTCTGCACCCGGCGGGCCCAGTGCTCCCAGGTCAGCTCGCCGTCCTCCCTGGCCTTGCTGGAGGCACGCTTCTCGGCGTCGTGGCCGTGCAGTTCGAGATGGCCCAGCTCGGTGTTGGGGACGAGGACGCCGTCGACGAAGAGCGCGCTGCCGATGCCGGTGCCGAAGGTCAGCAGGATGACGGTGCCGTGGCGGCCGTGGCCGGCGCCGAACTCCATCTCGGCGACGCCCGCCGCGTCCGCGTCGTTGACCACCGTCACCGGCAGACCGCCGAGCCGCTCGCTGAACAGCGCCCGCGCGTCGGTGTCGATCCAGCTCTTGTCGACATTGGCCGCCGTACGGATCGTGGCGCCGCCGGTGACCACGCCCGGGAAGGTCAGCCCGACCGGCCCCGTCCACCCGAAGTGGTCGACGACCTCCTTCACCCCGTCCGCCACCGAGTCCGGGGTCGCCGGGTGCGGGGTCAGCACCTTGTGGCGCTCCTGGGCGAGGTCGCCCCTCGCCAGGTCCACAGGGGCGCCCTTGATCCCGGATCCACCGATGTCCACGCCGAAGATCTGCATGGCCCTACGTTACGACGGACGACTGACGGTCACTCCCCGGAGGTGCCCTTGCGCTCCGCGACCAGGGCCGCGGCCTCCTCGCGCAGATCGCGGCGCAGCTCCTTGGGCAGCGAGAAGGTGATGGACTCCTCGGCCGCCTTCACCAGCTCGACGTCGCCGTAACCGCGCTGGGCGAGGAACTCCAGGACCTCTTCGACCAGCACCTCGGGCACGGACGCGCCGGAGGTGACACCGACCGTGGTCACGCCCTCCAGCCAGGCCTCGTCGATCTCGCTCGCGAAGTCGACCAGGTAGGCCTCGCGGGAGCCCGCCAGCTTGGCGACCTCCACCAGGCGCTTGGAGTTGGAGGAGTTGCGGGAGCCGACGACGATGACCAGCTCGGCCTCGGCGCCCATCTGCTTCACCGCGAGCTGACGGTTCTGCGTGGCGTAGCAGATGTCGTCGCTGGGCGGGGAGATGAGCTGCGGGAACTTCTCCTTGAGCGCGTCGACGGTCTCCATGGTCTCGTCGACGGACAGGGTCGTCTGGGACAGCCAGACCACCTTCGACTCGTCGCGGACCTCGACCTTGGCCACGTCGGCGGGGCCGTCGACGAGCTGGATGTGGTCGGGGGCCTCGCCGGACGTGCCGATGACCTCTTCGTGGCCCTCGTGTCCGATCAGGAGGATGTCGTAGTCCTCGTTCGCGAAGCGGACGGCTTCCTTGTGGACCTTGGTGACCAGCGGGCAGGTGGCGTCGATGGTGGCGAGCTTGCCGCGGGCGGCTTCCTCGTGGACGACGGGGGCGACGCCGTGCGCCGAGAACATGACGATGTTCCCGGGCGGCACCTCCTCCGTGCGCTCGACGAAGATGGCGCCCTTCTTCTCCAGGGTCTGCACGACGTACTTGTTGTGGACGATCTCGTGCCGGACGTACACCGGAGCGCCGTACTGCTCCAGGGCTTTCTCGACGGCGATCACGGCGCGGTCGACGCCCGCGCAGTAGCCCCGGGGGGCGGCGAGCAGGACACGGCGGCCAGGCGAAGCAGTCATGCGTCCCATCGTAAGGCCGCGCTCGACGGGTCAAAGATCGCGTGGGCGGCGAGACTGGCCGGGAAGTGTGAAGGACGGGAAACGCGCGACGACAGGCGACTGGCGGAGGCATCGATGTCCGAGACCGGCACGGCGAACCGGGCGCCCCACACGGGCCACGACCTGCGGCGCAGTCTCGGTTTCCGGGATCTGGTGGTCTACGGGCTGCTTTTCATCGCCCCCATGGCGCCCGTCGGCGTGTTCGGCACGCTCGACGCCAAGTCGCACGGCGCGGTCGCGCTCGTCTATGTCGTGGCCACGGTGGCGATGGCGTTCACCGCTTTCAGCTACGCGCAGATGGTGCGGGTCGTCCCCCGCGCGGGCTCGGTGTACGCCTACGCGCGCGTGGCGCTCGGCAGGGACGCGGGGTTCGTCGCCGGGTGGATGGCGATGCTGGACTATCTGCTGATCCCGGCCGTCGCGTACCTGTTCTCCGGGATCGCGATGAACGCGCTGGTGCCGGAGGTGTCGCGCTGGGTGTGGACGGCTCTCGCGGTCGTCGTCACGACACTGCTGAACCTGTGGGGCGTCCGGGCGGCGGCCCGGGTCGGGTTCCTGGTGCTGGCGATGGAGATCGTGGTGCTGCTGGTCTTCGTGGTCTCCGCGGTCGTGGTCCTCGCGCGCGACGGCGCGGAACGCGGCTGGCTGTCGCCGCTGTCGGGGGACGGCACGCAGGGGGCGTTCGCGCTGACGGCGGTGATCGGGGCGGTGTCGGTGGCGGTCCTCTCCTATCTGGGCTTCGACGCGATCGCGTCCTTCGCCGAGGAGGTCACCGGCGGCTCGGAGAAGGTGGCGCGGGCCGTGTTGTTCTGCCTGGCCTTGGCGGGTGTGCTGTTCGTGGCGCAGACGTATCTGGTGGCGCTCCTTGAGCCGGTCACGTCCGCCGAACTGGCCGCCGACCCGGGCAAGCAGGGGGCCGCGTTCTACGACGCCGTCGACACGTCGGTCGGAACCTGGCTGCACGACCTGGTGGCCGTCAGCAAGGCGATCGGCGCGGCCTTCGCGGCGCTGGCGGGGCAGGCCGCGGCGGGGCGGCTGCTGTTCGCGATGGGCCGGGACCGGCGCCTGCCGAAGGCCCTGGCCAGGACGGACGCGGGCGTGCCACGGGTGGCGCTGCTGTGCGCGGCCGTGATCACGCTGGTCGCGGCCGTGTGGGCGGCCCGCCGGGACGACGGCATGGACCATCTGGTGTCGGTGGTCGACATCGGCGCGCTGACGGCGTTCACGCTGCTGCACGCGAGCGTGGTGAGCTGGTTCGCGGTACGGCGGGCCGGGGGCCCGGTGAGCTGGTGGCGGCATGTGGCGATGCCGGTGACGGGCGCGGCGATCACGATCGCGGTGATCGTGGAGGCGTCGGGGGCGGCGCAGGTCGTGGGGGCGGTGTGGTTCGTGGTGGGGGTGGCGGTGCTGGTCGGCAGCGAGGTCGGGCGGGCGCCGACGGGTGAGGCCCCCTCGCCGCCCCGGGGACATGCCACCGGCTCGGCGGCTCACGCCTCGGTGTCGGTGCCTGAGGTTACGCTCACCGGCATGGCTGTGAACACGTCCGCGGAATCCCCCATCCCCGTCGGTGAGGTGTCGCGGCTCATCGGGGGCTGGATCGACCGGCTCGGGGCCGTGTGGGTGGAGGGCCAGATCACCCAGCTCTCCCGCCGCCCCGGCGCCGGCGTCGTCTTCCTGACGCTGCGCGACCCGTCGTACGACATCTCGGTGAGCGTCACCTGCTACCGGCAGGTGTTCGACGCGGTCGCCGACGTGGTGAGCGAGGGCGCACGGGTCGTCGTCCTGGCGAAGCCGGAGTGGTACGCGCCGCGGGGGCAGCTGTCGCTGCGGGCCGCCGAGATAAGGCCCGTGGGCGTCGGTGAACTGCTCGCGCGTCTTGAGCAGTTGAAGAAGGCGCTGGCCGCGGAGGGGCTGTTCGCGGCCGAGCGGAAGAAGCCGCTGCCGTTCCTGCCGCAGCTCATCGGGCTGGTGTGCGGGCGGGCGTCGGCCGCCGAGCGGGACGTGCTGGAGAACGCGCGGCACCGCTGGCCCGCCGTCCGCTTCGAGGTGCGCAATGTGCCCGTGCAGGGGGTGCACGCGGTGCCGCAGGTCGTGCAGGCGGTCAAGGAGCTGGACGAGATCGACGCGGTGGACGTGATCATCGTCGCGCGGGGCGGGGGCAGCGTCGAGGATCTGCTGCCGTTCTCCGACGAGCAGCTGGTGAGGACCGTCGCCGACTGCCGCACCCCGGTCGTCTCCGCGATCGGGCACGAACCGGACACCCCGCTCCTCGACTACGTGGCCGACCTGCGCGCCTCCACGCCCACCGACGCCGCCAAGAAGGTCGTACCGGACGTGGGTGAGGAGTTCGAGCGGGTGCGGATGCTGCGGGACCGCGCCCGGCGGTGCGTGGAGGGGTTCATCGAGCGGGAGGAGCGCGGGCTGGCGCACGCGCTGGCACGGCCGTCGATAGAGGACCCGCACCGCATGATCGACGAGCGCGCCGACCATGTGGCCTCCCTGGTCGACCGGACCCGGCGCTGCCTCGGGCACCACCTCGACCGCGCCGAGTCCGAGCTGACGCACACGCACGCGCGCGTGGTGGCGCTGTCGCCCGCGGCGACCCTGAAGCGCGGGTACGCGGTGCTGCAGAAGGCCGGCGGCCATGTCGTGCGCGACCCGGAGGAGGTCACGGGCGGCGAGGTGCTGCGGGCGCGGGTGTCCGAGGGTGAGTTCAGTGTCCGAGTCGACTCTTAGGGTGGGCGCATGACCAGCAGCAAGGTGGATGAGGCGCTCGGCTACGAGCAGGCGCGGGACGAGCTGATCGACGTCGTACGACGGCTGGAGGCGGGCGGTACGACGCTGGAGGAGTCCCTCGCGCTCTGGGAGCGGGGCGAGGAGCTGGCCAAGGTGTGCCGACGGTGGCTGGAGGGGGCGCGGGCGCGGCTCGACGCGGCGCTGGCCGAGGAGGAGGACGCCGGCTCCGGGGGCGACGCGGACGCCGAGGACACCGAGGACTCCGACGCCTGACGGTTTCGCGTGTGATCTGTGAAGCGGATCTGTGAACCGGATCGGTGAAGCGGCTCTGTGAAGCGGATCACCACGCCCCGCTTTTCGTTGAATGTTCAACCTAAACCGCGTAGAGTCCTACGCGTCAGCCGGTCCGGCACCCCGGACCCGCCGTACCACCCGAGAAGGTTCACCGCATGTCTCTCGTTCTTGACCCCGCCGCTCAGGACCTGCTGTTCCGCGAGGCCCACACCGCGAACGCCTTCACCGACGAGCCGGTGACGGACGAGCAGGTCCAGGCGATCTACGACCTGGTCAAGTTCGGCCCGACCGCCTTCAACCAGACCCCGCTGCGCATCACCCTGGTCCGCTCCGCCGAGGCCCGCGAGCGCCTGGTGCAGCACATGGCCGAGGGCAACCAGGCCAAGACGGCCTCCGCCCCGCTGGTCGCGATCCTCTCCGCGGACAACGAGTTCCACGAGGAGCTGCCGGCCCTCTTCCCGGCCTTCCCGCAGGCCAAGGACCTCTTCTTCAGCGAGCGCCCGGCCCGTGAATCCGCCGCCCGCATGAACGCCGCGCTCCAGGCCGCGTACTTCATCGTCGGCGTCCGCGCCGCCGGTCTCGCCGCCGGCCCGATGACCGGCTTCGACCACGAGGGCGTCCGCAAGGAGTTCCTCGACGACGACCACACCCCGCTGATGGTCGTCAACATCGGCAAGCCGGGCGAGAACGCCGCGTACCCGCGCTCGCCGCGCCTCGCCTACGACGACGTCGTCACGACGGTCTGATCCACCTGGACATGAGGAAGGCCCCCGGCTTGAAGCCGGGGGCCTTCCTCGCGCTTGGGGTCACTTGGCCTTCAGCGTCTTCGCCAGCTGCGTCAGCTGGTCCCAGCCGCCGGTGCCGGCCAGTACGGTCGTCGCGCCGTCGCCCTGGTGGACGAGCGCGTCGTAGCGGCCGCCGTCGTAGCGGGTCCAGGTGCGGCCGCCGATCTTCGAGGTGGTGTCCGTCTCCTGGCCGCCCTGGCTGGCGGTGTCGATGAACGCCCCCGGCTTCTGCGTCGCCGACTGCTCGATCTGGGCGTACTCACCGCCCGGAGTGGAGAAGCCCAGGTGCCAGGACTCCGCGTCGGCGCCGTCGTACCGGACGGAGGTCGCCTTCCAGCCGGCGGACAGGCCCTCGGGCGCGAGCACCGGGTACGAGGCCGCGCGGCGCGCCGTGAGCAGTTCGACGCGGTAGTCGACCTGCTTCACCTCGGGATCGGAGTCGTCGTGCGGGATGAACAGGTAGATGACCCCCGCCATGAGACCGATCAGGCCCAGGGAGAGCACCATGTCCCGGACCGTCTTCTGCTTGCCGCTTCTGCCATACGAACCTGCCACGCCCCCTATCGTCGCAGGTGCCCGGCCCGCTCATCCGTGGGGTCCCCTGCTCATTTTGTCGGACTGACGATAGAGTCGAGGATCGAACCCTCATCCGGCCGTCGTCGTATCAGAAAGGTGCGCCTCGATGACCGAGCATCATCATCTGCCGTCCGAACTCGAAGTCCCCAGTGAAGCCCCCGACCGCAACCTCGCCCTGGAACTCGTCCGGGTGACCGAAGCCGCCGCGATGGCCGCGGGCCGCTGGGTCGGGCGCGGCGACAAGAACGGCGCCGACGGTGCCGCGGTGCGCGCCATGCGGACCCTCGTCTCCACCGTGTCGATGAACGGCGTGGTCGTCATCGGCGAGGGCGAGAAGGACGAGGCGCCGATGCTCTTCAACGGGGAGCGGGTCGGTGACGGCACCGGTCCCGAGTGCGACATCGCCGTCGACCCGATCGACGGTACGACGCTGACGGCCAAGGGCATGCCGAACGCGATCGCCGTGCTGGCCGCGGCCGACCGGGGGTCGATGTTCGACCCGTCCGCCGTGTTCTACATGGACAAGCTGGTCACCGGCCCCGAGGCCGCCGACTTCGTCGACATCAACGCGCCGGTGTCCGTGAACATCCGGCGGGTCGCCAAGGCGAAGCGGTCCACGCCGGAGGACGTGACGGTCGTCATCCTCGACCGGCCGCGGCACGAGGGGATCATCAAGGAGATCCGGGAGGCCGGCGCGCGGATCAAGCTGATCTCCGACGGTGACGTGGCGGGCTCCATCTACGCGTTGCGCGAGGGCACCGGCGTCGACATGCTGCTCGGCATCGGCGGCACGCCCGAGGGGATCATCTCGGCCTGCGCCGTGAAGTGCCTCGGGGGCACGATCCAGGGCAAGTTGTGGCCGAAGGACGACGAGGAGCGGGCGCGGGCGATCGACGCCGGGCACGATCTCGACCGGGTGCTGATGACGGACGACCTGGTCGCCGGGGACAACGTGTTCTTCGTCGCCACCGGGATCACGGACGGGGAGCTGCTGCGGGGTGTGCGGTACCGGTCGGAGACCGCGACGACCGACTCGATCGTGATGCGGTCGAAGTCGGGGACGGTGCGCAGGATCGACTCCGAGCACCGGTTGAGCAAGCTGCGGGCCTATAGCGCGATTGACTTTGATCGGGCGAAGTAGGGAGACGGCGCCTACGGGTTCGGAGGTTCTGTGCGTCGGCGGCTGCGGGTTCGTTGTGGCTGGTCGCGCCCCGCGGCGGAGCCGCAGATCGATACAGCCCCGCGCCCCTAGGTACGTCATCACCCCGTAGGTCAAAAGCGAGGGGCGCTCCCGGTGCGGAGGGAGCGCCCCTTCGGCATGCCGCTGTCTAGCCTGCCTGCGCTATGCGGTCCGTCGTCCTGGCCGCCTTCTTCAGTTCCATGTCGCGGCGGCGGCGCCGGGCCAGGACCACGCGGCGTTCCGCGGCGGTCAGACCGCCCCAGACGCCGTAGGGCTCGGGTTGCAGGAGGGCGTGCTCGCGGCACTCGACCATGACGGGACAGCGGGCGCAGACCCGCTTCGCGGCTTCTTCGCGGGAGAGGCGCGCCGCGGTGGGTTCTTTGGAGGGGGCGAAGAACAGGCCGGCCTCGTCGCGGCGGCACACCGCCTCGGTGTGCCATGGTGCGTCTTGGTCCCTGTCTCGCACTGGCACCCGCTGAGCCGGAACAACAGCTACCTGCAGGGACGAATGCGGCGGTTGCAGCACGGTCTACTCCTGACGACGGCTTCGCGAGCGAGAGACGATGCAGCAAGGCCTACCCGTTGTACGCGTGCCTATGCACTGAGTTCCGAACCGCTGGATTCCGGGTGGTGCGCGCGGGACTGTGAGTGGGCTGTGAGGGGGCTGACTCGCTTCGGGCGGCGTCGGATCCGCTGACGGATTCACAACCGTCAACGGTCCAGGTGCTTGCGCAAACTCCTGTCGACCTTGTGCTGGACGCGATCGAGGATGTCCGCGACGAGCTTGCCGCGCCGGGGCCTTCCCTCGATGTTGCCGAGGACGGCCCAGCCGTCCACGTAGACCACCGGGGCCTCGGGGTCGGCCGCGTCGAGGGTGTGCACCTCGAAGTTGCCGAGGACGCCGCCGCCGGTGCCGCGCAGCGACACGTTCTCCGGGACGCGGACCTCGATGCTGCCGAAGACCGAGATCGCCTTGACCACGACCTGCTGGTACTCGAAGAGGGCCTCGCTGAGGTCGATCTCGACGCTGCCGAAGATCGCGTACGCGTGGATACGGCGGCCGGCGCGCCAGCGGCCCTTGCGGACGGCGGTGCTGAACACCGCGACCACGTTCTCGTCGGGATCGACCGGGACGGCGCCCGCGGTCGGGCGGTTCGGGGCCACGGCGTACGTCGTCGCCGTCTCCCGGCGGGCGTGCGCGGCCGGCAGGTCCTGGATGAAGACGTCCAGCTCGCCCACGGTCTTGGCGGCGAGCACCCCCTCGACGCGCTCGGCGTGCTCGTCGGCCGTGAGCCGGCCCTCGGCGAGTGCCTCGCGCAGGATGTCCGCGACGCGGTCGCGGTCGGCGTCGGAGGCGCGCAGGTCGGTGGCGACGGGCGGGGTCGGCTGCTGCAGGTCCTGCTTCTGAAGGTCCACGGCAGCAGCGTACCCAAACGCGATAGATCGCGACTAGGCCTGTGGAGAACCGTATGCCTGTGGAAAACCGGGTGCCGGCGAACTGAGCCTTACCTCACAAGCTTCCCGGCTTGGACAGGTTCTAGGCTGGTGAGGCCTGCCAACGGAGGCCGGCCGCCGTCGTCCAAGTGAGGAATGGGCTGAGATGCCTGAGTTCGCGTACACCGATCTGCTCCCCATGGGAGAGGACACCACCCCCTACCGGCTGGTGACCTCCGAGGGTGTCTCCACCTTCGAGGCCGACGGGCGCACGTTCCTCAAGGTCGAGCCGGAGGCGCTGCGCAAGCTCGCCGAAGAGGCGATCCACGACATCCAGCACTACCTGCGCCCGGCCCACCTGGCCCAGCTGCGCCGGATCATCGACGACCCCGAGGCGTCGAGCAACGACAAGTTCGTGGCCCTCGACCTGCTGAAGAACGCCAACATCGCGGCGGCGGGCGTCCTGCCGATGTGCCAGGACACCGGTACGGCGATCGTGATGGGCAAGCGCGGCCAGAACGTCCTCACCGAGGGCGGTGACGAGGCGGCCCTGTCGAAGGGCATCTACGACGCCTACCAGAACCTGAACCTGCGCTACTCGCAGATGGCCCCGCTGACCATGTGGGACGAGAAGAACACGGGCTCGAACCTCCCGGCGCAGATCGAGCTGTACGCCACCGACGGCGGCGCCTACAAGTTCCTGTTCATGGCGAAGGGCGGCGGCAGCGCCAACAAGTCCTTCCTCTACCAGGAGACGAAGGCCGTCCTGAACGAGGCCTCCATGATGAAGTTCCTGGAGGAGAAGATCCGTTCGCTGGGTACGGCCGCCTGCCCGCCGTACCACCTGGCGATCGTGGTCGGCGGTACGAGCGCCGAGTACGCGCTGAAGACGGCGAAGTACGCCTCCGCGCACTACCTGGACGAGATCCCGGCCGAGGGCTCGGAGCTGGGGCACGGCTTCCGGGACAAGGAGCTGGAGGAGAAGGTCTTCGAGCTGACGCAGAAGATCGGGATCGGCGCGCAGTTCGGCGGCAAGTACTTCTGCCACGACGTACGGGTGGTCCGCCTCCCCCGGCACGGCGCGTCCTGCCCGGTCGCCATCGCCGTCTCCTGCTCCGCCGACCGTCAGGCGGTCGCGAAGATCACGGCCGAGGGTGTCTTCCTGGAGCAGCTGGAGACGGACCCGGCGCGGTTCCTGCCGGAGACGACGGACGAGCACCTCGACGAGGCCGGTGACGTCGTCAGGATCGACCTCAACCAGCCGATGGAGGCGATCCTCGCCGAGCTGACGAAGTACCCGGTCAAGACCCGCCTCTCCCTCTCCGGCCCGCTGGTCGTGGCCCGTGACATCGCGCACGCCAAGATCAAGGAGCGGCTCGACGCGGGTGAGGAGATGCCGCAGTACCTGAAGGACCACCCGGTGTACTACGCGGGCCCGGCGAAGACCCCCGAGGGCTACGCCTCCGGCTCCTTCGGCCCGACGACGGCCGGCCGCATGGACTCCTACGTCGAGCAGTTCCAGGCGGCGGGCGGCTCGAAGGTCATGCTGGCCAAGGGCAACCGGTCCGCCCAGGTCACCAAGGCCTGCGACACCCACGGCGGCTTCTACCTCGGCTCCATCGGCGGCCCCGCCGCCCGCCTCGCCCAGGACTGCATCAAGAAGGTCGAGGTCGTCGAGTACGAGGAGCTCGGCATGGAGGCGGTCTGGAAGATCGAGGTCGAGGACTTCCCCGCGTTCATCGTGGTCGACGACAAGGGCAACGACTTCTTCCAGGACCCGGCCCCGGCGCCTACGTTCACGACGATTCCGGTACGGGGCCCCGGGCTGGCGTAGTTCTTCGGGTGCGGCGGCGGGCTTTCCTCGCCCCCGCCGCCCCTACCGTCCCATCCTGAAGGGGCTCCGCCCCTTGGACCCCGGCTGCTTCGGCTGCGGGTTCGGTGGGGGCTGGTCGCGCAGTTCCCCACCCCTTGATGGGGCCTGCGGCCCCATCAAGGGGTGGCGACGAACGCCCTGGGCGGAACAACCACCCGCTCTCCCACGCTGTACCCGGTATGAGCGAATACCGCATCGAGCACGACTCCATGGGCGAGGTCCGCGTCCCCGTCGACGCCAAGTGGCGGGCGCAGACGCAGCGGGCCGTCGAGAACTTTCCCATCTCCGGGCAGCGGATCGAGCGGGCGCACATCGAGGCGCTCGCTCGGATCAAGGGGGCCGCCGCCAAGGTCAACGGGCGGCTGGGAGTGCTCGACAAGGACGTCGCCGAGGCGATCCAGGAGGCGGCCGAGGAGGTCGCCCGCGGGGACTGGGACGAGCACTTCCCCATCGACGTGTTCCAGACCGGGTCCGGGACCTCGTCCAACATGAACACCAACGAGGTCATCGCCACGCTCGCCACGGAGCGGCTGGGCCGGGACGTGCATCCCAACGACCACGTCAACGCCTCGCAGTCGTCGAACGACGTGTTCCCCTCCTCCATCCACATCGCCGCCACCGCCGCCGTCACCGGTGATCTCATCCCCGCCCTGGAGCATCTCGCCGGGTCCCTCTCACGCAAGGCCGAGGAGTTCGCCGACGTCGTGAAGTCCGGGCGGACCCACCTCATGGACGCCACGCCGGTGACCCTGGGGCAGGAGTTCGGCGGGTACGCCGCCCAGGTGCGGTACGGCGTGGAGCGGCTCTACGCGTCCCTCCCCCGGCTCGCCGAGCTGCCCCTCGGGGGCACCGCCGTCGGGACCGGCATCAACACGCCGCCCGGCTTCTCCGCCGCCGTCATCGAGGAGGTCGCCCACGTCACCGGGCTGCCGCTGACCGAGGCCCGCGACCACTTCGAGGCGCAGGGCGCGCGGGACGGGATCGTCGAGACCAGTGGGCAGCTGCGGACCATCGCCGTCGGGCTGACGAAGATCGCCAACGATCTGCGGTGGATGGCCTCGGGGCCGCGGACCGGGCTCGCCGAGATCTCGCTCCCCGATCTCCAGCCGGGGTCCTCGATCATGCCGGGCAAGGTCAACCCCGTCATCCCGGAGGCCGTGCTCATGGTCTCCGCCCAGGTCATCGGCAACGACGCCACCGTCGCCACGGCCGGCGCCGCCGGGAACTTCGAGCTCAACGTGATGCTGCCGGTCATCGCGAAGAACGTGCTCGAATCGATCAGGCTGCTCGCCAACGTCTCCCGGCTGCTCGCCGACCGGACCGTCGACGGGATCGTCGCGCACCGCGAACGCGCGCGTGAGTACGCCGAGTCGTCACCCTCCGTCGTCACCCCGCTCAACAAGTACATCGGGTACGAGGAGGCCGCCAAGGTCGCCAAGAAGGCACTCGCGGACCGCAAGACCATTCGTCAAGTCGTCCTGGAGGGCGGGTACGTGGAGCGGGGGAATCTCACCCTCGAACAGCTCGACGAGGCACTGGATGTCCTGCGGATGACGCATCCGTAACAACACTCGCCGCCCAGGAGAACCGTGACGCGTGCCGCAGCGTCGTATGCCCATGGCACCTAATATCTGTGCATGGCAGAGGGTGGAGCGGTGAGAGCGGCGGAAGCGGGTACGGCGGCGTCCTTCTGGGAGCCCGGGAGTCAGATCCTGTGGCGCTACCGGGAGAACGGCGGCGAGCGCTTCCACATCGCACGCCCTGTGACCGTCGTGCGGGACGACCGCGAGCTGCTCGCCGTGTGGATGGCGCCGGGCACCGAGTGCGTGAAGCCGGTACTCGCCGACGGCACGCCCGTGCACGCGGAGCCGCTGGAGACGCGGTACACCAAGCCCCGTGCCGTCCAGCGCGACCGCTGGTTCGGCACGGGCGTGCTGAAGCTGGCGCGGCCCGGCGAGCCCTGGTCGGTGTGGCTGTTCTGGGAGCCGGGCTGGCAGTTCAAGAACTGGTACGTGAATCTCGAGACGCCGCTGACGCGTTGGGACGGCGGGGTGGACTCCGAGGATCACTTCCTGGACATCTCCGTGCACCCGGACCGCAGTTGGCACTGGCGCGACGAGGACGAGTTCGCGCAGGCCCAGCGGGACGGCCTGATGGACGCCGGACAGGCCGAACAGGTGCTGGCGGCGGGCCGGTCCGCGGTGGAGGTGATCCGCGCCTGGGGCCGGCCGTTCTCGGACGGCTGGCAGCACTGGCGCCCGGATCCGTCCTGGGCCGTACCGTTGCTCCCGGAAGACTGGGACCGTACGCCCGCGCACGTGTCCTCATGAGACCCTTGATGCGCCCCCGGGCAACAAACGTAGGATCGTCCTCCGCAAGAGCGCGCGGCGGCAACTACCGGAGCGCGCACTGAGCTTGACCATTCGTCACCGAGGGGCGGCAGGACGTGATCGAGGGGTACGAGGGCAACACGGGCGCGGTCGGACGGTCCGGCCGTGGCACAGGAACTGCCTCTGACCACGCGGGAATTCCGTTCCTGGGGCAGGTAATCCGGGTATCGGCATTTCTGCGGGACGAACTGCACGCACGGCGCGCAGCCCCCAACGGACGGAATCGACACGCGTGACGGAGCAGCCCACCTCGTTCGAGCGCCCCCAGACGGGCGCCGACCCCGCGGACCCTCGCGGGGCGCTCCTGCGTGCCTCCACGCCCCCGCACAGCGCCTTACCGGTACAAGCCCGGGCCGGCGAGACGCCCGCTCCCGGATCCGACATGACCACACCGCCGCCCGGCAGTGACCCCGAGCACTCCCAGCCCACGGTCGCCGCCGAGCCCGACACCCACCGGCCGAGGCCCGTGTCCGAGCTGCCCGACGTGATCCCGGCCCAGACCGGAGGCGACTCCGCGTCCAGTGAGCGGCGTACCGGCCAGGGCCTGCCGCCCGGCCGGCCCACGCCGATGCGACGGGACGGGGACCGGCTGCGCTTCGTGGGCGCGGCGACCCGGCGGATCGCCCGCGGCATCGACCTCGACGAGATCGTGATGGGGCTGTGCCGGGCGACCGTGCCGACGTTCTCCGACGCGATCCTCGTCTATCTGCGCGACCCGCTGCCGGTCGGCGACGAGCGGCCCACCGGCCCGCTGGTGCTGCGGCTGCGCCGCACGGACCGCATCCCGGAGGAGCGGGACACCGAGGGCGGTTTCGTCTCGCCCGCGCTCCAGCCGGAGCCGACGGAGCTGACCGAGCTGTCCGCCGTCACCGCCGAGCTGTGCGAGGTGCGGACGGGGGGTGCGCTCGCCGAGGTGCTGCGGGGCGTCCGCCCGGTGTTCACGGACTCTCCCGCGGCCCGCGCCGCGCTGCCCGAACTGCTCGGCGAGGGCGGCGAGTTGATCGTCCCCGCAGGCCAGCGGGCGATCCTCGCCCCGCTGCGCGGCCGGCGCCGGGTCATCGGCGCCGCGCTGTTCCTGCGCCGCCCGGACCGCATCGCGTTCGAGCCGGACGACCTCCTGGTCGCCGCCCAGCTCGCCACGCACAGCGCTCTGGGCATCGACAAGGCGGTGCTGTACGGCCGTGAGGCCTACATCGCCGACGAACTGCAGCGCACGATGCTGCCGGAGACCCTCCCGCGCCCCACCGGCGTCCGGCTGGCCTCCCGCTATCTGCCGGCCGCCGAGACCGCGCGCGTGGGCGGCGACTGGTACGACGCCATTCCGCTGCCGGGCAGCCGCGTCGCGCTGGTCGTCGGCGATGTGATGGGCCACTCCATGACCTCGGCCGCGATCATGGGCCAGCTGCGCACCACCGCCCAGACGCTGGCCGGGCTCGACCTGCCCCCGCAGGAGGTGCTCCACCACCTCGACGAACAGGCTCAGCGGCTCGGCACGGACCGGATGGCGACCTGCCTGTACGCCGTCTACGACCCGGTCTCGCACCGGATCACCATCGCCAACGCCGGCCATCCGCCGCCGGTCCTGCTCCACCTCGGTGGCCGGGCCGAGGTGCTGCGGGTGCCCCCGGGCGCCCCGATCGGTGTCGGCGGCGTCGACTTCGAGGCCGTGGAGCTGGACGCCCCGGCCGGAGCGACCCTGCTTCTCTACACGGACGGGCTCGTCGAGTCCCGGCTGCGGGACGTGTGGACCGGCATAGAGCAGCTGCGCGAGAAGCTCGCCGCGACCGCCCAGTTGACCGGCCCTGATCATCCGCCGCCCCTTGAGGCCCTCTGCGACGAGGTGCTCGACATGCTCGGCCCCGGCGACCGGGACGACGACATCGCGCTGCTCGCCGCCCGCTTCGACGGGATCGCGCCCAGCGACGTGGCGTACTGGTTCCTGGAGCCGGAGGACGCGGCACCGGGCCGGGCCCGGCGACTGGCCCGGCGGGCCTTGTCGCGCTGGGGCCTGGAGGAGATGAGCGACTCGGTGGAGCTGCTGGTCAGCGAGGTCGTCACCAACGCGGTGCGCTACACCTCGCGACCGGTGACACTGCGGTTGCTGCGGACCGATGTGCTGCGTTGCGAGGTCGGCGACGACGTGCCCCAGTTGCCGCGACTGCGGCAGGCCCGGGCCACGGACGAGGGCGGACGCGGCCTGTACCTCGTCAACCGGCTGGCACGGCGGTGGGGGGCGACCCGGCTGAGCACCGGGAAGGTCGTCTGGTTCGAGCTGAACCGAGGCGGCTAGGGCCTGTGGACACAGCGAGCGGCTAGAGGCCGTGGACGCGGAGAGAGGGCGCCCGTGAAAACCGGGCGCCCTCTCTCTGTGCTTACTGTCCGTCCGCCGGATCCACCGGATCCTCCGGAAGGCCGTCCGTCGGCGGTCTCGTCGTCGGCGTCTGGGTCGGAGTCTGGGTGGGGTCTGCGTCGGCGCCTGGGTGGGCGTCTGCGTAGGAGTCTGCGTCGGGGGCTCCGTCGTCGGCTCCTGCGTCGTCGGCTCCTCGGTCGGCGTCTGCGTCGCCGACTGGGTGGGCGACGGCGTCCAGGACGGCTCGACCGCCGCGCCCTGGTCGGTGTCCAGGTCGAACTCGGCGGACGTGGACGTCACGCCGAACATGTACGCCGCCCAGATCTGCGCCGGGAAGCCACCGCCGTTGACGCGGTCGAAGCCGCCGGCGCCGTACATCTTGGCCTGTCCCGGCTTGGCGTGGTTCTCGCCGAACAGGCCGACCGAGGTGACCAGGTCGGGGGTGTAGCCGGTGAACCAGGCCGACTTGTTGTCGTCGGACGTACCCGTCTTGCCCGCGACCTCCTGGCCGTCGCGCAGCGGGTTGTCCCGGACGGACGTCTTGGCCGTACCGTCGTCGACCACGCCGGTCAGCACCGAGGTCACCGTGTCCGCGGTCTCGCGGCTGATGACCTGCTCGCCGATCGGGTCCGGCATCTTGACCTCGCTGCCGTTGCGCTCGGCCGACTTGATGATGGTCGGGGTGACCTTCTTGCCGTGGTTGTCGAGGGTGGCGTAGACGGAGGCCATTTGGATCGGGCTCGCGCCCATGGTGCCGAGGGTGTAGGCGGGCAGTGGCTTCAGGTCGCCGGTGTCCATGCCGAGCTTGTCGGCGGTGTCCAGGACCTTGTCCATACCGACGTCGACGCCCATCTGCGCGAAGACGGAGTTGATGGACTTGTTCATCGCCGTCTGGACGGTGACGTCGCCGTAGTCGGTGTCGTCCTCGTTCTCCGGGGCGAAGGCGATGTCGCTGCCCTTGACGGGCCGCTTGCTCGTGCCGTCGTAGACCGTGCTCGCGCCGATCTCCTTGCCGTCCTGGGTCTTGGCGCCCTCCTCCAGGGCGGCGGCCAGGATGACCGGCTTGAACGTCGACGCGGGCTGGTAGTCCTCGCGGTTGGCGTTGTTGTAGTCGTGCTTGATGTAGTCCACGCCGCCGTAGAGGGCGACGATCTTCCCCGTCTTGGGGTCGACGGAGACCGCGCCGGCCTGGATGTCCTTGTCGACCTTGCGCTTCTTCGGGTCGAGCTTGTCGGTCAGCTGGGCCTTGACGGCCTTCTCCAGCTGGGCCTGCTTCTTCTTGTCGATGTTCAGGGTGATGGTCCAGCCACCCTTGTCGACCTGCGCCTGCGCCTCGTCCTCGGTGAGACCGTCCTGGCTCATCAGCTGCGCGACGAGTTGCTGCTTGGCGAGCTTGACGAAGTAGCCCTTCTGTCCCTTGAGCCCGGCCTCGGCCCGCTGCTTCTTCGGGTACGGGAACTCCATCTCGGCGCGCTCGCCGGCGTCCAGCCAGCCCTCCTCGACCATGTTGTCGAGGACGTAGTTCCAGCGTGCCTTGACCAGCCTCTTGCCGGTGTCCGAGGCGACCGCCCAGTCGTACTGGCTCGGCGCCTGGAGCAGCGCGGCGAGATACGCGCCCTGCTCGACGGTGAGCTTGTCGGCGTCGACGCGGTAGTAGGCCTGGGCGGCGGCCTGGATGCCGCTGGCGCCGCGGCCGTAGTAGCTGGTGTTGATGTAGCCCTCGAGGATCTCGTCCTTGGACTTCTGGCGGTCCACCTTGAGCGAGATCACCAGCTCCCTGAGCTTGCGGGTGACCGTCTGGTCCGGGGTCAGGTAGTAGTTCTTGACGTACTGCTGGGTGATCGTCGAACCACCCTGCTTGCCCTTGCCGGACAGCGTGTTGAGCAGACCGCGGGCGGTGCCCTTCAGGTCGACGCCGGAGTCCTGGTAGAAGGTCTTGTTCTCGGCGGCGACGAACGTGAGCTGGACCTTCTTGGGGATCTTGGCGAGCTCCACGTTCTCGCGGTTCACCTTGCCGTCCCGGACCAGGACGTCGCCGTTGCTGTACTTGATGGTGTTGCTCTGGAGCTGGGCGTCGGCGTTCCCCTCGGGGACCTCCACCATCATGTACAGCACGATGAAGGCGCCGATGCCGAGGAGGCAGAAGCCGAGGAACGTGCCCAGGATCTTCTTCCAGGTGAACAGCCTGCGTATGAGGCTCTTCTCGGCGCCGACGCTGCCGCTTGCGACCGCCCGTGACGAACGGCGCTTGGGCGCGGCACGTCGACCACCGCGCTGCCGCGCTCGTCTTTCTTCCGCTCGTCCCATGGGTCCGTTCCGCTCCGCTTCGTTCATGTGTGCACGTCTGTCACACAGGTTCGCCGCTCAGGTCAGCTCAGAAAACTAACACCGGGGCATACGGCAAAGGGCTGCCGATCCGGTCTTTTGCGGACGTGACAATCAGCACCCGTCCCTATGGAACCGACGTGCGAAGCGCGTGAAGGGTTGCCCTCGGCGAGAAAAGTGATATCACTTAGATAGACCCAAGCTAGACAGCCAGAGGAACCGGGGGAACCCATGACCACGCACGACACGACCACGGCCGACGTACCCGAGATGCCCGCCCCGCGCGTGCGGGAGTTCACCGCGCACAGCATCGGCGGCGGGCTCGCCCTGCTCCTCGGCCTGCTGGGGCTGTTCGCCGGCGCCGGAATGATCGCGGGCGCCACGGCGGTGCCGGCGACCGGCGGGAAGGCGGCGCTCATCGTCGGCGGCATCCTGATCGCTCTCGCCGCCTTCCTCGCCATGTGCGGGCTGAACACGGTGGCGCCGGGCGAGGCGCGGGTCGTGCAGCTCTTCGGGCGCTACCGGGGGACGATCCGGCAGGACGGCCTGCGCTGGGTGAACCCCTTCACCTCGCGCACCAAGATCTCCACCCGGGTCCGCAACCACGAGACGGCGGTCCTGAAGGTCAACGACGCCTACGGCAACCCGATCGAGCTCGCCGCGGTCGTGGTGTGGCGGGTCGAGGACACCGCGCAGGCCACCTTCGAGGTGGACGACTACATCGAGTTCGTGTCGACGCAGACCGAGGCGGCCGTGCGGCACATCGCCATCGAGTACCCCTACGACGCCCACGAGGAGGGCGGCCTCTCGCTGCGCGGCAACGCCGAGGAGATCACCGAGAAGCTCGCCCTCGAACTCCACGCGCGCGTGGAGGCGGCCGGTGTGGAGATCATCGAGTCCCGCTTCACGCATCTCGCGTACGCTCCCGAGATCGCCTCGGCGATGCTCCAGCGGCAGCAGGCGGGCGCGATCGTCGCGGCGCGGCGGCAGATCGTGGACGGCGCGGTGGGCATGGTGGAGGCGGCGCTCGCCCGGATCAGCGAGCAGGACATCGTCGAACTGGACGACGAACGGAAGGCGGCCATGGTCTCCAACCTGATGGTGGTGCTGTGCGGGGACCGCGCGGCCCAGCCCGTCCTCAACACCGGGACGCTCTACCAGTGACGGATCCCCAGGAGGAGTCCACGCCGAAGGCGCGGCGGCCGCAGCAGCGCAAGCAGGTGCTGCTGCGGCTGGACCCGTCGGTGTACGAGGCGCTGGCCCGGTGGGCCGGGGACGAGCTCAGGTCGGCGAACGCGCAGATCGAGTTCCTGCTGCGCAAGGCCCTCGCGGACGCCGGCCGGCTGCCGGGCGAGGCCAAACCGATCCCGCGCCGGGGACGCCCGCCGACGCAGTAGCAGAACCGTGACAATCGGCTCCCACCTGCCCCTTCATACCTCGCGCAGCCATCTACACACTCCGCGTATACACACCGGGTATACGCCGTGTGTACAGTCCTCCCCATGTCCATCGGTCACACCCTCCTGGGACTCCTGGAGTCCGGGCCCGCCACGGTTACGACCTGAAGCGGGCCTTCGACGAGAAGTTCGGTCACGACCGGCCGCTGCACTACGGCCAGGTCTACTCGACGATGTCGCGGCTGCTGAAGAACGGCCTCGTCGAGGTCGACGGCATCGAGCCCGGCGGCGGCCCCGAGCGCAAGCGGTACGCGATCACCGAGGCCGGCGTCACCGACGTGCAGCGGTGGCTCGCCACGCCCGAGAAGCCCGAGCCCTATCTGCAGTCGACGCTCTACACCAAGGTCGTCCTCGCGCTGCTCACGCACCGCAACGCGGCCGACATCCTCGACTCCCAGCGTTCGGAGCATCTGCGGATGATGCGGATCCTCACCGACCGCAAGCGCAAGGGCGATCTCGCGGACCAGCTCATCTGCGACCACGCCCTGTTCCATCTCGAAGCCGATCTGCGCTGGCTGGAGCTGACCGCCGCGCGCCTCGACAAGCTCGCCCAGGTGGTGGCCCAGTGACTCCTGCCGGTTCCCTGCTCGTGGCCGACGGCCTGCACAAGGCGTACGGCCCGACCGTGGCGCTCGACGGCGCCGAGTTCTCCATCCACCCCGGTGAGGTCGTCGCCGTGATGGGCCCCTCCGGGTCCGGCAAGTCGACGCTGCTGCACTGTCTCGCCGGGATCGTGACGCCCGACTCGGGCTCGATCCTGTACAACGGGCACGAGATGGCGACGATGAACGACGCCCAGCGCAGCGCTCTGCGGCGCTCGGAGTTCGGGTTCGTCTTCCAGTTCGGCCAGCTCGTCCCCGAGTTGACGTGCGTGGAGAACGTCGCCCTGCCGCTGCGGCTGAACGGCACCTCCCGCAAGGAGGCCGAGAAGACCGCGCTCGGCTGGATGGAACGGCTCGAGGTCGACGACCTGAGGAAGAAGCGGCCCGGTGAGGTCTCCGGCGGCCAGGGCCAACGTGTCGCCGTCGCCCGGGCGTTGGTGACCAACCCTCGGGTGCTGTTCGCCGACGAACCGACCGGCGCGCTCGACTCGCTCAACGGCGAGCGGGTGATGGAACTGCTCACGGAGGCCGCGCGGTCCACCAACGCGGCCGTCGTCCTCGTCACCCACGAGGCGCGGGTGGCGGCCTACTCCGACCGCGAGATCGTCGTACGCGACGGCAAGTCCCGGGACATGGAGCGGGCCGTATGAGGCAGTGGGCACGCGACCTCGGGATGGGGGTCAGATTCGCGTTCGCCGGCGGGCGCGAGGGCTGGACCCGGGTCCTGCTGACGGCCGTCGGGGTCGGGCTCGGGGTGGCGCTGCTGCTGCTGACGACCGCGATCCCGAACGCCATGGCGACGCGTGACGCGCGGGAGACGGCGCGCTCCGACATGTCGTTCAGCGCGACCAGGCTGAAGAAGGCGGACGACACCCTCGTGGTCGGGGCCATCACCACGACCTACCACGACAAGAACGTGCGGGGCCGGGAGCTGGAGCCCGAGGGGCCCGAGGCACCGCTGCCGCCGGGCGTCTCGGCCTTCCCCGCGCCGGGCGAGATGGTGGTCTCGCCGGCACTGAAGAAGCTCCTGGAATCCGACGACGGGAGGCTGCTGCGGGAGCGGCTGCCGGACCGGATCGTCGGGACCATCGGGGAGAGCGGGCTGATCGGCTCGGCCGAACTCGCCTTCTACCGGGGCGCCGAGAACCTCGCACCGAAGATCGACGGCGGCAGCGTGGACCGCATCAAGCGGTTCGGCGCCCCGCAGCAGCCCTCGGATCCCCTGGACCCGGTGCTGATCCTGCTGATCCTGGTCGTCTTCGCGGTGCTGCTGACGCCCGTCGCCGTGTTCATCGCGGCGGCCGTGCGGTTCGGCGGCGAGCGGCGCGACCGGCGGCTCGCCGCGCTCCGGCTGGTCGGCTCCGACGCCCGGATGACCCGGCGGGTCGCGGCGGGCGAGGCGATGGCCGGGGCCCTGGTCGGCCTGGTCCTGGGGGCCGGGTTCTTCCTGATCGGACGTCAGATCGCGGGCTCGGTCGAGGTGTTCGACTACAGCTTCTTCCCGAGCTATCTCAACCCCTCCCCGTTGCTGGCCCTGCTGGTCGCGGTCGCGGTGCCCGCGGCCGCCGTGCTGGTCACGCAGTTCGCGCTGCGCGGGGTCGTCATCGAGCCGCTCGGTGTGGTGCGTACGGCGAAGCCCTCACGCCGCAGGCTGTGGTGGCGGCTGCTGCTGCCGCTGGGCGGGCTCGCGATGCTCTACCCGATGATCGGCCAGGGCCGTGAGAACGGGAACTTCAACCAGTACCTCACCATCGGCGGCGTCATGCTGCTGCTGGTCGGCGTCACCGCGCTGCTGCCGTGGGTCGTCGAGGCCGTGGTCGCCCGGCTCGGCGCGGGTCCGGTGGCCTGGCAACTGGCCGTGCGCAGGCTCCAGTTGAGCAGTGGTACGGCGGCCCGCATGGTCAACGGCATCGCGGTGGCGGTGGCCGGCGCGATCGCCCTGCAGATGCTGTTCGCGGGGGTCGACGGCCAGTACACGGAACAGAAGACGGAGAAGGTCGCCGGCGCCCAGATCGCCGTGGACGTGCCCGCGGGGAGCCCGGTGTCCACGGCCAAGGAGAAGTACGCGGCGACCCGGGGCGTCGACTACGTCTACGACATCTCCGAGGGGTACCTCGGCAACACCCGTACCGACCCGCAGAACTTCGCCCCGGTGTCCGTCGGCACCTGCGCCTCGCTGCGCAAGATGGCGAAGCTGCCCTCCTGCCGGGACGGCGACGTGTTCGTCCTGCAGGCCGGCGACTACGCCTACGACACGAAGAAAATGGTCAAGAGCGGCAGCAGGCTCTGGTTCGACGACTCCGACGACGACGAGACGACGAAACCGGTCGCCTGGACCGTCCCGGACCGTCTCATCACCGTTCAGGGCACCGCCGACGCGGAGCGGGTCGGCCGCGCGGGCTTCCTGCTGACGCCCTCGGCGCTGCCCGCCGGAGCCGACCGGCTGCTCACCGGCGAGCTGTATCTGCGGCTCGACGACGCCGTGCCGGACGCCCTGGAGCACGTTCGCAACACGGGGGCGGTCCTCGACCCGTACAACGAACCCATCGAGTTCGTCTCCAGTGTGCGCGACAAGAACTACGCCGCCATCCGCGGCGGCCTGTTCATCGGCGCCACCTGTGTGCTGCTGCTGATCGGCGCGAGCCTGCTGGTCTCCCAGCTGGAGCAGCTGCGGGAACGCAAGAAGCTGCTGTCGTCGCTGATCGCCTTCGGCACCCGGCGCTCCACGCTGAGCCTGTCGGTGCTGTGGCAGACGGCGATCCCGATCGGCCTCGGGCTGGTGCTGGCCGCGACGGTGGGGCTGACGCTCGGCGTGGTCCTGCTGAAGATGACGGACACCCCGGTGTCCGTGGACTGGGGAAGCGTGCTGCAGATGACGGGTGCGGGCGCGGGGGTCGTCCTCGCCGTCACCCTGCTCAGTCTGCCGCCGCTGCTGCGGCTGATGCGGCCGGACGGTCTGCGCACGGAGTGAGGCGAGGCAAGGGGCCCTTCCGAACGGGAGGGCCCCTTTCGCGCGTTCAGAGGCTGTACTCCCGCACCACCCGCCTGACCTGGGCGAACAGCATGCCCACATTCACCGACTTACGGCACACCACCACGGCCACCACGTCCTGCTGCTCGGTCAGCCGCACGAACAGGTGGGTGAGGTTCTCGCTGTTGACGAGGATCTCCTGGAAGAAGTGGTTGTCGCTGCTGATCCCGCGCCGCTCCTTGAAGACGTCCTCGATCATCACGACCGTGCGGCCCTGGAACAGGTCGAGGGTCGCGCCCGCCAGCAGGTCCAGGACCTCGGGCGGGTGGTTGTCGACCGTCTCGTACGACAGCAGCATGCCCGTGGACATGTCGACCACGCCCGCCGCGACACAGTCCGGGGCGTCGGTGCGGAGAGACTTGACCAGGCCCATCACCTGGTCGGAGAAACCGGGGGTCATACGCTTCGTCGCCATCCCTTCAGACTCCTTCCGCCGCCTTCTCGGCGGGCGCGCTCAGGATCGTGTCGATACGGTCCAGGGCCGGCTGAGTGGCCCGGTGCAGCCTGTCCACGTCCATGCCCTCGTCACCGATCACGACCATGAGCGCGGTGTCGCCGACGGCGTAGAAGGCGGCACAGCCGTGGCTGCCGTAGGTCACCGTGCGGCGCAGGGTGCCGCGGTCGGTCGCGCCGACGGTGCGGCGCGCGAGGCCGAGACCGGCGGCGGCGAGGGCGGCGAGGCCGTCCGGGTCGATCGAGTCGGCGGTGTCGGCCGCGATGAGCAGCCCGTCGGCCGCGGCGACCGCGGTGTCGGTGATACCGGTCACCTGTTCCCGCAGTCCCCGCATTTCCAGGGCCAGTGCTTCGCGATCCATGCAATCAACTCCCCTATTCCTGTTCACATCTGATCGGCTTTTTCATTTCGGGGCTCCGTTTCGCAGGCGGAAGAACCCTTTCCAGCTCGCTCCGGTCCTCTCCGGGGCAAGTGCTTCGGCGATACCGCTGGCACCGGGACGTCTGCGGGGCAGTTCGTCGGGCACGGCGGGCGGTACGGCGCTGCCGGGCGGCGCGGCGGCTCTCGGCGCGGCCGGCTCCGGTTTCCGCTGCCGGACGCCCTGGCCGTCGGGGGGGCGGGGCGGACCGGGATGGGGGACGGGTGCCTCCGGGCACTCCAGCAGCCCGTCGGCGAGCATCCGGGCCATCTCGACGGTCACCGTGTAGACCCCGCGTCCGGTGCGGAAGGCCAGGTCACGGGCGGTGCTGCGGCCGTCGGCCTGGTCGAGGAGGGCGCGTTGCAGGGGGCTGAGCGGGCCGTGGTCCACGCCGGGGACGGGGACCGGGCGCTCATGGTCGGGGCGCAGCGGGTACGGCAGGGTCGCGAGGGCGGCGAGCCGGCGGGTGGCGTCCTGGAGCAGCCGTACGCAGGTCTCCCCCACGGCGACGGTGGCGAACGGCTCGGCCTCGGCGACGCGTTCACAGCCGTGCACCCGGCCGGCGACGATCGCGAAGGCCGCGTCGTACAGCGCCATCACGCAGACGACCCTGAGCTGGGCGGCTCCGGTGTGGCCGCGGGCGATCAGCCCGGTCGCGGGCCAGCGCTCCCCGCCCGACTCCCGTACGACGTCGGCCCATTGCTCACCGCTGACCCGCCCGGAGCGCAGCAGGAGCGTCTCCGGGCCGGGCGCCCCGGGGCTCTCGGCGCCCACGACCAGCCCGGCCCGCACGATGAAGGGTGCCGCCGGGCGCCCCCGCCACCCGCAGCTGACCGCTGAACTCCTCGCGCCCGCACCGGTGCAGGGCGTGTGCCAGAAGGTCGTAGCCGACGCGGTCGAGGGAGTACCGCATGCCCGCCATCACTCCCCCTGGCAATTTCGTACATACGCCTGGCGCGTAGCACTGAGGGGGGTAGGTGTATCAGCCGTAGGGCATATGTCGGGGGGAGGTTTCCTACCTGCCTCCACCTGACGGAAATTGAAATCGCCGCGCGCACAATCCTCTTTGTAGGGCGGTCATTTGAACGATTCTCAGGCGAGATTCTCCGGTCGGTCGAGCACCCGGACGGGCAGTGGCCGCAGCGCTTGCCGCAGGGCGCCGGCCAGTTCGCGGTACTCCGCGCCGCGGGCCGCGCCCGTGCGCATGGCGAGGGCGACCCGGCGGGCCGGGGCGGGCTCGGCGAAGGAGCCGGTCAGGAGCTGGTCGCTGCGGGAGGTCTCGACCCTGACGGCGGTCCGCGGCAGCAGGGTCACCCCGAGCCCGCCGGCGACGAGTTGGACGAGCGTGGCGAGCCCGGCGGCCGTGGTGGTGACGGGGGCGTCGGCGCGCCCGGCCTCACGGCAGATGTCTAGCGCCTGGTCGCGCAGGCAGTGCCCCTCGTCGAGGAGGAGCAGGTTGAGCTCCTTGAGCGCCTCGCGCGGAATGCCCGCGCGCCCGCCGAGCGGATGTCCGAGGGGCGTGACGAGCACGAAGTCCTCGTCGAAGAGCGGGAGTTCGACGACCCCGGGCACCCCGAGCGGGACAGCGAGCAGCAGCAGGTCGAGGCGGCCGGTGAGGAGGCCGTCGACGAGGCTGGTGGTCTGCTCCTCGTGGACCTGGAGGTCGAGGTGCGGATAGCGGTCGTGGACGAGCTCGAGGACGGTGGGCAGGAGATACGGCGCGACGGTGGGGATGACACCGAGCCGCAGGACGCCGGTGAAGGGGGCTCGTACCGCCTCGGCCTCCTCCATGAGCGCCCCGACCTCCTCCAGCACCGCCTTGGCCCGTACGGCGAGCCGCTCGCCGGCGGGTGAGAGGAGCACCTTGCGGGTGGTGCGCTCCAGCAGTGTGACCCCGAGGGTCTCCTCCAGCGCCGACACGGCACCGGACAGGGCGGGTTGGCTCATGCCGATCGCGGCGGCGGCGTCCCGGAAGTGGAGGTGCTCGGCGACGGCGGCGAAGGCCCGCAGCTGGGCGAGGCTCGGCTGACGCCTCTTGGCCCCGACGCTACTCACGGTCACTGATAGCTCCTCTCGATCAACACGCCCAAGTGTAGCGATTTCCGCAATCAATGCACCTTGTGGAAACATCACTCCCGTCCAACCCACGGGAAAGGCCCTTCACGAGAGGGTTCTTTCCTCGCTGCAAGGAGAGTTTGTGCTCACTGTCGGTGACAAGTTCCCCGCGTTCGAACTGACCGCCTGCGTCTCGCTGGAGAAGGGCAAGGAGTTCGAGACGATCAGCCACAAGTCCTACGAGGGCAAGTGGAAGGTCGTGTTCGCATGGCCCGCCGACTTCACGTTCGTGTGCCCGACGGAGATCGCCGCCTTCGGCAAGCTGAACGAGGAGTTCGCCGACCGCGACGCGCAGATCCTCGGCTTCTCCGGCGACTCCGAGTACGTCCACCACGCCTGGCGCAAGGACCACGACGACCTGCGCGACCTGCCCTTCCCGATGCTGGCCGACACCAAGCGCGAGCTGATGCGCGACCTGGGCATCGAGGGCGAGGACGGCTTCGCCAAGCGCGCGGTGTTCATCGTGGACCAGAACAACGAGATCCAGTTCTCCATGGTGACCGCGGGCTCGGTCGGCCGTAACCCCAAGGAGGTCCTGCGGGTCCTCGACGCGCTCCAGACGGACGAGCTCTGCCCGTGCAACTGGACCAAGGGCGACGAGACCCTGGACGCGGGCAAGCTGCTCGCCGGGGAGTGACCTGAGATGTCCCTCGACTCCCTCAAGTCCCGCATACCGGACTACGCCAAGGACCTGAAGCTCAACCTCGGCTCGGTCATCGGCAATTCGGACCTCCCGGCCCAGCAGCTGTGGGGCACGGTGCTGGCGACCGCGATCGCCTCCCGCTCCCCGATCGTGCTGCGCGAGCTGGCGCCGGAGGCCGAGGCGAACCTGTCGCCCGAGGCGTACCAGGCGGCCAAGGCGGCGGCCGCGGTGATGGCGATGAACAACGTCTTCTACCGCACCCGCCACCTGCTCTCCGACCACGAGTACGGCAACCTGCGCGCCGGTCTGCGGATGAACGTCATCGGCAACCCGGGCGTCGACAAGGTCGACTTCGAACTGTGGTCCTTCGCGGTGTCCGCGATCAACGGCTGCGGCATGTGCCTGGACTCCCACGAGCAGGTCCTGCGCAAGGCGGGCCTGGAGCGCGAGGTCGTCCAGGAGGCGTTCAAGATCGCGTCGGTGGTCCAGGCGGTCAGTGTGACGCTGGAGGCTGAGGCGGTTCTGGCCGAGTAGCGGCCGCTTCCCCTTCACCCGGGTCCGGGGGCGCTGCCCCGACCCTCGGCGTCCCGGGCCACCGCGGGGGCGGGTGGCGGTGGCGTCGCCGTCTCGTGTGCGTACGCCCGCAGATAGCCGACCACCGTGTTGGTCACCGCGACCAGCGGCACCGCGACGACCGCGCCGCCGATCCCGGCCACCATGCCGCCCGCCGCGACCGACAGCACCACCGCCAGCGGGTGCACCCGCACCGCGCGGCCCAGGATGAACGGCTGCAGGATGTGGCCCTCGATCTGCTGCACCGCGAGCACCACCGCCAGCGTCATCACCGCCGTGAACACGCCCTGCGTCACCAGCGCCACGACCACCGCCAGCGCGCCCGACACCACCGCGCCGACGAGCGGGATGAAGGCGAACAGGAAGATGAAGACGGCGAGCGGCACGGCCATGGGCACGTCGAGGAAGTAGATGCCGAGACCGATGAAGATGGCGTCGATCAGGGCCACTATCACCGTGCCGCGCACATAGGCCGTCAGCGTCCGCCAGGCCCGGGGACCCGCGCCCGCGACACCCGGCCGCGCCGCCGCCGGGACCAGCTTCAGCGTCCACTCCCAGATGCGCCGGCCGTCGTACAGCAGGAACAGGGTGGAGAAGAACGTCAGCAGGATGCCGGTCAGCGCCTCCACCACGACCTGAACGCCCTCCAGGCCCGCCGAGGTGATCTGGTCGGTGTTGGCGCCGACCGCGTCCGCGAGGTTCTTGGAGATTTGGTTGATCTGCTTCTCGGTGACGTGGAAGGGGCTCTTCAGCAGCCAGTCGCGCAGATCGTCGATGCCGTTCTGGATCTGGTCGGAGAGATCGTCGATGTTCTCCATGACCTGCCAGGTCACGAACCAGCCGAGCAGCCCGAGGACGACGAAGCCGAAGATCGCGGTGAGCGCGGTGGCCAGGCCGCGCGGCACGCCGTACCGCTTCAGCCGGGCCACGGTCGGCTGGAGCAGCGCCGTGATGAGCAGGGCCACCGTGAAGGCGAGGACGACGAGCTGGACGGCGCTGATGACCCGCATCAGCACCCAGACGGTGCCCGCGAGCACCAGCAGCCGCCACCCGGCCTCGGCGGCGACCCGCACGCCCCACGGCACGGCCTGCGCGGGGTCCGGGCGCTGCGGTACGACGGTCACGTGCTCGGCGAGGGGCTGGTGACGGTCCTCCGGGACATCCTGGGATGGCGACGGCGGCGCGTCGGCCTCGGCCTCCTCGCGCTCGACCTCCGCGCGGCGCTCGTCCAACCGCTCACCCATCTCACTCAGTCCGGCACCCACCCGACCGAGCCACCGTGGCACTCGCGACATGATCCGTCCTCTTCCCCCGCTTGTCCCCACCACTCCCCCCGGAGTCGTCGGCTCGACCGTACAGGCGTCGCCGGAGAACGGCGAAAGCCCCTCACCGAAAGGACGGTGAGAGGCTTCGCGGGGTTGAGCGCACGCCCTGGGGGCGGAGCGCCTAGTACCAGTGGTTCGCCTGCCAGAAGGACCACGCCTCGCACGGGCTGCCGTAGCGGCTGTCCATGTAGTTGAGGCCCCACTTGATCTGGGTGGCCGGGTTGGTCTGCCAGTCGGCGCCGACCGACGACATCTTGGAGCCCGGCAGCGCCTGGAAGAGACCGTAGGCGCCGGAGGAGGCGTTGACAGCGCGGTAGTTCCAGCCGGACTCGTGGTCCACGATGTTGCTGAAGCACTGGAACTGGCCGCTCGGCACCATCTGGCGCGCCATCGCCTGGATCTGCGCGACCGAGTAGGAGCTCTGCACCGGGAAGCTGGACGCGGACCGGACGCGGCCGTCTTGGCCTCGGCGCGCTCCTTGGCTTCCTTCGCCGCCTTCTCGGCGGCTTCCTTCTTCTCGATCGCCGACTTGGCAGCAGCCTTGCGGGCCGATTCCTCGGCGTCCTTCTTGGCGCTCGCGTCCGCCTGAATGGCCTGGACGTTGGCCTGCTGCGTCAGCGACGCGGTCTGCACCTGGGCCTGCTGGCCCGCGGGTATGTCCGCGAGGAGCGTCGTCTCGGCTGCTGTCGCCTCGGCGTCGTTCGTCTGCGCGGTGCTGCCCGAGGCAACGCCTACGACGCTTCCGACAGCGGTGACCGCGGTGGCAGAGGCCACTGCGAATCCCCGGACCGAAATCGGACTCACACGGTTTCCTTCCAGCGTCGTCCGCTTCGGTGACCCTGGCGGACGCAATCTTGCCCCTGACGCTGACCTCCCCACTGCTGGGTCACGGGAGGTACGGGCCCGGTGGGCAACTCCCGTGCGGGAGGCGCCGCGTGGTGCTCGGGCGGCATACGACGTCGACTATGGAGTTGAAGCTGGTGTTGCTGTGGTGCCGTACCGCTGGCGGTACAGGTGTGTCGTATGCGGGGCCTGACAGGAGTGAGACTCTGCCGTAACCGGACGCCGAGTGGCAATTCTGAGTTGCGTGTGAAAGCTCACATCCCGTTTGTCCCTGGGGATTCCGAGAAACCACCACACGCGAAGGCGCCGCCCGGCTAGGCTCTTGGCCTTTCCGGGCGGCGCCAACTGGCAAGTACTAGCTCAGATTTGGCCGTCCTCCAGCATTTCGGTCACAAGGGCGGCAATCTGGGACCTCTCGGACCGCGTCAGCGTGACGTGGGCGAAGAGCGGGTGCCCCTTCAGCTTCTCCACGACGGCGACGACACCGTCGTACCGCCCCACCCGCAGGTTGTCCCGCTGGGCCACGTCATGGGTGAGAACCACCCGTGAGTTGGCGCCGATCCGGGACAGAACGGTGAGAAGCACATTCCGTTCCAGCGACTGGGCCTCGTCCACGATCACGAACGCGTCGTGCAGCGAGCGCCCGCGGATGTGGGTGAGCGGCAGGACCTCGAGCATCCCGCGCGCGGTGACCTCCTCGATGACCTCGCGGCTGGTGACCGCGGACAGCGTGTCGAAGACCGCCTGCGCCCAGGGGCTCATCTTCTCGGCCTCGGAACCCGGCAGATAACCGAGCTCCTGCCCGCCGACCGCGTACAGCGGACGGAAGACCATGACCTTCTGGTGCTGGCGGCGCTCCAACACCGCCTCCAGGCCCGCGCAGAGCGCGAGCGCCGACTTGCCGGTGCCGGCCCGGCCGCCCATGGACACGATCCCGACGTCCGGGTCGAGGAGCAGATCGAGCGCGATCCGCTGCTCCGCACTCCTCCCCTTGATGCCGAACGCCTCCCGGTCGCCGCGCACCAGCCGGATGTTGCCCTCGGCGGTGACCCGGCCGAGCGCCTTGCCGCGCTCGGAGTGCAGGGTCAGCCCCGTGTGCACCGGCAGCTCGGCGGCCTCGGGCACATACACGTGCCCTTCCTCGAAGAGGATGTCCACCTGGTCGCCCGGCAGGGTCAGTTCGGACATTCCGGTCCAGCCGGAGGAGTCCGTGATGGCGAGTTCGGCGCGGTACTCCTCGGCGAGGAGACCGACCGAGGACGCCTTGATCCTGAGCGGGAGGTCCTTCGACACGACGGTGACGTCGAACCCCTCGGCCTGCAGATTGCGGGCGACCGCGAGGATACGGGAGTCGTTGTCCCCCAGGCGGTAGCCGGTCGGCAGAACGCTGGGGTCCGAGTGGTTGAGCTCGACACGGACGGTGCCGCCGAGTTCCCCGATCGGGATGGGGGCGTCGAGGCGACCGTGCCTGACCCGGAACTCGTCGAGCAGGCGCAGGGCCTGCCGGGCGAAGTAGCCGAGTTCGGGATGGTGCCGCTTGGCCTCCAACTCCGTCACCACGACGATGGGGAGCACGACCTCGTGCTCGTCGAAGCGGCTCAGGGCGTTCGGGTCGGCCAGCAGAACGCTGGTGTCGAGAACATAGGTGCGCCGGTCAGGCATACGGCGCTTTGTGCTGGTCACCACGGAAGGACGTACCCCCTCGGATGAGGTCGGGGAGCGACGGAGTGGAGCTGGACCGGTCGACGGCCCGCTTGCACGGGCCGGGAACCGGCCCTCCGCCTGTTCGTCCGTGCGGCAACCGCACGATCGGGCTGGTGCAAAGGGCCTCCCGGGCGGACGGCCCCGTGCCGCCCGCTGAGGATCCGACACCCGTGGTTCGGGCATCGACCTGTCTGGCTTATGCCCTCGAACATGCGGTGCCATGCCAGCGCATATGACGGCGCGCTGGTGAACTCCTTGTTACTTCCGCACCAAAGGGGGTACCCGTGGCGGCTTCAGGGGGCCGTCGTGCGCCCACGGATACGGCGCGGCCTCAGCCGCCGTAACGCCGATGGCGGGCCGCGTAGTCGCGCAGGGCGCGCAGGAAGTCGACCTTGCGGAAGGCCGGCCAGAAGACCTCACAGAAGTAGTACTCGGAGTGGGCCGTCTGCCACAGCATGAATCCGGACAGGCGCTGTTCGCCGCTGGTGCGGATGACGAGGTCGGGGTCGGGCTGGTCGCCGGTGTAGAGGTGCCGGCCGATCGCGTCGATGGTGACGGACTCGGCGAGCTCCTCCAGCGAGGTGCCCTTGTCGGCGGCGTCCAGCATCATCGAGCGCATCGCGTCGACGATCTCCTGGCGGCCGCCGTAGCCGATGGCGACGTTGACGAGTATCCCGTCGACGTGGGCCGTGGCCTCCTCGGCCTCCTTCAGCGCCACCTGCATCGGGGAGGGCAGCAGGTCGGGGGTCCCGACGTGGTGCACCCGCCAGCGTCCGTCCGCCGCGAGCGTGCGGACGACGTCCTCGATGATGCCGAGCAGCGGCCCGAGTTCCTCCTGCGCCCGGTCGAAGTTGTCCGTCGACAGCAGCCACAGCGTGACGACTTCGACGTCCGTCTCGGAGCACCAGCCGAGGAACTCCTCGATCTTCTCGGCGCCCGCCCGGTGGCCGTGCACGGTACTGGAGCCGGAGGCCTTCGCCCAGCGGCGGTTGCCGTCCATGATGACGCCGATGTGCTTGGGCACCTGAGCGTGGTCCAGGTGGCCTTCCACCCGGCGTGCGTAGAGCCTGACCAGCAGGCCGCGCAGCTTGTCGCGCAGGTTCACGTGATTGTCAGCCCCTCCGTACAGATACGGTCCCCGCGGGCGGAAGCCTACCGGGATGGTGGAGGACGCTGGAGCGCGGGTCGAATGCGGGGTGGGCGGAGGTGCGGGGCGAGAGAGGCGGGGGGAAGGAGCGGCGGGCGTCGGCGGGAGGCAGGCGGGGCGAGGGCGGACTGGCGGAGGGCGGCGGTCGCGTCGGCGGGCCGGGACGAGGCGGGCGGGCTCGCGGCGGGACGTCCCAGGCAGTCGCAGGAAGAAGCCGAGGTAGCGGCAGCGGCAGCGGCGAGGAAGTCGAGGCACACCAGAGGGCGGGGGCTCGTGGCGGGACGTCCGAGGCAGCCGCAGCGAGGAAGTCGAGGCACACACACCAGAACGCCGATGCACTCGCACCAGGACGCCGAGGCACTCGCAGCAGGAAGTCGAGACATGAAAAAACGGGCCGGTCCGTGGGGGGGAGACGGACCGGCCCGAGGGGGGGTTTCCACCATAACCCTTCGTAAGTGATGCTGTGTGCATCGGCATGCCACAACTACTCTCCGGAGTCGCGCGGCGACGGCCCGCTGGCCGCGAAACACCCCATTCACGGCGGGCTCATGGCCGGAACACAGCGGAATCCCAGGGCAAACGTGTGAGTCACGGTGAGATCCAGAGGCCCCAGAACACTTCCGGCGCCACGCCGACGCACCCTCTTCGCATCCCCCACGCGGGTGACCCCACCCCCGCACTCACCCTTGACGGACCCGGTCAACGCCACGAGCTGCAAGGCAGGGCACCGCGCAGCCCCCTCCGCCGCGCGGTGCCACCCCGCGCAGCTTTGCTGGCGCGAATTACCTTGGTCTGAACTTACGTGAGAAGAAGGTGAGAAGCGAGCTGGCAGTGATAACGATGTGGAAAACCCGTGAATCCCATGGAAGTGAAGGGGGAATCAGCCTTGGATGCGCCGATTGCCCGATTTGCGATCCTGGGGGACCGGGCCGCACGCCGACTCGACCGGCGGTTCTTGGCCACTTCTGCGTCCGGGGGCGACCCGCAAGGCACTCGGCGCTCGGCGTCAGGCGGGCTGGGGCTTGCGCGCGTCGAAGAGATGGCGGGTGCTGTGCGCGACGAAGGGCCCCTCGGTCCCGATGCGCTCGTGCAGGGACCGGAGTTGGGGCTCGTACTTCTCGACGGTGAAGTCGGGGACCATCCACACCACCTTGCGCAGGAAGTGGACGACGGCGGCGATGTCGTAGAACTCCATCCGGAGCCGTTCGGAGCGCAGGTCGACGATCTCCAGACCTGCGGCCTCGGCACCGGCGCGCTCCCGCTCGGGGTGGCGGGCGGCGCCGCTCTGCTCGTCCGGGCGAGGTCCGAGGAAGTGCTCGACCAGCTCGAACACGCTGCGGGCGCCCACGTGTTGGGCGAAATAGGTCCCGCCGGGCCGCAGTACGCGCGCGATCTCCGGCCAGTTGGGGCTCACCGGATGCCGGCTGGTGACCAGGTCGAAGGCCTCGTCGGCGAACGGCAGCGGCGCGTCCTCGCGGGCGGCGACGACGGCGACCCCGCGGGGGCGGAGCAGGGCGGTGGCCTTGGCGACGTTCGGCGGCCAGCCCTCGGTGGCGACAGCGAGGACGGGGGCCTTCGGCTCGACATGGGAGAGGGCGAAGTCGAGCACCTCTCCTCCCCCGGTCTGGATGTCGAGGGCGGCGGTCGCGCGGCGAGCCGGGCGGCCATGGCGGTGGCGTATCCCCACGAGGGCCGCGCCTCGGTGGCCCGCCCCTCGAACCAGGAGAAGTCCCAGCCGGCGGTGGGGACGGCGGCGCCTTCGGCGACGAGGTCTTCGAAGGTGGAGTCGGAGGGGGGAGTTCGATGGTTGTCGGGCATGCGGTTGATCGTCCCAGGGTGATGTCAGTGGGCGCTGCTAATTTTCCGGCATGACGAATGCTGAGGTCACAGGGGACGCAGGGGACATGGAGGACACGGCGGCCGGTATGCCGTACCGCGGCAGCGAGAAGGACACGCTGCGGGCGAGCCTGGACCGGCATCGGGACGCGGTGCTGTGGAAGCTGGAGGGGCTGGACGACGAGCAGCTGCGCCGCCCGATGACCCCCTCGGGGACAAGCCTGCTGGGCCTGGTCAAACACCTGGCGTCGGTGGAGTACGGCTGGTTCGCGGAGACGTTCGGCGGCGAGGTCGAGGAGTTCTGGTTCGACCCGTACAAGGAGGAGGACATGCGGGCCGACCAGGGCGAGGCGACGGCACAGATCGTCGAGTTCTACGGCCGCGCGAGAGCGGCGTCGGATGCGGTGATCACGCGGCTCCCCCTGGAGGGGCTGGGCCGCCCGTCGTGGCGTGACCACGAGGTGTCCCTGCGCTGGGTCCTGGTCCACATGATCGAGGAGACGGCTCGGCATGCGGGACATATGGATGTGGTGCGGGAGTTGATCGACGGGGCTACGGGGGATCATCCGCGGGGGTGACGGTCCGGCCGTGCGGGTGACGAGGGCGTAGAACATCGGCGTCGCGCTCGAGGCGAGGGCCCCTCCGAGGTGACTGACGACGAAACCCCTCACCGCATGTCACGGCACGAGGGGCCGGACTTCCTCGGCGGCGAACCGTACGAAACCCTCCGGGTCGGGTTCGTCGCGGGTCGGCTGGAGGATGACGGCGTCGGCGCCGGCCTCCGCGAGCCGCTGCACGGCCTTCGCGACGGCACCGGCGTCGCCTGCGACACCGAGGTCGGGCACGTCCTGGAGCCCTTCGTCGCCGAGTTCGGCGCGCAGACGCCGGGCGGCGTCGGGCCCGGTGGCGGTGAGGAGGTAGACGACGACACGGTGGGACTCGGTGAGGTGGGCCCCGCTGCGCAGCGCAGCCTCCCGCCCCTCGTCGATGAGTTGCCGTGCCCGTCGTACTCCGTCGGCGGTGGTGGAGGCGGTGAGGATGGTCCCGTCGGCGGCTTCGCCGGTGAGGCGGAGAGTACGGGGGCCGGTGGCGCCGGCGAGGACGGGTACGGGGGTGGCGGGCGGCCAGTCGAGGCCGACGTCGTCGAGACGAACGTAGCGCCCCTCGGTACTGACGCGCTCCCCTCTCAACAACGCCCGCAGCGCGACGAGATGCTCCCGCAGCAGCGTCACCGGCGACTCGACCCGCGCCCCGACCTGCCCCATCCAGTCCTGCACCCCATGCCCGATCCCGACGACGGCCCGCCCGGGGAACATGCGGTGCAGCGAGGCGACTTCCATGGCGGTGATGGCAACGTTCCGCAACGGCACGGGAAGCAACCCGACCCCGACCTTGACCCGCTCGGTCCAGGCGAGCGCGGCGGCGGCCGTGGAAATCCCACCTTCTCTGAAGCAGTCCTCCCAGAGCCAGAGCTCATCGAGAGCGGACGCGTCGGCGAGGCGGGCGATGTCGCGGAGGCGCTCGGGGGGTAGCTGGGGGCGGAAGACTGCGCCGAGTGCGGTCATGGTGACCTTCCTACCCATAGACCGGAGAGTGGACAACTTCTTTACGCACCGGCCCCCGCCTCCTCGAATTCCACCGGCCGCTCGAAGCGCACCGTCTCCGCGATCTGTCTGAGGATGACGCGGTACTCACTGCGACGGGCGACAGCCGTAGTGCTCAGGGTCAGCACGGCCAGGCGGCGGCAGTCAGGATGCGGCACATGCGCATGGATCTGCAGAAGCGGCTGCGGTACCAAGCCCGCCGCATCCGACGGTCGCACCATCCTCTCGCTCAAAGCCGCTGGCCCACAGGGCAGCTCGAGGAACTCGACATCGGTGTGTCCCTCGGCAGACGTGACCGCCCGGGCCGCGGTGACGCCACGCGGGGCAACGTTCGACTCGCACCAGGAGATGGTGAAGAAAGAGAGCAGGAGGAGGCGGCCGCCTACGTCCGCCTCCTGCACGTCATCACGGTGCAGGCCGATTGCGCAGTGGACCATCCCCACGTCGCGAAGCGCGGCCAGCATCCGCTGCCCCGTCGCAATGTGGGCGATGAACTGTTGGCGAGCAAGGTCGTCAGGTGCCGAGTCCAGCAGAGGAGCAGTGGCTGCCCGCAAGCCGTCTACGGCCGCGGAATCCGGAGCCGGGAGCAGGGCATCGAGAGGCAAGGCAGTGAAGCCGACGGGTTCGGCGAACCAGAGCTCCGCGAGGGGGTCGTTGAGGGACTCGTGCAGAAGGATCGCAGGGGCGGTCACAGGAAGGCTCTCCGCAGAGTTCAGGGATGGGCCGGTGTCACGCCGGCTTGTCGGCCGCGCTCGATGTCCGCGGGCGTGGCGCCCCAGTCAGCGAAGCGTTGGCCGCTGCGTACGTCGGTCTTCTGCTCGAGGATGTGAAGTCTGCGAGGAGCCGTGCTCTTCGAAGCGGGCGCAGCGATCAGCCCCACGAAGCGCGGATCGCCTGCGAACCAGACCGTTCCGATCTCGGCCTTCAGGTGCGGCTTGGCACGCGGCGCCATACGGCGGCTCCACCACCCGGTGCGGAAGTGTTCGGCGAAGACGAGCGGCAGCCGATGGTCCGCGCGGGCGGGATTGGGAAGTTCGAACCAGCCGTACTGGCGGCCGAGTACCTCCGGCCGCTTGGTCAGCCCGTGTCGGACATCGGACGTGACCTGCCACGGGTACGTGCGCAGGATACGTAGCATCCACAGCGCCGGTCCGAAGTAGCGGAATTGGGTTACGGCTCGGTATGCCCCGTAGATGAAGTACGGCATGCAGACCCAGACCGCCCAGCCGGGAGTCTGGAGCGAGAGGCCGAGCAGCGCAATCCAACCGCCGATCCAACCGACAAGGCCGATGACGTTCATGGCCATATGCGCTGCCCAGGCGCGACGGGTGGGTGGGTGATCCCACGCAGTGGGATGGTCAGCGGGGCTCATGGGCCTTCGTCCGTTCTCCAGAACCTCAGAAGACATGACTGATCAACCTGAAGATTCCGGCGTTGTCGAGGATGAGACGTGAGCCGTCGATGCCTGCGACGGTTCCGTCCTTCACTTTGCTGGCGTCCGCGTCCACCGCTTTGTCGTACAAGCCGAAGCCGCCTGTGCCCACACCGGTCAGCCCGGACGTCGCCGCGACGGCTCGGGCTGCCTTCTCCGGATTGCTGCAACTGCGTACGGCGCGGGCGATCATCGGGTTGTCCAGACTGTTGATCGTCTTGGCCTCGTCGACTGTCTTCGAGCCGTAGGCCGCCGCCTTCTGCCAGAAACCCAAGCTCTCGCTACCCGCTCGAATTGCCTGTGTCGCCTCGACGCTTCCCTTGAGCGCGGCTCCCAGTCCAGGCAGCGCCCCGGCGAGATCAGCGCCCACCGACACCCCGTTGCTCCAGAAGTCGGCGTCGAACTCGCCCTTGGTGAACCCCTCCCAGAGCGAAGCACGCACCTTCGGGTCCGAGACCCTCAAGGTGAAAGCCGTCAAGCTGATCGCCGACGACGCGAGCATGAGCGCTGCCATCGTCGCCAAGCTCCACCCCAGTGGGCCCGAGAGCAGCAGCGCCCCCACCGCGATCGCCCCCGCCACGAAGCTCAGGATGTCCGGCAAGTTGTCGCTCAGCCAGTCGAGGGCCTCGTCGAAGAAACCCGGTTCGTGGGGGACCAGCTTCTTCGTCGCGTCCCGGATCTTGCCCGCGCGACGCCTGGCCGTGTTCTCGTGTTCCTCGGCGAGCTTCTTCGCCCTGCCGATGACTTTGTCGAGCTCCGCCTGGGTTTCTTTCACGTCGCTGTTGGCATGGGTCAGCGTCTTGTGTGCGGCATCGCTGTCGGCTCCTTTCCCCTTCAGGTGGGGGTCGTCCGCCGCTTCCGTCGCCCGTCCTTCCGCCCGGTCGACCGCCGCTCGGGCGTCCTTCGCATCCTCTTCGAGCTTCCTGGCACGCCGCTGGTAGTCGTCGAGTTCGCCTTCCCAGCGGACGAGCTGCTTGGCTGCCTTGCGGATCGAATGGGCGGCGTTCTTCAGGTTCAACGGCAGTGGTCCGCCATCGAGTTGTTCACGGAAGGCGACCGCCGCGTCGCCCTCCCAGTAGCTGCCGTCGAGCAGCTTGGTCACCAAGTCGTGCGCGCTCTCGAGCGTCTTGGCGCAATCGTTGAGCTTCTTGTGCAGCCCGCGGACGGTCTCCGTGTCGCCCGGCACCGGGTTGAAGCCCAGATGCGGGTAGTGCGGGTTCGCGACGGGAGAAGTCGTTTGCAGGCCCTGGGGCTTTTTGAGGTCGTCGTCGTGCCGGCGGTAGCGGGGGTCGGTCGAGCGAGTTCCCTCGACACCGGGCGTGAGGGTCATTTCCCGCCCCCGTGCTTCGCTTTCCGGGCGGCCTTCTCCAGTGCCGCCTCCAGCGCCTTGTCCACCTCGCGATAGCTGTCCCTGCTCTTGCCGATGATCTCGGCGAGGTCCTCCGTCTGCTTGCCGATCTCCTCAGCGCCGTACTTCCAGTCGTCCTGGAAGTCCTCACACGCGGAGTCGAGATCGTCCGTACCGAGGCCCCGTACACCGGCGTCCGACAACGCCTTGCGAACCCCCGCGAGCGAAGTCGTCGACTTCCTCAGCTTCCGCATGAAGTCGGAGAGTTCATCGCCGTCAACGGCGAGCCGTCCTGCCATCCGCCCGCTCCCAGCTCTCGCCCTGTGTGCGAGTGACGGACTTTATCCACGCCGCCTGCACAACAAGTCGGGCGATCACTCTCCCGAGGGGAGTGATCGCGACCGTGGGACCTCGTGATCGTCAGCGGTTGACGGCTTGGATCTCCTGTACGACGACATCCTGCGTCGCGCCGAAGTTGCCGTCGGGCAGGTCGCCGCCCGCGCCGCCGGTGCCGGTCCAGGTGATCTTCCAGGTGACCGTGGCCCGGAGAGGGTAAGTGCCGTCGCCGGAGGAACGCAGGTACTTCACTCCGCAGGCCGGTGTCTCACCGGCCTTGCCCTTGGCGTACGGCTCGCCGATGTGACCGTTGTTGATCTCGCAGACGCCGGATGCCGGGTACGTCACGGCATCGGCGGTGCCGGGTTCGATCTTCAGTGAGACCGGCTCCGCGGTCGCGGTCGCCTGGAGATCGAGCACCGGGACGGAGGCCGTGACCGAGACCGGCTTGAAGTCGGCGCCGTTGAGCCAGGCCCAGGTCGGGAGGTTGACCTTGGTCGCCTCTGCGGGGGCCAGGGTGACCTTGGTGCCGGGGACGCGGATCTCGTTGTAGGCGAGTTCAGCGAGGATCTCGGGGGTGACTGCGTTCTCGTACTCGGCGGGCGGGGCGTCGCCCGTGTCCACCCAGAAAGGTCCCTTGTCGCAGGAGTCCCAGCCGGGCGGGTAGCTCTTGTCGACGTACGAGTCCCACCAGAAACCCTTGCCGGTCTTGTCCTTGTTGAAGCCCTTTTCCTTGTCGTCCGCGTTGTACTTCTTCCGCTGCGCGGCGTCCCACTCGTAGCCGGTCGACTCGGCTTCCCAGATCGGCTCCAGGGTCTTCTGGAGCTGTTCCGGGGTGTACTTCGGGGCGTACCAGCAAGGGGGTGGGGACCAGTTGGTGCTCGATGTCAGGGCGCCGGTGGAGGTGCCGCTGCCGTTCTTGGAACGGTCGAAGACGACGCCTCCGGCGGTTACGGTGAGATTGCCTTTGTCGTCGAGGTTGGCGTTCTGCCCCGTGTCGGTTCGATTGCCGTCCTCTCCTCGCCCGCCCGCATATGCGGCAGGAGCTCCGATTGTGGTGACGCAGACAAGCGCTAGAAGAGTCGCGAGCTTTGCGGTCTTTGCTACGGCTGGCACGCCTTGCTCCCCCGATCCGAAGCGACATTAGCGGTCTGCCACACGCCTGCGGCGTTCTTGGTCAGCTTGGTGTTGTAGAGCACGTAGCTGTCCGCCGTCGTGGGCGTGTTCTTGACCTTTCCAGTCTTCTTGTCCTTGATGAAGGACTTGCTCTCGTCGGAGCAGTAGGTGACGTACGCTCCGTTGCCCCCGGAGAGAGTCACCTTGTAATCGAAGTACCGGGTCTCTCCGACCCACGTGTGGTTCTTGTTGATGTACCCCAACACGTAGGTGATCGACGACTCCAGCGCCTTCCCCGTGTTGTAGAAGCCGAGCGCCTTCGTGCCCGTGCTCGCTTCGAAGATCGCTTCGTCCACGGAGTTGACACTCAGCGTGCTGTCGGCGAGAGCCGCGTCCTTCGCCGCGTTGCCGGTCTTCTCGTACTCGAAGACGTTCTTGGCGTCGGACGGGAACGTGATCTTCGGCCGGCCGGACGTGTCCGACTCGCTGGGGCTCGGTGACGCCGACTTGTCGCCGCCGGTGTCGGCTCCCGCGATCTTGTCGTTGTCCTTCTTGGAGCTGTCATCGCTCCCGCACGCGGACAGCGTCAGGGCCGCTGCGGCGGTCAGCGTGAGCGCTGCGATCAGGGTGGGGCGGCGATTCACGATCGGCTCCTGGTGAGGCGAGGCTTCTCTTGAGCGAACCAACGCTATCCAGCGGGGTGGGGTGACACCAGGGTGAAACGGCCCACCCAGTGGTGCGAAAGGGGCCAAATTGGCTGCACCCAGCCTCGATTGAGCGGTCACGGTTGCGTAACGTGCGGCGAACTGGTTGTTCCACTTATGAATGAGCAAAGGAGGAAGTGGCGAGGTCGCTTGCGACCCTGCCTCTCTGGTCTGCTCTTGGGGTGGCAGTTCACTTCGGCCCCCTGCGATGTGTGTGTTCTCTTGGGTGAAGCGACGCTATCCAGGGCACGTCAGTTGCAGGGTTTGGAGAGAGGGGCCCGGGCATGGGGCGGCGGTTGCGGGATGGGTGGGGGGTTGTTGGTGGTGCGGGGGGAGGCAGGGAGTGTTTCCGTTGCCCTGGAGATCGCCTCCTCCTATCGGGCCCGCACCAAAGGGTTGTTGGGGCGCGACGCTGTTGAGGGGGCTCTGCTGTTGTCGCCGGCCAACAGCGTGCACACCTTTCGGATGCGGATGCCCATCGATGTCGCCTACCTCGATCGTGAGCTCGTCGTCATCGCCGTACGGACCATGCAACCCGGGCGGTTGGGGTTGCCTCGGGTGCGGGCTCGGCATGTGGTGGAAGCCGAGGCCGGTGCCATGGCGGGGTGGGGGCTGCGGCGTGGTGTGCAGGTGGAGTTCGTCGCTGGAGCCGATGCCGCCGCGTAGGCGGCGGCGTTGCCTGGTGCGCGCTGCCCTCGCCCCCGGCGTTCACCAACCCGGCTGCGCCTCCCCCACCACCTCACTGCCGAGGTACGCCGCCAGCTTGCGGGCCCTCGGCAGGTCGCCCCACTTGTCCGTGTGGACGAAGACGGTGTGGTGCTCGGTCCAGTTGTCCCACTGGGCATGCTCACCGTGGAAGACGACCTGGACGCCGTCGTACCTCGGCGTCCCGTGGCACTCCGCCTCCTCGTCCTCCGGCCATCTGCCGCGCCACTCGATGGCCGCCATGCCTGCGCCGAGGGCCGCTACGAAGCGGTCCTCCACATCCCCTCGCGGGAATTCCTCCGAGATGTTCAGGGGCAGCGCTTCCTCCAGCGTCACAAGGTCCGCCGTCGTCACATCCGCCTCGAAGCGGAGGTAGTCGCCGGTCGCCGGGTCCCTGCGAGCCTCCAGGTAGTCGTACGGGCCCTGCGGAAGTACCTCCGCCATCCGGCGCACCTCCGCGACCGTGTGCAGCTCCACCATGAGCCACACCTCGTCCCCGATCTCCTCCAGCAGCCCTACGAGGCGTTTGGCCTGCGTGTATGCCGTAGCCGCGTCGGTGGTACGGAGGACCGGATACGCCTTGGAGTTGCCCATGGGCGGAGCCTCACATGGCGATGCGGGGCTGCGCCAGCGTGTTTTCGTGAGCCAGGGCTTCCATGAAGAGGGTGAAGGTGGGGGTGGGGAAGGTGAGCATGGCTCGGGTGGGGGTTTTGGAGTCGCGGACTGCTACGTGGGTGGGGGTGGTGGCGATTTCCACGCACTCGTTTCCGTCGTCGGGGCCCGAGTAGGACGACTTGCGCCAGTTGTCCATGGGGTGCCTCACAGCTCCTTCGCCAGCCGGTTGATGAAGTCACGCGACCGCTCGGGGTCGAGTGAGACACCCTCCACCTTACGGAAGCGCGTTCGAAAGGCCGCGAGCTGCGCCTCGCAGTCGATGAAGGCCGAGCCGTGGGGTACGTCTCGCACCACCGTGTCCAGCTTGGGAACCGGGCCGCCGACGTACGTCATAGTGCTGGCCGCCCTCCCGAAGCCGTCGAGGTCGAACGGGATTACCCGTACCGATGTGTCGTCCGCCTCGGACAGGTCCAGGAGTTTCGCGAGTTGCGCTTTGGCAGCAGCGCGGTCGCCGACCCTGATGCGCAGGGCCGCCTCATGGATTACCAACTCATAGGGGAAGTCGACCTTTTGGCCGGCCATTCGGTGCTGGACGCGCACCTCGAGCTCTTCGGGGGTGAGTTCGGGGACCCTTGAGGAGAAGACACCCCGGGCGTAGGCCTCGGTCTGCAGCAGGCCAGGCACATAGAGGATCGCCACATCGCGGCGGAACACGGCGTGGTGGTTCAGTTCGGACAGGTCCAGAAACGACGTGGGCAGCAGCCCTCGGTACTCCTCCCACCAACCACGCGTCCGGTCCGTGGCCATCGCGGCCAAGGCGTCGACAAACTCGCTGTCCGCACAGGCGTAATGGGAAGCCAGGCGCCGAAGTCGTTCCTCGCTCACGCCCGCGAGCCCGGATTCGATCTGGGTGATCTGGACTCGGTTCGCCCCCAACAGCGCCGCCGCCTCGATGGTGGTGAGCCCCACCCCCTCGCGCAGCCTGCGTAGCTCGATCCCCAGGCGCATCTGGCGCGCGGTCGGTTCACGCCTCAGGACCATCCGCCGCCCCCTGCTTCAACATGCCTGCCAGTACCGCTCGTTCGGGGTCAGATTACGGGATCGGCTTGCTAGGTATTACATGCAAGCCCTACCGTCAGTGACGCAACGCACACGCTGCGGAAGTGCACCGCTCCGCCCTGCCACGACGGCTGCGGCATCGCCACCGCGCCAACACCCCCCACCTCGAACGGAGTTCACTCATGCCCGAACCCTGGGAGTACACGCTCTACATCCCGAACGACCTCCGCTCCGTCACCGTCAGCCGCCGCACCCTCCGCCTCATCCTCACCATGCACGGCCTGATCCGCCTCGCCGACGTCGCCGAGCTCCTGGCCGCCGAGCTGGTCTCCAACGCCGTACGGCACACCAAGGGACCCGCTGCACTGAGGGTGCGTTGGTCGGCGGGTGTGTTGCGGATCGGGGCCTGGGATGCCGACCCCCAACCCCCGCAGCCGGTTGGCGAGTTGGGTCTTGCGGAGGAGGGGCGGGGGCTGGTGCTGGTCCGGGCCTGTGCCGATCTGTGGGGGTGGCAGCCGCTGTCGAGGGACGGGCGGAGTGGGAAGTACGTGTGGTGTGAGTTGGCCGCCGCTTGAGGCGTTTCGTGCCGCTGACCTGGCGAAACGGAAGTGTCCCGTCCATGTCCTTGATCCGTAACGATCGCGGAGGGTGTCTGGATCGATGCCCTCCGCTGTGCAGAATTCAGAGCGCCAGTCCGGTCCAGACAGGTCCAGTCCAGACAGGTCCAGTCCAGTCCAGTTCAGTCAGTTCAGTTCAGTTCAGTTCAGTTCACATCATTCGGGGGAACACCATGGGCGCTGCCCGTATCAGACTCAGGACGTACACCCTTGGCGCCGCGGTCGTCGCCGCGCTGCTGGCCACCACGGCGTGCGAGCCGGGCGGGGGTACGGATGACGCGGCGGCCGGCGGTACGCCGTCCAGCTCGCCCAGCGCCTCCGGTGCGTCCGATGCATCCAGCAGCACTCCGAGCGCGCCCGGTACCGTCACTCCCGGTACCGTCACTCCCGGCGCCGACGACGAGAACACCGGTGAGTCCACCGGTGAGGAAGCCCGGCCCTGCACCGATTCCGACGTCTCCGTCGTCTCGAAGGTCTATCCGCACGACGAGGCCCGGCATCTCCTCCTCACCGCCACCAACATCAGCGACTCGAAGTGCACGCTGTACCTGTACCCGTACGTGTCCTTCGGTGACGGTGCCGTGGAGCAGATCGGTCCGATGGAGTCCAAGCCGAAGAAGCTCGCGACCATCGCGCCGGGTGAGAAGGGGTACGCGGGGCTGTTGCTGTGGCGGGCGGACGAGAAGACGACCGCCGTGAAGTCGATGACGGTCGGCTTCGTGGACAGCGAGCTCGTCGAGGCGGGCGTCGCTCAACTCGCCGTCGAGTTCCCGGACGGGACCGACTTCCTCAACGTCGGGGATCCCGCCGTCACCTCCACTCCTCAGGTCACCTACTGGAACACCGACCTCGCCGCGACCGAGAAGTTCATGTTCGCCAGGTGACCGTGCTCAAGCTCCATACCCCGGCTGGTATTACTGGTTCATGCAGGAAGAGACGGCGCGGTCCGCGATCGACACGTTCATCTCCGCCTTCAACGCCTCGGACGACGCGTATGTGACGTCGTTGCTGTCCCAGGCTCTGACCTCGGACGTGGTCTTCTGGGGGCCGTTGGGGCGGAGCGAGGGGATCGAGGCGGTCGAGCGGTTCGTGCTGGACATCCGGCGGCATCCCGCGGGGGCCGGCACTATGGTGCGCTGTTCGGCGGTGGACATGCCTGATGAGTGGGCGCGATACGAGTGGGTCTTCACCACTCCGGACGGGGGGCCTCGGCTGGCAGGCACGGACGTCGTCCATCTGCGCCGGAGCCTCATCGACCAGATCATCGTCTTCGCCGGGGAGATCAAGCCGTCGGGCGCCTGAGCAACGCCGCGCGCCACGCTCACGACCAGACGATGCGGGGCGCCCCGCTCACCACATCGATCGATCCCCAGTCCCCTTCGATGTGGAAGACCGAACCGTCCCCGAAGAGCGCGTCGATCCCGCCGTAGTCCGTCTCACCGGAGGCGTCCACCGCGGGCGGTGTTCCCTGATCGGTCCAGGTGAGGCTGCGGACGTCCGGAAAGTCGATGCTCCCTCGTGCGTAGCAGTTCTGTTCGCCGGGGGCGGGCGGACGGTACGCCGGGTGCTCCCGGGTCAGGACCAGTTCCACCTCGGCCTACGGGGGCTCACGATCCGGGGCGAGTGGGGCCAGGCGGAGAGGTGGCAGCAGACGCCCCACCGGCGGCGGCCGCCATGAGTACGGTCACCGTCACCCCTCCGCGCGCTGGAAGGAGACCTCCACCCTTCGGTTCTTCTTCCGGCCCGTCTCGGTCGAGTTGTCGGCGATCGGGTACTGCTCGCCGTAACCGCGTACCTCGTACGTGATGTTCGCGTCGTTCAGTTCGTCGTCGAGGACGTCCTGCACGGCGTTCGCGCGCTGGCGGGAGAGGACGTCGCCGTGCGCCGACGAACCCAGGTTGTCCGTGAAGCCGAAGACCCTGATGCGGGTCGCGTGCTGCTTCTTGATCTCGTCCGCGATCGCCGCGATACGGGCCTTGGAGTCGTCGCTCAGCTTCGAGCTGTCCTTGCTGAACAGCACCTCGGCCTGGAGGGCGAACTTGATGTCGACGTTGGTGTCCTCACGGCGTTCCTCGCCGCCCTCGTCCTCCACCACCTGCTTGATGTCGAGGACCTTCGGCTCGGCGAGCGTGGCGCCCTCGGGCAGCTTGAGGTCGGGGTCGTTGGGGTCGACCTTCACGGGGGCGGTGGCCGTGGCTTCGGTGCCTGGGGGGACGCTGGGGGGTCTCGTCGGCGTGCGCGGTCGTGATGCCGTAGACGTTCGTGACGATCAGGACCGCGGCCGCGGCCCAGGCCACGCGGGGGGTGGGGGAGGGTCATCGCCTGCCTCACCCGGAGATCTTGATCGTGGCGCTGGAGAAGGTGGGGAGTTGGAGGGTGACGTCTGTGGTGGATTCGGGTGGGGAGGGGAATTGCATGAAGACCGGCAGTTCCTCGCCCGCCTTGAGGATCGAGAGGCCGGTCGTCGTCAGCGGGCGGCCCTCGGTGTCACGCAGGACGTAGTAGCGCTTCTTCTCCTTGGAGTCGACGAGGGTGGCTCCGCCGAGTGATCTGTCGTGCGCGATGATCTCGGTCTCGTCGCCGCGCAAAGCCCCGGGCACCGTGACCGCCTTGGCGCTGTCGTTCTTGAGGGCACCGTTCACTGTCACGAATCCACCGGCATCACGTTCGACGGACGTGATCTGCAGGAGCAGCCCGCTCGAACCCTTCAACTCGGCCTGGACGTCGTCCGACTGGCCTTCCTGGGGGCTCGGGGCGGAACCGTCCTTCTGGGGAGCAGACGCCGTCGTCTCCGGCTTCTTGTCGTGGTCACCGCCTCCGCCGCAGCCGGCCACACCCACGGCCAGTCCGGCCGCGAGCGCCAGCGCGACCACCCCTCTGCGGGCCTGCGCAGTGAACCGAATGCTGCTCATGCGTCTGCTTCCTTCGTCACTCGTCGTTCGCTTGTCAGTCGGCCAGGTGGACGTCGAAGAGGTCCTCAGGCTTCGGCAGGTCGCCCAGATCCTCCGGGTCCAGGTCCCAGTTCTCGCCGTCCTTGCAGGTGAGGCGTGGCAGTACGTCGTCCTCCGCGTCCTCGGCTGGAGGTTCGAACGTGCACAGGGACTCGATCTCGGCCGTGGCGGACGCCTTGGACTGCTTGTTCTCCGTGCCCGGGATGACGGACTCCCCCACGGACTTGTTGGTCCTCACCTCGACCGTGTAGGCCAGTAGCCCCTCCGGGGCGCAGGCCAGCACCACGGCGTCGTTCTGCGCCGCCAGTTGCTCTGCCCGCCCGCAAGACGGGTCAAGCCCCTCCGCGTTGCCGTCGAAGATGTCCTGCCACTTGGTCGGGTCGAGAACGTCCGTCACCCATTGGTCCGCGAGTTGGTCCCGCCGGTCCTGGGCTGCCGCCAGGGCCGCCGCATCGGCGGCGGTCTGGGCACCGTTCTTGTTCGCCGCGGCCTGGCCGACCGCAAGGTACGCGAACGCGAGAAAGAGCAGGCCGCCCACCACCGTGATGTAGATGGGGAAAGCCTGCCCTGCGTCTCCGCGAGCGCGCCCGCGCATCAGCCCGTGATCTCGCCGATCTTCGTGGTGATGGCGTCGGCGATCTGATTGCCGAAGTCGGTACCGAGGAGAATCAGGATAATTGCGACAACCACCGCGATGATGCCCAAGTACTCCACGGCCGTCTGCCCCTTGTCGTTCCGCTCGACGCGGGCCTTGAGGTACGAGACCGTGGTGTTGATCCAGTTGCTCATGGCGTTGCCCTCCGTTGTCCGTGGTGCGGGCAACGTACGAGGTGGCGCCCTTCTTGCCAGAGGGTCCCAGGGCCCAAATCCGGGCCCAAATCGCGCTCACCGGGGGCCTCCGTGGGAATCCGGGGCCGTTCCAAGCCACTTGGCGGCGGCCTCGGAGCGGCTGGTGCTGTGGAGTTTGGCGAAGATGCGGTTGATGTGGTTCTTGACCGTCTTCTCGCTGATGAAGCACGTGGCGGCGATCTGCTGGTTGTTCATGCCGGATGCGATGAGTTCCATGATCTCCGCCTCCCTCGCGCTGAGTTGATACCGAGACTGTGCCACAGGTGGTTGCAATCGCGAAAGATGGTTGGCGAAAGTCCCTTGTGAGTTGGGGGTTGGGATCTCTGTATCGTATGCAGTTGCACTCGCCAGGCCCAGGTTCTCCGGCAGGGGGGCAGGCTTCGAGCTTCGCAGTCCGGCCATTACGGCGCCCGCCGCCGACGCGGTGAAATGAGCGCTGCCCGAGCCGATGTCCCGTACGGCCGCCACCAGTTGGTCCGCCGTGAACTCGCCGTGCACCAAGTAGCCGCCGGCGCCTCGGCGGAGGGCCTCGTGGACGATCTCCGACTCGCTGCTGTACGTCAGCATCAGCACCGAAGCGATCGGCACCAGGTGCGGGAGGGCCGAGATGCCGTCCATCCCGGGCATCCGGACGTCCAGGAGGATCACGTCGGGGCGGTGGCGGCGGGCGGCCTCGTAGGCCTCGCGGCCGTCCGTCGCCTCCGCCACGACCGTGATGTCCTCGCGGCCGGAGAGGAGGGCGGTGAGGCCCGCGCGGACCACCGGGTTGTCGTCCGCCACCAGGACCCGTAGACGCTGGTCGGGTGTCATGCGGCCTCCTCTCGGATCGTGGCCAGCGGGAGTTCCAGGCGGACCTCCGTGCCCTTGGGGTGGTCTCCTCGGCCGATGCGGATACGGGCGCCCATGGACGCTGCTCGCTCGACCATGCCCACCAAGCCGAAGTGGCCTGCTCTGCGGAGTTGTTCGAGGGTGGTGTTTTCGGGGAGGCCGCGGCCGTCGTCGTAGACCGTGATGCGCAGGAGGTCGCCGTGGACCCCCGCGCTCACGTCCACCTGGGTCGGGGACGCGTGGCGGTGGGCGTTCTCCATGGCCTCGGTGGCGATGGTGAGGACGTTGCGGGCCACGGTGGGTGGGAGCGGGGGGACGGGGGTGGTCTGTTCGCCTGTGGGGTGGTAGGCGGCTGTCAGGCCGGTGCGGGTGCTGAAGTCGATCGTTCTGGCGGCTAGTTCGGACATCACGTCCGTGTCTTGGTCCCGGGTTGCCTGGCGGCGGAGGTCTGACAGGAGTTCTCGGGATTCCGCGGCTGCCCTGCGAGCCGAGCGGGCCACCAGGTCGGCCTGGCTCCTCAGCAGGGCCGGGTCCGTGTTCGCCGCGCCCGCCGAGGACGCCAGGCCTTCTGCCGCCAGGGCCACGCCGTGCAGCGTCTTCGCCACCGAGTCGTGCATCTCGCGGGCCAGACGGGCGCGTTCCGTGGCGACCGCCTCCGTCGCCGCCAGGCGGGCCTGCACCGCGGTCAGGGCCTGGGTGGCGGCGCCGAAGCGGAGGAGGAGGTTGCGCAGGGTCACGCCCATGGCGCCCGTGACCACGCAGAGGCCTGGGAGGAGCAATGCCTCGGCGACCGTGGGGTGCAGGTCCTTCGAGGCGGCGTAGACCGTGACGAGGATCAGGCCCTGGAGGGAGGCGAAGCAGCCTGCGCCTCGCCAGCCGTAGACCAGGCCTGCGAGGAGGGGGGTGCAGACGCTGACGTAGGCGAGGGTGGTGTCGGGGCGGCCGAGATGAGGAGGAGCGCGCCGAAGAGGGTGTCCGCGGCCAGGAGGATGGGGTGGCGGAGGAGGAGTGGGCCGAAGCGTTCCCAGTCCCTGAAGAGGACGTACGAGCCCATGAAGGTGACGAGTACGGCTGCGGCGACCAGGCGCGCGCCCAGGCCGGGGGCGGCGTTGAGGAGGGCGGCGGGGGCGGCGAGCGCGATCATGGCCAGGCGGAAGCCGAAGACTTGGCGGCACATGGCTTGGAGTGCGTTGGCTTGGAGGGGGATGGTGGGTGCGGGGTCGTGGGTGGGCATCGGCATCCGGCCTTCGGCCGGATTTTTAGGGTTCCCGCCCGCACCACCCGTGCAGCTTTCGTCGCCGGCTGCGGGTGGCCCCTGTGGGGGCTCAGCGCCATCGGCGGTTGACCGCACAGTCGCATGGGCCCCCGACCCCGGCGCCTCCTCCCCCGCCGTTTTCGGGCGCCGCCGTAGCCCCCTGGCCCCATCCGCCCTCGCCCGCGTGATCGCCATCCCGGCCTCCCACTCCTACTTCCCCGTGATCGAACCGAAGTCCGTCCCCGAGCCCAGGATCAAGCCGGCCCCCAGGAGCAGCATCGTCGCCGGGACCATGAACGTGGTGATCATCATCGTCGCCTTGGGCACCGCGCGAGCGGCCTTGCGGCGGGCGTTCTGCGCATCCGTGCGGCGCATGTCCTTGGCGAGCGCGATGAGGGTGTCGACGATCGGGGCGCCCAACTCCTCGCCCTGCTGGAGCGCCGTCACGAACATCGCCACCTGCTCTGAGTCGTTGCGGCGGCGCAGCTCCGCGAAGGCCTGCCTGCGGCTCATGCCCAGGTCCATCTGGCGCAGCGTGATGCGGAGTTCGTCGGCCCACGGGCCCTCGTACTTCGTCGCCACCCGGTCCAGCGCCTGGCGGAAGCCCAGGCCCGCGCTGACCACGACCGCCAGGACGTCCAGGAAGTCCGGCAGGGTGCGCTCGATGACGTCCTTGCGGACGCGGATCGCCGACCAGATGCCGACCTCGGTCCAGAAAGCGCCGAACGCGAAGAGGAGGAGGGCCAGCAGCCAGCTGCCCCGCATGACGCACAGCAGGCCGCCGAAGCCGCCCAGGAAGCCGTACACCGCCCGGCGGGCCGCGTAGCGGTCGATCGTCAGGCCGCCGGGATTGCCCGCCAGGTCGATCTTGCGCCGGTACTTCGCGACCTGCTTCGGGCCCATCAGGCGGAGTACCGCCGGTGCGTACCGCATCCCCAGCCGGTCGATCACCGAGTCCACCGCGCCGGTGCGCGTGGCGCCGACCTCCAGGGCCAGCATCAGGTCGCTCGGCAGCTTCGCGTCCGCCCGGTACATGCGGATGCCCGCGAAGATGCCCCAGACGGACAGTCCCATCAGCAGTGCCAGTCCGATCGCCATGTCACACCTGCTTTCACACGTCGATACGGGACATGCGGCGGATCAGGATGAAGCCCACCGCGTACATCGCGAACGCCACGATCACCACGCCCTGGCCGATCGGGGAGCCGGTCATGCGGTCCAGGGCGCCGTCCTTCACGCCGTTCATCAGGAACAGGGAGCCGATGCCGAGCACCGGGACCGCGTACGACGTCATGTTGACCTGGGAGAGCTGGGTGCGGACCTCACGGCGGGTCTCCTTGCGCTCCTCCAGCGTCTCCGTCAAGTTGCGCAGGGCGCCGACCACTTGGCCGCCTGCCCGGTTGGAGAGGACCAGGGTCGTCACCAGGACCACCAGTTCGCGCGACGGCAGCCGCTCCGCCATCTCCCCCAACGCGTCGTCCAGCGACGCGCCCAGTGCCAGCTGGTTCGCCACCTTGCCCAGCTCCTCCCCCGCCGGGGCCTCCAGCTCCTCCGCCGCCATGCCGATGGCCGTGCGCAGGGCCAGGCCCGCCTGGGTGGCGTTCGCCAGGATCCGGGAGAGTTCCGGGAGTTGGTTGATGAACTTCTCAATGCGCTTCTGGCGCTGCCAGTTGAGGAACTGGAGGGCCGCCCAGATGCCCAGCAAGCCCGCGAGCGGGCCGAAGAAAGGAGCCAGGGACGCCTGGCCGACCAGGAACAGGCCGGCCGCGCTCGACATCATGTAGACGAAGAACTCACCCGGCGTGATGTCCAGGCCGGTGGCCGCGAGGCGCAGCTCCAGCTTCCTGCCGAACCTCGTGCGGCGCAGCCGCCGGTCCAGTTTCGGGAAGCGGCGCCTGCGCAGGCCCGCCTCCACCTGGCCGGTCGCCGAGAGGCGGTCGATGAGGGCCTGGCGCTGGGCCTTGCCCATCGCGTACGCGTGCAGGCCCGCCACCGCGAGGCCGCAGGTGAGCAGGGTGAGGCCGGTCGCCAGCTGGACCAGGGTGTGCAGTTCCATCAGCCAGTCCACCTACCTGGTTTCTCGGGTCGTCAGCTCGGCCACGGACTGGGCCACGCCGAAGGCCTGCGGGATGGGCTGGCCCGCCATGTAGAGGCGGTTCGCCGTGGGGCGCGGCAGCGGGGCGTAGGCGAAGGTGCCGTAGACGCGGCCGTCCGCCGCCATCGGCTCGGCGTCGAAGCGGGCCACCGTGGCCAGGCGGTACGGTTCGCCGCCGTGGCTGTCCAGCACGGCGATCTCGGTGATCCTGCGGGCGCCGTCCGGGAAGCGGGTCAGCTGGATGATGACGTCGACCGCGCTGTTGATCTGGTCGTGCAGCGCCTCGAAGGGGACGCCGACCTCGGACATCGAGGCGAGGGTCTTGAGCCGCATCAGGGCGTCCTCGGTGCTGTTGGCGTGGACGGTGGCGAGGGAGCCGTCGTGGCCCGTCGACATCGCCTGGAGCATGTCGAGGGACTCGCCGCCCCGGACCTCACCCACGACGATCCGGTCGGGACGCATCCGCAGGGAGTTGCGGACCAGGTCGCGGATGGTGATCTGGCCCTTGCCCTCGACGTTCGGGGGGCGGGACTCGAGCCGGATGACGTGGGCCTGCTGGAGCTGGAGTTCGGCCGAGTCCTCGATGGTGATGATGCGTTCGTGGTCGGGGATGAGGCCGGAGAGGGCGTTCAGGAGGGTGGTCTTTCCCGTGCCCGTCGCGCCCGAGACGATGATGTTGAACTTCGCCCGGACCAGGCCCGCCAGCAGGTACAGCATGTGCTCGTCCAGCGAGCCGAAGCCGATCATCTCGTGGAGCGTGAAGGAGCGGGGGAAGCGGCGGATGGTCAGGGTCGCGCCGGTCAGGGACAGCGGCGGGATGATCACGTTCACGCGCTCGCCCGACGGGAGACGGGCGTCCACCATCGGGTTCGACTCGTCCACCCGGCGGTTGACCGTCGACACGATCCGCTCGATGGTCTGCATCAGCTGGTCGTGGGAGGGGAAGCGGAGCGGCAACTGCTCGACCCGGCCGCCGCGTTCCACGAAGATCGCGTCCGGGCCGTTGACCATGATCTCGGTGATCGACGCGTCCTCCAACAAGGGCTCCAGGATGCCCAGCCCCAGAGCCTCGTCGACGACCCTGCGGATCAGCTGCGAGCGCTCGACCGTCGACAGGACCGGGCCCTCACGGCTGATGATGTGCCCGAGCACCCGCTCCAGACGGGCCCGGCGCTCGGCCGCCGCGAGCGAACTCATCTCCGCGAGGTCGATCTCCTCCAGCAGCTTGGCGCGGTACGACGAGACGAGGTGGCCGTCCTCGCCCCGGGCGCCGTTCTCCTCGGGCGTGCTGATGCGTGCGCGCAGGCTCATGGTCGTACCTCGTTCAGTGGTCGAGCGGCATGGTGGCGGTCTTGGTCGCGTTACCGAAGTCCCAGACGAGGAGGGGGATGTCGACGGTGGCGGTGACCGTCACCGTGTCGTCGCCCTGGGCGGCCGAACAGGACACGGACAGCCAGTCGCTCACCGCGTTCGCGCAGCCTTCCTGTGCGCTGCGCTCCAGCGAGGCGGCCCGCGCCCCGGCCCTGGCCGCCGTGCCGGCCTGCTGGGCGGCGTAGGCGATGAGCCCGACCTGGACGCCGGCGAGGGCGACGAGGAGCAGGATCGGGATGAAACCCAGGTACTCGATGGCGACCTGGCCCCGGTCACGCCGGGCCGCGCGACCGCCGAGGACTTTCCCGTCGTACGACATCTCAGTCCTTCTCCTCCTGCACGGCCCCCGCGTGGCCCTCGACGGTGAACGGGAAGCCGATCGCGCCGGGGAAGAGCACGGGCACCTTCAGGGACACGTCGGCCGTGACGTAGTCGCCGTCCGCCGTGCAGGTCACCTGGGCGTCGCCCTGCCACGCGCCGGGCAGGTCCTTGAGGCCGGCCTCCTGGCAGGCCGCCTGGCCCTCGGACGCCGTCCCCGCCCGTACCGCCTCGTCCGCGGCATGCCCGGCCAGCGTGAACGTGTAGCCCACCAGCACGAACTGCCACACCAGCACCAGCGTGGCGATGATCAGCGGTGTCATCCCGAGGAACTCGATGGTGACCTGACCGGAGTCCCGCGAGCCCCGCCCGGGACCTCCGTGCCGGCGCCGCCTCACGGCCCGAGCTCCCTGCGCCTGCGGAAGCTCACCGCGCCCCGGTCGCCGCGCCCGCCGCCCTTGTGCGCACCGGCCGCCTCCCGTGCCTTGACCAGCCCCAGCTCCCCGGCCAGGGCCCACATCGCCTGCTTGACCGTGCTCTTGTTGTCCAGCTCGTGCACGCGGCCCGCGTCCACCACGCCCTGGAGTTCCTTGAAGTGGGCGGGGATCGCGGTCCCGGCGACGGGGGTGCCGGTGATCCGCTGGATCAGGTGGGGCTGGATCTCCGTACCGCGGGTGTGCCGGTTGACGACGACGGTCGTCTCCTCGGCCTTGCGGATCTGGAGCCGGTCCCACATGCGGACGGCCCGCTTGGCGCCGCGTACCGCGACCACGTCCGGCGTGGTGACCAGCAGGGCGGCGTCCGCCATCTCCACCGCCGCCGCGCCCGCGCCGCCGAGTTGCGCGCCGCAGTCGACGACGACGACCTCGTAGCGGGAGCGCAGGGCGCTGACGATCTGGCGGGCGGCGCGGTCGGTGACCTCCTCGCCGCGTTCGCCCTCGCCGGGGGCGAGGAGCAGGGCGACGCCGGTGTCGTGGCGGTAGACGGCGTCCGCGAGGACCCTCGGGGAGATGTCCGTGATCGCCGCGAGGTCCACGACCGACCGGCGGAACTGCACGTCCAGGAAGGAGGCGATGTCACCGGTCTGGAGGTCCATGTCGACCAGCACGGTGCTGCGGCCTGACGCCTGGGCGGCCAGGGCGAGTTGGATGGCGGTGAGGGTCGCGCCCACCCCGCCCTTCGCGCCGCTGACGGTGACCACGGTGCCGCCGACGCCGGTGAACACGTCGGCCCCGGCGCCGAGATGACGTCGTACCCCCACCGACCAGGCGGCGACGGCCTGCACGCGGCTGGCCAGCTCGTCGTAGTGGAGCGGGAGGGCGACGAGGCCGCGGGCGCCGTAGTCCATGGCCGCCTGGAACAGGCCGGGGCTCGCGTCGGAGGTGACGAGGATGACGCCCACCGCGGGGAAGCGCAGGGCGACTTCGCGGATGAGCTCCAGCGCGGGGACGGGGCCGATGCGTTCGTGGACGACGACGACCTCGGGGAGTTCGTCGACGGACTCGGCGGCGAGGCGGGCCAGGGTGTCGACGAGCTGCGTGGAGTCGACGACCGGGGCGACCGGTTCGGCGTCCGGGAGCTGGCTGAGGAGGGTGGTGATGGAGCGGACGGCGTCCGCGTCGCCTACGGCCGGCAGGATCCTCGTGGGCATACGGCTCTCACTTGTCCTTCGCGAGTTCGTACGTGCGGTCCTGGTCGGGGACCGGCCGGTCGCCGCCGGGGGCCACCAGGGCGAGCCGGACCCGCTCGGCGAACGACTCGGCGTAGGTGAGGCGCTGGGCGTCGAGGGTGGAGAGGGCGAAGGTGATCGGGACGGCCTCCTTGGAGCGCTGGTCCCGGTTGCTCTCGTCGGGGTCGAGCGAGGTCAGTTTGCCGACGTCGAGGACTTTCGCGTTCGTGACGATGATCTTCGACTGGGCGGGCTGGGCGGAGCTGCCGTTCCGCTCGCCCTCGAAGGTGGCGTACACGTTGACCGTGGAGCCCGGTGTGATCTTGCCGGCGACGCCGGTCGCCGCGTCGATCATGATGGCGACCTCCTGCTGGCCGGGCTGCAGTGCCGGCTGCGCCACGATCATGTCGCTCTGCAGCAGGGAGCCCTTCTCCAGCTTGGTCACCGCGATCTTGCCCTCGATGTCGCGGAGATCGGTGACGGCGTTGGCCGACAGCCAGCGCTCGGGCATCGAGATCTTCTCGAACTGGGCCCTGCTCAGTGCCGTGTAGGGCTGGATCTCGGCCTTGACCTCGTACGCGGTGACCTCGGGGCCGACCTTGGACTTCACGTCGTCGATGACGGACAGCACACCGGCGAAGGCCGCCAGGGCGCAGACGACCGACAGGATCAGGAGTATGACGCCGCGGCGCTGACGGGAGTTCATGAACCGGACAACCTCATTGGGGGATGTGGGTCGGCAGGGCTCACCCGGCGGTGAGTTGGTTCTCGTTGACGGGTGAGGTGGCGGAGCAGAAGACGCAGCGGTCGCCGATGACGTCGATGCCGCACCAGTGGCAGCTGGACTGCCGGACGGATGTCACCAGTTGGTAGAGGACCGAGAGGTCGGGCAGGAAGGTGCAGAACTCGACCAGCTTGGCCGTACCCCACCAGGCGGCGGACTCGGCGGGCAGCGGGGCCTCCCGCAGTCCCTGGACGTTCCAGGCGGGCGCCAGGGTGTTGGCGACCCAGTCGGTCTGGAGCTGGCCCTTGGCGACCAGCATCGAGGTGGCGAACTCGGGCCCCGACAGGGACGCTTCGGGGCCGATGCGGACGAGTTGCGGCTCGGGGTGGGCGATCACGCCGAACTGGCTGCCGGGCACCCAGGACTTGGCGTGGGACTTCAGCCCGACGGGGACGCGGTCGAGCTTGGTGACGGAGCCGAGGACGGCACCGGCGTGGATGTAGTGGGTGAGCAGCCGGCCGGCGGAGGCGAGGACGCCGGGGCTGAGGTCGCAGGAGGCGAGCTGGCGCAACTGGCGCGCCAGGACAGCCAGTCCGAGGGGTGGCAGATCGGGACGGAAGAACGCGATCCGGTCGCTTTCCAGCAGGGAGCGGATGGTGTGCAGCCGCCGCTCGACACCGGGTGCGACCACCCGCGAGCACACGACGATCACATGCCCGCACTGGTCGATCAGCTGTTGCAGCGCCGCCAGCGCCTGGTCCAGCGGCTGCCGGTCGAGGTCCTTGAGGACGACCGCGGGCACGGTCCGTTCGTCCTGCGGCGGCAGTGCCATGTCGGCACCGGTCACGGCAATGGCAGTTGGCACGCGCAGCTCCCCGTTCCCATGCCTCGCCGGCCCGACCGGCGTCACCCGACCCACCCAGTCGATTTCACTGCGTGACTACGCAAGCACTCTAACCACGCGGTTGTGACCGGAGAACAGCGTTTGTGTAGCTGGCGAGGAACTGCCGTTACACAAGGTGCGTCAAATCGGGGCAGGTTGAGCATCTTGCCCGACGCATTTCGGCCCTGGGGCCCTTGCCAGGGCCGTCGGGTGGGCCCAGGGACCCATGCCGGACGGTCCGTCACGGCAGGCACTTTGGTCTGGACCTATTGACAGATGGATTGGTCTGGACCAGCTTATTGTCATGTCCCCACAGAGACGATCGACCCGGCTCTGGTCCGGAGCCGTCACCGCCGCCCTCGTCGCCTTCTCCCTCTCCCTCGCGGGCGCGGGACAGGCCTCCGCGGCCGACGTGAACAACGCCAAGAACGCCGGATTCGAGTCCGGCCTGACCAACTGGACCTGCACGGCGAGCAGCGGGGCGACCGTCTCCTCGCCGGTCCACTCGGGCGCCGCCGCCCTGAAGGCGACCCCGGCGGGCCAGGACAACGCCAAGTGCACCCAGTCCGTCGCCGTGAAGCCCAACTCGACGTACACGCTGAGCGCGTGGGTCCAGGGCGGCTACTCCTACCTGGGTGTCACGGGCACCGGCACGACGGACGTGTCCACCTGGACCCCCGACTCCACGTCCTGGAAGCAGCTGTCGACCACCTTCACCACGGGTTCCTCCACGACCTCGGTCACGGTCTACACCCACGGCTGGTACGGCCAGGCCGCCTACTACGCCGACGACCTCTCGGTCTACGGCCCCGACGGAGGCGGCGGCACCGACCCGACGCCGACGGTCCCGGCCGCACCGGCCGGCCTGGCGGTCTCCGGTACGTCGTCCTCGTCGGTGTCGCTGACCTGGAACACGGTCTCCGGCGCCACGGGCTACAACGTCTACCGGAACGGCACCAAGGTGACGGCGGTGACGGGCACGTCGGCCACGGTGACGGGCCTCGCGGCCTCCACCTCGTACTCCTTCCAGGTCACGGCGACGAACTCGGCGGGTGAGTCCCCGAAGTCGGCGACCGTGACGGGGACGACGACGGCGACCCCGACCGGCCCGGCGCTCCCGAAGCACGCGGTCACCGGCTACTGGCAGAACTTCAACAACGGCGCCACCGTGCAGCGGATCTCCGCCGTCCAGTCCCAGTACGACATCATCGCCGTGGCCTTCGCGGACGCGACGACGACGCCGGGCGCGGTGACCTTCAACCTCGACTCGGCCGGTCTCGGCGGTTACACCGTCGACCAGTTCAAGGCGGACATCGCGGCGAAGAAGGCGGCCGGGAAGAAGGTGATCATCTCGGTCGGCGGCCAGAACGGCACGGTGTCGATCAACGACCCGACCTCCGCGACGAACTTCGCCAACTCTGTCTACTCCCTGATGCAGACGTACGGCTTCGACGGCGTCGACATCGACCTGGAGAACGGCATCAACGCCACCTACATGACCCAGGCGTTGCGGTCGCTGTCCTCGAAGGCGGGCTCGTCGCTGATCATCACGATGGCGCCGCAGACCATCGACATGCAGTCGACGTCCAACGGCTACTTCCAGACCGCGCTCAACATCAAGGACATCCTCACCGTCGTCAACATGCAGTACTACAACAGCGGTTCGATGCTGGGCTGTGACGGCAAGGTGTACTCGCAGGGCTCGGTGGACTTCCTCACCGCGCTGGCCTGCATCCAGCTGGAGGGCGGACTCGCCCCGTCCCAGGTGGGGTTGGGCCTGCCGGCCTCGACGAGCGGCGCGGGCAGCGGGTACGTGTCACCGACCGTGGTGAACAACGCCCTGGACTGCCTGACCAAGGGCACGGGGTGCGGTTCCTTCAAGCCGTCGAAGACCTATCCCGACCTGCGGGGCGCGATGACCTGGTCGACGAACTGGGACGCCTCGGCCGGGAACGCCTGGTCGAACGCGGTGGGGCCGCACGTGCACGGGCTGCCGTAGCCGGCCGGACCGCTCAGTCGCCGTCGGCGCCGAGCAGCTCGTAGGTCTCGGCGAAGATCTCCGGCTCACAGGCGTAGTGCTCGCCGCGCACTCCCTCGATCAGCATCCAGCCGGGCGGGATCTCGTCCGGCGCCGAGCCCCGCTCCATGGTGCGGATGCGCAGGACCCGCCCGCCGTCCCGCTCTTCCGAGGCGACGAAGTCGTCGCCGAGGAAGGCACGGACGGCGGGCAGGTCCTCTTCCCGGCCCGTCCAGAGCAGCGCGCGCACGGTCACCGGACGCTTGCGGGCGCGGACGACGGGCATGAGGGGCTCCTGAGTGGTCGACGTCATGCACCACATTGTCAGGGGCTGGACAGAACAACCAGCCGTTCGGTCGCGCGTGTCATCGCCACGTAGTGGTCCACCGCGCCCTCGATCCCCGTGCCGAAGTTCTCCGGGTCGACCAGGATCACGAGGTCGAACTCCAGGCCCTTGGACAGTTCCGGAGTCAGGGAGCGGACGCGGGCCGTGGGCTCGAAGGTCGTGTCGCCGATGACGCAGGCGATGCCCTCGGCGGGGTGGTCGGCGAGCCAGGTGTCGAGGATCGACGGGAGGTCCGCGACCGGGCCGTGCAGGACCGGGATGCCGCTGCTGCGGATGGAGGTGGGGACGTTGGCGTCCGGGAGGGCGGCGCGGATGACCGGCTCGGCCTCCGTCATCACCTCTTCCGGGGTGCGGTAGTTGATGCTCAGGGACGCCATGGTGATGCTGGTCAGGCCGACCCGGCGCAGGCGCTCCTGCCAGGTCTCGGTGAAGCCGTGGCGGGCCTGGGCACGGTCGCCGACGATGGTGAAGCTGCGGGACGGGCAGCGCAGCAGGAGCATCTGCCATTCGGCGTCGGTGAGTTCCTGGGCCTCGTCCACGACGATGTGCGCGAACGGGCCTGCGAGGAGGTCCGGTTCGGCGACGGCGAGTTCGGACTCGTCGACCAGGTTGCGCTGGAAGTCGGCGCGGCGCAGCTGGGTCATCAGGCCCTCGCCGTCCGGGTCCGCCGCGATCAGGTTCTCGACGACCTGCGCCATCTGCTCGCGCTGGGCGGCGAGGGCGGCTTCCTGCCGGCGTTTGCGGCCGTCCGCCTTCGGGTCGCCGAGGCGCTGCCGGGCCGCGTCGAGGAGGGGGAGGTCGGAGACGGTCCAGGCCGTCGGGTTCGCGCGTTGCAGGGTCCGGACCTCGTCGCGGGTGAGCCACGGGGCGCACAGGCGCAGATAGGCGGGGACGGTCCACAGGTCGCCCACCAGGTCCGTCGCCTCCAGCAGGGGCCAGGCGCTGTTGAGGGCGCCCACCAGTTCCTTGTTCTGGCGCAGGACCCTGCGGAACAGCTGCGGCGGGACGTCGTCGCGGCCCTCGTACTTCTCCTCCAGGATCGAAACCAGCTTGTCCCAGATCTGGCCACGGGCCTCGTTGTGCGGGGTGCCCGGTTCCGGGGCGTCGAAGGCCTCGGCCCAGTCGGCGGCGGTCAGGCGCAGGTCGGTGTGGTCGACCGTCACCGTCATGCCCTCGGTGGGCGGTTCCTCGTAGAACCGTACGGCCTTCTCGATCGCCTTCACCAGGTCCGCCGAGGACTTCAGGCGGGCCGCCTCAGGGTCGGGTTCCAGGCCTGCCTCGGCGCCCTCCTCGACCAGGTCGCGCAGGATGCAGGTCTGCACACCCTCCTCGCCGAGGCTGGGGAGGACGTCGGCGACGTAGGAGAGGTAGGGGCGGTGCGGGCGACGAAGAGGACGCCGCCCCTGCGGTGGCCGAGGCGGGGGTCGGAGTAGAGGAGGTGGGCGGTGCGGTGCAGGGCGACGACCGTCTTGCCGGTGCCGGGGCCGCCGTCGACGACGAGCGCGCCGCGCGAGCCGGCGCGGATGATGGCGTCCTGGTCGGACTGGATGGTGGCGAGGACGTCCCGCATCCGGTCGGAGCGGTTGCTGCCGAGGCTGGCGATGAAGGCGGACTGGTCGTCGAGGGCGACCTGCCGCTCCAGTCCGTCGGCGGTGAACACCTCGTCCCAGTAGTCGCTGATCCGGCCGTCGGTCCAGCGGTAGCGGCGGCGGCTGGTCAGGCCCATCGGGTGGGCGTGGGTGGCGGCGAAGAAGGGCTCGGCGGCCGGGGAACGCCAGTCGATCAGGAGTCGGCGCCCTCGCTGTCGGTGAGGCCGAGACGGCCGACGTAGAGCGGCTCGGGGTCGTCGGCGGTGACCATGCGGCCGAGGCACAGGTCGAGGCCGAAGCGGCGCAGGGTGCGCAGCCGGGCGGTCAGACGGTGGATCTCCGCGTCCCGGTCCATCGCGGCCCGGCCCGCGCCGCCGGGCGCCTTGAGCTCGGCGTCGAGGCGGACGGACAGCTCGGCGATCGACTCCGCCAGGCTCGCCGCGATCGCCGCGAAGTGCCGCTCGTCACCGGCGATCAGGGCGGGGTCGGCCTTGGCGGAGAGACGGTCGGGGAGGGCGAACGCCGTGGTGGCGGTTCCCTGGGGGTTCACGTGATCAGCTCCGATGCGAGGCCGAATATGGCTTTCTCTGGATGAATTACGACATGACGTGGGCGCCAGAGGCTCCCGACCCGGCGCGGTGGCGCCCGGCGACCCTACGCGGCGACGCCTTCGAACAGCAGCTTCGCCGCCGTCGTCGCCCCGTCCGTGCGGACCTCGGCCGCCAGGGACCGCGCCCGTTCGCGGGTCTCGGGGGCCAGGGCGACGGTGAGCGCGGCCGCCAGGGAGGCGTACGTCGGTGTCGGGCCGTCGTGGGCCGCGCCGACGCCCAGCTCGGCGATCCGGCCGGCCCAGTAGGGCTGGTCGGCCATCTGGGCCACGATCACCTGGGGCGCCCGGCCCGGGCGGCGGTCGTGGTGGTGCCGGCGCCACCGTGGTGCACGACCGCGGCCACCCGGCGGAACAGCTCCTGCTGGTTGACCTCGCCGACGACGAGGCAGTCGTCCGCGCCGTCGATCAGTGCCAGGTCGGCCCAGCCGCGCCCGAGCAGCACCCGGTGTCCCTGCGCCCGGACCGCCGCCACGGCCGCCCGGGAGACATCGGCCGCGTCCCGCAGTGGCATGCTGCCGAAGCCGACGTAGACCGGCGGGGCGCCCGCCGCCAGGAACTTCTCCAGGTCCTCGGGGAGGGGCCGGACGTCGGGGCGGATCCAGGCGCCGGTCTGGACGACGTCGAGGTCGGCCGGCTGCTGCCAGGGGCTCAGGGCCGGGTCGGCCGCGAGCAGCGGGCGGTCGGTGAGGACGTGGTCGCGGAAGTCCGGCACCGGGGGCAGGCCGAGCGCCGCGCGGCGGGCGTTGACCGCGCCGCCGAACAGCTCGTTCAGGATCTCGGCGTTCTGGTCCCACAGCACCCGGTTGTCCGTGACGTCCGCCGGGAGCGGGTGGCCCGGGAAGGCGAGCGGCGGGTGGTGCGGGGAGGGCAGGTAGGACGGGAAGCAGGAGACGAACGCGTACGGGACGCCCGCCTTCTCCGCCGCCGCCCGCGCGCCGGCGGCGGCCGGGAGCAGGCCCGTCGCCACCACCAGGTCGCTCCCGGCGGCGACCGGGGCGACGGCGCCGTACACCGAGTCGAACAGTCCGGCGGCCCGCTCGGCCATGGTCGGGGGCAGCTTCGCCGGTTTCCCGGTCACGGCGTCCGTCGCCAGCGTCCGCACCGACGGCCCGACCGGCACCAGCGGGACGCCGACGCCGGCCAGCAGCTCCTCGAAGTCGGGCGCGCGCAGACCCGCACCTGCGCGCCGAGCTCCCGCAGCGCCACGGCGAGGCCCGCCATCGGCTCCACGTCTCCGCGCGACCCGTAGGTCAGCAGCACAACACGCATCCGCGACTTCCTCATTTCCGCAGGTGACGGCTTCAGGCCGACGATTCTGCGGTACGAGGGGGGCCTTGCCGCAAGGCCCCCGGTGCGCTATACATTGAATATGGCAAGAGGTGTCCGCACCTTCTTGCCTTTCGTGTTTCCAGGGTTCGCGAAGGTTTCGCGAAGGTGTCGTACGGGTCAGCGCATCGGCTTGTAGTAGCCGAGGATCGCCTGGAGGCCCGCGAACCACTCGCGCAGGCGGTCCTTGGGTTTGGCCTCGACCTGGCACTCGTAGAACTGGCCGTTGTGCAGGACCACCGCGACGACCAGGGCCTTGCCGTTCGGGGTGGCCTTGTAGTGGACCGTGTGGATCTCGGGCCAGCTGAACTCGGCCTCCGCGTCGCGTATTTCGAAGGCGACGCCGGACATGTCGACGACCACGGAGTTGTGGCGGTCCACGGCCATGAACTCCGGGCCGGCGGGGGCCGCCGCCGGCTGGGGCGCGTACTGCGGCGGGTACTGCGGGGCGTATTGCGGGGGCGGGGGGCCGAAGCCTCCGGGTGGCGGGCCGTAGGGCGGTGGCTGGGTCATCGGTCCCCCGGTGAGTTACCTCGTGCGACAGTCGTACAACTTCCGTGACGCAACCTACCTGGGGCCGTGAAACATTTCCCCGGGCCCACCGCATCAGTACAAGTGAGGACGGTGCACGCCGGGCACCCACGAGCAGGGGGAACACATGAGACAGGTCCTTGCGGACCAGTACGCGGAGTTCGCAGCGGCGCGCGCGGGGCACCTGTACCGCTCCGCGTGTCTGCTCACCGCCGGTGACACGCATCTCGCCGAGGATCTCGTCCAGGAGACCCTGGGCCGGCTCTACATCGCGTGGCACGGGTGAGCCGGGTCGGCAACCCCGCCGGGTACGCGCAGACCGTGCTCACCCGCTCCTTCCTCGCCCATCAGCGGCGGCGCAGCAGCAGGGAGCGGGCCACCGACACCTTTCCCGACCGGGCCGTCGCCGACCAGCGCGACGTACCGCTGCGGCTGACGCTGCTGGAGGCGCTGGCCCGGCTGCCCGCCAAGGACCGGGCCGTGGTCGTCCTGCGTTACTGGGAGGACCGCTCGATCGAGGAGACCGCCGACGCGATGCACGCCAGCTCGGCCGCGGTGCGCACCCGCTGCACACGGGCCCTCGCCCGGCTTCGGGAGCTGCTCGGCGAGGACCTCGGCGAGTACGCCCGCTTCTAGCCCAAGCTCCTTCCCTACGACCTCACTTCACTCAGACCTCGCGGAAACGGTGGTTTGCCATGCCCGTTGACCAGCACAGCGATCCCTTCGAGGGCCGCGTCGCCGCCGAACTGCGTGCCGCCGGCGGCGGATTCGAACCGAACCTCAGCGCGCTCACGACCGCCGGGCTGGCCCGTGGGCGGCGGCTGCGGCTGCGGCGCCGGGCCGCCGTGGTGGGCGGCGCGGCCTCGCTCGCGCTGGTCGGAGTGGGCGGTGCGCTGCTGCTGCCCGGTGGGGGCGGCCCCGGCCGGGACCAGTCGTCGGTCGCCGCCGATCCGAGCGGCACAGCGACCCTCCCCGCCGTCTCCGGCCAGGAACTGATCGACACCCTCAAGGAGCGGCTGGGGCACGGCAAGTTCAGCGAGGAGCACGGCGCCGGCACGGGAGACAAGGCGGGACCGTACGCGGCCCTCGTGTGGGACGACGGGCACGGGGCGTCGGCCGTCTCGGTGAACCTGAACCGGGTCGAGGTGGGCGGCGACGAGGCCCGTCAGCTGGCCCAGTGCCCGGACAAGCTGTTGGCCCCCTACGACGACTGCAAGTCCAGCCGGCTCGACGACGGCTCGGTGCTGAAGATCGTCCAGGGGTACGAGTACCCCGACAAGCGGGAGCCCACCAAGTGGTGGTACGCCGACCTGGTGACCGCCAAGGGGCAGCATGTCTCGGTGAGTGAGTGGAACGCCGCGGCCGAGAAGGGCTCGCCGGTCACCCGCACCGAACCGCCGCTGGACAACGCCGGGTTGAAGGAGCTGGCGACCGCGCCGGCCTGGCTCAAGGCGATCGACGCGATTCCCGCGCCGCCCTCTCAGGAGCCGACGCCGTCCGCTCCCGTCACCGACACGGCCAAGACGCTCGCCGGTCTGCTGCCCGACGGGATGCAGGTGGTCTCGCGCAGCAAGGACGGGGACGGGTACGGCTATGTGGTCGTCGACGACGGCAAGGGCAAGAGCCTCGTCGAGATCAACGTGCAGCCGGACATGGGGGACCTGCTCTCGGACAGCATCTTCGAGGGTGCCGAGGACGTCGGCGACGGCACGATGCTCGTCACCCGCGAGGACGCCGGGGACAAGGACGTGGCGGGCACGGTCAGGTGGACCGTCGACACCGTGCGGATCAACGGGCTGCGGGTGGTGATCAGCGCCTACAACTCGGGCGGACCGCACGACGCGCCCGGCCGTGACACGCCCGCCCTGACCAAGGACCAGCTCAAGGAGATCGCGCTCAGCTCGGCGTGGGGGCCGAGCCGGAAGGACCTCTACGGTCAGAAGAGCGGTCAGAAGAACTCCGACCAGGGCTGATCCCAGATCTGCTTCACGCACAGCACCAGGAACAGCAGCCCGGCGACCACCAGCATCACGTTGCTGAGCAGGCCGTTGCGCCATTCGGCGGGGGTGCGGGAGGAGTTGAGGAGCCAGATCAGGGTGCCGGCGAGGAAGGGGAGGAACGCCGCGCCCAGGACGCCGTAGAGGATGATCAGGCGGAAGGGCTGGCCCTGGAAGAGCAGGACGATGGGCGGGAAGGTCAGCCACAGCAGGTACGCGCGGAAGGGCCAGGAGCGTTCGCGTGCGCCGGAGGCGACCTCCTCGCCCTTCGCCGCCTGTGCCGTGCGCCGACGGGCGACGAAGTCGGCGAACATCAGGCTCACGCCGTGCCAGACGCCGATGAGGGAGGTGAAGGACGTGGCGAAGAAGCCGATCAGGAAGAACTTGGCGGTCGCCGAGCCGTACTCCTTCTCCAGGATGTCGCTGAGCTGGATGAGGCCCTTGTCGCCGCTCGCGATGGCCACGTTCGCCGAGTGCAGCAGTTCCGCGCCGACGAAGAGCATCGCGATGACGAAGATGCCGGTGGTGGCGTAGGCGACGCGGTTGTCGAGCCGCATGACCTTCATCCAGCCGGTGTCGGTCCAGCCCTTGGCGTTGACCCAGTAGCCGTACGCGGCCAGTGTGATGGTGCCGCCGACGCCGCCGATCAGGCCGAGGGTGTTGAGGACCGAGTCCTTCTCGTCGGGCAGGACGGGCAGGAGGCCGGCGAGGGCGTCGGGGAGGTTCGGGGTGACCCGGATCGCCAGATAGACCGTCACCACGAACATGACGCCCACCAGGACCGTCATGACCTTCTCGAAGACCTCGTACTTGTTGAACCAGACGAAGACCAGACCGACCAGGCCGCAGGCGACCGCCCACCACTCGAGGTCCATCACGTCGGGGAACAGGGCCTGCAGCGGCAGCGCGCTCGACGACATCGCCGCCGCCCCGTACACGAAGCCCCAGATCACGACGTAGACGACGAAGAACCAGGTGGTCCAACGGCCCAGGCTCGCCCAGCCGTCGAAGAGGGTGCGGCCGGTGGACAGGTGCCAGCGGCCCGCGGCCTCGGCGAGGGAGATCTTGACCAGGCAGCCGATCACGGCGGCCCACAGCAGGGTGTAGCCGAAGTTGCTGCCGGCGATGAGGGTGGCGACCAGGTCGCCCGCGCCGACACCGGTGGCCGCGACGACGATGCCGGGGCCGATGTACTTCCAACTGGACTTGCGCGGTGTGGGGGTGGTCGATACCTGGGTGGCGGTGGGGTTTCCCGTGGTGTCAGCCATGAAGGTCAACAAACCGCAAAGAGCCGGTGCTGACAAGAGGGCCTACGGCCGGCGCGGACCGCAGCCGTCCGCCCCGCAGGTGCCGAGTTCGAACCACACGGTCTTGCCCGTCCCGTCCTGGTGGCAGCCCCAGCGCAGGGCGAGCGCGTCGACCAGGAACATCCCCCGCCCGCTCGTGGCGGAGCCGGCCGCCAGGACCCGGGGCACGCGGGGGCGACGTCGGAGACCTCGCAGCGCAGGACGCCGTGCGCGGCGGTGAGGGTGAGGCGGAGGCGGCTGCCGGCGGAGTGCAGCAGGGCGTTGGTGACCAGCTCGCTCACCAGCAGTTCGGCGGTGTCGGTGAGATCGGTGCCGTCGTCCCGGTCGGCGAGCCCCCAGCCCTCCAACTGCCGCCGGACCAGGGCACGGGCCTCGCGGACCGCGGTGGGACGGGGCTCGTACTCGACACTCAGATGGCCTGCCCCCAGCGGGGGCTGAGGGTACGAGGCGTACCGGGGACGCAGCATGGCATCAGGATGTCCGCCCGGGCCTCCCCGCACACGGGGAGGACTACCCGATTCACTACCTACACACAGGAGTTCGAACAGCCGATGCGAGCGTTCGCCACGAGGATTCGATTCACGCCAGTGCGCCTTGATGCGCTCTTGACCTGCTCATGCCATGCGTCGACGATGAGCCGCACACCCGCACCACGTACGTCGCACTGAATCGCCACTCCCCACTCCCACAAGGAGACTTCATGCGACTTCGGACACGAGGCGCAGGCGCCCGGGGCGGCAGACGCACCGCCGCGTTCGCCGCCCTGCTCGCCCTGGCGCTCGCCGCGCCCCTGACCTCGATGGACGCGTCCGCCGACAGCGTCGGCAAGGCGGCGCCCAGCAAGGACGACATCCGGCAGTACGAGATCCACCAGCACACCACCCCGCTGACCCGTACGGCCATCCAGCAGACCGGCGTCACGGTGGACGAGGCCGACGAGGAGACCGTCGTGGTCTCCGGACGGGCCGACCAGATCAAGCAGCTGCGCCGACTCGGCTACCAGGTCGAGGCATTGGGCTCCGCCCCGGACCGGCTGGCCGAGGACGAGCTGCGGCTCTACGACTTCCCGTCGGCCGACTCGCGCTATCACAACTACGCGGAGATGACGAACGAGATCAACTCCGTCGTCGCGGCCCACCCGGACATCGTGAGCCAGCGCGTGATCGGCACGTCCTACCAGGGGCGGAACATCGTCGCCCTGAAGATCAGCGACAACGTGGCGACGGACGAGTCCGAGCCCGAGGTGCTGTTCACCCACCACCAGCACGCGCGCGAGCATCTCACCGTCGAGATGGCGCTCTACCTGCTCGACCAGCTGACCTCCGGCTACGGCACCGACTCACGCGTGACGAGCCTGGTCAACAGCCGGGAGATCTGGATCGTGCCGGACCTCAACCCCGACGGCGGCGAGTACGACGTCGCCACCGGCTCGTACCGCTCCTGGCGGAAGAACCGGCAGCCCAACTCCGGGTCCTCGTACGTCGGTACGGACCTCAACCGCAACTGGAACTACCGGTGGGGCTGCTGCGGCGGCTCGTCCGGGTCGACGTCCTCCGAGACGTACCGCGGATCGGCCGCCGAGTCGGCTCCCGAGGTGAAGGTCGTCGCGAACTTCGTGCGCAGCCGGGTGGTCGGCGGGGTCCAGCAGATCAAGGCCGGGATCGACTTCCACACGTACAGCGAGCTGGTGTTGTGGCCCTTCGGGTACACGACGGCCGACACGACGACGGGCATGACGGCCGACGACCGGAACGCCTTCGCCACGGTCGGGCAGAAGATGGCCGCGAGCAACGGCTACACGCCCGAACAGTCGAGCGACCTGTACATCACCGACGGGTCCATCGACGACTGGCTGTGGGGCAACCAGAAGATCTTCGCGTACACCTTCGAGATGTATCCGACGTCCAGTTCCCAGGGTGGGTTCTACCCTCCCGACGAGGTGATCGCGCGGGAGACCGCCCGGAACCGGGACGCCGTGCTGCAGCTGCTGGAGAACGCCGACTGCATGTACCGGTCCATCGGCAAGGCGGCCCAGTACTGCAGTTAGTCGGACTCCTCGAAGTAGGCGTCGAGGACAGCGTCCAGCTGTTCTTCCCACTTCTTGAAGTCCGCCCTGGCCGCCGCCTCGATCTCGATCGGGTACCAGCGGCGGTCAGGGGTGTGGACCGTGATCGTGAAGCGCTTGCCGAAGCGGGGTGACTCCGTCTCGACCGCGCCGATCTCGTCCCAGCCGAACTCGCACCGCTCCTCGTCGAGGCTGAGGCGGACGCCCTTCGCGTCGGCGACGATCTTCGCGCGGCGGTCGGAGGCCTCGAAGACGGGGCCCTCGGCCGCCGCTTCCTCCTCGGTCTCCTCCGCTTCGGCCGTCTCCGTTTCCCCGGAGGCGGCCTCCTCCTGCGCGAGGGGCTCCTCGGCGTCCGCCGGCTCGGCGTCCTCGGGCTCGCCGGACACGGGTGCGGTCAGCCCGGGGATGAAGGCCGGGTCGAATCCGGCGCCTTCCAGGGGCTTGCTGCTCGAACCTATGCGCTGCTCCACGGTCGGAAGTATGGCGGACGAACCTGTGTCATGGGGCCCCGGGGGCGGAAGCGGCGGGAGAAGCCCTTGCAGAAATTTTCTGCAAGCTGTTGCCCGCCGGGAAACGCCGCTGTTGACTCGGCTCCCATGAGCCCCGAGACCGACGTCCTCGTCCTGGGCGGCGCCGGCGTGGACACCGTCGTCCACGTCCCCGAACTGCCGCTCCCCTACGCCGACAGCTACATGATCGAGCCGGGCATCGTCAGCCGCGCCGGACAGAGCGGGGACTTCGTCGCGCTCGGCGTGCACGCGCTCGGGCTGCGCGCCCATCACCTCGACGTCGTCGGCGACGACCACGAGGGCGATCTGGTGCGGGCGTTGCACCGGGACCGGGGCATCCCGTTCACCGAGGTGCGCTCGGCCTCGGGAACCAAGCGGGCGGTCAACCTGGTCGGCCCGGACGGGCGCCGGCTCTCCCTGTACGACATCACGCGCGGCCAGGACACCGACCGGTTCCCCGAGGACACCCTGCGCACCCTGGCGGACGCCGCCCGGCACGCGCACGTGGTGATCACCCACCCGTGCGCGCACGCGCTGCCGGTGCTGCGCGAGTGCGGGGTGACGGTCTCGACGGACCTGCACAACTGGGACGGCGAGAACCCGTACCACGAGGCCTTCGCCCTCGCCGCCGACCTGGTCTTCCTGTCCACGGCCGCGCTGGCCGACCCGGAGGCCACCATGAGGGACGTCGCCGCGCGCGGTCGGGCGGGGATCGTGGTCGCGACCGCCGGGGCGGAGGGGGCGTATCTGCTGGCCGACGGCGAGCTGACCCATGTACCCGCCGTCGAACCACCGGCTGCGGTGGTGGACTCCAACGGTGCGGGTGACGCGTTCGCCGCCGCGTTCCTGCTCGGCCGGCTGGAGGGTGCGGACCCGCTGCGCTGTGCGCGGTACGGGGCGGTCGCGGGCGCGTACGCCTGTACGGTGCCGTCGACCCGGGCGGACGCCATCGGCCGGGACGAACTGCTGGCGCGGGTCGCTGAGTTGGAGGCGGAGAAAGCCTTCGACTGACTGGTCAAGGACCCGCCTGCCAGACTTTCCGGCCATGGGGACGATCTACGCGTTCATGGCGGGCGTCAACGCCTACCCGCCGCACATCGCCACACCGCTGTCCGGCTGCGTCAACGACGTGCGGGCGGCACGGGAGTTGCTGGAGGAGCGGGGCGGGCACGCCGTCGCGGTACGGGCCGTGCTGGACGGGGAGGCGACGCCGCGGCCGGTCGAGGAGGGGGTC
>MWJO01000119.1 GCA_002027195.1 Streptomyces sp. GKU 895 | reverse complement strand
CTCCGCGGAGGGCCCCGAGCTGGTCACGCCTGCGCGGCCCCGCCGCCGCGGTCGCGAAGACATGAACGCCTCGATCGAGTGCCCACGGCCACGTCCGTGCGCGCGGTCCCGGTGAAGCTGCTCTTCGACAACCGCATCGTGATCAACAACCACCTGAAGCGCGCCCGGGGCGGGAAGATCTCCTTCACCCACCTCATCGGGTACGCGATGGTGCAGGCCATCAAGGCCATGCCGTCGATGAACTACTCCTTCACGGAGAAGGACGGCAAGCCGACCCTGGTCAAGCCGGAGCACGTCAACTTCGGCCTCGCCATCGACCTGGTGAAGCCCAACGGCGACCGCCAGCTGGTCGTCGCGGGCATCAAGAAGGCCGAGACGCTGAACTTCTTCGAGTTCTGGCAGGCCTACGAGGACATCGTCCGCCGCGCCCGTGAGGGCAAGCTGACGATGGACGACTTCTCGGGTGTCACGGTCTCCCTGACCAACCCGGGCGGTCTCGGCACCGTCCACTCGGTCCCGCGCCTCATGCCCGGCCAGTCGGTCATCATGGGCGTCGGCTCCATGGACTACCCCGCGGAGTTCCAGGGCACCTCCCAGGACACCCTGAACAAGCTCGGCATCTCGAAGGTCATGACGCTCACGTCGACCTACGACCACCGGGTCATCCAGGGCGCCGCCTCCGGCGAGTTCCTGCGGATCGTCGCGAACCTGCTGCTCGGCGAGAACGGCTTCTACGACGACATCTTCGAGGCGCTGCGCATCCCCTACGAGCCGGTCCGCTGGCTCCGGGACATCGACGCCTCGCACGACGACGACGTCACCAAGGCCGCCCGCGTCTTCGAGCTGATCCACTCCTACCGGGTCCGCGGCCATGTCATGGCCGACACCGACCCGCTGGAGTACCGCCAGCGCAAGCACCCCGACCTGGACATCACCGAGCACGGCCTCACCCTGTGGGACCTGGAGCGCGAGTTCGCCGTCGGCGGCTTCGCCGGCAAGTCGATGATGAAGCTGCGCGACATCCTCGGCGTGCTGCGCGACTCGTACTGCCGCACCACCGGCATCGAGTTCATGCACATCCAGGACCCCAAGCAGCGCAAGTGGATCCAGGACCGCGTCGAGCGCCCGCACTCCAAGCCCGAGCGCGAGGAGCAGCTGCGCATCCTGCGCCGGCTGAACGCGGCGGAGGCCTTCGAGACCTTCCTGCAGACGAAGTACGTCGGCCAGAAGCGGTTCTCCCTGGAGGGCGGCGAGTCCGTCATCCCGCTCCTTGACGCGGTCATCGACAGCGCGGCCGAGTCCCGCCTGGACGAGGTCGTCATCGGCATGGCCCACCGCGGCCGGCTGAACGTGCTCGCCAACATCGTCGGCAAGTCGTACGCCCAGATCTTCCGCGAGTTCGAGGGCAACCTCGACCCGAAGTCGATGCACGGCTCCGGTGACGTGAAGTACCACCTGGGCGCCCAGGGCACCTTCACGGGCCTGGACGGCGAGCAGATCACGGTCTCGCTGGCCGCCAACCCGTCCCACCTGGAGACGGTCGACCCGGTCATCGAGGGCATCGCCCGCGCCAAGCAGGACATCATCAACAAGGGCGGTACGGACTTCACCGTCCTGCCGGTCGCCCTGCACGGTGACGCGGCCTTCGCGGGCCAGGGCGTGGTGGCCGAGACGCTGAACATGTCGCAGCTGCGGGGTTACCGCACCGGCGGCACCGTCCACATCGTCATCAACAACCAGGTCGGCTTCACGGCGGCTCCCGAGTCGTCGCGCTCCTCGATGTACGCCACGGACGTGGCCCGCATGATCGAGGCGCCGATCTTCCACGTGAACGGCGACGACCCCGAGGCCGTCGTCCGGGTTGCCCGTCTGGCCTTCGAGTTCCGCCAGGCGTTCAACAAGGACGTCGTGATCGACCTCATCTGCTACCGCCGCCGCGGTCACAACGAGTCGGACAACCCGGCGTTCACGCAGCCGCTGATGTACGACCTGATCGACAAGAAGCGCTCGGTGCGCAAGCTCTACACCGAGTCCCTCATCGGTCGCGGCGACATCACCCTGGAAGAGGCCGAGCAGGCGCTGCAGGACTACCAGGGCCAGCTGGAGAAGGTCTTCACCGAGGTCCGCGAGGCCGTCTCGCAGCCCGCCACCGGCCCGGTGTCGGACCCGCAGGCGGAGTTCCCGGTCGCCGTGAACACCGCGATCTCCACGGAGGTCGTGAAGCGGATCGCCGAGTCCCAGGTCAACATCCCCGACTCCTTCCACGTCCACCCGCGTCTGCTGCCGCAGCTGCAGCGCCGGGCGGCCATGGTCGAGGACGGGACGATCGACTGGGGCATGGGCGAGACCCTCGCCGTCGGCTCGCTGCTGCTGGAGGGCACCCCGGTCCGCCTGTCGGGCCAGGACTCCCAGCGCGGCACCTTCGGCCAGCGCCACGCGGTCCTCATCAACCGCGAGACGGGCGAGGAGTACACCCCGCTCCAGTACCTCGCCGAGGACCAGGCCCGCTACAACGTCTACAACTCCCTGCTCTCCGAGTACGCGGTCATGGGCTTCGAGTACGGCTACTCGCTGGCCCGCCCCGACGCGCTCGTGATGTGGGAGGCGCAGTTCGGCGACTTCGTCAACGGCGCGCAGACGGTGGTCGACGAGTACATCTCGGCCGCGGAGCAGAAGTGGGGCCAGACCTCCGGCGTCACCCTCCTCCTCCCGCACGGCTACGAGGGCCAGGGACCGGACCACTCCTCGGCCCGTGTCGAGCGCTTCCTCCAGCTCTGCGCCCAGAACAACATGACGGTCGCGATGCCGACCCTGCCGTCGAACTACTTCCACCTCCTGCGGTGGCAGGTGCACAACCCGCACCACAAGCCGCTGGTGGTCTTCACCCCGAAGTCGATGCTGCGCCTGAAGGCCGCCGCGTCGAAGACGGAGGAGTTCACGTCGGGTCAGTTCCGCCCCGTCATCGGCGACGCGTCGGTGGACCCCGCCGCGGTCCGCAAGGTCGTCTTCGTGGCGGGCAAGCTGTACTACGACCTGGAGGCCGAGCGGGTCAAGCGCGGCATCACGGACACCGCGATCATCCGGATCGAGCGCCTGTACCCGCTGCCGGGTGCCGAGCTCCAGGCCGAGATCGCCAAGTACCCGAACGCCGAGAAGTACCTGTGGGCCCAGGAGGAGCCGGCGAACCAGGGTGCCTGGCCGTTCATCGCGCTCAACCTGATCGACCACCTCGACCTGGCGGTCGGCGCAGACGTCCCCCACGGGGAGCGCTTGCGCCGCATCTCCCGCCCGCACTCCTCGTCCCCGGCCGTCGGTTCCGCGAAGCGGCACCAGGCCGAGCAGGAGCAGCTGGTGCGTGAGGTGTTCGAGGCGTAACACCCGCTGTGCTCGACCGGGCCGCGCTCCTCTTCCCGAGGGGTGCGGCCCGGCCGTTTTCGCGCACTTATCCTTGACGGCATGTACTTCACGGACCGTGGCATCGAGGAACTGGAGAAGCGGCGCGGCGAGGAGGAGGTCAGCTTCGAGTGGCTCGCCGAGCAGCTGCGGACGTTCGTCGATCTCAATCCTGACTTCGAGGTGCCGGTGGAGCGGCTGGCGACCTGGCTGGCCCGGTTGGACGACGAGGACGACGAATAGGCCGTAGGGCTGTGAGGAGCGGAGTACCCCCTGGGGTGCTCCGCTTTTTCGTGGGGGTGCTCCGCCTTTTCGTTGGGTGCGGGGGCTCATTCGCGGGGGTGCGTCAGGTCGTACGTCAGGCCCAGCACCCCGTGCGCGAGCAGCAGCGCCCCCGCCGTGGTCCAGCCGCCGCTGCGGCGTCGTAGGCCGAAGGCGGTGAGCGGGAGGCCGGTGGCGACCTGGGCGAGGGCCAGGGCGCGGGCCCTGGGGTCGCCGGACCAGGGGAGCCAGGGGGCCAGGCGGCGGCCCGCCACGACCTCGAGTTCGGCGCGGACCGTCTCCTGCCGGCCTTCCCACTCGACGGGACGGATGTCCGGCCGGGCCCGGGCGGCCTCGCGGAGGCGGTCCGCGGGTTCGCCGGGGGTGAGGCCGGCGGGGAGCGCGAGGCCCGCGCGGGTGAGGACCGCGAGCAGGCCGGTCAGGCGGGCGCGGGCGTCGGCGGCGGAGTCCGGTTCGGTCAGCTGGTCCAGGGACTGCACGTCCAGGACCGGGTCGAGGCCGAGCCGGGCGGCGAAGGTGCGCATCGCCTCGTCCTCGCCGGCCGGGGTGCCGTTCGCGAGCCAGACGTAGCCGACGGGGCGGCGGAAGCCGGAGGCGAGGGTGTAGCCGCTGCGTTCGGCGTCCCACCACAGGGCGAGGACGGGCCAGGGAGCACCGACGGCGAGGGCGGCGGCCCAGCCCGTCAGGACACGGTCGACGGGCTCGCCGGCATCACGCCAGGGCGTGCCCTCGGGGACGAGGACGCTCCAGTCCCGGCCCGCGCGCGTGAGCAGCGTGCGCTCGCGGAGCAGCTGGGCCGCGGGGGCGACGGCCTCGGGCTCCGCGCGGCAGAGGAGCAGGGCGCCGGAGGCGTGGGCGGGAGCGGAGGGTTCCGTCGGCATGGTCACACGCTAGGGCGATATGGGTGACTTGAGCATTTTTGGGGCGCCGAGGGTCGCCAGAACGGGTGTCTTGACTTTCCGTGACCGCGATATATCGTGAATGATGGAAGACGCGATATGGCGTGTGCGGTGTGATGCCGTGTGTGTCGCGTGTGCCGTGTCGTGGGTCGTGTGTCTTTGTCACGGGGAGGTCAGTGCCATGTCCGAGTGGTCCGTCTCGGAGCCCGGGAAGCTGTCGTTCGACGAGCCGGTGCGCGAGCTGCATGTGCGCATCGTCAACGGAACGGTGAACGTCGTGGGCACGGACGAAGGTTCCGCCCGCCTGGAGGTCTCCGAGCTGGAGGGCCCGCCCCTGGTCGTGAACCAGGAGGGCGGCACCCTCACCGTCGCCTACGACGACCTGCCCTGGAAGGGCTTCCTGAAGTGGCTCGACCGCAAGGGCTGGCGGCGCAGTGCCGTCGTCTCCCTGGCCGTTCCGGCCGACACGCGCGTGGAGGTGGGCGTGGTGGGCGCCGGGGCCGTCGTCTCGGGCATCCGCGGGGCCTCGTCGGTGAAGGGCGTCACCGGCGACACCACCCTGGTCGGGCTCTCCGGCCCGGTCCGCGCCGACACCGTCTCCGGGAACCTGGAGGCCCAGGCCGTCACCGGCGACCTCCGCTTCAACTCCGTCTCCGGTGACCTCACCGTCGTCGAGGGCTCGGGTTCCTCCGTCAAGGCCGACTCGGTCAGCGGCTCGATGATCGTGGACCTCGATCCGAACGGCCCCACCGACGTCCGGCTGACCAGCGTCTCCGGCGAGATCGCGATCCGGCTGCCCCAGCCGGCCGACGCCGAGGTGGAGGCCAACACGGCCAGCGGCACCATCTCCAACGCCTTCGACGGCCTCCGGGTGCACGGCCAGTGGGGTGCCCACAAGGTCACCGGCCGCCTCGGCGCCGGCACGGGCAAGCTGCGCGCTACCACCGTCTCCGGCTCGATCGCCCTGTTGCACCGGCCGCCCCGGGAGGACGAGGAGCAGGACGGCGACTGGGAGGACGGCGGCACCGCCGGCGCGCAGGCGGAGCACCCGGTGGAGCGCGTGACGGAGGTCCGGACGGACGATTACTCCGGTCACGGTGGGGAGCACCTCGTGGTGGACGCCGACCCGGCGGACGGCCCCGACCCGGTGGACCGGCCGAAGAGCGACTCGGGGGACAATTCCGTTTCCGGCCCGGATGGCGCCGCGGAGGCCCCGGACGCCCCTGAGGCCCCCGATGCCACCCCGGCCGACGGCACGACCGACAAGAAGGTGCTCTGACATGCCCCCCGTCTTCGCCCACGGCCGCCTGCGCCTCTACCTGCTGAAGCTGCTCGACGAGGCCCCGCGGCACGGCTACGAGGTGATACGGCTGCTGGAGGAGCGCTTCCAGGGGCTCTACGCGCCCTCGGCCGGCACCGTCTACCCCCGGCTGGCCAAGCTGGAGGCCGAGGGCCTGGTCACACACACCACCGAGGGCGGCCGCAAGGTGTACGCCATCACGGACGCGGGCCGCGCCGAGCTGGCCGACCGCAGCGGTGAGCTCGCCGACCTGGAGCTGGAGATCCGGGAGTCGGTCGCGGAGCTCGCCGCCGAGATCCGGGCCGATGTGCGGGGCGCGGCGGGTGATCTGCGGCGCGAGATGCGCGCGGCAGCCTCCGAGGCCCGCCGCGGTGGTGCCGACGGCCGAGGCCAGGACGGCACGCTCGGGGACTTCGCGGAGTACGCGGACAAGGAGTCGTGGCGCGCGGCCAAGGAGGAGATGCGCCGCGTCAAGCAGGAGTGGAAGGAGCAGGCCCGGCGCGCGAAGGACGAGAGCAGGCGGGCCCGTGAGGAGGCCCAGCGGGCCCGGCGGCAGGCCAAGGAGGCGCAGGAGCGGGCGCGGGAGCAGGCGCAGGAGGAGGTGCAGCGGATCGCCCGGCGGGTCCAGGAGCAGGTGCAGGACCACTTCGCGCGGGGCGACTGGCCGACGGGGGTGCGTGAGGGGCTGACCGAACTGGCCAAGGAGTTCGGCGAGTTCGGGAAGGACTTCGGCAAGGAGTTCGGGAAGGACTTCGGGTTCGGGCGGGGCGGTGACGCCGGGCAGGGACGGAAGTCGGCGAAGTCGGCGTCGGCGCCCGAGTACTCCCAGACCCCGGAGGACTTCCCCGCGGACTACGAACCGGCCTGGGCGCACGACACGGGCACCGGCGACCCGGCCCGCGACCTGGACCGCCTCCTCGACCGTTTCCGCGACGACATCCGCGACGCGGCCCGCGACCACGGCGTCACCCAGGACCAACTCCGGGACGCCCGCCGCCACTTGTCGACGGCGGCGGCTCACATCGGGGCGTTGCTGAGGACCGGAGGGATGAGCACGGTCGGCATCGCCTCCCCGGGGCCGCCCACCGCCTCCCGGGGCCGCCCCACCGCCTCGCCGGGGCCGCCCACCGCCTCGCCGGGGCCGCCCACCGCCTCGCCGGGGCCGCCGACACCGCCTCCCGGGGCCGCCGACGGCACCTCGGGGCGCGGGCGGTCCAGGCCCGCGCCCTCAGCCCGCCTTCGCCTCTCCTCCTCCGTAGAGCACCCGGGTCAGCGCCCCGTACGTGATCCCGTGCGCCGCGAGGACCTCGGCGGGGACTCCGGGGCCGGTGGTCAGGGCGAGCAGGAGGTGTTCGTCGCCGACGTGGCGGTCCTTGTGGCCGACGGCGACGCGCAGCGCCCGTACGAGCACGTCCTTCGCGCTCCGGCCGAACGGGCGGCGTCCCGACCATCCGGACCACCGCCCCGCCCCCGTGCGGTCGCCGGACATTGCGCCGACGCCGTGCGCCTCCTCGACCCGGGCGACGATCTCCGACACGTCGATCCCGAGTCCGGCCAGCGCGTCGGTGTCGGCCTGGGACAGCCCTCCGCGCCGACGGGCCTCGCCCAGCGCCTCCCGTACCGACTCCAGCCACCCCGCACCCCCGACCGAGGCGAGCGCGAACGACGCCCGGCTGCCCTCCCGGTCGAGCAGCGCGAGGAGCAGGTGCTCGGCGTCGACGGTCTCCGACCCGTGCTGTTCCGCGTGCTCGATCGCCCCCGTCACCACGGCCCGGGCGTCCTTCGTGAACCGCTCGAACATCAATGCCTCCCGTACTTCTTGTGCACGGCCTGCCTGGTCACACCGAGCTCCGCGGCGATCTCCTGCCACGACCAGCCCTGGTTGCGCGCGCTGCGCACCTGCACCGACTCCAGCTGTTCAAGGAGCCGGCGCAGCGCGGCGACGGCCCGCAGGCGACCCGGGGGTCGCGGTCGCCCGCCCGTTCGGCGAGATCCGTTGCTTCGGTCATGGTGTCAACTTACGTTGACATCCCTCATGACGTCAACCAAAGTTGACAACCTGGGCATGGAAAAGGGCGGGCCCGGCCTACGGACCCGCCCCTCGACCGCGGCTCAGGAGTTCGTCAGCACGATCTTTCCGAACTGCTCCCCCGACGCCAGCCGTTCGAAGCCCTCGCGGGCCCGGTCCAGCGGGAGCTCCTCGTCGATGACCGGGCGGACCCCGGTGGCGGCGCAGAAGGACAGCAGGTCCTCCAGCTCGTCCTTGGTGCCCATCGTGGAGCCCACGACCTTGAGCTCCAGGAAGAAGATCCGGGTCAGCTCGGCATGCGAGGGCCGGTCGCCGCTCGTCGCCCCGGAGATGACGAGCGTGCCGCCCGGCTTCAGCGACTTCACCGAGTGCGACCAGGTGGCGGCGCCGACCGTCTCGATGACGCGTCCACGCGCTGCGGCAGCCGCGCGCCGGACTCCACCGCCTCCACGGCCCCCAGCTCGATCGCCCGCTTGCGCTTGGCCTCGTCCCGGCTGGTGGCGAAGACGCGCAGCCCCGCGGCCTTGCCGAGCACGATCGCGGCCGTGGCGACCCCGCCGCCGGCACCCTGGACCAGGACCGAATCGCCGGGCCGTACACCGGCGTTGGTGAAGAGCATGCGGTATGCCGTCAGCCACGCCGTGGGCAGACAGGCCGCCTCCGCGAAGGAGAGCTCCTTGGGCTTGGGCAGCACGTTCCAGGTCGGCACGGCGACCTGCTCGGCGAAGGTGCCCTGGTAGCGCTCGGTCAGGATGGAGCGGGGCTCCTTGGGGCCGACGCCGTGGCCGCTCTGGCCGATCACCGAGTGCAGGACGACCTCGTTGCCGTCCTCGTCGACACCGGCGGCGTCACAGCCGAGGATCATCGGCAGCAGGTCTTCGGTGATGCCGACGCCCTTGAGGGACCAGAGGTCGTGGTGGTTGAGGGAGGCGGCCTTGACGTTGATCACGCTCCAGCCGGAGCGGGCCTCGGGAGCCGGCCGCTCCCCCAACTCGAGTCCGGAGAGCGGCTGGTCACGGTCGATGCGGGCGGCGTAGGCAGCGAACATGACCTTGACGATAGGTTCCCGGACGGCTGGGGGGAACCGGAGGGCGCTGTGACACACACCCTCTTGCCACAGCCCCCGACCATCACCCGAACGGCCCCGGCCCCGGGTAAAAAAGCGGCCCCGCCCGGCACACAGCCGGACGGGGCCACCCCACGCTCACTCACCTCAGCGGCGAGCCACACCCTCCGCGCGAGCCGCCGCGGCGACCGCCGCCGTGACCGCCGGAGCGACCCGCTCGTCGAACGGGGACGGGATGACGTAGTCGGCGGCGAGGTCGTCGCCGACCACCGACGCCAGCGCCTCCGCCGCCGCGATCTTCATGCCCTCGGTGATGCGGGAGGCCCGCACCTGGAGCGCACCGGCGAAGATGCCGGGGAACGCGAGGACGTTGTTGATCTGGTTCGGGAAGTCGGAGCGACCCGTGGCCACGACCGCCGCGTACTTGTGGGCGACGTCCGGGTGCACCTCGGGGTTCGGGTTGGCCATGGCGAAGACGAACGCGCCCTCTGCCATGGACGCCACCGCCTCCTCCGCGACCGTGCCGCCGGAGACGCCGATGAACACGTCGGCGCCGGCGAGGGCGTCCTCCAGGGAGCCGGTCAGGCCCGCCTTGTTGGTGAAGGAGGCCACCTCGCGCTTGACGTCCGTGAGGTCCGCGCGGTCCGTCGAGATGACGCCCTTGCGGTCGGCGAGGGCGACGTCCCCGATGCCCGCCTCGACGAGCATCTTGGCGATCGCGACACCGGCCGCGCCGGCGCCGGAGATGACCGCGCGGAGCTGGCCGATCTCCCGGCCGCTCAGCCGCGCCGCGTTCCGCAGGGCGGCCAGCGTCACGACGGCCGTGCCGTGCTGGTCGTCGTGGAAGATCGGGATGTCGAGGCGCTCCTGGAGGCGCTTCTCGATCTCGAAGCACCGCGGCGCCGAGATGTCCTCCAGGTTGACCCCGCCGAAAGAGGGAGCGAGGCGGACCACGGTCTCGACGATCTCGTCGACGTCCGTGCAGTCCAGCGCGATCGGCACCGCGTCCACGCCGCCGAACTGCTTGAAGAGGATGGCCTTGCCTTCCATGACCGGAAGGGAGGCCTCGGGCCCGATGTCACCGAGTCCGAGGACCGCCGTGCCGTCGGTCACGACGGCGACGACGGACGACTTCCACGTGTAGTCGTGGACGAGCTCGGGCTGCTCGGCGATGGCGCTGCACACCTTCGCCACGCCGGGTGTGTACGCGAGGGACAGGTCGTCCTTGTCGCGGATCGGCACGGTGGCCTGCACTGCCATCTTGCCGCCGCGGTGCAGCGCGAACGCGGGGTCGAAGGAATCGAGGGGCTCCGCCCCGCCGTCCTGGCCCGTATCGCTGTCGCTGCGAGGATTGACGATCTCCGCTGCCACTGGTTCTACCCCTTAGATATTCATGGTTTGAGGGTGGCCACTCCTGGTTGAGAAGTGGGCGGGCACCGCGTACGGCCCTGTGTCGGTGATGCGTACGGGCCGTGCACGACGGGCGCGCCGCACACGCGCCCTGAGCCCCGGATGAGGGGTGTAAAGAACCTTCTTACCGGACGGACGGCACCTGCGACGAGTCCAATACGTGCAAGGTCACATGACGGACCTCGCACATCACATATCGGTGACATGAATCATGAACAAATATGGGGACACGTCCTCGACACCCTCTTGACAGCAGGTCGAGCTGTCGCACACGTCAGGAGGTCGGCGCTCGCATCGTGAGATGCGCCGAAGATCCTCCGGCTGGAAGGAGAGATTCCTGCAAGAGGTGCGGACTTGATGTCCGCCCTGATGCGGTTCGGGGGTCACCCGTTATCCGATTTTGACATGGCTGGGCCCCTGAATGGCGCAGTCCGAATGGCAAGATGCCGTAATCACACGAGGTCGCGGCACTCGAAGGCGTGTGCTCTCGTCGACCTAGGAAACCAAGGCCCCTGCCGACCCCATCGGCAGAAGCCCGCCCCATCGGCAACTCCACCCATCCGCCGGAGGAACCCACCATGACCGCAAGCTCCACCCGTCGTACGACCGCCGCTCGCTCCCGGCTCGCAGCGGTCGGCTCGATCGCGGTCGCAGGCGCCCTGCTTCTCACCGGCTGCGGTGACCAGACGAAGGACAGCGGCTCGGGCAGCTCCGACACCGCCTCGTCGTCCTCCGCCCCGCTGGCCGACAAGCTGCCCAAGGAGATCCGCGACAAGGGCGTCATCAAGGTCGGCTCGGACATCGCCTACGCGCCGGTCGAGTTCAAGGACAGCTCCGGCAAGACGGTCGGCATCGACCCCGACCTCGCCGACGCCATGGGCAAGCAGCTCGGCGTGAAGTTCGAGTTCGAGAACGGCACCTTCGACACCCTGATCACGGGTCTGCGCTCCGACCGGTACGACATCGCCATGTCGGCGATGACGGACACCAAAGACCGCCAGGAGGGCGTCGACTCCGAGACCGGCAAGAAGGTCGGCGAGGGCGTCGACTTCGTCGACTACTTCACGGCCGGTGTCTCGATCTACACGCAGAAGGGCAAGAACACCGACATCAAGACGTGGTCGGACCTGTGCGGCAAGAAGATCGTCGTGCAGCGCGGCACCGTCTCCGAGGACCTCGCCAAGTCCGAGTCGAAGAAGTGTACGGGCGGCAAGAAGATCGCCCTGGAGTCCTTCGACAACGACCAGCAGGCCCAGACCCGCTTGCGCGCGGGCGGCGCGGACGCCGGTTCCTCCGACTTCCCGGTCGCCGCGTACGCCGTAAAGACCTCAGGCGGCGGCAACGACTTCCAGCTCGTCGGCGAGCAGGTCGAGGCCGCCCCGTACGGCATCGCGGTCGCGAAGAAGGACACCCAGCTGCGCGACGCGCTCCAGGCCGCCCTCGACGCCATCATCAAGAACGGCGAGTACGGCAAGGTCATCAAGAAGTGGGGCGTCGAGGCCGGCGCGGTCACCCAGGCCACCGTCAACGGCGGCAAGTGAGCGCGGGCCAAGGCCGCTGAAAGGCAACACCCGTGACTGTTGACATCGACAAGACGGACGGGCCGGCGGACACCCCGCCGGCGGCCCGGAGGCCATCAAGGCCATCCCGGTCCGTCACTACGGACGGTACATCTCCGCCGTCATCGCCCTCGCCGCGCTCGGGGGCATCATCTACGCGTTCTCCCAGGGGCAGATCAACTGGGGGGCGATCCCGGACTACTTCTTCAACGACCGCGTCCTCAGCGGTGTGGGCAAAACGCTGCTGCTCACGGTGCTGTGCATGGTCATCGGCATCGTCGGCGGCATCCTGCTGGCGGTGATGCGGCTGTCGAAGAACCCCGTGACCTCGTCCGTCGCCTGGTTCTACATCTGGTTCTTCCGCGGCACCCCGGTCCTGGTCCAGCTCATCGTCTGGTTCAACCTGGGCCTGGTCTTCGAGTACATCAACCTTGGGCCGATCTACAAGGACGAGTGGTCGCAGTTCATGACCCCGTTCCTGACGGCACTGCTGGGCCTCGGCCTCAACGAGGCGGCGTACATGGCGGAGATCTGCCGCGCCGGCCTGCTCGCCGTCGACGAGGGCCAGACCGAGGCGGCCCACGCGCTGGGCATGAGCCACAGCAAGACGCTGCGCCGGATCGTCATCCCGCAGGCGATGCGCGTGATCGTGCCGCCCACGGGCAACGAGGTCATCAACATGCTGAAGACGACCTCGCTGGTCTCGGTCGTCCAGTACTCGGAGCTGCTCCGCGTCGCCCAGGACATCGGCCAGACCTCCGGTGCCCCGGCCGAGATGCTGTTCCTGGCCGCGGCCTGGTACCTGGTGCTGACCTCGGTCTTCAGCGTCGGCCAGTACTACCTGGAGCGGTACTACGCACGCGGCTCCAGCCGCAGCCTGCCGGCCACACCGCTGCAGAAGATCAGGGCGAACCTGCTGTCCCTGTCGAATCGTCAGTCTTCGACGGGAGGCTCCGTATGACTGCCATGGTGAAGGCGGAGGGCGTCCACAAGTCCTTCGGCCTGGTCGAGGTCCTGAAGGGCATCGACCTGGAAGTGCAGTCCGGCGAGGTCTTCTGCCTCATCGGCCCCTCCGGCTCCGGCAAGAGCACGTTTCTCCGGTGCATCAACCACCTCGAGAAGATCAACGCCGGTCGGCTGTACGTCGACGGCGAGCTGGTCGGCTACCGCCAGAAGGGCGACAAGCTGTACGAGCTCAAGGACAGCGAGGTCGCGCTGAAGCGCAGGGACATCGGCATGGTGTTCCAGCGGTTCAACCTGTTCCCGCACATGACGGCCATGGAGAACGTCATGGAGGCGCCGATCCAGGTCAAGGGCAAGGCCAAGGCCCAGGCCCGGGAACGCGCGATGCAGCTCCTGGAGCGGGTGGGCCTGGCCGACAAGGCCGGCAACTATCCCTCCCAGCTCTCCGGCGGCCAGCAGCAGCGTGTGGCCATCGCCCGGGCCCTCGCCATGGACCCGAAGCTGATGCTGTTCGACGAGCCGACCTCGGCCCTCGACCCGGAGCTGGTCGGTGACGTCCTCGACGTCATGCGCGACCTCGCCGAGTCGGGCATGACCATGGTCGTCGTCACCCACGAGATGGGCTTCGCCCGCGAGGTCGGCGACAGCCTGGTCTTCATGGACGGCGGTGTGGTCGTCGAGTCCGGCAACCCGCGCGACGTCCTGACCAACCCGCAGCACGAGCGGACGCAGGCGTTCCTGTCCAAAGTGCTCTAGAGGTAACCAATGCACGTGTGGGCTCCGATGCATTTCAAATTCGGGGCCCACACAGCACCTCAGAAAAACCTCAAAATTGTTGCCACCCCAGGAACGATCAAGCTAGGGTCCCAGAAAATGGATGGTGAAATTCATCACCGTTCAAATCCATGCCTGACCTAGGATGCATACATGCAGGCAACAAGAAGGATCGCCATGGCGGCTACTACGGCGGTCGCCTCCATCGGGGCATTGCTCGCCGTTGGCTCTCCGGCTCAGGCCGCTACGATCACCAAGTTCTGCAACGCGCCCTACTCTCCTGTACCTGGATGTTTCTACTCAACAGGCGACATCTTCACCGTCCAGGACCTGCGTGCTGACGGAAAGCGTGGGGTTCTGATATGGATGCTGGACGGCGGTCGCCACGGGGAATGCCATGACGCGAATGGCGCCAATAACCCTCCCACGAAATGCGATGTAGACCTTCCGGAAGGTGAACTGGTGACTTTCTGGACCGTGATACGTGACGGCGCCGATGGCCCAGAGTCGTGGGAGTCCGAGCCTATGGTGGCCTGGACATCTGGTCGCTGAGGTCGAGTTTCATCACGTTCAGCAGATGCCGTTTCGGCGCTTCCTGCTACCGCGCTCTGACGGTACGACGCTGAAGGGGCGGTACGAGATCCTCGTACCGCCCCTTCAGCGTGTACGGCCCCTTCCGCCTGCCTGTCCGCTCTCCGGAACAACGCCACGCACCTGCCCGCGACGAAGGCAGGCAGTGACGTATCCGCCCCCGTCGTACCGCCTCCCGGGTCCTTCCTGTAACACCTACTTCACGGCCAGCAGCAGCGTGTCCGACGGCGAGCACCACACCGGGCGGGCCTCCCCGAAGCCCTTCTCGCGCAGCACGCGCGCGTGCCAGGCGGCGGAGGGCATGTCGCCGTCGGCGTGCTCGCCGTAGATCTCGAAGCGGCGGGCGGTCGGGCCGGCGAGGACGGGGTCCTGCGCGGCGACCTGCCACCACTCGGCCCAGTCGAGGGCGCCGTCGGTCTTGGCCTGATCCATGCGGGTGTGGCGCTGGGCGCGCTCGGCCGCGTTGATCCGGGGCGTCGTCTCGTCGATCATGTGGTCCGCGTTCATGAAGACACCACCGTCGCGGACGAGTTCGGCGACCTGACCGTAGAGGGCCGCGAGAGGTTCGCTGTGCAGCCAGTGCAGGGCCGTGGCGGTCAGGACGGCGTCGTAGGAGTCGTACGGCAGTGTCGTGGGCCAGTCCGGGTCCTTGAGGTCGGCGGTCACGAAGGTAACCCGGTCGTCGCCCGCGAAGGTGCCCTCGGCGATGGCGAGGAGCGCCGGGTCGAGGTCGACGCCGGTGCTGGTGGCCTCCGGGAACCGTGCGAGCAGCCGGGCCGTGATACTTCCCGTGCCGCAGGCGAGGTCGAGCACGCGCGGCCGGGGTCCGAGGAGGGCCTCGACCATGTCGAGCATGATGCGGAAGCGTTCCTCACGGTCGGGCATGTACCACTCCTGCTGCCGGTCCCAGCTCTCCTGCCAGGCCTGCCAGTCGGTTTCGGTACGGGTCGTCATGAGAGCCCCCTCTTCCTGCACGCACGTAATACCCTGGAAGCACGATCAGCCATTACCGACCGACCGCATCACGACCATAGAACGCCTCCGTAAGGACTACAAGTGGAACTGGCCTATTACTCGGATTACGCCGTGCGTCTCGTCAACAGCGAGGACCCGGCCCGGGGCAAGGACTCGCTGACCTCGGTCGAGGCCGTCCGCGAGCTGTTCGGCGCCAGCCAGGAGGCGGCCCGGCGGGCCACCGAGTCCGACGTCACCCGCTTCCGCTCGGTCCGGGGCCGCCTGCGCGCGGTCTTCGAGGCCGCGGACGGCGGCGACGAGACCCTGGCGGTGAACCTCCTCAACGCGCTGCTGCTGGAGTTCCCGGTCAGCCCGCAGATCTCCGGGCACGACTACCGCGACGACGACGGCCGCCCCTTGTGGCACATGCACCTGGCCGACCACCCGTCCAACGTGACGGCCGGCTACGCGGCGATCGCCGCGATGGGCCTCGCCTTCCACCTGACGGAGTACGGCGTGGACCGCCTCGGCCTGTGCGAGGCCACGCCCTGCCGCAACGCCTACCTGGACACGTCCACGAACCGCTCCCGGCGCTACTGCTCCGACCGCTGCGCCACCCGCGCCAACGTGGCCGCCTACCGCGCCCGCAAGCGCCTGGAGGCCGACCGGTCCGGGAAGACCGGCCTGGCCGCCGACAGCACCCAGCGGGCCAGCGCGAGCGGCGAGCGCTGACCGGCCTCGGGCGGGCGGAAGCGGAAGCGGACCTTGCCCAGGATCAGCTCGTCGGGCACGACGCCGAAGTCCTCGCTGTCGGTGGTGGAGCCCAGGGGATTGTCGGCCAGCACCCACCAGCCGCCCGGCCGCCGCTCCACAGCCCGCTTCACCACGAGCAGGTTCTGCTGCAGGGGATGGCGCAGGACGACGATGTCGCCGGACCGGACCCGGGCCGTGTAGCGGACGAGGAGCTGGTCCCCGTGGTAGAGCGTGGGCACCATCGACGGTCCGGTCACCTCGACCCACCCCAAGGGCGGGACCGCGCTTCCGTGTTCGGTCTCCTGCGACAGCTCCGGCATCCCCGGCACCTCCCCGGTACGTTCATCCACCAGTCTCAGTTTGACCCCGGACTTTTGTCCTAAGCCCATGGGGGCACTCGCGAAAACCCGTCTCGCAGGGAGTAATGTCCCACCTGAGAAGACGATCACGAGGAAGGAATGCTCCATGCTTTCCCGCCTGTTTGCCCCCAAGGTCAAGGTCAGCGCCCACTGCGACCTGCCCTGCGGCGTGTACGACCCGGCCCAGGCCCGCATCGAGGCGGAGTCGGTGAAGGCCGTCCAGGAAAAGATGGCCGGCAACGACGACCCGCACTTCCAGGCTCGCGCCACCGTCATCAAGGAGCAGCGCGCCGAGCTCGCGAAGCACCACGTGTCGGTGCTCTGGAGCGACTACTTCAAGCCCCCGCACTTCGAGAAGTACCCGGAGCTGCACCAGCTGGTCAACGACGCCCTGAAGGCGCTCTCGGCCGCCAAGGCGTCCACCGACCCGGCGACGGGCCAGAAGGCGCTGGACTACATCGCCCAGATCGACAAGATCTTCTGGGAGACCAAGAAGGCCTGAGCCTTCGTCACGTCTTGCCGTACAGCGGCGCAGTGATACAGGTCACTGCGCCGCTGTTTGTGCGTATCGGGCGTGTTCTTCCGGATTGACGGCCTTTTGACCGTCTACCTCCGCATACCTTTCCCATGGCCTCACATCGGTGAATGCCTCTGGGAAGTCTGTTGCGGAAGGTGGGCGGGTCACGATGAGACGTCGTGGGTGGGGGGCGGCCGCGCTGACGGCGGTGGCGGTGACCGGGACCCTGGCCGTCCAGGGCACGACCGGGAGTCCGTCGGACAGCGCCGCGGACGACGGCAAGCCGCGGCCCGTCAAGAGCACCACGCGCGCGGCCGCGCTGACCGTCGCCGCCGACGGCACGTCCGCCCGGCTCGGCAAGCGGGACACCGCGCACTTCAGTCTGCTCGGCCTCACCTGGTCCGACCCGTCCGCGCACGTGAGCGCGGAGATCGTGGCCCGCGCGCGGGACGCGAGGACGGGCACCTGGTCGAACTGGCTGACGCTGGACGCCACCAACGAACCGGGCGACCAGGGCGCCACCCGCGGCGGCACCGAGCCCGCCTGGTTCGGCCCCTCGGACGGCGTCGAGGTACGGGTGTACGGCAAGGCGTCCGCCAAGCTGCCCAAGGGGCTGCGCCTCGACATGGTCGACCCCGGCACGAGCGCCGTCTCCGCCGTGGAGCCGACCGCCTTGGCGACGGACGCCACCGAGTCGCCCGCCCCCACCCCGGCCGACAGCTCCACGCCGGTCACGGCCACACCGTCGGCGAGCGCCACCGCGACCGACTCCCCCGCGCCGAGCCCGGCCACCCCGACCCCGGCCGCCGGCCCGGCCTCCACAGCGCCCACCGCGTCGACGACCGCCCCGGCGTCCGGCGTCCCGCGGCCCCCGATCACCTCGCGGGCCGGCTGGGGCGCCGACGAGTCGATCAGCCCGGAGGCGCCCGCCTATCTGCCGGGCGGGAAGGTCAAGGCGGTGACGGTGCACCACACCGTCAACTCCAACGCGTACACCTGCGACGAGGCCCCGGCACTCATCCGTGGCATCTACACGTACCACGTCAAGTCGCAGGGCTGGAAGGACATCGGCTACAACTTCCTCGTGGACAAGTGCGGCACCGTCTACGAGGGCCGCAAGGGCGGCGTCGACCGGCCGGTGCTCGGCGCGCACACCTACGGCTTCAACAGCCAGACCGCCGGTGTCGCCGTGCTCGGCACCTTCACGGAGGCGGCCCCCGGCACGGCCGCGACGACCGCGGTCGCCCGGCTCGCCGCCTGGAAGCTCGGCCAGTACGGGGTCGACCCGGACGGCACCACCACACTGACGGCGGGCGCGGACGGCACCAACTACGCCGGCAAGTCGTGGACGCTGGGGACGCAGTTGACGTACCCCACGATCATCGGCCACCGGGACGCCTACAACACCGAGTGCCCGGGCACCGCCTTCTACGCCGAGCTGCCGACGATCCGCTCCTGGGCGGCGGGCCCGGTCACCGGCCTCGCCCTGAAGTCGGTCACCGGCTCGGGCACGGTCGGTGCGACGGCGTACACCAAGGCCTCCGTCACCCTGAACTGGTCGATCACCAGCCCGGCCGCCTTCGTCTCGCGGTACGAGGTGCTGGTCGACGGCGAAGTGGCGGCCACCGCCGCGGGGACCGCCGGCTCCGCCAAGGTCGCCTCGGCGTCGGCAGCCACCAGGTCGCCGTACGGGCCGTCCACCAGTCCGGGCGGACGACCACCTCCGCGGCGGCCACGGTCGTCGCGGAGACCACCGCACCCACCTTCGCCACCCAGCCGAACCTCGCCCTGCGCACCGGCACGGTGAGCACCACGGCCGTCCCGCTCACGCTGAAGTGGAAGGCCACGGACGCGTCCGTGCTGAAGGAGGTCAGGCTGACCGCCCCGGTCACCGCGGTCTACGGTCCCAGGACGACCAGCAGCGTCCAGAGCGCCAGGCCCGGTACCGCCACCACCTGGTCGCTCAAGGCCTACGACGAGGCCGGCAACACCGCCACCGCCTCCGTCAGCGACACCCCGGTGATCCTCCAGGAGACCTCGGCCACCAGGTCGGGGACCTGGACGGCCAAGTCGTCGTACACCTACCTGGGCGGCAAGGCGTACACCGGCAAGACCAGGAACGCCTCGCTCAGCTGGACGTTCACCGGCCGTTCGGTGGCCTGGGTGGTCTCGCGGGCCGCGACCTCCGGGCAGGCGTACGTCTACGTGGACGGCACGAAGGTCGCCACCGTCGACCTGAAGTCGCCGACGGCCATGTACCGGAACGCGGTCTGGACGAAGACCTGGTCGAGCAGTGCCAAGCACACCGTCAAGGTCGTGGTCGCCGCCACCGGCGGCCGCCCTACGGTGACGACGGACGGCCTCGTGTACCTCAAGTGAGCACCGGTCTCACCAGGAACGCGGGCTTCCGTGCGATGCTGACGACGTGAATCGTGAGGATCTGGTGCGGCTGCGCAAGGCCCGGGACCGTATGGACCGCGAGTACACCGAGCCGCTCGACATGGCGGCCCTCGCGGGCACGGCCCTGATGTCCCCGGGCCACTTCCAGCGCAGCTTCAAGGAGGCGTACGGGGAGACGCCGTACGGCTATCTCATGACCCGGCGCGTGGAGCGCGCGAAGATGCTGCTGCGCCGGGGCGACCTGTCCGTCACCGAGGTCTGCATGGCGGTCGGCTGTACGTCGCTCGGCTCCTTCAGCGCCCGCTTCACCCAGCTGGTGGGCGAGTCCCCGAGCTCGTACCGGGCGCGTTCGCACGAGGAGAGCGCGGAGATCCCGCCGTGCGTGGTGCGGGCGTACACGCGGCCGAGGCGGGCGTGAGGCCGGTATCGACCGTAGGTTGACCCCATGGACCTGAAACTGCACACCTGTTTCATCGCCGTCGACGACCACGACAAGGCGATCGCCTTCTACTGCGACGTCCTGGGCCTGGAGGTCCGCAACGACGTCAAGTACGAGGGGATGCGCTGGACGACCGTCGGCTCGCCGCTCCAGCCGGACGTGTCGATCGTCCTGGAGCCGCCCGCCGCCAACCCCGACCTCTCCCCCGCCGACCGGGAGGCGATGGAGCAGCTGCTGGCCAAGGGCGTGCTGCGCGGGGTCAACTTCAGCACCACCGACTGCGACGCCCTCTTCGCCCGCGTCCAGGCGTCCGGCGCCGAGGTGCTCCAGGAGCCCACGGACATGCCGTACGGGATGCGCGACTGCGCCTTCCGGGACCCCGCCGGGAACATGCTGCGGTTCATGCAGGCCCCCTGACCTACGATCGCCCGCATGAGCATCCGCTGGACGTACGCCTTCGTCGACCGCCCCGCCGAACGCGCCGACCGGGCCCATGAGTTCTGGACGGCGGTCACGGACACGCGACTGTCCCCGCCCCGGGGCGAGTTCGTGACCCTGCTGCCGTCCGGCGCCGACCCGTGCGTCAAGGTCCAGGGCGTCGAGGCGGGCCCCGGTGGCGCGCATCTCGACTTCTCGGTGGACGACGTACCGGAGTTCGTGAAGTCGGCACTGCGGCTGGGCGCGACGATCGCCGCCGAGCACGACGGGTGGGCCGTACTCCGGTCCCCCGCCGGGCAGTTGTTCTGCGCGGTGCCCTGGCACGGCGAGTCCGTCCGCCCGCCCGTCGCGCACGGCAGCCGCCTGGACCAGGTCTGCCTGGACCTCCCGCCGTCGGCCTACGCCGCCGAAGTCACGTTCTGGAGCGCCCTGTTGGCCGACTGGGCGTCCCGGCCCGGCTCCCTGCCCGAGTTCCATGTGCTCGTGCCGCCGCCCGGTCTGCCGGTCCGCATCCTGCTCCAGCGGCTCGGCGAGGAGCGCGCCGCCTCCGCCCATCTGGACCTGGCGTGCGCCGACATCGAGGCGACCCGGGCACGGCACGAAGCGCTCGGCGCCGAGACGGTCGCCCACGGCACGCACTGGACGGTCATGCGCGACCCGGCGGGCGGCACGTACTGCCTGACGGGCCGCGACCCGGAGACCGGCGGACTGCCTAGCGCGGGGTGACCTGCCACTCCTCCACAGCCACCACGGCGTCCACGGCGAGCGGCCCGTAGATGTGCGGGAACTCCTCGGCGCCGGGTGCCGGGGCCTCCCACTTCAGGGGGACGCCCAGGCGGTCGGGGTCGATGACGAGGACCACCAGATCGTCGAGGTCCGCGAAGAAGCGCGCGGCCGTGCCCGGCAGCTGGGCGCGGGTCGAGCAGTGGATGAAGCCCTCCTCCTGGAGGGTCCTGCCGCGGGTCGACATCTCGTACGTCCCCCGGGCGCGGGCTTCCTCCCAGAAGGGGCGTTCGGTGAGGTGCACGATGTGGTCGGTCATACGGGCCACGCTACGGCCTCAGCCGCGCCGCCCGCCTCCGCAGATACCGCTGCTCGGGCAGGCTGAGGGTCTGCGCGGCCGCCGCTTCGTAGGCGGCGCGGGCCTCGTCGAAGGACCCCGCCCGCTCCAGGAGATGTCCCCGCACCGCGTCCCGGCGGTGGCCCAAGTCGTCCTCCAGGGCGTCCAGTTCGGCGAGGCCCGCCGCCGGGCCGTGGACCATGGCGACGGCGACCGTGCGGTTGAGGCGTTCGACGGGGCCGGGGACCAGGCGGACCAGGAGGTCGTAGAGGCCGAGGATCTCCCGCCAGTCGGTGGCCTCCGCGGACGGTGCCTCGTCGTGGACGGCGGCGATGGCCGCGCGCAGTTGGTAGGGGCCGGCGGGGCCGTGGGTGAGCGCCCCGGTGATCAGGGCGACGCCCTCCTCGATCGCGGCCTTGTCCCAGCGGTCGCGGTCCTGCTCGTCGAGGGGCACGAGGTCGCCGTCCGGTCCGGTACGGGCCTCGCGGCGGCGTCGGTGAGCAGCATCAGGGCGAGCAGTCCGGTCACCTCGCCGGTGCCGGGGAGGAGACGGTGGACCGCGCGGGTCAGGCGGACCGCCTCGCCCGCGAGGTCACGGCGTTGCAGGGCCGGTCCCGAGGTCGCCGTGTAGCCCTCGTTGAAGATCAGGTAGAGGGTGTGCAGGACGGCCGGGAGCCGCGCCTCCCAGTTGTCCGGACGCCCGAAGGACACACCCCGCACCTTCTGCTTGGCGCGGCTAATCCGCTGGGCCATCGTCGCCTCGGGCACGAGATACGCGCGGGCGATCTCGGCCGTGGTCAGGCCGCCGACCGCGCGCAGGGTCAGGGCGATCTGCGCGGGCTGCGGCAGGTCGGGGTGGCAGCAGAGGAAGAGCAGGGCGAGGGTGTCGTCCTCGCGCGGCGCCCGGTCCGCCCCGGAGGCGAGACGTTCACCGAGCGCCGCCGCCTTCTCCTCCCGGGCCCGCCGGGCTTCCTCCGCCCTCAGCGCGTCCACGAGCCGCCGCGAGGCCACCCTGATCAGCCAGCCGCGCGGATTGTCCGGCACCCCGGCCGCGGGCCACTGCCCGGCCGCGGCGAGCAGTGCTTCCTGTACGGCGTCCTCGGCGGCGTCGAAATGGCCGTACCGCCTGACCAGCGCGCCGAGGACCTGCGGTGCGTGCAGGCGCAGCAGGTCCTCGGTCGTGGCGGTCGTCCCGGTCGTACGGCTCATGCTCAGATGTCGCCGGCGCCGTCCAGGATGGGACGGATCACCACCGGGTAGACGGGCGCCCGCGGGCTGCGGGCAGCGGGTGACGCGGTCGGCGATCTCGGTGACCCGCTCCAGGCTCGCGCAGTCCAGCACCCAGTAGCCGGCCATCAGCTCCTTGGTCTCGCTGTACGGTCCGTCGGTGATCACGGCCTTGCCGTCCGCGCCCAGCGTGACGTGACGGATCTTGGCGGGCTCGGCGAGGCCCTGGGCGTCGATGAGCTCGCCGGTCTCGGCGAGGTCGTCGTTGATCGCGCTCATGTGCGCGTACATCGCCTGGATCTCGTCCTCGCTCCAGGCCGGGGAGTTCCCGGTGGTCTTGCCGCGCATGGCCTCGTAGTCCTGCTGTGTGCCCTGCACCATCATCAGGTACTTCATCGGTCCGCTCCTTCGGTTCCGGCCGCCTCTGCCGGGCGACTCTCACAGGGGACGTCGGAGCCGGGCCGGGGTTCTCGACACACGTTCACGACTGTTTCCCGGCGGTTTTCCCGGGAGGGCCCTTCTCGCGCTCGGCGCCGGGCTCGGCGTACGCCTCGCACTTCGGGTTGTGACAGGGGCCGGCCACCCAGACCGGGACCCACGCGCCGAGCGTCTTGTGACGCTTGACGACCGTTTCGACGGGCTGTCCGCAGACGGGACAGGCGTGTTCTTCGCTGTCCATGCCTTCAGCGTAGGGCGGCCGGGGCGTCAGCGCTTCCTGCTGTACGTGCGCACGAGGACGCCGTTCTCGAAGGCGCGGACGTCGTCGAGGGCGAACTCGGCGACCGAGAAGCCGGCGGCGAACATCGGCATGCCGGTGCCGAGGGCGACCGGGTAGGTCTTGATGACGAGTTCGTCGATCTCGTCGCGCAGTTGGCCGGCGAGCTGGGCGCCGCCGCACAGGTAGATCCCCAAGTCGCCGTCCTCGGCCTTGAGTTCGCGGACCTTGCCGAGCAGATCGTCGGAGACGATCTCGACCTGCGGGTCGGGGGACTCGCTCAGAGTGCGGGAGGCGACGTACTGGCGCAGATGATCGTACGGGCTGGTGAAGCCCTCCTTCAGACCGACGTCGTAGCTGCCGCGGCCCTGGATGACGGTGTCGAACCGGCGGGGCGGCAGGTCGTGGACGCCGAGGGCCCGGCGGCCGTGGGACGCCATGGTCTCCGGGTACTCGGCGGTGAGGAACCCGATGAACTCCTCGTCCACGAACGGGTACATGAACGACGCGTCACCGCTCTCGTCCCCGATGAAGCCGTCGATCGAGCAGGCGACGAAGTACGTGAGCTTTCGCAAGCGGGTCTCTTTTCGTAGGCTGCGTTCTGCTTTCCAAACCACGTCAGTTGTAGTACTTCACTTGTAGTGGTTGCAATGGTGTTTTCGGGATGGGCCGGAAGTGGCCAGAAGTAGGAGAAGGGATTCCGCATGGCCGTCAATCCGCAGCGGCGGGCGGCGCTGGTCGACGCCGGGGTCGAGGTGCTCGCGCGGGAGGGGGCGCGCGGGCTGACGTTCCGCGCGGTGGACGCCGAGGCCGGGGTGCCGGTGGGGACCGCGTCCAACTACTTCACCGGGCGCGACGACCTGCTGCGGCAGATCGACGCCCGGCTGCATGTGCGGCTGGCGCCCGACCCCGAGGTGCTCGCCGGGCTGCTGACGAGACCGAAGGACCGGGCGCTGGTCACGGCGTTCATGCACGACCTGATCGCCCGCGCGACCGCCGACCGCACCGGCTATCTGGCCCTGCTGGAGATGCGCCTGGAGGCCACCCGCCGGCCCGGGCTCCGGGAGTCGTACACCACGTCGGTGCGCGGCGACCTGGAGCAGGGCATGGAGTTCCACCGGGACGCCGGGCTGCCCGGCGGGGACGAGACGGTCGTCGTGCTGTATCTCGCGATGCTCGGGCTGATCCTGGAGCACCTGACGCTGCCGGGGGTGCTGGACGGGGTGCTGCCGGGGGTGG
>MWJO01000118.1 GCA_002027195.1 Streptomyces sp. GKU 895 | reverse complement strand
GCGCACCAGCCGAGATGACTTTTGTGATCGGCTTGCGACGCGCAGTCGCGACCCTCTAGCGTTCGCGACAACAAACAACCCCGGTCGGGTGTTACCAGCACCCGCCGGGGTCTCGCCCCAAGATCGAAAGCAGCGATCCCGTGGCTTACGAAAACCCTAACGCGACCCTGCCCGCGCCCGCAGCCCATCCCATGGCCAAGCCCGGCTACGGCAAACGCTCCGCGCCGGACCAGCAGATGTCCCGCATCGGCGACTTCGCCCAACTGCCACCCCGCGAGGCCTATCTCGCGAGCCTCATCGACCAGCTCCCCGAGAACGCGGCGATGGACGCCAAGACCCTCGCCAAGGCCCAGCCCCTCTATGGCCAGCAGGCGGTCCGCTCGGCGCTCAACGAACTCGGGCGCGCTGGGCATCTACGGCGCGTGCGGCGTCGTATCCCTCCTGCTGAGGGCGAGACCGGCACGCGGTGGGTGTTCCACACCTTCTGGTCACGTACCGCACGTGACGACGAATGGTGGGCCGGGACCCTCGAAGGTGACGCCGAGCCGGAGGCCGAGCCCGAGGTCGTCGGCGTGGACGACGTAGCGCCGCCTTCCGAGGCCTACGTCGCCCTCGCCCGACTCGGCCTCCAGGAACCCCGGTTGGCCCTCTCCTCCGCCGACTGCACCGCGCTCGAACCACTGGCCGCCGAATGGCTGGCGCGAGGCGTGCTCCCCGACCAGCTGACGCGCATCCTCGTCGCCGGGCTCCCGGACCCGGTGCACGCGCCCCGCGCCTTCTTGCGGCGCCGACTCACCGACAAGCTGCCACCCGACCGCCCCGCTCCCACGCCGAGCCCGCGTTCCCCTCACCTGATGGAGTGCACCGACTGCGGTGTGCTCGGGCGGCCGGAGGCGCTTCCCGGGGGCCTGTGCCTGGCCTGCCGGGGAGGGAGTGACGGTGGGTCGGCACAGCGGACCGTGATGGGATCTGTCGCTGTGCAGGCTCGGGCCGCGGAGGTACGGGCGTTGATCCGTACAGTAGCTACGGCTCGACAGGTGGTGTGAGGGAGCGGCGTCCGCCTCGACGCATGCGCCACGCGATCAGGGAAGCCAAAGCGGAAGAGGGGGCGGCCACGGATGGCAGGATCGACGCCCAGATTGTTGTGCCATCGGTGGCCAGGAGGTAAACGCCGATCAGCGAAAGTGTCAGGGCGGCGCCCGACAGGAGGTTGGCTAAATACCTCATGCCGCGCGATCTGCTGACGTCGACCAACGATGCCCGAACGTACTCCTCCTCAAGCGGCGTGACGGCGATGCTCAACTCTGCTGTGCCGTCGCGGAGCAGCAAAAGGGACGGTTCACTGAGCAGCCCTTCTCGACGATGTCCCGATTGATACCAATCCTTTGCGGCGTACCAGAGTTGCTGGCGCAGTGAAAGCTCGGCCCTGACCTCGTCGACCCAGGTGAGGAGTCTGGGCCACGCGCTGATCAGCGCGTGGTGCGCGAGCAGGACCTGAGGCTCGTCCCCGGCATCGGCGGAGATGACGAGAAGCCGTTGCTGAACCATCCGCTCACACACTCCCTCGGTGTCCATGCCTGCGAGGGCCGCTGTGGGGAGAGCCTGTCGCCAGTACATGCCGTCGGCGTCGACCGTCACGAGGTGCAGGAGGAGCTTGCGAGCCCGGGTTCTGTCGTCCTCGGAGAAGGAGGTGAACACCTGCTCCGCCGTCTGCGCCAGGCTGCCCATGATCCCGCCGGCTTCCAGGTACGACCGGTGGGTGAGGTACCCGTCCTCTCGCTGCTCCCACATTTTGCGGAGTGTGAACTGCAGGAGGGGCAGAGCGCCGGGTTCGTCCCCGATGTCCTGGAGCAGGCGCTCGGTGAGGCCCGGCTCCAGATGAAGTCCGGCGGTCAAAGCCGGTACTTCCACCGCTTTCCGCATCTCGGCTTCGGACAATGGCGGCACGGTCAGGATGCGCTCCACGAGGAAAGGAATGAGTTCCAGAGCGAGGGCGAGGAAGTCGGCACGCAGGACCGTGATGAGAAGTGCCTGGTTGTCGGGCTCCTTGGGTAGCTTCCGCAACAGGTCGATGATTTCGTTGCGTTGGGCCGTTCCGGCGAGAGTGAACAGCTCTTCGAACTGGTCGAGCACGATGACGACGCGGCGGTCACGCGCAAGAAGGCGAAGCGACTCCAACTGCTGGGTGCCGCTGCGATGGTCGACCCGGACAATCGGCCAGAGGGCGCTCCCGCGCAGCACGCCCTGGCGCAGCGCTGGAAGCACACCCGCATTCACGAGGCTTGTCTTGCCGCTGGCGGCACCGCCGATGATCGTGCACATACCGTCCTTGGACAGCGAGGACAGGACTTGCTCGATCAGCCCGCTGCGCCCGAAGAACACCTCCGCGTCGGCCTCGGAGAACGGTTCAAGGCCGGGGTACGGACTGCGGCCCGCATGTACGGGCTCAGGCTGGGTGTCCGCCATCCGCGTTCGCAGGCCCGCGCGTACCGTCTCCACCAGCCCCTCTGGCTCCAGCCCCGCCCGGAAGTCGAGAAACTGGAACTCTCGCAGCTCCTCCGGGGGCTGGCTCGCGCCCGGCAGCAGCACCGGGAGCACATGCGCGACTCCGCCGGCGTTCACGGTGGCCAGGAATTCGCGCTGCTGCCAGGGGCTGAGTACGCCCGGTTCACCGACCAGGAACAGGGCGAGTTTTGCCGGGACCTTGGGCAGCGGCAGGCGCGCCCCCGAGGGTGGTTCCAGCTCGGCGACACGGACATCGCGCGCCTCCAACAGGTCACGGATCTGGGCCGCAACCTCCCTGTCGCCGCCGCTGTACGACACATAGACGTCCGCCGGCGCGAACCGGGACGTGGGGTCGTACTGCGTCTCGACCGGCTCCGCCCCGCGCCCGGGACGTCCCTCCCGCCTTGCTCCCGACCGCAGCTCCGACAGCCGACTGCCTTCCGGCGCCAGCAGAGCGAGCGCGTCGCGCAGACTGTCGTACGCCCGGACCAATCCCCGTCGCTCCTCCGCCCTCCCGGGGTCCGTGATCACCTGCTCGTCGAAGGCGTACGCAGGCACATACGGAACCTGCAACTCCCAGAAACCCAGCCCCGCTTCCTCCAGCGCCTCCGGCGTATACGCATCGAAGCTCCGGCGGAATCGGTTCGCGAAGTCGTCCAGGAGGCCCGCGTCCTGCTGGTCGATCCGCGCCGGTACCACCAGCGCCTCCAGTGCCCGATCACCCCGTACCGCCCGCACCTGCGGCGACAGGAAGTGACGGACCATCCACTCCGTGCCCGCCACGTTCTGAAGGTTGGCCGCGCACAACGCCACGATCACGTCCGCCAGTTGGTAGGCACAGACCCCGCCCAGCTCCGTCACGCCCGTACGGCTGTCCACCAGGACGACGTCGTACCGCTCCGCACACGTCCTGCGGAACCACTCGAAGAACAACTCGCCCGACCAGACGTAGTAGAAGTCCTGCCAGTCGAAGCGGCGCAACTCGGCGCCGTAGCGGATGATCTGGTCGTTCGTCAGACGAAGCCCCGCCGGGATCAGGTCCAGGCGGCCGCCGTCCGAGCGGGGTGGGTAGATCGTGGAGATGTAACGGTCGAGGTCGCGGTAGGCGTCCTCCTCGCCCTCGTCCGAAGCCGAAGAAGCCACGGACATGGCGTACTTGAAGGCAAGGAGCAGGTCCAGCAGGCCTTCGCGGCCGCGCACCCGCTCGTGATCGATCGGGAAGAAGTGCTCCAGGCCCGGCGCCTCCAGGTCGAAGTCGACCATCAGGACGCGCATGCCGCTGCGCGCGAGCTGGTCGGCGATGTTGGCCAGAGCCATGGAGCGGCCGACGCCACCCTTGTAGGAGTAGAACGTGACGATCACGTCGCTCAGCCTTCCGTGACGAGCCGGGCCATGGCGCCGCTGGGACGGGTGCCGAGTTCCTCTTCCAGACGCCGGGCCTTGTCGGCGCTCGGTCGGGCGTTGCGGTAGGCGTCCAGGGTCTGGGGGAGGCTCGCGCGCAGCCAGCGGTCCAGATGGCGTCTGCTGGCTACGTTCATCTCGCAGAGAGGGTCGAGGGCGTTGCCGAAGCGGTGGTGGGGATGGTGCAGGCGTTCGGCCAGAACTTCTCTGATGAGCTCGTGCGGGGTGCCTGCGGCGGGATCGCCGGGGGAGAGGGTGATCAAGGAGATCTGGGGGCCTTCGTAGAGCGGGGACGCCCGGAAGGCGTCGTTCAAGTCCCGGTGGAGCAGGGAGAGTTCGTCCGCGACCACGAGGCAGCCGTTTCGGGATATGTCCTGGAAGACCAGGGAGTGGGTGAGGTCGTAGGAGAGCAGGTCGTCGAAGAGGTACGGCTGGAGTCTGATCTTTCTGCCGCGCAGGAGGAGGTCGGGGTCGTTGACGCCCGACACTGCGGACTCCAGAACCTGGGCGACGGTCAGGCCCTCGGCGCCGAACGGCTTCCAGTCCGACCGTGTCGTGCCGTACCGGGTGCGGATCGACTCCGGTGGCAGGCCGAAGCCCTCGATGATGTCCCTCACCTGCCCGGACGCCGTACCAAGCAGGTCTTCCGCCTCCGTACCGGTCATGGCCACCACCACGACCGGCAGGCCTATCTCGTGGTCGGGGCGTTGGAGTCCGACGGTTTGCAGGAGGGCCGCGTGCAGGCGGTTCGGCAGCGTCCGGGTCGCTGACTCGGCGAGCGTCTCGGTGATACCCCACCGCTCGGCGTCGGAGATGGCCGTTCCGGTGTCCGAGTCCGGCGCGACGATGCCTAGCAGGGGGTGGCCGGTGCGGGCTCGGGCCAGGTCCAGGATGCGGCGGGTGCGGTCGGGGTTCTCGTCGAGGATGGTCGTGAGGGGCGGGGAGAGCAACAGGCCGACCGTACGGGACGCGGTCACGGCACGGTCCAGGGCGAGCATCTCCTGGGCGGTGGAGCTGAGGAGGTCGGTGGCGGACGTGGTGACGTTCCACATGACCCCGACCGCCGACGCCAACTGGGCCGCCGCCTCGCGGTCTCTGGGTGCGTGCAGCAGAAGGAGGTCGTGGACCAGCTTCCGGGGATGCGGTGGCTCCGCGACCGGCCTGGGCGGGGCGATTGCGCCCGGAGGCAGTTGCAGGTCGGCCGCCACCGCCGACACCACGTCCGCCGCGAGATCACCGGGGTTGGTGAACCAGCCGATGCCGTGGACCTTCTTCAGCTCGTCGCGCAGGCGCTTGATGCCCGTGGCCGATGGCGCGGCGGGGTCGGTGAGCGCGTCGACGTGGCCCATCGGCCATGAGGCCCCGTCCTCAACCAGGAAGATCAGGCGCTTGCGGCCCGCCTCGCCGGCCTTTCGGTACTCCAGCTCGGTGATCGACCGTCCGTCCGGGTTCTGCGGACCGATGTCAGGGACGTACCCGTAGCGGAAGGCGAAGAGGCCGACGTAGACGTCACAACTCGCCACGTCTGCGAGGCATTTCTCCAGCGGCCGTTCGTCGAAGGCCGCGTAGTCCTCCATGGCGATGACGTCCAGCGGAAGCTTGCGCAGCCTGGCCAGTACCGCCGACCGGTACTTCTCCAGGTCCGACACCGTCGACGACAGATAGACCCTCACCCTGCGTACCTCGCTCCTCACGCGGTGAGGACAAGGTACCGGCGGCGAAGCCCCGGCGAGACCCTCTTGGTCACACCACCCGCGTCGCCCCCGCGAACGGCATCTCATCGATAGGCGCGATCCGTACCGGTGCCGTCGGGTTCGGGGCGTGGATCATTTGGCCGTTGCCGATGTAGATGCCGACGTGGGAGATGGCGGAGTAGAAGAACACCAGGTCGCCCGGCTGGAGTTCGGAGCGGGAGACTCGGCGGCCCGCGTCGATCTGGGCGTAGGTCGTGCGGGGGAGCGAGATGCCCGCGGAGCGGTACGCGGCCTGGGTCAGGCCCGAGCAGTCGAAGGCGTCGGGGCCGGTGGCGCCCCAGACGTAGGGGCTGCCGAGTTTGGAGTAGGCGTAGGAGACGGCCGCTGAGGCACGGGAGTTGGGGGCCGGCGCGTTGCCTGTGGTGGGGGTCAGGGTGTCGCGGGTGGTGCCCGTGCTCGAGCCCCGGGATGCGTGCTGGGTGTCGGTCGCTCGGTCCTCCGGCGGGAGCTGGGACAGGAGGCGGCGAGCCGCGTCCAGCTTTGCCGTGATCGTCTTCTTGTGGCGTTTCAGTTCCGCCTGGCGGGACTTGAGCGACGCCAGCTCGATGTGGGCGGCGCCTCGGAGTTGTTCGATCTCGCGGAGCTGTTCGCGGACGCTCGCCACTGATGCCGCCTGGCGGGTCCCGGCGCGGTCGACGAACTCCGCGCTGTCGAGGTAGTGGTCGGGGTCGGAGGACAGCGCCAGCTGGAGGGACGGGTCCAGGCCGCCCTCCCGGTACTGCGCCGCCGCCATCGAACCCAGCGCGTCCCGCGCCGAGTTGAGTTTGTCTGTCTTGCGTGCCGCCTCGTCGCGCAGCGTCTTCAGCCGTTCCTCGGCCGCGTCCGCCTTCTCCTTCGCGCCGTTGTACTTCTCGGTGGCGACCTCCGCCTCCTGGTACAGCTTGTCCACCTTCGCCTTCACCTGAGCCGGTGTCAGGTTCGGCTCGGCGTGCGCGGTCCCGTCGAAACCCGTCGCGGTCGCCGCGCCCGCGAGGGCGATCGTCGCCGCCGTACGGGCCGTGTTGCCGCCTACCGAGCGCTGTCTGGGCTTGCGGTGCGCTGCCACGTGGACTGCACGTCCTTTCGTACCGTACGAGCCGCCGCCTGGTCCGGAGGACCGGAGTGCCGCCCCGGGCCGTCACCGGCCATGCCGACGCCAGGGGGAGCGTCGTACGGCCGCCCGGGGCGGTGACGCGTCCGGCGGCGGCCCGCACACGGGGGAGCGGGCCGCCGCCGGACCTTCTCGGCGGTGGTGATCGACTGCCGCCCCTGGCCCGGGCGGCGGTGGGGAGCCGGTCACCTGGTGGAGGACGCTAAACCTGTGTGTGTCGTGGGGGTAACGGGTTGCGCGGAACTGGTCCCAGGGGACCAGTGCGTGTCCGCATGTGAACGTGATCCCTGCGCTGCGCCTTCCGCTTCACGTGGGGTGCTGACCGAACTGCGGATTCCGGAGCAGACGGGAGTCGTGGGGTGCTATAGGGCGCATATATGCACCATCCCGCGGCGGGAAGGGAGGCGGGGGTGGTGTGCTGGGGTGGCCGTGGCCCTGATTAGGCTCCGGGGCCATGGACGTACTCATCCACCTCTTCGTCGGCCTGCACATCATCGGCATCGCCTCGCTGCTCGGCGGCTTCCTCACGCAGATGAAGGCGATGGGGCAGGGCACCGCCCGCTTCGTCCCCGCGATGCTGCACGGCGCGCTGACCATGCTGGTCACCGGCGCGATCCTGGTCGGCCTCAACCAGGCGGACGACCAGCACGTCAACAACGTCAAGATCGGCGTGAAGCTGGCGCTGCTGGTCGTGATCCTCGGGCTCGTCTACGTCAAGCGGGACGACGAGAAGGTGGAGAAGGGGCTGTTCGGGCTGGTCGGCGCGCTGACCGTGGCCAACATCTTCATCGCGGTGCTGTGGACCTGACCGGCGGTGCGTCGGCCCTGATCCCGGCCCGGGCCGAGGCCACGGCACCCGCCGCCACGGCCAGCCACGCCGCCACCGCGATCCACAGCAGCACCTGACCCGGCGTCTTCAGCCAGGACACGTCGAGCGCGGTGGCCACGGACAGGGTCGCCGCCGACGTCATCCCCATCGGGAACACCGTCGCCCAGCGGCGGACGTCGTAGTGCGGACGCGGCCACCGGAACTCGGCGGCCAGCAGGACGACGTACCAGGACAGGTCGAGGATCAGCAGCGCGACGGTCACCGCGCGCAGGACGCCCCGGTCGTCGGCGTTCCACAGGTACAGGCTCGCGCTGTCGGCGGCGATCAGCTTCGACCCGGCCAGCGCCGAGATGGCCATCGCCCCGCCGGCCACCCAGTGGTCCCCGGCGCCCGTCGTCACCTGGCGCAGGTCGAAGTGGGCCAGGGCGAGGCCGTAGAAGACCAGGCCCAGCCAGAACAGCACCAGGGCCGCATGTGCGAGCCACGCCGTCGAGAGCGCGCCGGCGAGCGTCGCACCGAGCACGGCCAAGCCCTGCGTCGCCACGCAGATCAGGAACACCGCGCCCGGCATCCGCCGCTTCCAGTGCCCCATGACCAGCACGATCAGCAGCGGCCACAGCACCGTGGCCAGCGCCAGCAGTGCTTCGGCGAGGTGCTGCCAGCCCAGGGCGGAGAAGCGGGTGCCCAGCACTGTGGTCGCCGCGACCGCCGTGAGCGCGCCCGGCGTCTCGGCCTCCGCCACCCAGCGCGACCGCTCCAGCAGCAGGCGTACGGCGAAGTCGGCGGCCAGCGCCACCCAGCCCACGGACGCCAGCACCAGAGAAATGCGGGACATCACCTCGTACCCCGTCAGATGCAGGGCGACCGACACGATGCCGGTCGCCATCACCGCGGAACCGGCGGCGGGCGGCGCTGCGCCCACCAGGTGCGGAGGGGGGAGGTATGGGGCGTCTCGGGCATGAAAGTGATGCTAAGGAGCGCGCGGGGGGATGAGAGCGGGGCACGCGCGCGGGCGTGGAGAAAAGAGCGCGGGGGTGCGCGACGCCTGGGCCGGGCGCGCCACCGCGGACGGGCCGGCCTAGGCCGGGCGCACCACGCTGTGGATCGCCGACTCGCCGTCGTAGTAGATCGACTCCTCGCGGACGTACGCCCCCGGCTTCGGCGCGTGGATCATCATGCCGTTGCCGATGTAGAGGCCGACGTGGCTGACGTCGTCGTAGAAGAAGACCAGGTCACCGGGTTGCGCGTTGGCGAGGGAGACCGTGGTGCCGAAGTTCACCTGGTCGTAGGTGGTGCGGGGGAGGGTGATGCCGGCGGCGTTCCAGGCGGCCTGGGTGAGGCCGGAGCAGTCGTAGGAGTCGGGGCCGGTGGCGCCCCAGACGTACGGCTTGCCGACCTGCGCGCGGGCGAAGGCGAGGGCCTTGTCGGCCTTGGTGGCGTATGAGGAGTCGGCCGGGGCCGAGCTGTCCGGAGCGCTCGCCTCCTGTTCCGTCGCCGCGGTCTGCTCCGCGGCCTTCTGCTGCTGCGCCAGCTCCGCGGCCTTGCGGGCGGCCTCCTCCTGCTTCTTCTTCTCGATCGCCGCGAGCCGCGCCTTCTCCTCGGCGGTCAGCTGCGACAGCAGCTCGCGCGCGGCGGAGAGCTTGCGCTGGACGGTCGCCTTGGCGGTCTTCAGGTCGGCCTGCGAGTCGGTGAGCGTCTCGAGGCTCTTGGTGGCCTCCTGCCGCTTCTTCATCGTCGCGGACTGAGCGCTGATGTAGTCGTCGACCGCACCCTTCTGACGGTCCGTCATGCGGCCCATCAGCTGTGTCTGGTCGAAGTAGTCCTGCGGGGTGTCCGCGAGCAGGAAGGTCGCGGTGTCGGGCGCGGAGGCGCCGGTGCGGTACTGGGCCGCGGCGAAGGAACCGAGTTCCTCGCGGGCCTCGTTGAGCTTCTGGGTGCGCTGGGCGACGTCGTCGAGGAGGGTGTCGACCTCCTTGCGCTGCGTGGCGGTCTTCTCCTTGGCCGAGTTGTACTTCTCGGTCGCCGACTCCGCCTGCCGGTAGAGGTCGTCGACCTTCTTCTCGACTTCCTCCAGGCTCGGCTTGTCGTCGGTCGAGGGGGCGGCGGTGGCGGTCTGGGAGAGCAGGGCCACGGAGGTGAGGGCGGCCGTTGCGAGCGCGGGGGTGCGTATGCCTGCTACGCGCGTTCCCGCAGGACGTGGCCTTGCGTGCGACGCCAAGGGAGGCGACTCCTTCCATGTTCCGCCTACCGAGTTAGCTGTCGGGTTCGGGCGGGTGGTTCGGAAGGTGTGCCCTACGGCCGTCCCCCGAAAGGGAGTTGGGCCGATTCACCCCAAGGTCGGTGTGGGTCCCCGGCTCCGGCTGCCATGGCGGCGCACCGGACTCGGCGGAGGCCGCGCGGCCCGGCGACGTTCGCCGGTGGGGGTCGTACGGCCTGACCGGCACGGTAGCCAACGGGTGTGGCCCCTGTGAAGGTTGATGTCCGATAGGCCCGATACATTTTCGTGACCTTGGCCGACCGGTCGCGAGAAGTAATGGGCAGGTGACTGAAGGTGCTCGGTGGTCACGGCCGGAAGATCCCCGGCTTCGGAGGAGGCCGTCATCGGGCCGACTTCTCGGGGCGGCGGCGGGGTGTCAGTGCGGCACCCTAGACTCGGAGAGCGATGAGCAGCCTCTTTGACGACAGCTTCCTGGCGGACCTCCAGACCCCCAAGGGTCACGAGGAGGAGCCCCCGCCTCCGCCCGAGGACGAGCACGGACCGGAACCCGTTCCGGACGATCTGTTCGGCGGGAAGTTCGACGTGCCGCCGGACCGGGACGCGTACTACCGCGACGGCGCCCCGCGCCCGGCCCTGGACGCGGCAGCGCTGATCGAGGGGCTCAACGAGAACCAGCGGGCCGCCGTCGTGCACTCTGGCACCCCGCTGCTCATCGTGGCCGGCGCCGGATCGGGCAAGACGCGCGTGCTCACGCACCGTATCGCCTACCTGCTGGCCGAGCGGAATGTCCACCCGGGGCAGATCCTCGCGATCACCTTCACCAACAAGGCCGCGGGCGAGATGAAGGAACGCGTCGAGCAGCTCGTCGGCCCGCGCGCGAACGCGATGTGGGTGATGACCTTCCACAGTGCGTGCGTGCGCATCCTGCGGCGGGAGAGCAAGAAGCTCGGCTTCACGTCCTCTTTCTCGATCTACGACGCCGCCGACTCCAAGCGCCTCATGGCCCTGGTCTGCCGTGACCTCGACCTCGACCCCAAGCGCTTCCCGCCCAAGTCCTTCAGTGCCAAGATCAGCAACCTCAAGAACGAGCTGATCGACGAGGAGGACTTCGCGGCCCAGGCCACCGACGGCTTCGAGAAGACCCTCGCCCAGGCCTACGCCATGTACCAGTCGCGGCTGCGCGAGGCCAACGCCCTCGACTTCGACGACCTGATCATGACGACGGTCAACCTGCTGCGGGCGTTCCCCGATGTCGCCGAGCACTACCGCCGCCGCTTCCGGCACGTCCTGGTCGACGAGTACCAGGACACCAACCACGCCCAGTACGCGCTGGTCAGGGAGCTGGTCGGGACGGGTGCGCACGACGAGGACGTCCCGCCGAACGAGTTCGACGTCCCGCCCGCCGAGCTCTGCGTCGTCGGTGACGCCGACCAGTCGATCTACGCCTTCCGTGGCGCGACGATCCGCAACATCCTCCAGTTCGAGGAGGACTACCCGAACGCGACGACGATCCTGCTGGAGCAGAACTACCGCTCCACCCAGACGATCCTGTCCGCCGCCAACGCGGTCATCGAGCGCAACGAGTCCCGCCGCCCCAAGAACCTGTGGACCAACGCGGGCGCCGGGGCGCGCATCACCGGCTACGTCGCCGACACCGAGCACGACGAGGCGCAGTTCGTCGCCGACGAGATAGACCGACTGACGGACGCGGGCGAGGCGAAGGCCGGCGATGTCGCCGTCTTCTACCGCACCAACGCCCAGTCCCGGGTCTTCGAGGAGATCTTCATCCGCGTCGGCCTGCCCTACAAGGTCGTCGGCGGCGTCCGCTTCTACGAGCGCAAGGAGGTCCGGGACGTCCTGGCCTACCTGCGGGTGCTGGCCAACCCCGAGGACTCGGTGCCGCTGCGGCGCATCCTCAACGTCCCCAAGCGGGGCATCGGCGAGCGCGCCGAGGCGATGATCGACGCCCTCTCCCAGCGCGAGAAGATCAGCTTCCCGCAGGCCCTCAAGCGGGTCGACGAGGCGTACGGCATGGCCGCGCGGTCGACGAACGCCGTGAAGCGGTTCAACGTGCTGATGGAGGAGCTCCGTACGATCGTCGACTCCGGCGCGGGACCGGCGACCGTTCTGGAGGCGGTGCTCGAACGCACGGGCTATCTCGCCGAGTTGCAGGCCTCCACCGACCCGCAGGACGAGACCCGGATCGAGAACCTCCAGGAACTCGCCGCCGTGGCCCTGGAGTTCGAGCAGGAGACGGCGGAGGGCGAGGAGTCTCCCGGGCTCGCCGCCTTCCTGGAGCGGGTCGCGCTCGTCGCCGACTCCGACCAGATCCCCGACGAGGACGAGGACGGCTCCGGTGTCATCACCCTGATGACGCTCCACACCGCCAAGGGACTCGAGTTCCCGGTCGTCTTCCTCACCGGCATGGAGGACGGCGTCTTCCCGCACATGCGCGCCCTCGGCCAGACCAAGGAACTGGAGGAGGAGCGCCGGCTCGCGTACGTCGGCATCACGCGCGCGCGGGAACGGCTGTACCTGACCCGCTCGTCGCTGCGCAGCGCGTGGGGGCAGCCGTCGTACAACCCGCCCTCGCGCTTCCTGTCGGAGATCCCGGAGCAGCACGTGGAGTGGAAGCGGACCGGCGCCACCGCGGCGCCCGCGGGCCCGGTGTCCGGGGTCGCCGCCACGCTCTCGTCCTCCCGCTCCCGCTCCTCGGCGCGGGGCGCGTCCGGCTTCGCCACGAGCCGTTCGTCGGAGAAACCGGTCGTCTCGCTGGCCGTCGGTGACCGCGTCACCCACGACCAGTTCGGGCTCGGCACGGTCATGGCGGTGAAGGGCACGGGGGCGAACGCGGAGGCGACGATCGACTTCGGAGAGGCCAAGCCGAAGCGGTTGCTGCTGCGGTATGCGCCGGTGGAGAAGCTGTAAGCAGTACGGGCCCCCGCCTCAGAGGTGGGGGCCCGTGAAGAATGCGGCGCTTACGTCGGGTCCAGGCCGTGGCTCCTCAGCCACGGCAGCGGGTCGATCGCCGAGCCGCCGGCCGGGCGGACCTCGAAGTGCAGGTGCGGGCCGGTGGAGTTGCCCGAGTTGCCGCTGTACGCGATCGGGTCGCCGGCCTTGACCGTCGTACCGGAGGCGACGCGGTAGCTGGAGAGGTGGCAGTACCACGTCTCCGTGCCGTCCTTCGCGGTCACGATCATCATGTTGCCGTAGGCGCTGTTCCACTGCGTCCGGACGACGCCGTCGGTCGCGGCCATCACCGTGGTGCCGTAGGAGACCGGGAAGTCGATGCCGGTGTGCACGGACATCCAGTTGACGCCGGCCTGGCCGTAGTAGGCGCTGAGGCCGTGCTGGGCGACCGGGAGGGCGAACTTGGGGCGCAGCCGCTCCTTGCGGGCCGCCTCCTCCGCCGCCTTCTTCTTCTCGGCCTCCTGCTGGGCCTTGAGGTCGATGCGCTCCTGCGTCCGGCTGGCCCGGTCGGCGAAGTCGTCGGCGCCCGCGGAGAGGGACTCGAGCTGCGTGTCCAGCTTGTTGTTCGCGGCGGACGGCTTCACGGACTTCGTCGTCGCGTCGGACGCGGTCGTCGAGGTGTCCTTGCCGTCGCTCATGCTGCCGATGGAGGCGGCCGCGATGCCGGTGACCCCCATGACGCACGCGGAGGGCACCGCGATCTTCATCAGCGCGGAGCGCTTCGCGGGCGTACGGCGGCGGGAACGGCCCGCGTTGCGGGCGGCCATGCGGGAGCCCGGGGCGGGAGTGGGGTCTTCCTGGTCGTCGAGGAGCGGGGCGGCGTCGCTGTCGTCCTCGGAGAGGGCGGGCAGTTCGCCGGTGGCGCTCAACTCGGTGTCGTGCGCGGCGGGTTCGTCGTATTCGTCATAGGAGACCTGCTCGAACAGCGCGGTCGACTGATGGTCGACGGGCTCCTCGTGGTCCGGCGTGACCCCGTCGGAGTTCCACTGTGTGGCGTCGTAGGCGCCGGTGTCGAAGGCCTGCGTGCCCCACTGCCAGTGCTGGGTCTGGTCGGCCGCGTTCCCGGACTGGTCCGGCTGGAGCCAGGCGCCCGCGTCCCACTGGCCACTCACGTCCGCTGCGCCGACTTGCGGCGGGATCGCGGAGAGCTGCTGATGCTCGCCGGTCCAGCCCGTCGTGTCGTACGCGCCCGTGTCGTAGGCGGCGTGGTGCTGGGCGGCGTACATGTCGTAGTTCAGGGCCTGGTGACTGTCCGTCGACCACTGCTGGGCGTCGTACGACCCGGTGTTCTGACCGCTGTCACCGGGGAGACTGCCGAACAGGGGGTCGGTGTCGAAGTGCGCGGTGGTGGGGTGCGCGCCCGTGTCGTAGCCGTAGCTCGCGAAGTCGCCGTACTGGGCCTCCTGCGTGCCGTACGACGCGTAGTGCGCCGACGAGGCATCGGAAGCCGGAGTCGGGGTGGTCATGGTCCCCGACGTGTACGGGTCGTTCACCAACTTCTCTTTCGCCTCGACAACAGGGGCTGCCAGAGCAGTGCGGCGACTGTACCCGGCGGTACGCGGGCGCGACAATCTTCGGCAGGTTTCGCGCCTGAAGGAAACGGGCATTCGGCCGTGTTTCGGGGGACTGCGGGCGCGAGTTTGGCCTTGTGTTCGAAGATTGTTCGATCCCGGACGGCTGTCAGGTGACTGGCAGGCGCCTGTCCGGCGCCGGTCCCGCCGCCTACGCGCACCCTGTCACGCCACTGTCAGGCCTTCCGCGCCGGTCTCGGCCGCGGCCCCCGTCCTCGCCGTGTCGAGCGCCTGGCGTATCCCTGTCGCGACGGCCGGATGCACCGGGAGGGCGAGATGTCCGATCCCGCTCACCTGGACGTTGTGCGCCATCAGGTCGGGGTGGTCGATACGGGCGGTCTCCAGCGGGTCCATCAGGTGGTCGAGGTCGCTCCAGAAGCTCACGAATTGCGTACGGCAGCCGGGCGCCGGCCGGGCGAGTTCCGTGAGGACGTCCGAGCCGGGGCGCATCTGGCGCACGATCGGGTGGGCGTCGGCCACCGGCACCACCCGGGTCCCCGAGTGCGGGGTGCCCAGCGTGACCAGGGTGCGGACGCGGAGATCGCCGCCGAGGCGCTGCACGTAATAACGCGCGATCAGCCCGCCCAGGCTGTGGCCGACGACATCGACCTGCCTGCTGCCCGTGCGCTCGCAGATCTCCTCTATGTGCCGGCCCAGCAGTTCGGCAGCGGTGCGTATGTCACAGGTCAGCGGTGAGTAGTTGAGCGACTCGAGCTGCCGGTGGCCGTGCTGGAGGAGGCTGCGGCGCAGCAGGACGAAGACCGAGCGGTTGTCGATGAAGCCGTGCAGCAGCACCACCGGCGGCTTGGCCTCCGTCGGCAGCTGCGCCGGGCCGTCCCGGGAAGGGAGCGGGGCGGCCGGCGCACGGCGTTCCTGGAAGACGCCCGAGGGATAGAGCAGGAGGTGGCCGGCGAGGATCGCGATCTCCAGGGCGGTGGCCTTCAGCAGTGCCACGGACAGTCCCGCCAGTCTGCCCGGGAGCAGGCGCTGACAGAGCGGAAGAAGGGGCTCCACTGCCCGGATGACCTTCATGGCCGACCTCCTGTCGGCACACATGAGGACGTCTCTGTCCCCCGTGTGCCCTCGTGGGAGGCCGGGTCGGAGGCGGCCGGCGGAGCATGCGGAGGGCGCGTGGGGTGAGCTCGGCGGATGGCGCGCAGCGCGCCGATGACGGGGCGAGACTCCCTGCCGGTGTGGCGACGAGGCTCCCCGCTGTCGTGCCTTACCTGCCCTACGTGCCCTGCGTGCCTCCGTCGGCACACCGCACCGCCCCGGCGCGCGGACCGCGGCGCGGTGGTACGGCGACCTCGTTGCGGCTCCCGATGCGCTTGCTCCCGTTGCGGTACCCGGGCCGCAGGGGTCTGCGGTCCGTGTGCCGCAAAGACTCGGAACGGTGCGCGGCGAACGTGTCCCACCGTGTGATTTCCCCCTCGGCCGACGCCGCGAAACTGCCGGTTGCGGGATGCTGGAGATAACGTTCGTTCACTTCCTCGCACACTGTGGTGTGAGGAAGCCGAAGGCGCTTCATGGAGGCAGTGATGGGTGTGGCAGCCGGTCCGATCCGCGTCGTGGTGGCGAAGCCGGGGCTCGACGGCCATGATCGCGGAGCGAAGGTGATCGCGCGGGCGCTGCGTGACGCCGGCATGGAGGTCATCTACACCGGCCTCCACCAGACGCCCGAGCAGATCGTCGACACCGCGATCCAGGAAGACGCCGACGCGATCGGTCTGTCCATCCTCTCCGGCGCCCACAACACGCTCTTCGCCGCGGTGATCGACCTGCTCAAGGACCGCGAGGCCGAGGACATCCTGGTCTTCGGCGGCGGCATCATCCCGGAGGCGGACATCGCACCGCTGAAGGAGAAGGGCGTCGCGGAGATCTTCACGCCGGGGGCGACGACGCAGGCGATCGTCGAGTGGGTCAGGGAGAACGTGCGGCAGTCGGCGGGGGCGTAGGGCGTCCGCCGCCGAGGAACGGCTCGGCCGCACGGCTACGCCGTCCCCAGCTCCTCCAGCATCGCCGCCCGCAACCGCAGCGTCGTGCCCAGCCGCTGGAAGGCCTCCGCCCAGTACCCTCCGGCGCCCGGCGAGGCATCCTCGGTCTCGTCCGGCACCGCCAGCAGGCCGTCCAGCCGGCTCGCCTCCGCCGGGTCCAGGCACCGCTCGGCCAGCCCCATCACGCCACTGAAACTCCATGGGTAACTCCCCGCGTCCCGCGCGATGTTGAGCGCGTCCACCACAGCCCGCCCGAGCGGCCCGGACCACGGCACCGCGCAGCCGCCGAGCAGCTGAAACGCCTCCGACAGGCCGTGCGCCGCGATGAACCCGGCCACCCAGTCGGCCCGTTCGCGCGGCGGCAGCGTCCCGAGCAGCTTGGCGCGCTCGGCCAACGACACCGCCCCGGGCCCACCGGCCTCCGGCGCCGCAGGCGCCCCGAGCAGCGCCCGCGCCCAGCCGGCGTCCCGCTGCCGCACCGCCGCCCGGCACCACGCCGCGTGCAGTTCGGACCGCCAGTCATCCGTCACCGGCAGCGCCACGATCTCCTCGGGCGTCCGCCCACCGAGCCGCGCCGACCACGTGCCCCAGCGGGGCGGCCTCCACCAACTGGCCGAACCGCCACGATCGTTCACCCCGTCCCGCCGGAGCCTTGGGTACGACACCGTCCCGCTCCATGCTCGAATCGCACTCGTGCGGCGCCTCCACGACGATCGACGGCACCTCGCGCGTACGGTCCACCGCCACGCACGCCGCCGCCCTGACCGCCATCCGCGCGGCGAGCGCCGAGCCCGGCAGCGCCGACAGCAACTCGGCCGCCGTCGCCCGGACATTGCGGCTGCGATCCGACAGCGCCTGCTCCAGGAACGGCTCGTCGGCCGCACCCAGCCCCGTCCGCAGCGAGTCGAGGAACATCAGCCGGTCCTCGGCCCGCTCCGTCGCCCACGTCGTCGCCAGCAACTCCCGCGCGCGGCGGGCTCCCGGGCCCGTATCGCGGCGAGCAGGGCGACCCGCTCGGCGAACAGGCCCTCCTGCCACAGCCGCCGCACCCGCTCCCCGTCCTCCGGTCGCGGCAGCGCCGTGTCCCCGCCCGGTGCCGCGCGCAGGGCGAACCGCCAGTCCGGATTGAGCCGGGCCAGCCACACCGCGCGCGGGCCGGCGAACGCCAGCGCCGCAGGCCGCAGATCCGTACGCCCCCGGGCCGCGTCCAGCAGCGCCGGGAGCAGCTCCGCGGGCGCCGCGAACCCCCGGGCGTTCGCCGCGGCGAGCCACTGGGGCAGCAGCTCCATGGGTCCGGTGCGCTGCCCGCGGCCGCCGCCACCCGCGCGGGGCGGTCGGCCAGCAGCATCGCGAGCCTGCGGCCGCGGCGGCGGCGCGCGCGGGCGCGGGTCGCGGGGGCGGGGTCGGGGCACGCCGCCCCCGCGGGGACGCAGCCCGGCCCGCCGCCGTACGGTCTCCGCCGCGGCGGCGTCCAGCAGCGACGGGCCGCGCCCCGGCGCGCCGGCCGCGGGGACGCCGGTCGGTGCCCAGGAGCGCGGTGGTGACGAGGTCCTCCCAGGTGGCGGGGGGCTTCGCTGAGGTCTCCGCCGGGGTCTCCGTCGGGGTCGTCAGCGGGGTCTTCGTCGGGATATCTACTGAGGTCTCCGCTGAGGTCTTCGTCGGGATGTCTACTGAGGTCTCCGCTGGGCTGGACGTCCTGTTCATGCGAGCGCCTTCCGTCGACGGGTGCGTGCGGTGGCGTGGGCGTCGCACCGCGCGTACGTGATGTGGACGTTGTCGTCGTCCTGGTGGGCCTGCCTGCTGATGCGTGTGGCGTGGACGTGGTCGTCGTCGCGCGCGGCGCGGAGAGTGAGCGTGGCGGGGCCGGTGGTGTACGTGGGCGCTCCTAGGTCGGTGGAGGACGGCACAGACGTCAGGTCGGTCGGGTTCGGTGAGGTCAGCACAGGCGGACCGGCTCGCCCGCCCCCTCCGGCCAGGCCGTCAGCGGCGTGAAGCCGCGGTGGCCGCACTCGCCGAAGACCTTGACCGGGGCGCCGCCGGACAGCGCGACCAGGCGCCACAGGCCGGGACGGGAGCGGGCGGTGGACGTGAGCGGCAGGGCCGCCTCGCCGTCGGCGTCCGCGAGCTGCCAGCCGTCGGCGTCCGGGGTCGGGACGACCTGGTCGAGGGTCACCGGGACCGAGTCGAGCCACGGGTCGTCGCGGAGCGCCTCGCCGTAGCGGGCGGCGGCCTCGGACGTGGTCATCCCCGGCGGACGTACGGAGGACGGGGCCGGTGGCGCGAACTGCTCGCCCAGCGCCGCGCGCAGCTGCCCGGTGCCCGGGTACGAGGAGAGCTCCGCCTCCAGGGCCAGGCCCACCGGCAGGGCGAGTTCGGGGGCGCGGCCCGCGGCGCCGTAGGAAAGGAGCAGCGCGCTGCGGCCGGAGCCGGTGCCGTACAGCCAGATGCGGCGGGTCGTCAGGCGGGCATCCGCCGTGTCGTACTGGGCCAGCACCAGCCACTGGTCCCGCACCGGCGGGCCGTCCGCGGAGGCGGGCAGGCCGACACGGGAACGCACCGTCGCCGCCAGGCCGTCCGGCAGCTCCTCGCGCCGCAACCAGCCCTGGTCCAGGAGGTGGAGGAGAGCGCACTCCTCCAGCAGCCGCACCGGCCAGCCGGGACCGGAGGACGGGATCGCCCCCAACTCCCGGACCCGGGCCGCCAGTCCGGAGGCCTGGGCATCGACCATGCGGGCCGCCGTCTCCTCCCACATCCCGTACCCCGCCTGCTCCGCGCCGGCCAGTCCGCCGCGCAGCAGGTCGGCGAGGCGCTGCTCCAGCTCCGTCGCCCCCGCGGTGACCCGCTCGGCCCGGCGCTCCGCCCGACGCCGCGCCGCCTCCGGATCACCTGAGCCGGACGGTGACGCGCCGCCGGCCTTCTTCTCCTGCGCGCGCTGTCTCCTCCCCTCTGTCCACTGCTCCGCCCAGTCCGGCGCCTGCCCCGACGGCACCGAACCGTCCTCGCCCGCCCAGAGCAGCAGCAGCCCGAGGGCGTGCTTGCACGGGAACTTCCGGCTCGGACAACTGCACTTGTACGCGGGCCCGGACACGTCCGCGATGTCCACGACCGTCTGATACGGCTTGCTGCCGCTGCCCTTGCACAGCCCCCACACCGTCCCCTCGTCGGAACTCCCCGTCCCGGACCACGGCCCCGCCGTACCGAGTTTGCTTCCCGCTTTGCGTGACGCGGCGTCAGGCGCCAGTGCCAGCACCTGGTCCGCAGTCCAGCGCACCCCCTGCTGAGTCATGTCTTCGACGGTAGATCCCACCACTGACAATCGGTCCGCTGAGCGCTGCTGTGAGTGAATTTCCGCAGGTCAGAGCGATTGTCAGTGGTGTGGTGCAAGGTGGGTGCCAGATCCGAGAACGGCAGAACCGGCCGAGCTGGAGGGGGACTTCGCCATGTCTGTGACCGTTGAGCCGCTGTCCGTGGATACAGGGGATACGACACCTGCCCAGGCGTTGCGACCGCATGCCGAGGACGCCTTCGCCGCCGAACTCGCGGCGCTGGCCGCCCAGGACGACCGCCCGCGCCCGGCTCGCTGGAAGCTGTCGCCGTGGGCCGTGGCGACGTACCTGCTGGGCGGCACCCTGCCGGACGGCACCGTGATCACCCCGAAGTACGTGGGCCCGCGCCGCATTGTCGAGGTCGCCGTCACCACCCTCGCCACCGACCGCGCCCTGCTTCTGCTCGGTGTGCCCGGCACCGCGAAGACCTGGGTCTCCGAGCACCTGGCCGCCGCGGTCAGCGGCGATTCGACCCTGCTCGTGCAGGGCACGGCCGGCACCCCGGAGGAGGCGATCCGGTACGGCTGGAACTACGCGCAGCTGCTGGCGAACGGCCCGAGCCGGGACGCGCTGGTGCCCAGCCCCGTCATGCGGGCAATGGCGGAGGGGATGACGGCACGGGTGGAGGAGCTGACCCGCATCCCCGCCGACGTCCAGGACACGCTCATCACCATCCTGTCCGAGAAGACGCTGCCGATACCGGAGTTGGGTCAGGAGGTGCAGGCCGTCCGCGGCTTCAACCTCATCGCCACGGCCAACGACCGCGACCGCGGGGTCAACGACCTCTCCAGCGCCCTGCGCCGCCGCTTCAACACAGTGGTGCTGCCGCTGCCGGAGAGCGTCGAGGCCGAGGTCGACATCGTGTCGCGGCGCGTGGACCAGATCGGCCGCTCGCTCGACCTGCCCGCCGTACCGGAGGGGATCGACGAGATCCGCCGCGTGGTGACCGTCTTCCGGGAACTGCGCGACGGGGTCACGGCCGACGGCCGTACGAAGGTCAAGTCGCCCAGCGGCACCCTGTCGACGGCCGAGGCCATCTCCGTCGTCACCAACGGCCTCGCCCTGGCCGCCCACTTCGGCGACGGCGTGCTGCGCGCCGGTGACGTGGCCGCAGGCATCCTCGGCGCCGTCGTCCGCGATCCGGCGGCCGACCGGGTCGTCTGGCAGGAGTACCTGGAGGCGGTCGTACGCGAGCGCGACGGCTGGACGGACTTCTACCGCGCGTGCCGCGAGGTGAGCGCGTGAGCGGGGAGGACCTGGGGTGGGGGAAGCCTGGCGGTGGCCAGGGAAGCGGTGGGGCGGGCGGCTCCGGTGGCTCGGGCGGGGGCAAGGGATCGGCGGTTCCCGAGGGGAGGGGACGGAGTGACCGGCATTGACGGCGACGAGGGCCGGGGCGGGTCGATCGGTGGGGAGCCGTTGCTGCTCGGCGTACGGCATCACGGGCCCGGGTCGGCCCGCGCGGTACGGGTGGCGCTGGACGCGGCCCGGCCGCGGGTCGTCCTGATCGAGGGCCCGCCCGAGGCCGACGCCCTGATCCCGCTGGCCGCCGACGCGGACATGCGGCCGCCGGTCGCCCTCCTGGCCCACGCGGTGGACGAGCCCGGCCGGTCGGCGTTCTGGCCGCTGGCCGAGTTCTCCCCGGAGTGGGTGGCGCTGCGATGGGCGCTTGAGCAGGACGTCCCGGCCCGCTTCATCGACTTGCCGGCGACGCACTCGCTGGCGTGGGGGAGGGAGGCGGGGGCTGACGGGGCCGGCAGTTCCGAGGGGACTGAGGACCCCGATCCGATCGACGTCCGGGTCGATCCCCTCGCCGTGCTCGCCGAGACGGCCGGTTACGACGATCCCGAGCGCTGGTGGGAGGACGTCGTCGAGCATCGGGGCGGCGGCACCGGAGACGTGTTCGGGCCGTTCCTCGCGCTGGAGGAGGCGATGGGGGCGCTGCGGGAGACGTACGGGCACGGAGGGCACGACAAGGACCTCGTGCGGGAGGCGTACATGCGGCTCCAAGTGCGGGCGGCCCAGCGTGAGTTCGAGGCGGAAGTGGCCGTCGTGTGCGGGGCCTGGCATGTGCCCGCGCTGCGGCGGAAGGCGTCCGTGGCCGGCGACCGGGCCCTGTTGAAGGGGCTGCCGAAGGTCAAGGCGGACATGACGTGGGTGCCCTGGACGCACCGCAGGCTGTCCCGGGTCAGCGGCTACGGTGCCGGCATCGACTCACCGGGGTGGTACGGGCACCTGTTCGCCGCGCCGGACCGCCCGATCGAGCGGTGGATGACCAAGGTGGCGGGGCTGCTGCGGGAGGAGGACCGGCTGGTCTCCTCCGCGCATGTCATCGAGGCGGTGCGGCTGGCGGAGACGCTCGCGGCGATGCGCGGCCGCCCGCTGGCGGGGCTGGGCGAGACCACCGACGCGGTGCGGGCGGTGATGTGCGAGGGCTCGGACGTACCGCTGTCGCTGGTGCACGACCGGCTGGTGGTCGGGGACGTGCTCGGCGAGGTGCCGCAGGGGGCGCCCGCGGTGCCGTTGCAGCGGGACCTCGACCGGGCGCAGCGCAAACTGCGGCTCAAACCGGAGGCGCTGGAGCGGGAGTTGGAGCTCGATCTGCGCAAGGAGATCGACGCCGGCCGCAGCAGACTGCTGCATCGGCTGCGGCTGCTGGGCGTGGCGTGGGGCGAGCCGGTGGCGTCGCGGGGGAGCACGGGCACGTTCCGGGAGACGTGGCGGTTGCGCTGGGAGCCGGAGCTGGCGGTGCGGGTCGCCGAGGCGGGGGTTTGGGGGACCACGGTGCCCGCGGCGGCGACGGCCAAGGCGGAGGCGGATGCCGTCGGTGCGCCGAGCCTCGCCGACGTCACCGCGCTCGCCGAGCGCTGTCTGCTGGCCGAACTCCCGGACGCCCTCCCGGTGGTGATGCAGGTCCTCGCCGACCGCGCGGCCCTGGACACGGACGTCGGCCACCTGGCCCAGGCCCTGCCCGCGCTGGTCCGCTCCCTGCGGTACGGCGACGTGCGCGGCACCGACACCCACGCCCTCACGGAGGTCGCCGAGGGCCTCGCCGAACGGATCTTCGTCGGCCTTCCCCCGGCCTGCACCGGACTCGATGCGGACGCCGCCGATGAGATACGGCGCCATGTGGACGCGGTGCACGGGGCGGTGGGCCTGCTCGGGGACGCGGTCGCGGCGACAGCGGCGGGCGGCCCCGGAGCGGGCGGGACGGAGAGGGGCGCAGGTCCCCTCCGGGGCCGCTGGCACTCCGTGCTGCGGGTGTTGTGCGGGCGGGAGAGCGTGCCCGGTGTCCTTCGGGGGCGGGCCGTGCGGTTGTTGCTCGACGACGGGGAGTTGGGGCAGGACGAGGCCGCGCGGCTCATGGGGCTCGTGCTGTCGCCGGGGACACCGCCGGCGGACGCGGCGGCCTGGATCGAGGGCTTCGTGGGCGGGGGCGCCGGGGGCGGGATGCTGCTGGTGCACGACGAGCGGCTGCTCGGGCTGGTCGACGCCTGGCTGACCGGGGTGCCGGCGGACGCCTTCACGGATGTGCTGCCCCTGCTGCGCAGAACGTTCTCGGCATACGAGGCGGGGGTCCGGCGCACGCTCGGCGAACTGGTCCGGCGGAGACCGGGCGAAGGAGCCGGCGCTGGGTCGGCCGGCAGCGGCACCGGCCTGCCCGGCTTCGCGACCGACCTCGACACCGCGCGGGCGGACGCGGTGCTGCCGGTGGTGCGGCTGTTGCTGGGGCTGGGGCTGGAGCCTGGAGGGCGGTACCTGGTCATCGGGACGCCGGCGACAACGACCTTGCGGGGTGGGGAGATGACGACCGAGCGGGTGAGTGGGCTGAGCGGGTGGTCATGGGCGCCTGCGGGAGTGGTGCGGCGGCGCTCTGTGCTGCGTTGCGGGCGCAGTCATCGCCGCTGTGCCGTCGTCCGTCCGGTCGGCCGGGCGTTTGCGCTTGTCGAGGGTCCTTGTCACCCCTCCTCCGTCCCCTCCAGCGCCGCCTGTTCGAAGAGTCTGGCCGCTTCCAGATGGTCACCGGCGGAGCGGTAGGCCTCCGCGGCGGCCTCGTGGTCACCTGTGGCGCGGAGGCGGGTGGCGCGTTCGAGGGCCTCGGCGGGGTCGTGGTGGGGCGTCGGGGGCGGACCTTGCGAGGTGCCGCTCGCCGCGGCCAACGCGTCCAGGGCGTCGAGGAGTTCGCGGCCCGCCTTGGACAGGCCGCTGGAGACCTCGACCGGGCCCGGTGGGGCCCACAGGGTCCACAGGGGCACCATCGGGGCGAGCGGGAAGCGGTGCCGGCCGCCGTGCCAGCAGACCACCGCCGAGGTGCCGTCGAGGCCGAACAGGTGGGCGCGGGCCGCGGGTGGCAGCGGGGGTGTGAGGCGGTGCCCGGACTCCAGGAACAGGCTGCCGGGGCCGATGCGGTGCAGGGGCATGCCGAAGGGGAGGTCGCGGGCCAGGCCCACCGGTTCGAGGAGCAGATGATGCCCGGGACCCGGCAGCAGGAACCCCGTCTCGCCGAGCGGCCGGCCCGGCAAGTACCGGCGCAGGAGAGGCAGTTCGTCGTCGTCCAGCAGGACGGCGTCGACCGCGGTGTCCGCGTGGGCGTCCGGCACCACCCGCACCGGGGTCGACGGCACGCGTGCGGCATCCGGCAACGCGGAGGCGGCGGGCGGGGGTTCGGCCGCCACCCCGACCAGCTCGGTCGGCACCGGCGAGGGCGCCCCCAGCGGCTCCAGCCGCAGCGGAGGCCACTCCTCGCGGTCGCCGACCAGCCACAACTCGCCTTCCGGCACCGGGGAGTACAGCAGGGAGTCGTCTAGGGGAGGCGACAGTCGTACGTCCAGCAGCAGCCGTTCGCAACCGGTCACCGGGCGGCACACCGCCGTCCGGGGCAGCGCCGACAGGGCCACGACCAAGGCGTGCGGAATCGCGTCCGGTGCCGTCAACGCGAAGGCGGTCAGCTCTCGTTGAGGGGTGTCCGGACTGTCCCAGAGACGTGCCCGGACGGCGAGCGTGGACACCTCGACGCCGAAGGCCAGCGCCTGGCGGACGACGGACGACAGCAGTGGTGCGGCCGTCAGCACCAGCAGGGTGCGGTGGTCGGCGCGGGCGGGAGAGATGAGGGGGAGGCGGGAGATCAGGTCCATCAGGTCGAGCCCGGGCCAGGCCAGCACTTCGCTCAACCGGTCGGGCCCGCCGCCCGTTCGCCAGCCAGGGCACCGTGGCCGAGGATCGCGTGAGGCGCGCCGCCGTGCAGGGTCAGCAGCTCGGTGCCGACCGCCGGGCCGATCCCGCTGAGCAGCCAGACCGCCCCGCCGCCCGGCTCCTCGTGGCAGCATCGGCGCGGCCATCGCTCTGGTGTGGCCGCGGCTGCCGTTCGTGCGGCGGATGGACCCGTCCATCCCCCAAGGGC
>MWJO01000117.1 GCA_002027195.1 Streptomyces sp. GKU 895 | reverse complement strand
GCGGGCTGCCGGGCGGGCGCGATGGCCGGGCCACGAGGACCCGGGGCGGTCTGCAGGACGTTTGCGGCGACCGGCCACGAAGACCCGCGGGCGAGCTGCCGGACCGGCGCGATGGCCGGGCCACGAGGACCCGGGGGTGGGGCTGCCGGGCGGGGGTGGTGGTCGGGCTACTCTTCCGGGCGTGTCCACGTCCCCGCAGCTCCACGGCCGTCTCGATGGCCTTCGTTTCGCTTTCGGCACCCTGAGTGTGCTCCCCGTCCGGGTGAGCCGCTGGGACCGGGAGGCGGCGCGCGGCGGCATGCTGTGCGCCCCGCTGGTGGGTGTGGTGATCGGCGGGCTCGCGGCGGGCGTCGGGCTCGCGCTGCTGTGGCTGGGCTCGGGGGCGCTGCTCGCCGCGGTCGGCTCGGCCGCGGTACCGGCCGTACTGACCCGGGGCCTGCATCTCGACGGCATCGCCGACACCGCCGACGGACTCGGCAGCGGCAAGCCCGCGGAGGACGCGCTGCGGATCATGAAGCAGTCGGACATCGGGCCGTTCGGGGTGATCACCCTCGTCTTCGTGCTGCTGGGCCAGGTGGCCGCGCTGGCCCGGGCCTACGACGACTCATGGGCCCGGGGCGCCGTGGCCACCGTCGTCGCGGCGGTCGTCGCGCGGCTCGCGCTGACCCTGGCGGCCGTACCGGGGGTGCGGCCGCCCGGCCGGAGGGGGCTGGGGGCTGCGGTGGCGGGGGTGGTGCCGGTGGCGGGTGCGGTCGGGGTCGCCGTGGCGGTGCTGGTGGCGGCGGGCGCGGGCGGGTTGCTGACGGGGAGCTACGGCCCTGTCGTCGCCGTCGTCGTCGCCCTTGCCGCCTCCGAGCTGCTGCTGCGGCACTGCACGCGCCGCTTCGGCGGGATCACCGGGGACGTGTTCGGGGGGCTGGCGGAGACCGCGGCGACGGCGGCGCTGGTCGTCCTCAGCCTCGGTACCTAACAGGCCCGGCGCCACACCCCCAGCTCGTACTTCTTCGCCATCGAGCTCAGCTTCAGCCGGCGCGACTGTGCGCAGAACGCGCTCGTCGGCAGCTCGTACTCCACGTGGAACACGGCCTTCCCCGCCTTGATGAACGGGGTGTTGGCCTCGCACTCGTCGTACTGGGCGCACTGTTCGTTGACCGCGAAGTCGAAGTCGTCCACCAGCTGCGGGATCTGGTCGAGGTCGTTCTTCAGGCCCACCGCCATGCCCCGGTCATGGGCGAGCTTCGCGACCAGGCGGTTGTAGCGGAGCTGGTTGGAGGCCTTGAGGTCGAAGCCCGTGCGGTTCTTGTAGCCGTCCATGTTGTCCGGCTCCACCGCGTCGAAGCCCTTGTCCCGGCACATGTCCATGCGGGCGGCGATCAGCGGCTCGAGGACATCGACCTGCCGGACGTCCAGCCAGCGCTCGCCCTCCCAGCCGTTGCCGCGGCCGATCACCGACTTCGGGAACCTCTTCGCATCGGGCCGCCAGTCCTCCCAGGCGCCGGTGGAGAGGTAGCAGATCACCTTGCGGTCCTCGCGGTGCAGGGCGGTCACGGTCGCCTTGGGCTGGTCGAAGCCGTCGATGTCGTAGACCGGGACGTCGACGGAGGTGTCGATCGTCTTGCCGCTCAGCTGCCACTGCCAGGCCAGGCCGGGCGTCGGCTGCCAACGGGGGCTCGGCTTTCCGTCCTGGGCCGTGGTGCAGGCGGCGAGGAGGAGGACGGGGAACAGCCACAGAAGGCGTTTCACTGAGCGGGCTCCAGAGCGTGGGGCAACGTACCCCAAGGATGATCACCCATGCCGGGCACCCCGCAGTACAGATCCGCCCCGTGCACCGCGAGATCCGCGCCACGCGGGACGCCGTGGACGAGATGGCAGAGCCGTACGCCGGTGCCGCCGCGCCACTTCGGTGGGCCCAGGTGGAGGTACGACGTCCAGGGGCCCTCGAACGTCACGAGGACGTCGGCGATGCGGGCGTAGCAGGGGTGCGGGGCGGTGCCGTGGTTGAGGGCGAGGGTGCCGGGGACCGCTGTCGCGAGGCGGCGGTAGTACGTGAACTCGGCTTCACCTGTGGCCACTTGGTCCAGGAAGGCGCCGTCCGTGGCGTACCAGTCGTGGTGGTGGGCGAGGTCGCGGACGACGTCGGTGTGGGGGCGGCGGGCGTAGGCGGTGTCGACGTAGCCGAGTGTGCGTACGCCGGCGGCTTTCAGCCGGGTGGCCAACTCCGCGAAGGCCTCGTCGGGGTGGTCGCCCGGGCCGCTCGCCGGGTTGAGGACGACCGCGTAGAGGTGGGGGGCCGCTGCGATGACCGCGTCCCATTCCCGGGGGCGGACGGACGGGTGCTCGTAGTACGGGAGGAGGAGGTTCGTCATCGGTGGGCGGTCGCTTTCCCCAACAGGGCGCAGGCCAGGACCGCTTGGGCCGTGGCGGCGGTCGCGTACACGGTCAGGGCGGTCAGCAGGGCGAGTGTCTGGGCCAGGGCCGCCGTGCAGCAGATCGCCGTCGTGGTGACGATCGCGCCGAAGGACTGGAGCAGCAGGGCCGTCCACAGGACTGCGCCGAGGAGCAGCAGGGGTGCCGGGCTGATGCCGGTGGCCAGGGCCAGGGCGAGGAGGGTGAGGAGGTAGGCGGTGAGGCAGTACAGGAGAGTGCGGGTGGTGGTGCGGCGGAAGGCAGTTGGGGTGGTGGTGGAGCGCAGGGCGGTGAGGGTGGTACTTCGGAGGCGGTGGAGGAGGTATTCGGCGGGGCCCATGCTCAGGGTGAGGACGAGGGCGGTGAGGGTGTTGGCGAGGGCTGCATGGAGGACCAAAGTGCCGGTGGCGAGGCCGAACAGGGCGTAGGGGAAAGACGAAAGCAGTGGGGGGCCGGATGCTGTGGGCCGGCTGCGGGTGCGTTGTGGCTGGTCGCGCAGTTCCCCGCGCCCCTTAGGGGCGTTGCCCCGAGGCATGACTTCAAGTAGCCCCAGGATCGTCACAGCCACCAGGGAGCCTGATAGCAGGATGAGTCTCGCTGCGCTCGGGATGGGATGCAGCAGGGTCAGGATTGCTCCTGCCGCCATGGGCGACAGGGCCAGCAGCAATGCTCGTTCACGAGCCCGTACCAGCAGGATCGTCGATGCCCCCAGGTACACGGACTGGCCCGCCGCGAAGAGCACAGCCCCGTCTGCCAGGCCCGACACCAGCCACGCCACCAGCGCACCCAGCACCACCCCCGTCGGCGCCCCCAGCAGCAGGCTGCGCTTCGCTGCTCTCTCGTCTCCCAACCCCAGCCAGGTGTACGCCCGATGGGCCAGGCCCTGGTTCCACGTCCAGCCGGTCAGGGCGCTTGCCAGGAGAGGGAGCGGGGCTGCCGCGCCGAGTACGTAGGCGAGGCCGGGGAGGGCGAAGAGCACGCCCCGGAGCAGGCAGGTCAGCAGGCTCACCCGCCACGGGTCCTGGAGTGGGGTCGCCGGCTCGGGGTGGCGGCGGGCGACGCGTTCGTAGAGCTCCTCGGCCAGCGCGAAGGAGTTCTTCACGCCGTACCGCTCGCGTATCTGGTCGTCCGACAGGCCGTCGGACTCCAGGAGCGCGGCGATCTCGGTCGGGGTGGACCGCCGCCGCCACGAAGTCGTCGAGGCGGGCGGCGAGTTCGTCGATGGGGTCGGGGCCGGCCCAGCTGGGCGTGGTGCGTTGCCCGGGGATGGCGGGGAAGGTGGCGGGGCGGGCGCCCGGGGGGAGCCAGATCGAGCCGCTCACCAGTCGGTTCCGTCCGTCGCGACCGCCGCGTACCAGGGGTCGCGCAGTTCGAGGGTCCAGTCGGTGACGGTCTCGATCGTGGGCTCGTACACCTCGGGCAGGCCTGCCAGTTCCTGGTAGATCGTGCGGAAGGCGTCCACCGAGCGGCGCAGCGTGAAGCGGTCGATCACGCGCTGGCGGGACAACTCGCCCAGCTTCAGGCGGCGTTCGTCGTCCTTGAGCAGGGTCAGGGCCGCCGCCGCCATCTTCTCCGGTTCTCTCGGGGGGACCACCAGGCCCGTGTCGCCGACGGCCTCGCGCACCCCGCCGACGTCCGTCGACACCGTCGTACGGCCGCAGGACATGGCCTCGATGATGGAGAACGGGAAGCCCTCGGAGATGGAGGAGAGCATCACCACGTGGCCGGCGGCGTAGGCGCGCCAGACCTCGCTGATGCGGCCCTCGAAGGTGAGGCCGTCGGTGACGCCGAGTTCGGCGGCCAGCTTCTCCAGGCGGGTCCTGTAGTCCTCGCCGCCCGGTGGGACCGGTCCGAACAACCGCAGGCGGGTTTCCGGGAGTTCGGCGCGGACCATCGCGTAGGAGCGGATCAGGGTCTCCAGGTCTTTGATGGGGTCCACGCGGCCGCACCAGGTGAGGGTGGGGACCTCGGGTTCGGGTCCCGCGTGCGGGAAGGCGGCCGGGTCGACGCCGTTGTAGACCGTGCGGATCTTGTCGGCGTCGGCGCCGCCGCGCTCCTCCCAGCGGCGGTTGTACTGGTTGCAGGGGGTGATCAGGTCGGCGGCCCGGTAACCGAGGGAGTTGAGCTCGCGGTAGAAGCCGAGCATGAACGCCTTCACGGGCCAGCGCTGGGCGTCGGAGCGGTAGCCGAGGTAGCGCTCGCGGAGGTAGATGCCGTGCTCGGTGAGGAGGAACGGCACCCCGTCGAGGGCGTGGGCGGCGAGGGCCGGCAGGGTGGCCAGGCCGCTGCTCACGGCGTGCGCCACCGAGTCCTCCGGGATGCGGACGCCCAGGGGGCGCAGGGCGTGTTCGAGGAGGTCGGTGGCGGTGAGGGCGTCGTGGACCGTGGGGCGGGCGGCGGCCGTGGGCAGATGCGGCATCGTCCAGATCCACATCAGGGAACGCAGGGCCGGCTCCGTGCGCAGGGCCGCCGGCAGCCGTCCGTCGCGGGCGAGTCGGGCCAGGTCGTAGAGGGCGTCGCCGAAGTCGTGGTGATCCCCGGTGGCCGGGTCCAGGAAGGCGAGCAGGAAACGCTCGTAGGAGTCGAGGAAGCGGCGCCTCGCCCTGCCCGTCGGGGCCGACCTGCGGCCCGGGCGCGGGCCCCAGGTGGGGACGGAGGTGTGGCGGTAGACGTTCGGCGGCAACTCCCAGGTCACGGGTTCGCGGCCGCTGCCGGTGAGCGACAGGATGTGGAAGTCGACCTCCGGCATGCCCTTGACCAGCTGGTCGCACCAGGTGCTGACGCCGCCGTGGACATGAGGGTAGGTGCCTTCGGTGAGCATGGTGACGTGACGGCCCGTTCGCATAGCCGCGCGTGTTCCCCCCTGTTATGCGGATGTGGTGGGGGGACTGCGGACCGGACCCCGACTGCGGATTCGTCGTGGCCGGTCGCGCAGTTCCCCGCGCCCTGTGGGCGTTGCCGCTTACGGCAGTTTCAGAGTCAACGCCGACTGCAGTGCCGCAGGCGTCCCCCAGGCCGAGCGCCTGCCCGCATACGCCGTACCGAAGGTGGTCGTACCGAGAAGAAGCTGCTGCTTCGTGCCCTCCGGTGCCGTCACCGGGATCTGCGTCCCGCTCGGGGCCGTGATCGTCACCGTGTTGCCGACGCGGTACGCCGTGACCTTGCCGGAGGCCAGCGCGGCCTGCCAGGCGGCGCGGCGCTGGAGCTCGGTGCCGATGGCGGCCTGGGCCAGGTTCTCCAGCGGGGTGTTGTCGGCGAACAGGGCCTGGTAGTCGGCCAGCACCTTGTTCAGGACCGGGTAGAGGGTGCGGTCCTCGGCCAGGTTGGACTGGTGGGCGTAGTGCGGGCGCGGGTCGCCCGAGATCGCGTGCCCGAGGGCGGTGCGGGCCTCCTGCGGGACGATGTACGACCGGTAGCCGGTGGCCGTGTCGAGCGGCGCGGGCAGGCAGGTGGAGGAGGGGTTGTTCTCGCACAGGCCGCTGCCGCCGTCGCCGCCGAGGTGTAGATCCAGTTGTACTCGTCGGCCATCTCCGCGTCGGTGCCGGTGTTGTAGTACACGTTCATCGGGTAGCGCGGCACGGTGAGGGTGCCGCTGCCGACCGAACGCTGCTCGGGTTCACGGGAGTTGTCCGAGGCGGTCCACTTGACGCCGTTCGCGGAGAGCGCGCCCGCGAGGTTGGGGTTGTCGTCGGGCTGCTGGGGCAGGGTGCGCAGGCCCGAGTGTTCGCCGGTGACGAGTTCGGCGCGGTTGAGCGGGAGGCCCTTGCCGACGCCCCAGTTGTAGTTGTCGCCGATCTCCGCGGAGATCTCGGCGCGGCTCAGGTACCGGGTGCTGCCGTCGGCGTTCTTGGCGCAGCTCCACGGCACGCTGGTGGTGTCCTGGACGCAGCCGAGGAACTTGTGCGTGTAGGTGTGGTTGATCCAGCGGTACTTGGCCTTGTCGGCCAGCAGTTGGGCGGCGAGCGCGTCGGTGCCGCCGTTCTCGGTCTTCCACTCCTCGCCGGAACCGGCGTTGTAGACCATGTCCAGCTTGAAGCCGTGCTCCTGCTGCCACTGCGCCGCGTACTGGGCGTCGGCGGCGGTCATCCGGATCGGCACGGTGCCCGCGCCGTCGCCGCCGGGGCAGGTGAAGTCGCCCGGGGTGCAGTTGTGTGCGGTGTCCCAGCGGCTGTCGGGGGCGAAGACGTCGTCGACGTGGACCTCGAAGTAGTTGCGGGCCTGTCCCAGGTGCACGCCCTGGGTCAGCCACTCCACGATGCCGCGGGCCAGCACCCGGAACTGCTGCTGGTACTGGTTGTAGGCGAAGGTCACGACGAGTTCGCGGCGGCCGTCGTGCGCGTACTCGCCGATCAGGCTGCCGCGGCCGGTGCCGCCCGGCACGGGCACGTCGACATAGCTGGTGAAGCCGGTGCGGGGAGTGGCGACGAAGCCGTAACTCTCCTGCGTCGAGGCGGAGTTGTCCTCGAAGGTGACGGCCCCGTCGAGATAGCCGAACCAGCCCGCCCTGCCCGCCGTGGTGACGTCCGCCGTCCGGCCGTCCAGCGTCCCCGAGTACGCGCTGTAGTCCAGGCCCACCTCCGGGTGCGCCCAGGTGTAGGCGTCGACCTGCGGGATGCCGTACGTCTTCTCGTACGTCTCCAGCGCGGTCTGCTCCGCCGAACCGGCCCCGAACGGGGCCTCGTTGGGCAGCACGACGCCCTGGTACCGGGCCCGGGGCGTGCCGTTGACGGTGTCGGCGAGGAACGCTGCCGTGATGGCGGGGCGGTTCGCGTCGTTCAGGTCGACGGTGGTGTACGGGATGCCGGTGTTCCTGAGCTGAGCGGTGATGGCCTGGACGGGGCTGTCCCCGTTGTCCACGACCAGCACCTTCAGATCGATGCGCGGTGTCGTCGCCGCGGTGGCACCGGGCGCCCCCAGGCCCAGCGCCATCAGTCCCGCCGCCGTGGAGACGGCGGCGACGGCCTTCCATCTGTGCGCACTGTGCGCCATCGGGTGTCCTTCCCCCCAGAAGATCCTCGTGCGGCCCTTTTGCGGGCAATCCGGGGAGGATCCGTGGAAATGATGCAAAGCGGCGAACAGAGCGTCCGCCGGAACACAGCGAGTGTGGCCGAGGTGACGGGGTGTGAGAGCCGAGAAGCGGCCACGACGCCACCCACAGGTGAACGCCCGTAGGAATGAGCGAAACCGCGCCACGCGCGTAGGCTCGTTCCGGGTGTTCATCGACGGGGTGAAGGCCCCGGTCGATGCCGCCCCCTCAGTCAGATCTAGGGTCGGCTGTCGGGCCCGGTCGACCCACCCGCTCGACCACTGGAACTTCACATCGGAAGCGAGATTTCACCACCGTGACTGCTCTCACTCTCAGCACCGCCGCGGTGCCCGGCCTGCGGGCCGACGCGATCGTGATCGGTGTCGCCAAGGGCGCTGCATCCCGGTCCGGGGGCCTGGTCGTCGCCCCCGGCGCCGAAGCCGTGGACAAGGCCTACGACGGCAAGCTCGCCGGCGTCCTGGAGACCCTCGGCGCCTCCGGTGCCGAGGGCGAGGTGACGAAGCTGCCCGCGCCGTCCGGTTTCAAGACGCCGCTCGTGGTGGCCGTGGGTCTCGGCCCGGAGCCCGAGAAGGACTCCTCCTTCGACGCCGAGGCGCTGCGCCGGGCCGCCGGTACGGCCGCCCGCGTGCTGAACGGCTCGAAGAAGGCCGCGTTCGCGCTGCCGGTGACGGACGCCGCGGACGCCGGTGCGATCGCCGAGGGCGCGCTGCTAGGCGCGTACTCCTTCGACGCGTACAAGGAGAACGGCAAGGACCCGAAGAAGGGCAAGGCGCCGCTCGCCGAGGTGGCCCTGCTGGGCGGCAAGCCCCGCGACCGCGCCTACAAGGCGGCCGTCGAGCGCGCCCTCGCGGTCTCGGAGGAGCTGAACCGCGCTCGAGACCTGATCAACACCCCGCCGAACGACCTGTACCCGGAGGCCTTCGCCGCCATCGTGCAGGCCGCGGGCAAGGAGCACGGCCTGAAGGTGCAGGTGCTCGACGACAAGGCGCTGGTCAAGGGCGGTTACGGCGGCATCCTGGGCGTCGGCGGCGGTTCCGAGGCGAAGCCGCGGCTGGTGAAGCTGTCGTACACCTCCTCCAAGGCGAAGAAGCACCTCGCGCTGGTCGGCAAGGGCATCACGTACGACTCGGGCGGCATCTCGCTGAAGCCGGCCGGTCACAACGAGACGATGAAGTGCGACATGAGCGGTGCGGCGGCCGTTTTCGCCGCCGTCGTCGCGGTCGCGCGGCTCGGTCTCGACGTGAACGTCACCGGGTGGTTGGCGCTCGCCGAGAACATGCCGTCGGGGTCCGCGGTGCGCCCGGGTGACGTGCTGCGGATGTACAGCGGCAAGACCGTCGAGGTCCTCAACACCGACGCCGAGGGCCGGCTGGTGCTGGCCGACGCGCTGTGGGCGGCGTCGCAGGAGAAGCCGGACGCGATCGTCGACGTGGCGACGCTGACCGGGGCGATGATGCTGGCGCTGGGCAGCCGGACGTACGGGATCATGGCCAACGACGACGCGTTCCGTACGGCCGTGCACGAGGCGGCGGAGGAGGTCGGCGAGCCGGCGTGGCCGATGCCGCTGCCGGAGCACCTGCGCAAGGGCATGGAGTCCCCGACCGCGGACATCGCGAACATGGGTGAGCGGATGGGTGGCGGGCTGGTGGCCGGCCTGTTCCTGCGCGAGTTCGTGGGCGAGGGGATCACCTGGGCGCACCTCGACATCGCCGGACCCGCGTTCAACGAGGGTGGGCCGTTCGGGTACACGCCCAAGGGGGGTACGGGTACCGCTGTGCGTACGTTGGTGCGGCTGGCGGAGCTGACTGCCGCCGGTGACCTGGGGTGATGTTCGCCCAGTAGCTCGGTGCCATCGGTTGTGTGGCGTCCGCAGGGGCGTGGGGGCTGGTCGCGCAGTTCCCCGCGCCCCTAGGTGCGTCACATGTGAGCGTGTGGCGTCTCACACCCCGGCCCGGCGTCTCGTTCCCTCCGGACAAGTGCGAAGATGGGGCTCGGCAGGACAGGGCCCCACCACAGGGCCGAAGAAAGAGCGGCCGGACACCAGCCGCCGACCGGTCACCGCAGACCGGCGTAGGCGCACATGCATGGAGGACGTGACGTGGCGAACGACGCCAGCACCGTTTTCGACCTAGTGATCCTCGGCGGTGGTAGTGGCGGTTACGCCGCGGCCCTGCGCGGGGCGCAGCTGGGCCTGGACGTCGCCCTGATCGAGAAGGACAAGGTCGGCGGCACCTGCCTGCACCGGGGATGCATCCCCACGAAGGCCCTGCTCCACGCGGGCGAGATCGCCGACCAGGCCCGCGAGAGCGAGCAGTTCGGTGTCAAGGCCACCTTCGAGGGCATCGACATCGCCGGGGTCCACAAGTACAAGGACGGTGTCATCTCCGGCCTGTACAAGGGTCTCCAGGGACTTGTCGCCTCCCGGAAGGTGACGTACATCGAGGGTGAGGGGCGGCTCTCCTCCCCGACCTCCGTCGACGTGAACGGCCAGCGCATCCAGGGGCGCCACGTGCTCCTCGCGACCGGCTCCGTGCCGAAGTCGCTGCCGGGCCTGGAGATCGACGGCAACCGCATCATCTCCTCGGACCACGCCCTCGTCCTGGACCGCGTGCCGAAGTCCGCGATCATCCTCGGCGGCGGTGTCATCGGCGTCGAGTTCGCCTCGGCGTGGAAGTCCTTCGGCGCCGACGTCACGGTCATCGAGGGCCTGAAGCACCTCGTCCCGGTCGAGGACGAGAACTCCTCCAAGCTGCTCGAGCGCGCGTTCCGCAAGCGCGGCATCAAGTTCAACCTGGGCACCTTCTTCTCGAAGGCCGAGTACACCGCCGACGGCGTCAAGGTCACCCTGGCCGACGGCAAGGAGTTCGAGGCCGAGGTCCTGCTGGTGGCCGTCGGCCGCGGCCCGGTCTCCGCCGGTCTCGGCTACGAGGAGCAGGGCGTCGCGATGGACCGCGGCTACGTCCTGGTCGACGAGTACATGCGGACGAACGTCCCCACCATCTCCGCCGTCGGTGACCTGGTCCCGACCCTCCAGCTCGCGCACGTCGGCTTCGCCGAGGGCATCCTGGTTGCGGAGCGTCTGGCCGGCCTCAAGGCCGTCCCGATCGACTACGACGGTGTCCCCCGCGTGACCTACTGCCACCCGGAGGTCGCCTCCGTCGGTATCACCGAGGCCAAGGCCAAGGAGATCTACGGTGCGGACAAGGTCGTCGCTCTGAAGTACAACCTGGCGGGCAACGGCAAGAGCAAGATCCTCCAGACCGCGGGCGAGATCAAGCTCGTCCAGGTCAAGGACGGTGCCGTGGTCGGCGTCCACATGGTCGGCGACCGCATGGGCGAGCAGGTCGGCGAGGCCCAGCTGATCTACAACTGGGAGGCGCTGCCGGCCGAGGTCGCCCAGCTCATCCACGCCCACCCGACGCAGAACGAGGCGCTCGGCGAGGCCCACCTGGCGCTGGCCGGCAAGCCGCTGCACGCTCACGACTGACCCTCGGTCGACGAAGCGCACGCGACTCCGCGACTCCGCGACGACACAGACTTCCGCAATTCGTAAGGAGCAACCGAAACCATGGCGGTTTCCGTAACCCTTCCGGCGCTCGGCGAGAGCGTCACCGAGGGCACTGTCACCCGCTGGCTGAAGGCCGAGGGTGAGCGAGTAGAGGCCGACGAGCCGCTGCTCGAGGTGTCGACCGACAAGGTCGACACCGAGATCCCCTCCCCCGTGTCCGGCGTCCTGTCCTCCATCAAGGTCGCCGAGGACGAGACCGTCGAGGTCGGCGCCGAGCTGGCCATCATCGACGACGGCACCGGCGCCCCCGCCGCCGCCCCGGCCCCGGCCGCCGAGCCCGCCCCCGAGCCGGCTGCGGCTCCGGAGCCGGCCGCTGCCGCCCCGTCCACCGAGCAGGCCGCCCCGGCGCCCGCTCCCACCGCCGAGCCGCCACCGGCGGCGGCAGCGCCGAGGGCACGGACGTCGTCCTGCCCGCGCTCGGCGAGTCCGTCACCGAGGGCACCGTCACCCGCTGGCTGAAGTCGGTCGACGACTCGTCGAGGCCGACGAGCCGCTGCTCGAGGTCTCCACGGACAAGGTCGACACCGAGATCCCGCGCCTCCGGTGTGCCTCGAGATCACGGTCGGCGAGGACGAGACCGCCGAGGTCGGCGCCAAGCTCGCCGTCATCGGCGCCCCGTGCCGCCCGCCGCCGCCCCGCGGCTCCGGCCGCCCTCGCGGCGCGCCCGCTCCGGCTCCGCCCCGCCGCGCCGGCCCGCGCCCGCCCCGGTCGCCGCCGCCCGGCTCCGGCCGCCCCGCGGCCCTGGCCCCGCGCCGGCCGCGCGGCCGGTCGCCCCGCGGCCCCGGCCCGGCCCGGCCGCGACCTCCGGTGACGACGGCGCCTACGTGACCCGCTGGTGCGCTCGCCGCCGAGCACGGCGTCGCGCTGGCTCGTCAAGGCACCGGCGTCGGCGGTCGATCCGCAGCAGGACGTCATCGCCGCCGCCGAGGCCGCGAAGACCGCCGCCGCTGCCCCGGCCCGGCCGCCGCAGCCCCGGCCGCCCCCCGCCGCCAAGAAGGCGCCGACGCTGGAGGCCTCCCCCCTCCGTGGCCAGACCGTCAAGATGCCCCGCATCCGCAAGGTCATCGGCGACAACATGGTCAAGGCGCTGCACGAGCAGGCGCAGCTGTCCTCGGTCGTCGAGGTCGACGTCACGCGGCTGATGAAGCTGCGCGCCCGTGCCAAGGACGCGTTCGCGGCCCGTGAGGGCGTCAAGCTCTCCCCGATGCCGTTCTTCGTCAAGGCCGCGGCCCAGGCGCTGAAGGCGCACGCGCCGATCAACGCCAAGATCAACGAGGGCGAAGGCACGATCACCTACTTCGACACCGAGAACATCGGTATCGCGGTGGACTCCGAGAAGGGCCTGATGACCCCGGTCATCAAGCACGCGGGCGACCTCAACATCGCCGGCATCGCGAAGGCCACGGCGGAGCTGGCCGGCAAGGTCCGCGCCAACAAGATCACGCCCGACGAGCTGTCCGGCGCGACCTTCACCATCTCCAACACCGGTTCGCGCGGTGCGCTCTTCGACACGATCATCGTGCCGCCGGGCCAGGTCGCGATCCTCGGCATCGGCGCGACGGTCAAGCGTCCCGCCGTGATCGAGACCGAGGAGGGCACGGTCATCGGCGTCCGCGACATGACCTACCTGACCCTCTCCTACGACCACCGTCTGGTGGACGGCGCCGACGCGGCCCGTTACCTGACCGCGGTCAAGGCGATCCTGGAGGCGGGCGAGTTCGAGGTCGAGCTCGGCCTGTAAGGCTCTTCAGTGCCAGTACGGTGCCCCCGTCCGGAGCTTTCCGGGCGGGGGTACCGGCGTTTCAGCGGGGCGTCAGCGTGCGGTCGCTCCAGGCCCACAGGGTCTCGACCCACACGTTCGGGACGTTGAGCCTGGGCGAGTAGGTCAGGTGCCGGGTCCGATAGGCCTTCAGGACGTCGTAGGTGGCGTCGAGGCAGTCGCGCGAGGTGAGCTCGCCGGTCCTGCGGTCGAAGCCGACGAGGAAGCCGCGGCTCTCGACCGTGCGGATCATCGCCCAGGCCGCGTTCACGTCACTGGTCGAGGACGCGACGCAGCGGTAACGGCTGTAGGGGTGCGTCGACTTGCCGGGGTAGTGGGCGTCCCGGGACATGTCGCTGAGCATGCGGTCGTACGACCCCTGCGCGTGCCAGGCGCCGATGTCGCCGCCCGGCGGGGTGTAGAGCTTGTTGGTGGGGTTCTCCACGGCGCCGTAGACCCACTGGTCCGTGCCGGTGACCCGGAAGCCCCAGCCGACGTGGCCGAACTTCTGGGCCCCGTCCGGCTTGACGAAGACGCAGGCGCCGCCGGCCCGGCCGCCGCCCGCCATGTTGGTGATCGCCTCGGTGCTGCCGGGCGTGGCCGCCGCCTTCGCCCGGGGCGCCGTCTGCTGGCAGCCGGTGATGCCGACGATCGCGCCGATCACGGCCGCCGCGGCCGTCCAGCGCAGCGCTCCGCGCCGTCCTCGGTTGTTCATGCCATCCCCCGATGGTGCGAGGGCGCCCCGCACGGGCACCCCATGCCGACCGCGACGGGGAAGCGGCCTGCCGGGGTTCCTCCGGTGACACGGCGGTGACGCCTCCGGGGCCGCTCCGGTACGGGGCTTTACAGGGCGAGTCGGCCTGTGAGCGTGTAAGTCTCGTCTCACCTGCGGGAAAGCGCCCCCGTGCGCCCCTCCCGGAAGCGCTTGCGGCCTTATTGTCTAAACGTCAAACGCCCCCGGGGCCGATGGGCGGCCCCTCTTTAAGGAGCACTCATGACCGCGCCCGTCGTCCACTCGCTGCGCGAACAGATCCGCGAGCACATCGTGGAGGGGATCGTCAGCGGGCGCTGGAAGCCGGGCGAGCGCATCGTCGAGCGTCGGATCGCGACCGAGCTGGAGGTCAGCCAGACGCCGGTGCGGGAGGCGCTGCGCGAGCTGGAGTCGCTGCGGCTGATCGAGTCGGCGCCGAACAAGGGCGTGCGGGTGCGGAACCTGACGGCGGCCGACCTGGAGGAGAGCTACCCGGTCCGGGCCGGTCTGGAGGCGATCGCGGCGGAGCTGGCGGCGGAGCGGCTGGCGAGCGACTGCTCGGCCCTGGAGCCGCATGTCGCCGCGCTGTACGAGGCGGACCGGGAGTCGGACGGCACGGCGCAGGTGCGGCACACGGTGGGCTTCCACCGGGAGATGGTCCGGGCGGCGGGCAACTCGGTGCTGCTGCACACCTGGGAGGGGCTGGGCATCGAGGTGTTCACGGCCCTGTCGATCCGCTGGCTGGGGACGGTGCAGCAGTCGTACGCGGAGGAGCACGAGGAGCTGGTGCAGGCGTTTCGGCGCCGGGATCCGCGTATCGCGGAGCTGGTGAAGGCGCATGTGCTGGGCTGCGCCCCGCGGCATGAGGGGGAGTAGGGCAGCCACCAGGGCGCGGGGAACTGCGCGACCAACCACGACGCACCCGCACCCGTCAACGCACTGACACCGCACCCCCTACCGCGAAACCACCCGAGCACACCCCCGCTCACCTGCGAAAACCGGCGCCAACACAGGTCACCCCGTGCCACCGCCGGAGGCACCCCGTGCCTACTTTCTCGGTTTCGAGAGGTTTTGCCACTCAACCCTTTGATCGATCATCGATCAGGGAGTTACAGTCGCCGACGGGCCTCCACCGGGGCCTGACGGGCTTCCACCGAAGCTCAAGCCCTGTCCTGCCAAAGACCAAGGGCACCCCCGAACCCTTACCGATGAGGGAACCCCCTTCGACTGAGGAAGGCGGCGACATGACCGACCCCAACGCCATCCAGCCGAGCGAGCTCGACCAGCTCCCCGACCGGGACCCCGAGGAGACCGCCGAATGGCAGGCCTCCCTGGACGCGGTCGCCAAGGCTGCCGGCCCGCACCGTGCCGCGTACCTGATGCGCCGCACGCTGGAGAGGGCGGAGGGCAACGGCATCGCGCTGCCGAAGCTCCTCGAGACCGACTACGTCAACACCATCCCCACCTCCGCGGAGCCGGGCCTGCCCGGTGACCCGGAGATGGAGGCCCGGATCACCGCCTGGAACCGCTGGAACGCGGCCGCCATGGTGACCCGGGGCAGCAAGTACGGCGTCGGCGGCCACATCGCCACCTTCGCCTCCGCGGCCTGGCTCTACGAGACCGGCTTCAACCACTTCTTCAAGGGCAAGGAAGCCGACGGTTCCGGCGACCAGCTCTACATCCAGGGCCACGCCTCCCCCGGCATCTACGCCCGCGCCTTCCTCGACGGCCGCCTGAACGAGGCGCACCTCGACAACTTCCGCCGCGAGTCCGGCGGCAACGGCCTCCCGTCGTACCCGCACCCGCGCCGCCTGCCCTGGCTGTGGGAGTTCCCGACCGTCTCCATGGGTCTCGGTCCGCTCTCCGCCATCTACCAGGCGCGCTTCAACCGGTACCTCACCAACCGCGGCATCAAGGACGTGTCCGCTTCGCACGTCTGGGCGTTCCTCGGTGACGGCGAGATGGATGAGCCCGAGTCGACGGCGGCCCTCGCACTGGCCTCGCGTGAGGGTCTCGACAACCTCACCTTCGTCATCAACTGCAACCTGCAGCGCCTCGACGGTCCGGTCCGCGCGAACTTCAAGATCGTGCAGGAGCTGGAGGCCCAGTTCCGCGGCGCCGGCTGGAACGTCATCAAGACGCTGTGGGGCTCGGCGTGGGACGAGCTGTTCCAGCTCGACACCACCGGCGCGCTCGTACGCCGGCTGCGCGAGGTACCGGACGCGCAGGTCCAGACGTACCAGACCCGCGACGCCGCCTACATCCGCCAGGACTTCTTCGGCAAGGACCCGGCGCTCGCCGAGATGGCGAAGCTGCTGAGCGACGACAAGATCCTGGAGTGCTTCCACCTCTCCCGCGGTGGCCACGAGGCGCGCAAGGTGTACGCCGCCTACAAGGCCGCCGTCGAGTTCAAGGGCGCCCCGACGGTGATCCTGGCCCAGACGGTCAAGGGCCACACGCTCGGCGAGGGCTTCGCGTCGAAGAACGCCAACCACCAGATGAAGAAGCTGACGGTGGACGAGTTCAAGACGATGCGTGATCTTCTCGAGCTGCCCATCTCGGACAGCGACTTCGTCGACGGTGTCGTGCCCTACGGCCACCCCGGCGCCGACTCCCCCGAGGTGCGCTACCTCCAGGAGCGCCGCGCGGCCCTCGGCGGCCCGGCCCCGGCCCGCCGCACGCACGCGCTCGCCCCGCTGCCCGCCCCCGCCGAGAAGGCCTTCGCCTCCTTCGACAAGGGCTCCGGCTCCCAGAACGTGGCCACCACCATGGCCTTCGTCCGCCTGATCAAGGACCTGGTCCGCGACAAGGAGACGGGCAAGCGCTGGGTGCCGATCGTCCCCGACGAGGCGCGCACCTTCGGTATGGAGAGCCTCTTCCCGTCCCTGGGCATCTACTCCCCCAAGGGCCAGACGTACGAGCCGGTCGACCGCGACCAGCTGATGTACTACAAGGAGGCCAAGAACGGCCAGATCCTCAACGAGGGGATCACCGAAGCCGGTTCGATGGCCGACTTCATCGCCGCGTCCACCGCGTACTCCACGCACGGCGAAGCGATGATCCCGTTCTACATCTTCTACTCGATGTTCGGCTGGCAGCGCACGGCCGACCAGATGTGGCAGCTCGGCGACCAGCTGGGCCGCGGCTTCCTGGTGGGCGCGACGGCCGGTCGTACGACGCTGACGGGTGAGGGTCTCCAGCACGCGGACGGCCACTCGCCGGTCATCGCGGCGACCAACCCCGCGTCCCTGACGTACGACCCGGCGTTCGCGTACGAGGTCGCCACGATCGTCAAGGACGGTCTGCGCCGGATGTACGGCGAGGCGGCCCCGGGTGAGGACCCGAACGTCTTCTACTACCTGACGGTCTACAACGAGCCGCTCCCGCAGCCGGCCAAGCCGTCCGGCCTCGGCATCGACGAGGGCATCGTCAAGGGGCTGTACCGCTTCAACACGGCGGAGTCGGCGGGCCTGAACGTGGCCGCGGCCAACGCCCCGCGCATCCAGCTGCTGGGCTCCGGCACGGCGATCCACTGGGCTCTGAAGGCGCAGCGGCTGCTGGCCGAGGAGTGGGGCGTGGCGGCCGACGTCTGGTCGGCGACGTCCTGGACCGAGCTGCGCCGTGACGCGCTGGAGGCCGACGCGGCCCTGCTGCGCGGCGAGGAGCGGGTGCCGTACGTCCGTCAGGCGCTGCACGGCGCCGAGGGCCCGGTCCTGGCCGTCTCCGACTACATGCGCCAGGTCCCGGACCAGATCGCGCAGTGGGTCGAGCAGGACTGGTCGTCGCTGGGCGCGGACGGCTTCGGCCTCTCCGACACCCGCGAGGCGGCCCGCCGCCACTTCGGTGTCGACGCCGAGTCGATCGTCGTGGCCGCGCTCGCCCAGCTGGCCCGCCGCGGCGAGGTCAAGGCGACGGCGGTGAAGGAAGCGCGTGAGAAGTACGGGCTGTAGCCGCCCGGAGAGTGATGCTCGGTAAGTGACGAGGCCCCCGCCGCGGCGGGGGCCTCGTTGCATGATGGGCCCCATGCGTGCCGCCCGCCTGATCAAGATGGTGCTCCTCCTCCAGTCCCGCCCCTCCATGACCGCCGCCGAGCTCGCCGCGGAGCTGGAGGTGTCGGAGCGGACCGTCACCCGGGACGCGCAGGCGCTGTCCGAGGCGGGGGTGCCGGTGTACGCGGAGCGGGGGCGGGCCGGCGGGTACCGGCTGATCGGCGGGTACCGGACCCGCCTCACGGGCCTGCACCGCGGTGAGGCGGAGGCGCTGTTCCTGTCCGGGCTGCCGGGGGCGCTGCGGGAGATGGGCCTGGAGGACGCGGCCTCGGCGGCGGCTGAAGGTGTCGGCGGCGCTGCTGCCCTCCCTGCGGGACGCCTCGCGTTCGGCCGCCCAGCGCTTCCACCTCGACGCCCCGACCTGGTGGAGCGAGCCGAAGACGCCCGAGCTGCTGCCCGCCGTCGCGGACGCGGTGTGGGACGACCGGCGGGTCGTCGCGCGCTACCGCAAGGGCGAGGCGGAGGTGGAGCGGGAGCTGGAGCCGTACGGGCTCGTGCTGAAGGCGGGTGTCTGGTACCTGTGCGCGCGGGTGCCGCAGGCCTCCGGAGCGTTCCGGGTGTACCGGATCGACCGGTTCACGGCGGTGGAGCCCACCGGCGATCGCTTCGACCGCGACCCGGGCTTCGAGCTGCCGGAGTTCTGGGAGGAGCGGGCCGCCCAGTTCGCGCGGGCCATCCTGCGGACGGAAGTGGTCGTACGGCTGTCCCCGGACGGCGTGCGCGTGCTGCCGCACGTCCTGGACCGGCTCTCCGTGCGGGAGGCGCTGGCGCGGGCCGCGGCGCCGGACGCGGAGGGCTGGGTGACGGTGACCGTGCCCGTGGAGTCCGAGGAGGTGGCGCACTCCCAGCTCGCGAGCCTGGGGCCGGAGGTGGAGGTGCTGGCTCCGGAGAGCCTGCGGGCGCGCTTCGCCGCGGACGCGCAGCGCCTGGGGCGCCTGTACGGGACATAACAATCCGCCGCACTCCACGTGCGCCCCACCCGCGCAGGGCCGATGCTGGACCCGTGATGGACGAGACGGAGTTCTGGGAGCTGGTGGACGCCACCCGCGAGGCCGCCGAGGGCGACCCCGAGGAGCAGGCCGACCTGCTCGTCGACAGACTCCTCCAGCTGGACCCGGAGATGGTCCTCGACTTCGCCCGTCACTTCGAGGCCCGCTACAACCGCGCGTACACCTGGGATCTGTGGGGCGCCGCCTGGCTGCTGCTGGACGGGGCCAGCGACGACGCCTTCGACTTCTTCCGCTGCTGGCTGATCGGGCAGGGCCGTGAGGTGTACGAGGGTGCCGTGCACGCCCCCGACTCGCTGGCCGACCTGCTCGGCGACTTCGACGAGGAGATCGACGGGGACGGCGAGGAGCTCGGCTACGCGGCGGACGAGGCGTACGAGCAGCTCACCGGCGTGGTCGCCCCCGACCTCGGCATCCCGCCGGCGCCACCGGAGCCGGCGGGCACACCGCTCGACTTCGAGGACGAGGCGGCGCTCGCGGAGCGGTATCCGAAACTGTGGGAGCGGTTCAGGGGCTGACGTCCGCGGTGCGCCTGCGGGTGCTGTCCGTCGGGATGTAGGCCTGGGTCTGGTCCGCCTTCAGGACCACGTGGTGCATCGGTGCGGCGTTGGCCTGGTCGAGCGCGGAGGCCGTGACGGCGGCGGGCCCGAGGACGACGGCCACGGCCGCGCAGAGCGCCGCCCAGGGGCCGCGGGACGTCCTGGTGCCGCTGTGACTGCTGTTCATCTTCCCCACCTCCGGTCAGTGCGTGTGCCTCGACGGTAGGGAGGTTGTTTCGGGGTGGCCGTTGAGCCGGCTGCGAGAAGTCTGTGAACGGCCCGGTGTCCGCGCGGCCGGCGGCCCGGTGACCGGCCTCACGGAGCCCGCCCGGAAGGTTCACCTCCGGTCTCTTGACCCGTGACGTGGCATGCGGCGTACCGTGGCCGCCCCTGAACAGGAGCGCCCTGCCCATGACCAGCCCGTACGTGCGGGAGATATCGCGCGAGGAGCATCTCGCCCACCTGCGGCTGCACCCTGACGTCAGTCATCTCCAGATCCCCGAGTGGGGCGATGTGAAGCCCGACTGGCAGGCGGAGAGCGTGGGCTGGTTCGAGGGCGACGTGCTCCTGGCGGCGGCGCTCGTGCTGTACCGGCCGCTGCCCGGGACCCGCCGCTCTCTCGCGTACGTCCCGGAGGGGCCGTCGATCGACTGGCGGTCGCGTCTCGAACCCTGGCTCGACCCGCTGGTCGCGCACGTGGAGAAGCGCGGCGCCTTCTCGCTGCGGATCGGGCCGCCGCTGGTGGTACGGCACTGGGAGCCGGGCACCGTCGCGGCGGGGGTCGCCGACCCGGCGGTACGGCATCTGCGGGAGGTGCCCGCGGACGGGGTGGACGGGTTCGCGCTGGACGCCGGGGCGCGGCTGGAGCGGCTCGGATGGCGGCGGTGCGCGCAGGAAGCGGACGGGTTCGGGCCGGGGCAGCCGCGGTACGGGTGCCGGGTGCCGCTCGCCGGGCGGTCGGTGGACGAGCTGCGCGCGGGCCTCGCGCCGCACTGGGAGCAGGCGCTGCGGACCGCGGAGGAGGGCGGGGGTCCGGGTGGGCTGGGGAACGGCGGCCGACCTGCCCGACTTCCACCGCCTCTACGCCGCGACCGCCGCCCACGACGGCTTCAGGGCCCGGCCGCCGGACTACTTCCGGCGCCTGTGGAAGGCGCTCAACGCCCTGGACGACGACCAGGTGCGGCTGTATCTCGCCGAGTACGAGGGGGTCGTGCTGTCCGCCGCGCTGATGATCAACGTGGGGTCGAGGAGCTGGCACTCGTACGCCGCCTCCGGGCGTCAGGGGCGTCAGCTCCGGCCCAGCAGCGCCCTGCTGTGGCGGATGCTCAACGACGCGCGGGCGGCCGGTGCCCAGACGTACGACCTGCGGTCCGTCACGCCGGTGCTGACCGAGAACAAGCTGCTGGGGCGGCTGCTGTTCAAGACCGGGGCCGGTGGGCGGGTCGTGGAGTACCTCGGCGAGTGGGAGCGGCCGGTGGGCAGCCAGGGGGCCGTCCTACAGCGAGCGGTGCGGGTCTGGCTCGGGCGTCGGTGACGGGGTGCGCCTGCCCTGGAGGCGGGCCGCCTCGTTCCTGATGGCGGGGAGTTCGGCCGTGAGGGCGGCGCCGGGGCAGCTGGTCATGTAGCCCTCGTTGTGGCCGGCGACGGCCGGGAGCGCGGCGGTGGTGCCGGTGGGGTAGCGGCTGTAGCTGTTGCTCGACCGGAGCGTGACCCGCGCGCGCGGGTCGACGTCCGCCAGGCCCAGTTTCCAGGCCGCCAGGGCGGCGATCGCGTGCGCCATGGCCGCCGGGACCCGGACCCCCGCCGTGAAGGTGCCGAGGGCGGCGATGCCGCTGGTGCGGTGGTTGAAGCCCTGGGTGTGGGCGCCGGTGACCGGGCGGTCGACGCCGCCCGCGCGGCCCTCGTAGATCGTGCCGCAGCGGTCGACCAGGAAGTTGTAGCCGATGTCGTCCCAGTCCCGGACGCCGGTCTGGCCGGCCGCGAGATAGCGGATGATGCGGGGCGCGTCCGCGCAGTCGTAGTCGTTGGGCGAGTCGGTGTGGTGGATGAAGACGGCGACGACCTTGTCGTCGTAGCGCGCGGGGGGCGGGGTCCGGGGCGACGCTGTTCGCCTCTCCCCGTGCCCGTCGCCCACAGCGAGCGCGGCACGATGTGCGGCCTCGGCGCGTGGTGCGAGGCGGCCGGGCGGGCCGCGAGGGCGCGCCCGGAACGGGCCTCGGCACGGCGTTCGACGCCGGTCGCGCACAGGACCAGGGCCACCACGGCCGCGAGGCCGGGCAGGCAGGACAGCAGGAGCAGCGCGCGGCGGCTTCGCCACGGCGGCCCGGTCCGTATTCGGACCGGTCGGCGGCCTCTTCGCATCCCCCGTGCTCTTCGGACACGCATGGTCCCACTCTCGGCCCGATCCGCCGCGCCCGCGATGTGTGGTGTGCCACCCGGTGGAACCATCGTCCAGGTCCGGGGCGTTTCTCCGGGTGCACGGACATCGTGTGCACGCGCGCGTGGCCTGTTCCGGTGCCACGCGCGCGGGCGTGCTGATCACCGGGCCCGTCCCGCCCGTAATAAGGGGTCCGAGAGAAAGGCGGCTCCGTGGATCTGCTCGACATCGTGCTGGTGCTGGTCGTCCTGGCCTACGCGGCATCCGGCTACCGGCGCGGCCTCATGGCCGGCTGCGTCTCCTTCGCCGGGTTCGTCGGCGGCGCGGTCATCGGGGTGTGGGTGCTGCCCTGGATGATGGACCTGGTGACCCCGGGCAGTACGTCGGCGACGGTGACCGCGGTGCTGACGGTGCTGGTCCCGGCCGTGGTGGGGCATGAACTGGCGGGGCGGCTGGCGCTGCGGCTGCGCCGGGAGCTGGACAAGGGGCCGCTCCGGGTCGCCGACGGGATCGGCGGGGCCGCCGCCAACTCGGTGGCCGTGCTGATCGTGGCGTGGGTGGCGGCGAGCGTGCTGGGCGCGTCCTCGTCGGCGCTGCTCACGTCGTCGATCCGGGACTCGCGGCTGCTGGGCGCGGTGCAGGACGCGATGCCGGACACCACACCGGGCTGGTTCTCGCGGGCCACGTCCGCGCTGACCGAGGCGGGCTTCCCCCAGGTCTTCAACCCGTTCGAGAACGAGTCGACGGCCCGGGTCGCCAAGCCCACCGGCGACAGCGTCACCAAGGCCGCGACGACCGCCGCCAAGGTCAGCACCGTGAAGATCGAGGGCGCCTCCGGCACCCAGGGCCGCGAGGGCAGCGGCTTCGTGTACGCGCCGGAGCACGTGATGACGAACGCGCACGTGGTGGCGGGCATCGACCAGCCGAGCGTGCGGATCGGCGGGGTCGGCAGGTCGTACGAGGCACAGGTCGTGCTCTTCGATCCGGACAAGGACGTGGCCGTGCTGTACGTGCCGGGGCTGCAGGCGCCGGTGCTGAAGTTCGACGACAGCGCCTCGCGCGGGGACTCCGCGGTGGTCGCCGGTTATCCGCAGGACGGCGACCTCGACCTCCAGGCGGCCACGGTGGCGAACCGGGTCCAGGCGCACGGCCAGAACATCTACAACGACGCGAGCGTGACCCGCGAGATCTACTCGATCCGGTCCACCGTCCGGCCCGGCAACTCCGGCGGACCGCTGCTGACCACGGACGGCAAGGTGTACGGCGTGGTCTTCGCCCGGTCGACGTCGGACGACGAGACGGGGTACGTCCTCACCGCCGACGAGGTGGCCGCGGACGCCGAGCGCGCGGCGAACGCGACGGCGCCGGTGGACACGGGCGAGCTGATCACGTCGTGACGCGCCTTCCGCCACACGCGATGACGGCGCCCTCGTACGGGCCAATGCCATGGCCGGGCGCCCGCGCGGGCGTACCCCTGGGCCCATGACACTGCCCGTCTTCTTCCTGATCTCCCTGCTGGTGGCCGGGGCCGCGCTCTACGTCGTCGTCCGCCGACGCCGCGACGCCGCCGAGGCCGACCAGGTCAGGGACTGCTGAACCGGGTGCCGCTGAGCCTCAGAGGCTGCGGCCCATGAACACGTCGTCGACATACCCGCCGTCGATCAGGAACTCCTCCGGCAGCACCCCTTCGACGACGAAGCCCTCGGATTCGTAGAGCTTGCGAGCCGGGGTGTTGTGGCCCAGGACGCGGAGGGTGAGGCGGCGGGCGCTCGGCGGCGGGCCTCCTCGGTGACCGCGCGGATCAGCGCCCGGCCGACGCCCCGGCCGCGGGCCTCCTCGGCGACGGCCAGGCCCTGGATCTGGCGGACGTGGGCGTTCGCGGCGAGCGGGGTGGGGAAGGCCAGGCGGACGTAGCCGACGACGCGGCCGTCGAGTACGGCGACCAGGTGGTCCTCGGGGCTGTTCCGCTCGTCGAAGAACGGCCCGTAGGGCGGCTGCGGTTCGGGCATCACCGCGTGCAGCGGCGACCAGGTCGCGCGGTCGAGACGCCCCAGCTCCTCTTCGTCGGCGGGCAGGGCTCGGCGTATGTACGGCTCGGACATGACGGTCAGCCTACGGGGGCGGGGCCGCCTCGCGGCGAGGGGTTTTTCGGGGGCCCCGGGCGCAGAATGGGCCGCATGCAGCCTTCCCGAATCGCGGTGGCCGGTGCGTCCGGTCTCATCGGCAGTGCTTTGGTGCGGTCCCTCACGGCGGACGGACATGAGGTGGTGCGGCTCGTGCGGCGGGAGCCGCGCGGGGAGGGCGAGGTGCGCTGGGATCCCGAGGCCGGGAAGGTGGACGCGGCCGGGCTCGCCGGGTGCGACGCCGTGGTCAATCTCGCGGGAGCCGGGGTCGGGGACCGGCGGTGGACGGAGGCGTACAAGGCGCGTATCCGGTCCAGCCGGGTGCAGGGCACGGCGGCGCTCGCGAAGGCCGTCGCCTCCCTCGACGTGCCGCCGCGGGTCTTCGTCAACGGCAGCGCGATGGGCTATTACGGGGAGACCGGCGACCGGGTCGTGGACGAGAGCGCGCCGCCCGGCGACGGTTTCCTGCCCGAGGTGTGCGTGGAGTGGGAGGGCGCCGCGGCTCCGGCCCAGGAGGCCGGCGTCCGGACGGTGTTCACCCGGACCGGGCTGGTGGTGGCGCGTGGCGGCGGGGCCTGGGGGCGGCTGTTCCCGTTGTTCCGGGCCGGGCTCGGGGGGCGGCTGGGCGACGGGCGGCAGTACTGGTCGTTCATCGCGCTGCACGACGAGGTGGCCGCGATCCGGTATCTCGTCGACACCGACGGGCTGTCCGGGCCGTTCAACCTCACCGCGCCGACCCCGCTGACCAACCGGGAGATCACCGAGGCGATGGGGCGCGTGCTGCACCGGCCGACGGTGTTCGCGGTGCCGGCGCCGGTGCTGCGGACGGTGCTCGGCGAGATGGCCGGGGACGTCCTCGGGAGTCAACGGGTGGTGCCCAAGCGGCTGTTGGAGGCGGGGTTCACCTTCGCGTTCCCGGAGATCGAGGGGGCCTTGAAGGCCGCGGTGTGACCGTATGCGACCGCCGTGCGACCGTGCCCTGTTCATGCGCGACTGCACCTGACCGATCACGGCCTTAACCTCGAGCCGAACTCGGGTATCCCCGGAGCCAGTTGGGGGCATGACGTCTCCACCGGCCGCGCAACCTCGAGGAGGGGCACGTGCTTGAGCCCGCGTACCAGGCGGACGTCGTGATCGTGGGAGCCGGGGTCGCCGGGCTCTCCGCGGCACATCGGCTGACCAGCGCAGGAGTGACGACCGCAGTCCTGGAGGCCGCCCACGGTGTGGGGGGCCGTATGTCGACGGAGAAGGTCGACGGCTTCCGGCTCGACCGCATCGGACAGCTGCTGTCCACGGCGTATCCCGAACTGCGCCTGACACCGGGGCTCGACGGGCTGGTGCTGCGGCCCTTCGCCCCCGGTGTCCTGCTGCACAGCGACGGACGCCACCATCGCGCGGGCGCCACCCCGGCGAACACCAGGAGCGCCCCCGGGAGCGTCACGGGAGGCGCGTGTACGGAGCGACGAGGAGCGCGCGGGGCGCACTACACGCCGTACCGC
>MWJO01000116.1 GCA_002027195.1 Streptomyces sp. GKU 895 | reverse complement strand
CGGTTCGCAGAAGCTCGCACTGCGGGTCTTCGTGCCGCCGAACACCACCGGCACCAAGCTCGACGTGTCCGTCACCGCGCAGCAACGACCCGAAGATCGAGACCGCGACGCTCCGCCAGGTCGAGAAGGCCTACCAGGTCGCCGAGCGCTGGCACCGCGGCCAGAAGCGCAAGAGCGGCGACCCGTACATCACCCACCCCCTCGCGGTGACCACGATCCTCGCCGAGCTCGGCATGGACCCGGCCACCCTCATGGCGGGCCTCCTCCACGACACCGTCGAGGACACCGAGTACGGCCTCGACCAGCTCCGCCGGGACTTCGGGGACTCGGTCGCCCTGCTCGTCGACGGCGTCACCAAGCTCGACAAGGTCAAGTTCGGTGAGGCCGCCCAGGCCGAGACCGTGCGCAAGATGGTCGTCGCGATGGCCAAGGACCCCCGCGTCCTGGTCATCAAGCTCGCCGACCGCCTGCACAACATGCGCACGATGCGCTATCTCAAGCGCGAGAAGCAGGAGAAGAAGGCGCGCGAGACCCTCGAGATCTACGCGCCGCTCGCCCACCGCCTGGGCATGAACACCATCAAGTGGGAGCTGGAGGACCTCGCCTTCGCGATCCTCTACCCCAAGATGTACGACGAGATCGTGCGTCTGGTGGCCGAGCGGGCGCCGAAGCGCGACGAGTACCTCGCCATAGTGACCGACGAGGTGCAGCAGGACCTGCGCGCGGCCCGCATCAAGGCGACCGTCACCGGCCGCCCGAAGCACTACTACAGCGTCTACCAGAAGATGATCGTCCGCGGCCGTGACTTCGCGGAGATCTACGACCTGGTCGGCATCCGAGTCCTCGTGGACACGGTCCGGGACTGCTACGCGGCCCTGGGCACCGTCCACGCCCGCTGGAACCCGGTTCCGGGGCGGTTCAAGGACTACATCGCGATGCCCAAGTTCAACATGTACCAGTCGCTGCACACCACGGTCATCGGGCCCAACGGCAAGCCGGTCGAGCTCCAGATCCGCACCTTCGACATGCACCGCCGCGCCGAGTACGGCATCGCCGCGCACTGGAAGTACAAGCAGGAGGCCGTCGCCGGCGCCTCCAAGGTGCGCTCGGACCAGCCACGGTCCACCGGCAAGGACGACCACCTCAACGACATGGCGTGGCTGCGTCAGTTGCTCGACTGGCAGAAGGAGACCGAGGACCCCGGCGAGTTCCTGGAGTCCCTGCGCTTCGACCTCTCGCGCAACGAGGTCTTCGTCTTCACGCCCAAGGGCGACGTGATAGCGCTGCCCGCCGGCGCCACGCCCGTGGACTTCTCGTACGCCGTCCACACCGAGGTCGGCCACCGGACGATAGGCGCACGGGTCAACGGTCGCCTCGTCCCGCTCGAGTCCACCCTGGACAACGGCGACCTGGTCGAGGTCTTCACCTCCAAGGCACCCGGCGCGGGCCCCTCCCGCGACTGGCTCGGCTTCGTCAAGTCGCCGCGGGCCCGCAACAAGATCCGTGCCTGGTTCTCCAAGGAGCGCCGCGACGAGGCGATCGAGCAGGGCAAGGACGCCATCGTCCGCGCGATGCGCAAGCAGAACCTGCCGATCCAGCGCATCCTCACCGGCGACTCCCTCGTCACGCTCGCGCACGAGATGCGCTACCCCGACATCTCCGCGCTGTACGCGGCGATCGGCGAGGGCCATGTCTCCGCGCAGAACGTCGTCCAGAAGCTCGTCTCCGCGCTCGGCGGCGAGGAGGCGGCCACCGAGGAGATCGACGAGTCGGTCCCGCCGACCCGCACCCGCGGCCGCAAGCGCCGCTCCAGCGCCGACCCGGGCGTCGTCGTCAAGGGCGTCGACGACGTGTGGGTCAAGCTCGCCCGCTGCTGCACCCCGGTACCCGGCGACCCCATCATCGGTTTCGTCACGCGCGGTAGCGGAGTATCGGTTCACCGCAGCGACTGCGTCAACGTGGAGTCACTGTCCCGTGAGCCCGAGCGCATCCTCGACGTCGAGTGGGCGCCCACGCAGTCCTCGGTCTTCCTGGTCGCCATCCAGTCGAGGCCCTGGACCGCTCCCGGCTCCTGTCCGACGTCACCCGCGTCCTGTCCGACCAGCACGTCAACATCCTCTCCGCGGCCGTCCAGACCTCCCGCGACCGCGTCGCCACCTCCCGCTTCACCTTCGAGATGGGCGACCCCAAGCACCTCGGGCACGTCCTGAAGGCGGTCAGGGGAGTGGAGGGCGTCTACGACGTGTACCGCGTGACGTCGGCGCGCAGCCGCTCGTAGCCGGCACTGACGACGAGACAGCACAGACGACGAGAAGGGCCCCGTACGCGAGGTACGGGGCCCTTCTCGTCGTATCAGCTCATCCGGCTGTCAGCCGCCGAACTCCTGCAGACCCTTCAGGGCCTGGTCCAGGAGCGCCTGGCGGCCTTCCAGCTCGCGCTCCAGCTTGTCGGCGCGCGCGTTGTTGCCCTGCGCGCGCGCCTGCTCGATCTGGCCCTTGAGCTTGTCCACGGCGGCCTGGAGCTGGCCCGTCAGACCCGCGGCACGCGCGCGTGCCTCCGGGTTGGTGCGGCGCCACTCGGCCTCCTCGGCCTCCTGGATGGCCCGCTCGACCGCGTGCATCCGGCCCTCGACCTTCGGCCGGGCGTCGCGCGGGACGTGGCCGATGGCCTCCCAGCGCTCGTTGATCGAGCGGAACGCGGCGCGCGCGCCTTGAGGTCGGTGACCGGGAGGATCTTCTCGGCCTCCTCGGCCAGCTCCTCCTTGAGCTTCAGGTTCTCCGACTGCTCGGCGTCGCGCTCGGCAAAGACCGAGCTGCGGGCGGCGAAGAAGACGTCCTGGGCGCCGCGGAAGCGGTTCCACAGGTCGTCCTCGTGCTCGCGCTGGGCACGGCCCGCGGCCTTCCACTCCGCCATCAGCTCGCGGTAGCGGGCGGCCGTCGGACCCCAGTCGGTGGAGTTGGACAACGCCTCGGCCTCGGAGACCAGCCGCTCCTTGGTCTTGCGGGCCTCCTCGCGCTGCGCGTCCAGCGACGCGAAGTGCGCCTTGCGACGCTTGGAGAACGCCGACCGGGCGTGCGAGAAGCGGTGCCACAGTTCGTCGTCGGACTTGCGGTCCAGACGCGGCAGACCCTTCCAGGTGTCCACCAGGGCCCGCAGCCGCTCACCGGCCGCCCGCCACTGGTCGGACTGGGCCAGCTCCTCCGCCTCGACGACCAGCGCCTCCTTGGCGTGCCGGGCCTCGTCGGACTGTTTCGCGCGCTGCTGCTTGCGCTCCTCGCGGCGCTTGTCGACGGTCTCCACGAGCTTGTCCAGCCGAGTCCGCAGCGCGTCCAGGTCGCCGACCGCGTGGTGGGCGTCGACCTGCTCGCGGATGTGGTCGATGGCGACCTGCGCGTCCTTCGCCGACAGATCGGTGGTCTTCACTCGCTTCTCGAGGAGGCCGATCTCGACAACCAGGCCCTCGTACTTGCGCTCGAAATAGGCCAGCGCCTCCTCAGGGGAGCCCGCCTGCCAGGAACCGACGACCTGCTCGCCGTCGGCCGTACGCACGTACACGGTCCCCGTCTCGTCGACGCGGCCCCACGGGTCGCTGCTCACAGCGCCTCCTCCACATGATGCCTGCGAGGGGCTTGTGCTCCCCCGGGCATCGTCCACAGTTTCGTCACCGCCAACATAGGCGACCGGCGGGTTGCCTGTCCGCATCCCGCGCGACCGAAATTTCGCAGTTGGCGGTCAGGATTTGGTGACAGTCGCCTTGTTGATCACGACCGTCGCGTTCGGGGCGCCGTCGCCCTGGCCGGTGTTCTCACCTGCGGCGGCGATCTTCTTCAGGACGGTCATGCCGGATTCGGACACGGTACCGAACGGTGTGTAGTTGGCCGGCAGTGGACTGTCCTGGTACACGAGGAAGAACTGGCTGCCGCCGCTGTTCTTGCCCTCGCCCGTCTGGGCGTTGTACTGGTTCGCCATGGCGACCGTGCCGGCCGGGTAGGTCTGGCCCTTGAGCGACTTGTCCTTCAGGTTCTCGTCCGGGATCGTGTAGCCCGGTCCGCCGGTGCCGGCGGCCGTCGGGTCGCCGCACTGGAGCACGTAGATGCCGTTGGTGGTGAGCCGGTGGCACTTGGTGTGGTCGAAGTAGGCCTTCGACGCCAGGAAATTGAACGAGTTCACGGTGTGCGGGGCCGCGGACGCCTTGAGCGCTATGTCGATGTCGCCGCAGGTCGTCGCCAGCTTCATCGTGTACTTGGCCGACTTGTCGATCGTCATGGCCGGCTCCTTCTTCCAGGTCGCCGTCTTGACCTTGCCCTCGGCGGGCTTCTTGCACGGGTCGGAGACCGCGCTGGGGGTCGGGTCCGCCGACGCGCTCGCGTTGGCCTTGTCGTCGCCGTCGTCCTTGAGGACCCCGGTCGTGTAGAGCGCCAGGCTGCCCACCAGGATCACGCCGAGCACCGACGCGATCACGGAGTTGCGCATGCGGGCCTTGCGCCGCGCGGCGGTACGCCGCTGCTGCTGCCGCAGAAACTTCTCCCGGGCGAGCTGCCGCTTCCGCTGTTCCTGGGTGACCACCGGGTTCTCTCCTCATGCGTCTCGTACGTCGACTGGGACGCGTGCGTCTTGTGAGCCGACCGCCTGCGTGTGCCCCGTACCGTATATGGGTTCGCTGAGGAAACGGCAGCGCCGGTAGGCTCTGACCACAGGCGCAGCTGTTTTTTTAAGCCCGCCCTCAGTCCGTAGAGTCCGCACTTATCGACACAACGAAGGACGATCGTGCTCATTGCCGGGTTCCCCGCCGGGGCCTGGGGGACGAACTGTTTTCTCGTCGCCCCCGCCGCCGGTGAGGAGTGCGTGATCATCGACCCGGGCCACCAGGCCGCCCAGGGAGTCGAGGAGACGCTGAAGAAGCATCGGCTCAAGCCCGTCGCGGTCGTTCTCACCCACGGCCACATCGACCATGTGGCCTCGGTCGTCCCGGTCTGCGGCGCGCATGACGTGCCGGCGTGGATCCACCCCGAGGACCGGTTCATGATGAGCGACCCCGAGAAGGCGCTCGGCCGCACCATCGGGATGCCGCTCCTGGGCGAGCTGACCGTGGGGGAGCCCGACGACGTCAAGGAGCTGACGGACGGGGCGAAGCTGGAGCTGGCGGGCCTCGAGCTCACCGTCTCGCACGCGCCGGGCCATACCAAGGGGTCGGTGACCTTCGGCCTGCCCGAGGCGGCGGACATCCCGCCGATCCTCTTCTCGGGCGACCTGCTGTTCGCCGGCTCCATCGGACGCACCGATTTCCCCGGTGGCTCCATGGACGAGATGCTCGAGTCCCTGGCCCGCGTGGTCCTGCCGCTCGACGACTCGACCGTGGTGCTGCCCGGCCACAATGAGCAGACGACCATCGGCCGTGAGCGTGCGACCAACCCGTATCTGCGGCAGGTGGCAGCCGGCCTGGGAGCGGATGTCGACGCTCCCCGACGAGGAATGTGACGAGACTTTCCGTGAGCACCTTCAAGGCCCCCAAGGGCACGTACGACCTGATCCCGCCGGAGAGCGCCAAGTTCCTGGCGGTCCGCGAGGCCATCGCCGCCCCGCTGCGCAACTCCGGCTACGGCTACATCGAGACGCCCGGCTTCGAGAACGTGGAGCTCTTCGCGCGCGGTGTCGGCGAGTCCACCGACATCGTGACCAAGGAGATGTACGCCTTCGAGACCAAGGGCGGGGACCGGCTCGCCCTGCGCCCCGAGGGCACCGCGTCCGTGCTGCGCGCCGCGCTGGAGGCCAACCTGCACAAGGCGGGCAACCTCCCCGTCAAGCTCTGGTACTCGGGCTCGTACTACCGCTACGAGCGCCCGCAGAAGGGCCGTTACCGGCACTTCTCCCAGGTGGGCGCCGAGGCGATCGGCGCCGAGGACGCGGCGCTGGACGCCGAGCTGATCATCCTGGCCGACCAGGCGTACCGCTCCCTGGGGCTGCGTAATTTCCGCATCCTCCTCAACAGCCTGGGCGACAAGGAGTGCCGGCCGGTGTACCGGGAGGCGCTGCAGACCTTCCTGCGCGGCCTCGACCTCGACGAGGAGACGCTGCGCCGGGCCGACATCAACCCGCTGCGCGTCCTCGACGACAAGCGTCCGGACGTGCAGAAGCAGCTCGGCGACGCCCCGCTGCTGCGCGACTACCTGTGCGACGCCTGCAAGGCGTACCACGAGGAGGTCCGCGAGCTGATCACGGCCGCCGGTGTCGCCTTCGAGGACGACCCGAAGCTGGTCCGCGGCCTGGACTACTACACGCGGACGACCTTCGAGTTCGTCCACGACGGTCTGGGCTCGCAGTCCGCGGTGGGCGGCGGCGGGCGCTACGACGGCCTGTCGGAGATGATCGGCGGACCCGCGCTCCCGTCCGTGGGCTGGGCCCTCGGCGTCGACCGCACGGTCCTCGCCCTGGAGGCGGAGGGCGTCGAGCTCGAACTCCCCTCCACGACCAGCGTGTTCGCGGTGCCGCTCGGCGAGGAGGCCCGCCGGGTGCTCTTCGCCAAGGTGACCGAGCTGCGCAAGGTGGGCATCGCGGCGGACTTCTCGTACGGCGCGAAGGGCCTCAAGGGCGCGATGAAGAACGCCAACCGCAGCGGCGCCCGCTACACGGTCGTCGCCGGTGAGCGCGATCTCGCCGAGGGCGTCGTCCAGCTCAAGGACATGGAGTCCGGCGAGCAGACGGCGATCGGCGTGAACGAGATCGTGGCGGAGCTGGAGTCCCGACTGGGCTGAGCGAGACGCGAGGGCGCCGGGAAGACCCGGCGCCCTTTCTCATGGGCCCGGCCACCCGTGTCCCATGGGTCCGGCCACCCGTGCCTCAGGGGTCCGGCCGCCCGTGTCTCAGGGGTCCAGCAACCCGTGCCGCATCGCGCTCGTCACCGCCGCCGTCCGTCGTCGACGCCCAGCTTGCCGAAGACCCGCAGCAGATAGGTCTTCACGGTCGACTCCCCGATGTAGAGCCTGCGCCCGATCTCCGCGTTCGTGCAGCCCTCCGCCACCAGGCGGAGCACCGCCGTCTCGCGCTCCGACAGGCGGGGGCGTTCCGGCTTGGTGCGGAGTCGGTCGACCAGGCGGGCCGCCACCGACGGGGCCAGTACCGTCTCGCCCCGCGCCGCGGCTCGTACCGCCTCCGCCAGTTCTCCGCGCGGCAGGTCCTTGAGCAGATAGCCCGCCGCCCCCGCCTCGACGGCCCGCAGGATGTCCCGGTCCGTCTCGTACGTCGTCAGGACGAGCACCCGGCAGGGCAGTCCGGCTGCCGTCATCCGCTCGATCGAGTCCACGCCACCGCCGCCCGGCATCCGCAGGTCCATCAGCACGACGTCCGGGCGGAGCTCCGCCGCCAGCGCCTCGGCCTGCGGCCCGCTGGCCGCCTCGGCGACCACGTCCAGGTCGGGTTCGGCGCTCAGCATCGCCCGCAGGCCCTCCCGTACGACGGGATGGTCGTCGGCCAGGATGATCCGGATCATGAAGTGCTCCCAAGGACCGGCAGCCGGACGGTCACCGTGGTGCCCGCGCCCGGCGCGCTGCGTATCTCGGTCGTGCCGCCCACCTCGGCGGCCCGCGCACGCAGCCCCGCCAGACCGTAGCCGTAGCTCACGGACGCCGGATCGAATCCGTCGCCGTCGTCCCGTACGGACACGGTGAGCGACTCGTCGGCGTACGTCACCGCAATGCCTACTGCCGCTGAACTCCCGGCGTGCTTGCGGGCGTTGGACAGGGCCTCCTGGCAGGCGCGCAGGGCCACGACCTCGGGGCCGGCCGGCAGCGCACGCACGGGACCGGTCACCTCCAGGGCGGCGTCATGGCGGGCGGCCAGCCTGCGCAGCGCGTCCGGCAATGAGGCGCCGTCCAGGTCGGCGGGGGCGCCGCCGGCGACCAGCGCCCGCGCCTCGGCGAGGTTCTGCCGGGCCGTCTCGTCCATCAGGGACAGATGACGGCGGGCCTGCGCGACATCGGTCTCCAGCTCGGCCTCCACCGCCTGGGTCAGCATCAGCAGGCTCGTGAAGCCCTGGGCGAGGGTGTCGTGGATCTCCCGTGCCATCCGTTCCCGCTCCGCCAGCGCCCCGTGCGCCGCCGACAGCCGCGACACCTCGTGCCGGCTCGCGTCCAGCTCCGCGATCAGTTCGGCCCGCTCCTGGCTCTGCTCGATGATCCGGATGATCCAGCTGCCGATGGCGACGGAGAAGACGAAGGTGACCACCGAGAACACCGAGTTGTAGAACACCGCCTCCTCCCCGGGCCGCCACAGCAGCGCCCAGCCGAGCACCGGCGTCAGGTTGATCACGGCCACCGCCACGAGCGCCCACCGCAGCCGCAGCGTCATGAAGCACTGGGGGACCAGGGCGAAGGCGATGAGCTGCGTCTCACTGGCCAGCACCGCCGACGGCAGGAACAGCGCCAGTGCCGCCGCCAGATAGCCGAGCGCCCGCCGCTCGTCCGGCGGGTCACCGCGCAGGACGGGGCGGCCGACCAGGACGTACAGCGGGATCAGGGGCACGAGCAGCGCCGCGGCCGTGAGCCGGACGCACCCCGGGGAGCGCGCGACGAGCGCGAACACCAGGGTGGCCGACCAGATCAGCGCGAAGTACGTGTCCCAGAGCCGGAACGACCGGTCCCAGGTGTACGCGCCGGTGAGCCCCGCGGGGATCCTCATCCGTCGCGCCGGTTCTTCCACCGGAAGGTCAGCAGGCACAGCGCCAATCCTCCGACGCACCAGGCGCCCAGGACCAGGGCGATACGCCCGAACTCCCAGTCGCCCGCCTGTTCCAGGACCCGGGCGGAGTCCGGCAGGAACACCCCGCGCAGCCCCTGGCACATCCACTTCAGCGGGAACAGGGCGCCGATGTTCAGCATCCAGCCCGGAATGGTGTCGATCGCGATGTACACCCCGGAGATGAACTGCAGGACCAGGAAGGGCAGGACGACGACCGAGGTGGCGCTCTTGCCCGACTTCGGGACCGAGCTGATCGCGATGCCGAGCAGCGCGCACGCCGTCAGACCGAGGACGAAGATCCAGGCGAAGCGGAACCAGTGGGCCGCGTCCGAGGGCAGGTCGACGTCGTACAGCGTGGTGCCGACGAGGAGCAGGATCGCCGTCTCCATCAGGCCGGTGACCAGAACCAGCCAGATCTTGCCGAGGAAGTACGAGGCGGGGGGCATCGGTGTGCCGCGCAGCCGGCGCAGGACCTTCTCGTCGCGCTCGATGGCGATCGAGATGCCGAGGGACTGGAAGCTGGTCGACATGATGCCCGCGGCCATCATCGCCGGGACGTAGAGCTGCGAGGCGGTGATGCCGGCGCCCTCCACGTCGTCCTTGAAGATCGACGCGAACAGGAACAGGAAGACCACCGGGAAGGCGAAGGTGAACACCACCTGGTCGCGCTGGCGGAAGAACTGCTTGAGTTCGAGGGCGCCCCTTTGGACGCCGATGCCGAAGGCGCCGGGCAGCCGCTCGGCGACCGCGTCCGCGCGGGTCCGTACGACAGTCGTGGTCATCGCGCGTCCTCCTGGCCCGTCAGCCGGAGGTAGACGTCCTCCAGCGTGGGGCGGCTCACCCGCAGCCCCGGGATCTCGCCGTCGAAGCGCCGCATGAGCGCGGCGACCGTGCGGGTCGGGGTGTCCGTGCGCTCGCTGCGCGGGGTGCCGTCCGGCTCGGTCCACTCGACGGTCGCCTCGGTGCCGTACCGCTCCCGCAGGGCGGCCGGGGGGCCCTCGGCGACGATCCGGCCCGCGGTCACCACGGCCAGCCGGTCGGCCAGGGCCTCGGCCTCCTGCAGGTAGTGCGTGGTGAGGAGGATCGTCGTGCCCTCCTCGGCGAGGGTGCGGATCAGGTCCCAGAACTGGCGGCGGGCCGCCGGGTCGAAGCCGGTCGTCGGTTCGTCCAGAAGCAGGAGTTCGGGGCCGCCGATCACACCCAGGGCCACGTCGAGACGGCGGCGCTGGCCGCCCGACAGGGCCTTGATGCGGCTGCCCGCCTTCGCCTCCAGACCCACCAGGCCGATGACCTCCTCCGGGTCGCGTGGCCGCGGGTAGTAGCGGGCGAAATGACGGACGGTCTCGCGGACCGTCAACTCGGCGGGCGCCGATTCGTCCTGCCAGACGATTCCCACCCGGGACCGCCACGCGCGCGTGCCGTTCGCGGGGTCCGTGCCGAGCACGGACACCTCGCCCGCGTCCCGGCCGCGGTGGCCCTGGAGGATCTCCACCGTCGTGCTCTTGCCCGCGCCATTGGGCCCCAGCAGGCCGAACACCTCGCCCCTGCCGATACCGAGATCGATGCCGTCGACCGCGGTCACGTCGCCGTACCGCTTGCGCAGCCCCCGTACGTCGACCGCGAGTTCGTTCGCGTGTGCTGTCATGTTTTCGAGGCTCGGCCGGAACCGAACGTTCAGGGACGACCGTGCGTACTTCCTTATGTCCACCGAACGGTGGACAAGGGCTCGTGTACGGCACAATGGCCCCTGCCCGAAGAAGGTCCAACTCTCAAGCAGACGGAATCGGCGTGATGAGCAAGACCACAGTCAAGAGCGTCTCCACCGTGCCAGAGCCCGACCGCGCGGCCGACGGGCCACGGTCGCTGGGAGGCAGCCGCGCCCTCGCCGTGCTGCTGGTCCTCACCGGCGCGGCCGGTCTGCTCGCCGCGTGGGTCATCACGATCGACAAGTTCAAGCTGCTCGAGGCCAAGGTCGCGGGCAAGACCTTCACCCCCGGGTGCAGCCTGAACCCTGTCGTCTCCTGCGGCAGCGTCATGGAGTCCAAGCAGGCCGCCGCCTTCGGCTTCCCCAACCCGATGCTCGGCCTCGTCGCCTACGGCATCGTCATCTGCGTCGGCGTCAGCCTGCTCGCCGGGGCCCGCTTCCCGCGCTGGTACTGGCTGACCTTCAACGCCGGCACGCTCTTCGGCGTCTCGTTCTGCGCCTGGCTGATGTTCCAGTCGCTGTACCGCATCAACGCCCTGTGCCTGTGGTGCTGCCTGGCCTGGGTCGCGACGATCATCATGTTCTGGTACGTGACCTCGTTCAACGTGCGCAACGGCTTCCTCCCCGCGCCGGGCTGGCTGAAGAGCTTCTTCGGCGAGTTCACCTGGGTCCTGCCGGTCCTGCACATCGGCATCATCGGCATGCTGATCCTGACCCGCTGGTGGGACTTCTGGACCAGCTGACCAGGGCTTTTCCGGGGCCGGGCGGGATTGTCAGTGCGGTGATTTAGGGTTTTGGACGTGGAGCCCGATCTGTTCACCGCCGCCGCCGAAGAACGCCAGGAGAAGGACCCCGCCGGGAGCCCCCTGGCCGTGCGGATGCGCCCGCGCACCCTCGACGAGGTGGTGGGCCAGCAGCATCTGCTGAAGCCCGGCTCCCCCCTGCGCCGCCTGGTCGGCGAAGGCGCGGGCGGACCGGCCGGGCCGTCCTCGGTCATCCTGTGGGGCCCGCCCGGCACCGGCAAGACGACCCTCGCCTACGTCGTCTCCAAGGCCACCAACAAGCGCTTCGTCGAACTGTCGGCGATCACCGCGGGCGTCAAGGAGGTCCGCGCGGTCATCGACGGCGCCCGCCGCGCCACCGGGGGATACGGCAAGGAGACCGTCCTCTTCCTCGACGAGATCCACCGCTTCAGCAAGGCCCAGCAGGACTCCCTGCTCCCCGCCGTCGAGAACCGCTGGGTCACGCTGATCGCGGCGACCACCGAGAACCCGTACTTCTCGGTGATCTCCCCGCTGCTCTCCCGCTCCCTCCTGCTCACCCTCGAACCCCTCACCGACGACGACGTGCGCGGGCTCCTGAAGCGGGCGCTGAGCGACGATCGGGGCCTGAAGGATGCCGTCGGGCTCCCCGGGGACACCGAGGACCATCTGCTGCGGATCGCCGGCGGCGACGCCCGCCGCGCGCTCACCGCCCTGGAGGCGGCCGCCGGGGCCGCGCTCGACAAGGGTGAGGCAGAGATCTCCCTCCAGACGCTGGAGGAGACCGTCGACCGCGCCGCCGTGAAGTACGACCGCGACGGCGACCAGCACTACGACGTCGCCAGCGCCCTCATCAAGTCCATCAGGGGCTCGGATGTCGACGCAGCGCTGCACTACCTCGCCCGCATGATCGAGGCCGGCGAGGACCCCCGCTTCATCGCCCGGCGCCTGATGATCTCCGCGAGCGAGGACATCGGCCTGGCCGACCCCAACGCGCTGCCCATCGCCGTCGCCGCCGCCCAGGCCGTCGCCATGATCGGCTTCCCCGAGGCCGCCCTCACCCTCAGCCACGCCACCATCGCCCTCGCCCTGGCCCCCAAGTCGAACTCCGCGACGACGGCGATCGGCGCCGCCATGGACGACGTACGCAAGGGACTGGCCGGCTCCGTGCCGCCCCATCTGCGCGACGGGCACTACAAGGGCGCCGCCAAGCTGGGCCACGCCCAGGGGTACGTGTATCCGCACGACCTGCCCGAGGGCATCGCCGAGCAGCAGTACGCCCCGGACGCCCTCAAGGACCGCGAGTACTACACCCCGACCCGGCACGGCGCGGAGGCGCGGTACGCGGACGCCGTCGAGTGGACCCGCACGCACCTCGGTCGCAAGCGGTCCTGAGCAGCCTGTAGAATCCCTCGAAGTGCTGTGTCCCGTGCTGTCAGAACGGGACGGTCAGCCGGAACCCCCAGTGGGTTCCAGGAGCGTCGCGCACCGTTCGAATGGTGTCGCGGGCCGCCCACCACCACTCACCGCAGGGTGAGACCGGTCGGTGGGCCACTCGCGTGCTGCACGTATGTGCCCAGACCAGGGGAGCGGCTGCCCACCAGGCCCGGCAACGGACCCGGAGGGTTTCCCCGGCTGCGGATGCGACCTCCCTCAACCCTGACAAGCCGAACACTGAGAAATGAGAGATTGTGGCGAACCAGTCCCGCCCCAAGGTCAAGAAGTCGCGTGCCCTCGGCATCGCGCTGACCCCGAAGGCCGTCAAGTACTTCGAGGCCCGCCCCTACCCGCCGGGTGAGCACGCCGCGGCCGGAAGCAGAACTCGGACTACAAGGTCCGTCTGCTCGAGAAGCAGCGTCTGCGCGCGCAGTACGACGTGTCCGAGCGCCAGCTCGTCCGCGCCTACGAGCGTGCCTCCAAGGTCCAGGGCAAGACCGGTGAGGCCCTGATCATCGAGCTCGAGCGCCGTCTCGACGCCCTGGTCCTGCGTTCGGGCATCGCCCGCACCATCTACCAGGCCCGTCAGATGGTCGTGCACGGCCACATCGAGGTCAACGGCCAGAAGGTCGACAAGCCGTCCTTCCGCGTCCGTCCCGACGACGTCGTGATGGTCCGTGAGCGCAGCCGCGAGAAGACCCTCTTCTCGATCGCCCGCGAGGGTGGCTTCGCCCCCGAGGGTGAGACCCCGCGCTACCTCCAGGTGAACCTCAAGGCCCTGGCGTTCCGCCTGGACCGCGAGCCGAACCGCAAGGAGATCCCGGTGATCTGCGACGAGCAGCTCGTCGTCGAGTACTACGCCCGCTGATCACCGGCAGGCCGTAGTACACGCATCGCCTCAGCCCGCCGTCTCCCCGCCCTTCCGGCGCGGAGGCGGCGGGTTCGTGCATGTGACGGCCGCGCGCATGCCGGGCCTGCCCGCGGGCCGGCAGCGGCGCCGGCCGCCAGCGCCGCCACCGCGGCGCCCCGGCCGAGCCGGGCCTGCCGTACTCCTCTCGTACCGCTCGTCGCCCAGCCGCTCCCGGCCGTCGTCTCGCACAGCTCGTGCGGGCCGTTGTAGTACGCGGACCCGAACAGCGGCAGCCCCACCGAGGGCCACAGCGCCGCCCGCCGCCCCCTGCAGCACCGCCGCCCTCGGCGCGGTCCCCGGCCTCGCCGCGGGCGGCCGTGACCAGGGCCAGCAGTTCGACCGACAGCACCGAGCCCAGCAGGTCGCTGAAGGCGTGCGCGGCACCCAGGCTGTCGGTCAGCAGCTCGCGGGCACCGATCAGGTCCCCCTCGGACCAGGCCGCGTACGCCAGCACGTACAAGGCGTACGACCTGGTCCAGCGCTCGCCGTGGTCCTCGCAGACCCGGCGGACGTCCTCGCACAGCTTCACGGCCTCCGGCAGATCGCCCTGGAAGGCCCGGGTCATCGCCAGCTCGACCTGGCCCATCAGGACGTTGCTGTTGAGCTCGCCGATCTCCCGGTAGCGCTCCAGCGCCGAGCGCAGCAGCGTTTCTGCGCGGGGCATGTCGTCCGTGACCAGGGCCAGACAGCCGGTGCGATGCTCGGCGTAGGCGATCGCCGTCGCGTTGGCCGAGCGCTCCGCCTCCTCCCGGCACTCCTGGAGCGCGGCCAGCGCGGGCACCTTGTCGCCCTGGAGGATCGCCACATAGCCCAGCACCCACAGCGCCTTCAACCGGGACAGCTCGTGGTCGGACTCCAGCCGCACGGACTGCTCCAGCCAGTGGCGGCCCTCCGACAGCCGCCCGCAGCCGGCCCAGAAGAACCAGAGGGAGCCCGCGAGGTACTGCCCCAGATACGCCTCCTCCGGGTCGGCCAGGCAGCGCTCCAGGGCACAGCGCAGATTCGGCAGCTCCGCCTCGATCCGCGCGGCCACCTCGCCCTGCCGCGGCGAGAACCAGTCCAGCTCGCACCAGGTGGCCAGCCCCAGGTACCAGTCGCGGTGCCGCCGGCGCAGCCGGTCCGCGTCCCCGGTCGCCTCCAGCCAGTCCTCGCCGTAGGCCCGGACCGTGTCCAGCATCCGGTAGCGCAGCCCGGCCGCGGTCTCCTCGCGCCCGACCACGGACTGCGCGAGCAGCTCCGTCAGCACGTCGAGGACGTCCTGCTCGGCCAGCCCGTCGCCGCTGCACACGTACTCCACGGCCTCCAGGTCGAACGGCCCGGCGAACACCGACAGCCGCGACCACAGCAGCCGCTCCTCGGGCGTGCACAGCTCGTGGCTCCAGCCGATCGCGGTGCGCAGGGCCCGGTGCCGCGCCGGGGAACCGTGGGCGGCACCCGTCAGCAGCCGGAAGCGATCCTCGAACCGGGCCAGCAGCTGGGCGGGGGACAGGGCCCGCAGCCGGCCCGCCGCCAGCTCGACGGCGAGCGGGATGCCGTCCAGCCGCCGGCACAGCTCGCGCACGTCGGGATCGTCACCGACATCCACGCCCTGCTGCCCCGCCCGGTCGACGAAGAGCTCCACGGCCTCGTCCTCGCTCAGCGGCGCCAGCGCGAACACCCGCTCGCCCGGCACCGACAGCGGCCTGCGGCCCACGGCGAGCACGGTGAGCCCCGGCACCCGGCCCAGCAGATCGGTCACCAGCTCCGCGCAGGCCTCGACGAGATGCTCGAACCCGTCGAGGACCAGCAGGAGTTGACGCCCCGGCTCACTCAGATGCGCGAGCAGCGCCTCGCGCGGCAGCCGCGTGGTGTGGTCCGTCAGCCCCAGCGCGGCCACGACCGCGTAGTCCACGAACTCGGGATCACGCACCGCCGCCAGCTCCACGCGCCACGCCCCGGCGCCGAGCGCGGCCCGCGCCGCCAGCCGTGACTTGCCGACCCCGCCGACGCCGGTGACGGTCACCAGACGTGCGGTCTCCAGCAGTCGGGACAGCGCGGCGAGTTCGGCCGTGCGGCCCACGAACGCGTCCAGTTCGAGAGGCAGATTGCCGTCGCTGAGCCGATCATCCCGCATGGAACACGGAGCGTACTCAACCGTAATCACTCCGTACAATCGCTTCGCCCAAGTCCGCTGCGCGCGGAGCGGAATACCGGTGTGGAGTGCCACCCGCGGCGCGATAGGCTCGGGACACTTGTTTTGTGGGTTCCGATGTTCAGAGCACGTATACGGGAGCGGGTGCGCAGTGTCCGGTGGAGAGGTGGCCGGCATCCTGGTGGCCGTCTTCTGGGCGATCCTGGTCTCCTTCCTCGCTGTCGCGCTGGCGAGGCTGGCCCAGACGCTCAGGGCGACCACCAAGCTGGTGGCGGACGTGACCGACCAGGCCGTCCCGCTTCTCGCGGACGCCTCCTCGGCGGTGCGCTCCGCGCAGACCCAGATCGACCGGGTCGACGCGATCGCCTCCGACGTCCAGGAGGTCACCTCCAACGCCTCCGCGCTCTCCACGACGGTCGCCTCCACCTTCGGCGGCCCGCTGGTCAAGGTCGCGGCCTTCGGCTACGGCGTGCGCCGGGCCCTCGCGGGCCGCAAGGACGACGTGCCCGCCAAGGCGCCCCGGCGTACCGTGATCGTGGGGCGCACCGTGCCGGCCGCGCGGCGGAAGAACCGGGGAAAGTAGGAGCCAGCTCAGATGTTCCGCCGTACCTTCTGGTTCAGCACGGGCGTCGCCGCCGGTGTGTGGGCCACCACCAAGGTCAACCGCAAGCTGAGGCAGCTGACCCCCGAGAGCCTCGCCGCCACCGCGGCGAACAAGGCGATCGAGGCCGGTCACCGCATCAAGGACCGCGCCGTGGGCTTCGCGCTCGACGTCCGCGACAACATGGCCCAGCGGGAGGAGGAGCTGGGGGAGGCGCTGGGCATCAACGCGAACCCTGAACTCCCCGCGCCCCGGCGGTTCGCCGCCATCGAGAACCGCAACAACCCCAAGTACGTCGAGGGATCGACGTACCAGACGTACTCGAACAACTCGTACAACCGGAATGAGGACCACTGATGGAGTCGGCCGAGATTCGCCGCCGCTGGCTGAGCTTCTACGAGGAGCGCGGTCACACCGTCGTCCCTTCGGCGTCGCTCATCGCGGACGACCCGACTCTGCTCCTGGTCCCCGCCGGCATGGTGCCCTTCAAGCCGTACTTCCTCGGTGAGGTCAAGCCGCCGTGGCCGCGCGCGACCAGCGTGCAGAAGTGCGTGCGCACGCCCGACATCGAAGAGGTCGGCAAGACCACCCGGCACGGCACGTTCTTCCAGATGTGCGGCAACTTCTCCTTCGGCGACTACTTCAAGGAAGGCGCCATCAAGTACGCCTGGGAGCTGCTCACCACGCCCCAGGACAAGGGTGGTTACGGCCTGGAGCCCGAGAAGCTCTGGATCACCGTCTACCTGGAGGACGACGAGGCCGAGCGCATCTGGCACGAGGTCGTCGGCGTGCCCAAGGAGCGCATCCAGCGCCTCGGCATGAAGGACAACTACTGGTCCATGGGCGTCCCCGGACCCTGTGGCCCCTGTTCCGAGATCAACTACGACCGCGGCCCCGAGTTCGGCGTCGAGGGCGGCCCCGCCGTCAACGACGAGCGGTACGTGGAGATCTGGAACCTCGTCTTCATGCAGTACGAGCGCGGCGAGGGCATCGGCAAGGACAACTTCGAGATCCTCGGCGAGCTGCCGAGCAAGAACATCGACACCGGTCTCGGACTCGAGCGTCTCGCGATGATTCTGCAGGGCGTGCAGAACATGTACGAGATCGACACCTCCATGGCCGTCATCAAGAAGGCCACCGAGCTGACCGGTGTCGCTTACGGCGACGCCCACGAGTCGGACGTCTCCCTGCGCGTGGTCACCGACCACATGCGTACGTCGGTCATGCTCATCGGCGACGGCGTCACCCCCGGCAACGAGGGCCGCGGCTACGTCCTGCGCCGCATCATGCGCCGCGCCATCCGCAACATGCGTCTGCTCGGCGCCACCGGCCCGGTCGTCCTGGACCTCATCGACACCGTCATCGGCATGATGGGCCAGCAGTACCCCGAGCTGGTCACCGACCGCGAGCGCATCGAGAAGGTCGCCGTCGCCGAGGAGAACGCCTTCCTCAAGACGCTGAAGGCCGGCACCAACATCCTCGACACCGCCGTCACCGAGACCAAGGCCTCCGGTGGCACGGTCCTCGCCGGCGACAAGGCGTTCCTGCTCCACGACACCTGGGGCTTCCCGATCGACCTCACCCTGGAGATGGCCGCTGAGCAGGGCCTGTCCGTGGACGAGGACGGCTTCCGGCGCCTGATGAAGGAGCAGCGGGAGCGCGCCAAGGCCGACGCCCAGGCCAAGAAGACCGGCCACGCCGGTGCCGGCGCCTACCGTGAGATCGCGGACAAGACCGGCGAGACCGAGTTCATCGGCTACTCCGACACCGAGGGCGAGTCCACGATCGTCGGCATCCTCGTCGACGGCGCCTCCTCCCCGGCCGCGACCGAGGGCGACGAGGTCGAGATCGTCCTGGACCGCACCCCGTTCTACGCCGAGGGCGGCGGCCAGATCGGAGACACCGGCAAGATCAAGGTCGACTCCGGTGCCGTGATCGAGATCCGCGACTGCCAGAAGCCGGTCCCGGGTGTCTACGTCCACAAGGGCGTCGTGCAGTTCGGCGAGGTCACCGTGGGTGCCAAGGCGCACGCGTCGATCGACGCACGTCGGCGCACCGCCATCGCCCGCGCGCACTCGGCCACCCACCTGACCCACCAGGCGCTGCGAGACGCCCTCGGCCCGACGGCCGCGCAGGCTGGTTCCGAGAACCAGCCCGGCCGCTTCCGCTTCGACTTCGGCTCGCCGTCCGCCGTTCCCACGGCCGTGATGACCGACGTGGAGCAGAAGATCAACGAGGTGCTCGCCCGCGACCTCGACGTGCACGCCGAGATCCTGAGCCTCGACGAGGCGAAGAAGCAGGGTGCCATCGCCGAGTTCGGCGAGAAGTACGGCGAGCGGGTCCGGGTCGTCACCATCGGCGACTTCTCCAAGGAGCTGTGCGGCGGCACGCACGTCCACAACACCTCACAGCTCGGCCTGGTCAAGCTGCTGGGCGAGTCCTCGATCGGTTCCGGTGTCCGTCGTATCGAGGCCCTCGTCGGTGTCGACGCGTACAACTTCCTGGCCCGTGAGCACACGGTCGTCGCCCAGCTCCAGGAGCTCATCAAGGGCCGTCCGGAGGAGCTGCCGGAGAAGGTCTCCGCAATGCTCGGCAAGCTGAAGGACGCCGAGAAGGAGATCGAGAAGTTCCGCGCGGAGAAGGTCCTCCAGGCCGCCGCCGGTCTCGCCGAGTCCGCCAAGGACATCCGCGGCATCGCGGTCGTCACCGGTGAGGTCCCGGACGGCACGACCGCCGACGACCTGCGCAAGCTGGTCCTCGACGTGCGCGGCCGCATCCAGGGCGGACGCGCCGCCGTGGTGGCGCTCTTCACCGTGGCCAACGGCAAGCCGCTGACGGTCATCGCCACCAACGAGGCCGCCCGCGAGCGTGGTCTCAAGGCCGGTGACCTGGTGCGTACGGCCGCCAAGACCCTCGGCGGCGGCGGTGGCGGCAAGCCGGACGTCGCGCAGGGCGGCGGTCAGAACCCGGCCGCGATCGGCGAGGCCGTCGAGGCCGTCGAGCGACTGGTCACGGACACCGCGAAGTGACGATGCGCAGAGGCCGTCGACTCGCGATCGACGTCGGGGACGCCCGAATCGGGGTCGCCTCGTGCGACCGACGGGATCCTCGCCACTCCGGTGGAGACGGTCCCGGGCCGGGACGTCCCGGCCGCCCATCGCCGGCTGCGGCAGCTGGTGGAGGAGTACGAACCGATCGAGGTCGTCGTCGGCCTCCCTCGCTTCCTCAAGGGGGGCGAGGGTCCGGCCGCGGTGAAGGTCAGGGCCTTCGCCCAGGAGCTGGCCAAGGGCATCGCCCCGATCCCGGTCCGCCTGGTGGACGAGCGGATGACCACGGTGACGGCGAGCCAGGGACTGCGCGCCTCGGGCGTGAAATCCAAGAAGGGCCGCTCCGTCATCGATCAAGCGGCCGCTGTGATCATCCTTCAGCAGGCGCTCGAATCCGAACGGGTGTCAGGCAAAGCACCCGGAGAGAGCGTCGAAGTGGTCATCTGATCGCGATACGGTAACGTTCCGCGCGATCGCGGCGCTGTTCGAACAGGTGCCGCACAGAGAGAGGCGGAACGGATGCCGAGCCACAAGCCGCGCGACCGCCGCCTCGCGGCTCTAGGGGATCGATGACTGAGTATGGCCGGGGCCAGGACGGCTCCGAACCGTGGCATCCGCAGGACCCGTACTACGGGGACGGCGGATGGGAAGGGCAGCAGGGCCACTCCGGCCAGCAAGCTGCCTACGGCGGCCAGCCGCAGCACTATCCCCAGGCGTCGCAGCAGTCCGAGTACGGCGACTGGGGCACCGGCCAGCAGGCCGACTACGGTCAGGCGCAGCAGCAGTACCAGCAGCAGCACTACGACCAGCAGCAGTACGACCAGCACCAGCAGCAGTACGACCCGAACCAGCAGCAGTACGACCCGAACCAGCAGTACGGCCAGCAGCAGTACGCGCCGCAGCAGCCTCAGCCCCAGCAGCAGCAGTACGACAACAGCGGCTCCTGGGGCACCGGGACGCATACGCATGTCCCGTACACGGATCCCTCGGACCCGTACGGCCAGCAGGCCGCCGCGTACGGCGCCGGTGACCAGCCCGACTACTACGGCACCCCGGACGCGTACCCGCCGCCGGAGCCGCCGAGCCGTCGTCGCACCGAGCCGGAACCGCAGCGGGCGGACTGGGACCCGGGCCCCGACCAGGGCGAACACGCCTTCTTCGCGGGCGGCGGGGACGACGACGCGGATGACGACCTGGACGACCAGGGCGGTCGCGGTGATCGCAAGGGCCGCGGCGGCAAGAAGCCGAAGAAGCGGCGCAGTGGCTGCGCCTGCCTGGTGGTCGTGCTGGTCTTCGGCGGCGGTATCGCCGGCGTCGGGTATTTCGGGTACCAGTTCTACCAGGATCGTTTCGCCTCGGCGCCGGACTACGCGGGGGACGGTACGGGCGAGACGGTGTCGGTTGTGGTCCCGAAGGGGGCACCCGGTGCTGAAATCGGCAGACTGCTCAAAGCGGCAGGCGTCGTCAAGAGCGTCGAAGCCTTCGTTTCCGCGCAGACGCAGAACCCGAAGGGCGACACGATCCAGGCGGGCGCTTATCTGCTGAAGAAGGAGATGTCCGCCAAGAGCGCCGTCGAAATGATGCTCGACCCGAAGAGCCAGAACGCCGTGATGGTCACACCGGGTCAGCGCAATATCGCGGTCTACAAGCTCATCGACGAAAAACTCGGCCTGAAATCCGGCGCCACGCTCAAGGTCGCCAAAGCGGATTACAAGAGCCTCGGGCTTCCGGGCTGGGCGAAGAAGAACAGCGAGATGAAGGATCCGCTGGAGGGCTTCCTCTACCCGGGCACCTATCCCGCCGCGAAGGGCATGAAGCCCGAAGCGGTCCTGAAGGGCATGGTGTCCGCGGCCACGAAGAAGTACGACGCGCTCGACCTGGAAGCCAAGGCCAAGGCGCTCAAGGTGGACAGTCCCCTGGACCTCGTCACCATCGCGAGCCTCGTCGAGGCGGAGGGCAAGACCCCCGACGACTACCGCAAGATCGCGGAGGTGGTCTACAACCGCCTCGACTACGGGAACCCGCAGACCTACGGATTCCTGCAGTTCGACTCGACGTTCAACTACGCGAAGAACGAGAGCAAGATCGACATCAGCGAGTCCGAGATCAACAAGGATCAGGACCCGTACAACACGTACACCCACAAGGGTCTGCCGCCCGGCCCGATCGGGAACCCGGGTGACGAGGCGCTCAAGTCGACGCTGAATCCCACCGACGACGGCTGGTACTACTTCGTGGCGACCGACGGTGTGAGCAAGACCGAGTTCGCCAGGACGCACCAGGAATTCCAGAAACTCAAGGACAAGTTCGATGCCAGCAGGGGCAACTGACGCCCGCCGGGCCGCCGTGCTCGGTTCGCCCATCGCCCACTCCCTCTCCCCGGTGCTGCACCGCGCCGCGTACGAGGAGCTGGGGCTCAAGGGCTGGTCGTACGACCGGTTCGAGATCGACGAGGCCGCGCTGCCCGGGTTCCTCGCGGATCTCGGGCCGGAGTGGGCCGGGCTGTCGCTGACCATGCCGCTCAAGCGGGCGGTCATCCCGCTGCTCGACGAGATCAGCGAGACGGCCCGCTCGGTCGAGGCGGTCAACACGGTCGTGTTCACCGAGGACGGCCGCAAGGTCGGCGACAACACCGACATCCCCGGCATGGTCGCCGCGCTGCGCGAGCACGGCATCGAGACGGTGGACTCCGCCGCGATCCTCGGCGCCGGCGCCACGGCGTCGTCCGCGCTGGCGGCTCTGGCCCGGGTCTGCACCGGTGAGGTGGTCGTCTACGTGCGCAGCGAGGCCCGCGCCGCGGAGATGCGGGAGTGGGGCGAGCGGCTGGACGTCGAGGTCCGCACGGAGGACTGGTCGAAGGCGGCGGACGCGCTGCACCGCCCCCTGGTCATCGCCACCACCCCGGCGGGCGCCACGGACGGCCTGGCCATGGCCGTGCCGGAGCGGCCCACCACTCTCTTCGACGTGCTCTACGAGCCGTGGCCCACCCAGCTCGCGGCCCGCTGGTCGATGTTCGGCGGCGCCGTCGTCGGCGGTCTCGACCTGCTGGTGCACCAGGCGGTGCTCCAGGTCGAGCAGATGACGGGCCGCACTCCGGCGCCCTTGGCGGCGATGCGGGCGGTGGGTGAACGGAGCCTCACGCGCGCGTGACGGACCGCCCGGGCGAAAGGCTCCGCATTTCCCCATCCGGACTTCTCAATTCCGCGTGATCTTGCTGCGAGGGATGGCTATCGTGCAATCTCTCTCATCGATCATGGAAGAGGAATTGTGATAAAGAGGCGCATTCTGTCCGTCGGGTCCGCGCTCGGTATCGCCGGCATCGTGGGACTGGTCGGGGCGACCCCGGCCGCCGCGGTGGCGTCGACTCCCGAGGCGGCGTGTGGTTCCGGCTATTCCGTGCTGGAGTCCCACACGGTCGGATACGACAAGAGCACGGGCAAGCCCGCCGCGCGCGTGTCCCTTCTCTACAACGCCTCCAACGGCAACAACTGCGTGGTCACCATGCACATCAACGGCTATGTCGGATATGGCGCCGTGACCGAGGCCGGAATTCTCGTCGAGGGCGGCAGCTGGAAGCGGGACAAGAAGGAATACCAGTACTACGCGGGACCCGTCTACGTTTCCGCGGCCAACAAGTGCGTGAAGTACACGGGCGGCATCGAGTACTACGACAACGGGATCTTCTGGGACAGCTACACCAGCGGTTTCGGTCACTGCGGCTGATCCGTCGGCGGAGGGGCCCGGGCGTCCTGTGCGACAACCGGGCTCCGTCCGTCTGGTGGACCGGCGGCCGGACATGTCGGTGGGACGTGGGAGGATCGAAGGTGGCGGGCCCGGGCCGCGCACCTGGTCGCGCCATTGCCGTATGCGAGGACGCGCGTACGCAGGGCAGTACGAGGGCGCGAGCACTGAGGAGCACCGTTGAGCAGGTTGCGCTGGCTGACCGCGGGGGAGTCCCACGGTCCCGCACTCGTGGCGACGCTGGAGGGTCTTCCCGCCGGCGTGCCGATCACCACGGAGATGGTGGCGGACCACCTGGCCCGGCGCCGGCTCGGCTATGGACGCGGTGCCCGGATGAAGTTCGAGCAGGACCAGGTCACCTTCCTCGGCGGCGTCCGGCACGGCCTCACCCTCGGCTCCCCGGTCGCCATCATGGTGGGCAACACCGAGTGGCCGAAGTGGGAGCAGGTCATGGCGGCCGACCCGGTCGACGAGGAGATCCTCGCCGGACTCGCCCGCAACGCCCCGCTGACCCGGCCCCGGCCCGGCCACGCCGACCTCGCCGGCATGCAGAAGTACGGCTTCGGCGAGGCCCGGCCGATCCTGGAGCGCGCCTCCGCGCGTGAGACGGCGGCCCGTGTGGCCCTCGGCGCGGTCGCCCGGTCGTACCTGAAGGAGACGGCCGGCATCGAGATCGTCAGCCATGTCGTCGAGCTGTGCTCGGTGAAGGCCCCGCAGGCGTGTACCCGACCCCGGCCGACGTCGAGAAGCTGGACGCCGACCCGCTGCGCTGCCTGGACGCCGACACCTCGAAGGCGATGGTCGCGGAGGTCGACCAGGCCCACAAGGACGGCGACACCCTCGGTGGCGTGGTCGAGGTCCTGGCCTACGGCGTCCCCGTCGGCCTCGGCTCGCACGTCCACTGGGACCGCAAGCTCGACGCCCGCCTCGCCGGCGCCCTCATGGGCATCCAGGCCATCAAGGGCGTCGAGATCGGCGACGGCTTCGAGCTCGCGCGCGTGCCCGGCTCCAAGGCACACGACGAGATCGTGGGCACGCCCGAAGGCATCCGCCGCGTCTCCGGCCGCTCCGGTGGCACCGAGGGCGGTCTGACCACCGGCGAGCTGCTGCGCGTGCGGGCCGCGATGAAGCCGATCGCCACCGTGCCGCGCGCCCTGCAGACCGTCGACGTCGTCACCGGTGAGGCGGCGCCCGCCAACCACCAGCGCTCCGACGTCTCGGCGGTCCCGGCGGCCGGCATCGTCGCCGAGGCCATGGTGGCCCTCGTCCTCGCCGACGCGGTCGCCGAGAAGTTCGGCGGCGACAACGTGGCCGAGACGCGGCGCAACGTGCAGTCGTTCCTCGACAACCTGGCCATCCGATGAGCCCTCGGGTGGTGCTCGTCGGCCCGATGGGCGTGGGCAAGTCCACCGTCGGGCAGCTGCTCGCCGAGCGGCTCGGCGTGGGCTACCGGGACACCGACGACGACATCGTCGCCGCGCAGGACCGGACCATCGCCGAGATCTTCGTCGACGAGGGCGAGTCGGCCTTCCGCGCGATCGAGAAGGCCGCCGTGTTGCGGGCGCTGACCGAGCACGACGGCGTCCTCGCCCTCGGCGGCGGCGCGATCCTCGACGAGGACACCCGCGCGTCCCTCGCCGGCCTGCCGGTCGTCTACCTCTCGATGGACGTCGAGGAGGCCGTCAAGCGCACCGGCCTCAACACGGCCCGCCCGCTGCTCGCGGTCAACCCGCGCAAGCAGTGGCGCGAGCTGATGGAGGCGCGACGGCACCTGTACGAGGGGATCGCCACGGCGGTCGTCGCCACGGACGGCCGTACCCCCGAAGAAGTCACCGAAGCCGCCCTGGGCGCACTGGAGTTGAAGCAGGCATGAGTGAGGCAGTGACGCGGATCCAGGTCGGTGGCACCGCGGGCAGCGAGCCGTACGAGGTCCTCGTGGGCCGCCAACTCCTGGGCGAGCTGGGCGGGTTGATCGGCGACAAGGCCAAGCGGGTCGCGATCATCCACCCCGAGGCGCTCGCCGAGACCGGTGAGGCGCTGCGTGCCGACCTAGCCGAGCAGGGCTACGAGGCGGTCGCCATCCAGGTGCCCAACGCGGAGGAGGCCAAGACCGCCGAGGTCGCCGCCTACTGCTGGAAGGCGCTCGGCCAGTCCGGGTTCACCCGCACCGACGTCGTCGTCGGCGTCGGCGGCGGCGCGACCACGGACCTCGCCGGTTTCGTGGCCGCCACCTGGCTGCGCGGGGTGCGCTGGATCGCCATCCCCACCACCGTCCTCGCCATGGTGGACGCGGCTGTCGGCGGCAAAACCGGCATCAACACCGCCGAGGGCAAGAACCTCGTCGGGGCCTTCCACCCGCCGGCCGGCGTCCTGTGCGACCTGGCCGCGCTGGACTCGCTCCCGGTCAACGACTTCGTCTCCGGCCTCGCCGAGATCATCAAGGCCGGTTTCATCGCCGACCCGGTGATCCTGGAGCTCATCGAGTCCGACCCGCAGGCCGCCC
>MWJO01000115.1 GCA_002027195.1 Streptomyces sp. GKU 895 | reverse complement strand
CCGGCCTCCCCTCCCCCGCCGGCCGCGTCCCCACCACCCGTGACGAGGCCACCGCGGGTCGCTTCCGGCTGTACCGGGCCTTCGCCGGGTGGCTGCGGGACGCGGCGGCCGGGCGGCCGATCGCCGTCGTCCTGGAGGACCTGCACCGCGCCGACGGACCGACCCTCGCCCTGCTCGAGGCGGCCGCCGCGGTCACCGGAGTGCCGCTGCTCACCGTCGCCTGCTACCGGCCGGCCGAGGTGAACGGGCACCTGGCCAAGAGCCTGGCCCACCTCGCGCTCCGGTTCCCGCACCGGATCACCCTCGGCGGCCTGTCCCACGAGGACATCGCCACCGTGGTCACCGCCGTGCGCGGCGGGCCCGTGGACGCGGCCACGGTGACGGCGCTCGCCGAGCGCACCGGCGGCAACCCGTTCTACGTGTGGGAGAGCGCGCGTCTGCTGGCCGACGAGGGCGCCCTGGTCGCCGTATCGGAAGTGCCGCAAGGAGTGCGGGACGTGCTGCGCAGGCGGCTCGCCCTGCTGCCCGCCGAAGCGCTCGCGGCCGTGCGGCTGGCGGCGGTGGCGGGGCTGGAGTCCGGCGTCGCGCTGCTCGCGGACGCGGCCGAGGCGGACGAGGAGACCGTGCTGGCGGGGCTCGACGCGGCCGTCGCCGCGGACCTGCTGACCGAGCCGGGGCCGGGGCGGGTGCGGTTCGTGCACGCGCTGGTCCGCGACACCGTCTACACGGACCTGTCCGGCACCCGGCGGGCCCGCCTGCACGACCGGATCGCCGTCGAACTGCGCCGCCACCGCCCCGACGACCTCGCCGCGCTGGCCCACCACTTCGCCCGTTCCGGCCGTACGGCCAACGCTCACCTGGCCGTCGACTACGCGCTGCGGGCCGCCGAGCGGGCCGAGCGGCGGTACGCCCACGACGTGGCCGTAGGACTGATCGAGCAGGCGCTGGAGGCGCACACCGGGGCGACCGCCGATCCCGAGGACGATCCGGACGGCACCGTGACGCTGCTGGTGCGGCTGCTGGGCGCGCAGGTGCGGGCCGGTGCCACCGACGCCGCCCGGCGCACCCGGGGGCGGGCGGTCGACCTGGCCGTACGGGCGGGCCGGGACGACCTCGCCGCGGCGGTCTACGGCGGCTGGACCGAGCCCTCGCCCTGGCGCAGCCGCCTGGAGGGCTTCCTGGACCGGACCGACCTGGCCCATCTGGAGCGGCTGGCCCGTGACCCCGCGCTGGACGGCCCGACCCGCGCGCGTGTGCTCCAGGTCCTGGCCGACGCGGTGGCGGGCGAGGACGCGGCACGGGCCCTCGACGCGGCGCGCAGCCAGCTGGCGCTGGCCCGCGCCGACGGCGAACCCCGGCTGCTGGCCTCGGCGTTGATGGCGTCCGCGCGGGTACTGCCGCACGAGACACAGGGCACGGCCCCGCACCCCCGCTCGTCGCCGAACTGCGCGAGCTGGCCCGGGTCCACGACCTGCCCGCCCACCGCTGGGTCTGCGAACACCTCGACGGTCTGACGGCCGCGACCCGCAACGACCCGGACGCGGTACGCCGGCACACCGCCGCCGGACTGGAACTCGCCCACCGCTACCGGATGCGCTGGGCGCAGGGCATCAACGTCGCCACCTCCGCCATGCTGGCCACGGTCGCCGGCCGGTACGAGGAGGCGGAGGCCCGGTACGCCGAGGCCGAGGGGCTCTTCCAGCGGGTCGGCACGCAGCACGCCACGGGTCCGCGCACGCTGGGCCTGTGGACGATCCGGCTCACGCAGGGCCGGGAGGCGGACATCGAGGCCGATGTCCGTGCGGTGCACGCGGCGGTGGGCGCGCCCGTCGCCGTGGCCCTCGCGCTCGTCCTGGCCCGGCTGGGGCGGCTCGCGGAGGCGCGGGCCGTCGCGTTCCCGGCGCGGCCGGTGACGGACCATCTCTACGGCGTGGAGCTCGACTACCGCAGCCAACTCGCGGTCCTGCTGGGCGACCGGGACACCGCCCGCATGCTGATCGGCCATCTGCTGCCTCTGCGGGAGCAGTTCGCCGGGACGGCCGGCGGGGCCTACGCCACGCGTCCGCTCGCGCGGGCCCTCGGGGACCTGTACCGGTTCCTCGGCGAGGAGCGGCACGCGGCCGAGGCGTACACCGTGGCGGAGCGCGTCGCCCGCGCCTGGGGAGCGCCGGTCAGCGCAGCGGGCCCTTCTTGACGGCGCCCCGTCGGCCGTTCAGCGGAGCGGGCTCTCCCTGACGGCGCCCCGCCCCCGTCCGTCGCCGGTGCGTACGACGCCGGCGGCGGCCGTCAGCGCGGCGAGCGCCGTGAGCGCGGTGCCGGTCCAGCCGACGGCTTCGAGCAACGGCGCCGCGATCGTCGTACCGACCGCTCCCACCGCGAAGTACAGCACCAGGTACACGCTGCTCAGGCTGCCGCCGCGCTCGGGGTCGAGGGCCATGACCCGGCTCTGGTTGGCCGCCTGGGCGGCGAACGCGCCCGCGTCGAAGAGGGCCAGGCCCACGGCGGTCACCAGGGGGGTTCCGAGGCCGGTGGCGAGCAGGGCGGTGCCGGTCGCGGCGGTGGCCAGCGAGGCCGTGATCACCGTACGGGAGCTGTGGCGGTCGGTCAGGCGGCCGGCGACGGGCAGGGCGAGGAAGCCGAGGAGGCCCGCCAGGCTGTAAAGGCCGATGGCGGTGGGGGCGAGGGAGTACGGCGGGCGGCCGAGGGCCAGGGCGAGGGCGACCCAGATCAGGTTGAAGGCCAGATACCACAGGCCGCCCGCGGCCACCGCCCGGCGCAGGCCGGGGTGCCGGCGCAGCAGACGGGGGCAGTGCGCGGACGGCGGCCGGGTACGTGCCGCGCGCGGGCGGCCGTTCCCCGGGCAGCAGCTTCCCGGCGGCGGTCGCGCACAGCAGTACGGCGGCGGCGCAGACCAGCAGCATCGTCCGCCAGCCGAGGGCGTCCGCGAGGGCTCCGCCCACGAGGCGGCTGAGCAGGATGCCGGCCGACATCCCGGCGGCGACGCCGGCCACGGCCCGCGCGCGACGCCCGTGCGGGGCGAGGCGGCCCGCGACGGTGCCGGCCTGCGCGGCGACGCCGGCCGTGGCGCCGACGAGGAGGTAGGCGGCGAGGAGGACGCCCGCGCCGGGGGCGGTGGCGGCCAGGGTGAGGGCGGCGGCGAGGGCGGTGGAGCTGGGCGGACAGCAGGCGGTTCGGCGCCACGCGGTCGGCCAGCGGGAGCAGCAGCACGAAGCCGGTCATGCAGCCGAGGAGGGCGGCGGTGGGGACGAGGCCGATCACCGGCAGCGGGACGTGGAGTTCGGCGGCGACGTCGGTGAGCGCGGGCTGGATCGCGTAGTTGTTGGCGATCGCGGTGCCGGCGACGACGGCGAGGAGGACGGTACGGCCCCGACGGCCGGGCTCCGGCCGCCCCGGGCCGGCGATGTCGCCGGCCGGTGTCGGTGCGCGGCGCGCGCGGGTCGTATCGGCCGTGTCACGGCTGCTGGTTCCGGGTCAGGACGACGACGTAACGGCAGTCCGTGTCAGTGGTGTTGACGAAGGTGCGCGGAGCCGGTTCGCCGAGTTCGATGGTGTCGCCCGCGTGCAGTTCGTGCACCAGGTCGCCTTCGTGGAAGGTCAGTTGGCCGTCGAGGACCCACACCAGCTGCCGGATGAACGCGAACACCGCCGCGGCGGACTGGCCCAGGGCAGCGGACCGCGATCTCGGCGGGCGGGGGTGGTGATCTGGCGGCGCCGGGCCGGTCTCCGGGTCGCGCCGCCGCCGCGTCGGCCTGCCGCCGCACTGCGCACCGGGCTCGTCGCGGTCTCGCCCTCCGCCGCCAGCAGCGAGGACACGCTGAGCCGGAACGCGGCCGACAGCTTGCCGAGGACGACCGCGGTGGGGCTGCTCTCCTCCCGTTCGATCCGGCTGATCATCGCCTGGGAGACGCCGGAGGCCTCGGCGAGCTGGGCCAGGGTCCAGCGGCGGCGTTCGCGCTCGGCACGCACGCGTGCGGCGATCTGGCGGACCAGCGGATCTACTATGTTGGACATGAATCCAATATACGAGAAGGCCGCCACGGGGGTGACCGTCCGTCCGGCGCTCCCCGGGGACGCCGAGGCCGTCCGGGACATCCGCAATCACGCGATCGAGCACTCCACCGCCCTGTGGACGGACCGGACGCTGACGGCCGCGGAGGGGGCGGACTGGCTGGCCGCCCATCTGGAGCGCGGCTCCGCGTTCGTCGCCGAGGCCGGCGGGGAGGTGGTGGGGTTCGCGACCTACGGGCCCTGGCGCGAGAAGGAGGGCTACCGCCACACCGTGGAGAACTCGGTCTACGTCCGCGAGGGGCGCCACGGTCTGGGCATCGGTTCCGCCCTGCTGGCCACGGTCATCGACGCGGCCCGCGCCGCGGGCCACCACGTGATGATCGCCGGGATCGAGGCCGGGAACACCGCGTCGATCCGGCTGCACGAGCGGTACGGCTTCGAGCACGCGGGGACGGTCCGCGAGGTCGGCATCAAGTTCGGGCGGTGGCTGGACCTGGCGCTCATGCGGCTGCCGCTCTCCTGAGCGGCCCTTCATCACGATCCGGTCTCAGAGGTCGGCCGAGGGCTTGATTAACCCCCGTGTAATCGATTCCAATCCTCCGTACACGCCGATGTAATCGATTCCATGAACCGGTCGCACGGCTGCACACGATCGATCCACGAGGAGGTGGAGCGGCGATGGCGAGCATCAAGGACGTGGCCGCCGAGGCGGGAGTGTCCGTCGCCACGGTGTCGCGCGTCCTGAACGACCACCCGTCGGTCAGCGCCGACGCACGCACCCGCGTGCTGGCCGCCGTGGCGGCACTGGGCTACCGCCCGAACGCCGTCGCCCGTTCGCTGCGCACCGACCAGACCCGCACCCTCGGCCTGGTCATCAGCGACGTGCTCAACCCGTACTTCACCGAACTGGCCCGCTCCGTCGAGGAGGAGGCCCGCGCGCTCGGCTACAGCGTCATCATCGGCAACGCCGACGAGCGGCCCGACCTCCAGGACCACCACGTACGGACCCTGCTGGACCGCCGCATCGACGGCCTCCTGGTCTCCCCCACCGACGGCGGCTCCCCGCTGATGCTGGACGCCGCGCGCGCGGGGACGCCGATGGTCTTCGTGGACCGGTGGATCCCGGGCGTGGACGTACCGGTGGTGCGGTCCGACGGCCGGGGTGCGGTGCGTGACCTCGTCGCGCATCTGCACGCCCTCGGCCACCGGCGGCTCGCGATCATCGCGGGCCCGGCGGCGACCACCACCGGCCGCGAGCGCGTGGAGGCCTTCAGGGAGGCCCTGGCCGCGTACGGCCTCGAACTCCCCGACGCCTACATCGGGCAGGGCGACTTCCAGGCCGAGAGCGGGCGGCGGGTCACCGAGGGCTTCCTCGACCTGCCCGAGCCGCCCGAGGTCGTGTTCGCCGCGGACAACCTGATGGCTCTCGGCGCGCTGGACGCCATCCGCGCGCGCGGGCTGCGGGTGCCGCGGGACATCGCGCTCGCCGCGTTCGACGACATCCCGTGGTTCGTGCACACCGATCCGCCGATCACCGCGGTCGCCCAGCCGACGGGCGAGCTGGGCCGGGCCGCCGTGCGGGCCCTGGTCGACCGCATCGAGGGACGGCCCCCGCAGTCCGTCACCCTCCCCGCCCGTCTCGTCGTACGCCGCTCGTGCGGCGAGCAGCCGGCCTCCCCCGAGCCGGCCCCCGTACAGAACAGGAGCCAGTCGTGAGCAACCCGGACGAGTTGCTGCGCATCGAAGGCATTCGGAAGACCTTCCCGGGCGTGGTCGCGCTGGACGGCGTCGACTTCGACCTGCGCCGCGGCGAGGTGCACGTCCTCCTCGGTGAGAACGGCGCGGGCAAGAGCACCCTCATCAAGATGCTCTCCGGCGCCTACACGCCAGACGAGGGCCGCATCCTGGCCGGCGGCGAGGAGGTGCGCATCCATGGCGCCCAGGACTCCGAGCGCCTCGGGATCGCCACGATCTACCAGGAGTTCAACCTCGTCCCCGACCTGACGGTCGCCGAGAACATCTTCCTGGGCCGCCAGCCGCGCCGCCTCGGCATGATCGACCGGAAGCGCATGGAGGCCGACGCCGAGGTCCTGCTCGCGCGCGTGGGTGTCGACGTCTCGCCCCGCGCGCGGGTGCGTGAACTCGGCATCGCCCGCCTGCAGATGGTCGAGATCGCCAAGGCGCTCAGTCTCGACGCGCGCGTGCTGATCATGGACGAGCCGACCGCCGTGCTCACCTCCGAGGAGGTCGAGAAGCTCTTCGCGATCGTGCGCAAGCTGCGCGAGGACGGCGTCGGGATCGTCTTCATCACGCATCACCTGGAGGAGATCGCGGCCCTGGGCGACCGGGTCACCGTCATCCGGGACGGCAGGTCCGTCGGCCAGGTCCCCGCCTCCACGCCCGAGGACGAGCTCGTACGGCTCATGGTCGGGCGGTCCATCGAGCAGCAGTACCCGCGCGAACAGCCCGAGAAGGGCGCCGCGTTGCTGACCGTCGAGGGGCTCACCCGGGACGGTGTCTTCCACGACGTGTCCTTCGAGGTGCACGCCGGCGAGGTCGTCGGCATCGCGGGGCTGGTCGGCGCCGGGCGTACGGAGGTCGTGCGCGCGGTGTTCGGCGCCGACCCCTACGACAAGGGCGCGGTCAAGGTCGCCGGAGCCGCCCTGCGGCGGCACGACGTCAACGCGGCCATGGAGGCGGGCATCGGGCTCATCCCCGAGGACCGCAAGGGCCAGGGCCTCGTCCTGGACGCGTCCGTCGAGGAGAACCTCGGTCTGGTGACGCTGCGTTCGGCCACCGCGCGGGACTCGTCGACCTCAAGGGGCAGCGGGAGGCCGCCGCCCGGATCGCCGGGCAGCTGGGCGTGCGGATGGCCGGACTCGGCCAGCACGTACGGACGTTGTCCGGCGGCAACCAGCAGAAGGTCGTCATCGGCAAGTGGCTGCTCGCCGACACCAAGGTCCTGATCCTCGACGAGCCGACCCGCGGCATCGACGTCGGCGCGAAGGTCGAGATCTACCAGCTGATCAACGAGCTGACCGCCCAGGGTGCGGCCGTGCTGATGATCTCCAGCGATCTGCCCGAGGTCCTCGGTATGAGCGACCGGGTCCTGGTCATGGCCCAGGGCCGGATCGCCGGTGAACTCCCGGCCGCGGAAGCCACCCAGGACGCCGTGATGGCGCTCGCCGTCAGCAACCCCACCACGCTTGAGAAGGAGGCCCCCCGTGGCCACTGACACGCTCAAGAGCACGACGGGCGCCTCAGGGCTGCGCCGGCTGCTCCTCGACAACGGCGCGCTGACCGCGCTGATCGTCCTCGTCATCGCGATGTCGGCGCTGTCCGGCGACTTCCTGACCACCGACAACCTCCTGAACGTCGGCGTCCAGGCGGCCGTGACCGCCATCCTGGCCTTCGGCGTGACCTTCGTGATCGTCTCGGCGGGCATCGACCTGTCGGTCGGCTCGGTCGCCGCCCTCTCCGCCACCGTCCTCGCCTGGAGCGCCACGTCGCAGGGCATGCCGGTCGTCCTGGCCGTGCTGCTCGCGATCGCGACCGGCATAGCGTGCGGTCTGGTCAACGGCTTCCTGATCTCGTACGGCAAACTGCCGCCGTTCATCGCGACGCTCGCCCTGCTGTCGGTGGCGCGCGGCCTGTCGCTGGTGATCTCGCAGGGCTCCCCGATCGCGTTCCCGTCCTCGGTCTCGCACCTCGGTGACACGCTCGGCGGCTGGCTGCCGGTGCCCGTGCTGGTGATGGTCGGCATGGGTCTGATCACGGCGTTCGTGCTCGGGCGGACGTACATCGGGCGTTCGATGTACGCGATCGGCGGCAACGAGGAGGCGGCCCGTCTCTCCGGTCTGCGGGTGAAGAGGCAGAAGCTCGCGATCTACGCGTTCTCGGGTCTGTTCGCCGCCGCGGCCGGCATCGTGCTCGCCGCCCGGCTCTCCTCCGCGCAGCCGCAGGCCGCGCAGGGCTACGAGCTCGACGCGATCGCGGCGGTCGTCATCGGCGGCGCCTCGCTGGCGGGCGGCACGGGCAAGGCGTCGGGCACGCTCATCGGCGCACTGATCCTCGCGGTGCTGCGCAACGGCCTGAACCTGCTGTCCGTGTCGGCGTTCTGGCAGCAGGTCGTCATCGGTGTCGTCATCGCGCTTGCGGTGCTGCTCGACACGGTCCGCCGCAAGGCGGGCGCGACCCCGGTCGCCGCCGGAACGGGCGGCAACAAGGGCAAGCAGGCGGCGACCTATGTGCTCGCGGCGGTCGTCGCGGCGGCGATCGTCGGCGCCACGTCCCTCCTCCACGGCGGCACCTCGGAGGCGAAGAACCAGAAGATCGGCCTGTCGCTGTCGACCCTCAACAACCCGTTCTTCGTGCAGATCCGCGCCGGAGCGCAGGCCGAGGCGAAGAAGCTGGGCGTGGACCTGACCGTCACCGACGCGCAGAACGACGCCTCGCAGCAGGCCAACCAGCTGCAGAACTTCACCAGCGAGGGCCTCGGCACGATCATCGTCAACGCCGTCGACTCCGACGCGGTGACCCCGGCGGCGAAGGGCGTCAACAAGGCGGGCATCCCGCTGGTCGCCGTCGACCGGGCCGTCAACAACGCGGACACCGCCGCCCTCGTCGCCTCCGACAACGTGGCGGGCGGCAAGCTCGCCGCGAAGGACCTCGCCGAGAAGCTGGGCGGCAAGGGCAGGATCGTCGTCCTGCAGGGCCAGGCCGGCACCTCCGCCAGCCGGGAGCGCGGCGCCGGCTTCACCGAAGGGCTGAAGGCCTACCCGGGCATCGAGGTGGTCGCCAAGCAGCCCGCCGACTGGGACCGCACCAAGGGCCTGGACGTCATGACCAATCTGCTCCAGGCCAACCCGGACATCGACGGTGTCTTCGCCGAGAACGACGAGATGGCGCTCGGCGCGATCAAGGCGCTCGGCTCCAAGGCCGGGAAGTCCGTCCAGGTCATCGGCTTCGACGGAACCGAGGACGGGCTGAACGCCGTCAAGGCAGGCACGCTGTACGCGTCGGTGGCGCAACAGCCTGCGGAACTGGGCAGGATCGCCGTGCAGAACGCGGTGAAGGTGGCCGAGGGCGGCAAGGTCGAGAAGTCGGTGATGGTGCCGGTGAAGGTGGTCACGAAGGAGAACGTGGCCGACTTCGCGGGCTGAGACCAACGGCCGGCGGGTGCCTCACGGGCGCCCGCGGCTCACGTCATCTCATAGGGGAGCAACTTCATGTACGACTACGACCTGTTGGTCGTAGGGTCGGCCAACGCCGACCTGGTGATCGGTGTCGAGCGCCGGCCGGCGGCCGGGGAGACCGTGCTCGGCTCCGACCTGGCCGTCCACCCGGGCGGCAAGGGCGCGAACCAGGCCGTCGCGGCCGCCCGGCTGGGCGCGCGCACGGCCCTGCTGGCCCGGGTCGGCGACGACGGGCACGGCCGGCTGCTGCTGGACTCGCTGCGCTCGGCCGGCGTCGAAAGCGTGGGCGTGCTGGTCGGCGGGGCGCCGACGGGGGTCGCGCTGATCACGGTCGACCCGTCGGGCGACAACAGCATCGTGGTGTCACCGGGCGCGAACGGCCGGCTCACGCCGGAGGACGTACGGGCCGCGGGGAGCCTCTTCCACGCCGCCCGGGTGGTGTCGGCGCAGCTGGAGATCCCGTTGGAGACGGTCGTGGCGGTGGCGGCGAGCCTCGCGCCGGACAGCCGTTTCGTGCTGAACCCGTCCCCGCCGCGCCCGCTGCCCGCCGTGCTGCTGGCGGCCTGCGACCCGCTGATCGTCAACGAGCACGAGGCGAAGGTCATCCTGGGCGACTCGGCGATCGGGGACGACCCGGAGGACTGGGCGCGCGTCCTGCTGGCGAAGGGCCCGAGGTCGGTGGTGGTGACCCTGGGCGCGGAGGGCGCGCTGGTGGCGTCCAGGGACGGGATCTCGCGGGTGGCGTCGGTCAAGGTCGACGCGGTGGACACGACCGGCGCGGGCGACGCGTTCACGGCGGCGCTGGCCTACCGGCTGGGCACGGGGGCGTCCCTGGAGGAGGCGGCGGCGTACGCGGCCCGGGTCGGGGCGGCGGCGGTGACGAAGGAGGGCGCGCAGGTGTCCTTCCCCACCGCCGAGGAGGTCGACGCCCTGTGAAGAAGGCGGGCATCCTGAACCGTCATCTGTCCGGCGCGCTGGCCGAGTTGGGGCACGGCGACGGGGTGCTGGTGTGCGACGCCGGCATGCCGATACCCGACGGGCCCCGGGTGGTGGACCTCGCCTTCCGGGCGGGGGTGCCGTCCTTCGCCGAGGTGCTGGAGGGGCTGCTGGCGGAGCTGGTGGTGGAGGGGGCCACGGCTGCTGCGGAGGTGCGTGACGCGAATCCGGCGGTGGCGGAGCTGCTGGGCGGGTCCCTCACCGAGCTGGAGTTCGTCTCCCACGAACGGCTCAAGGAGGCTGTCGGCGGGGGGCGCGGCTGGTGGTGCGGACGGGGGAGGCACGGCCGTACGCGAATGTGCTGCTGCGGTGCGGGGTGTTCTTCTGAACTCGTGCCGGAAGCTTCGAGGGGGCCTGGTCCGTCGACCAGGCCCCCTCGGCCTTTCCCCCTCCAGACTCAGCAACCCCCGCGATCCCCCACGATCCCTCCCCCAGAAGTCCTGATGCCACGTACGACTCGGCAGGTGGGGGGAGGGTTGTACGGCCGGCAGAATTTTTTCAGGGCGCCGGCCGGGGGCCGCGTTTCAGGTAGCGGACCAGGTCGTCCAGTTGACCGTGGGCCGGAGCCGCCGCCGGGGCGGGGTCGATGCGGTAGTACGTGGCGGAGGCGGAGCCCGGGAAGACGGGCAGGTCGTCTCTGCCGTAGGGGGGCAGGATGACTCGGATGACGCGCTTGACCCACGTCTGCGGATGCTCGTACACCTCGTCCAGGACGTAACTGCCCTCCCAGGTCACGCCGAGGCCGACCCCTCCCCTCCGCCGTTGTTCGGCCCGGACCCGGTACTCGGGGGAGGCCACGGTGAGGATGTAGTCGGCCGCGTCGAGTTCCTCCTGCATCCACAGCCGCCAGATCTGCGGTTCCTCGGCGGCCGCGTGGTCCGTGCGGGCGTCGATGCCCCGCCGCTTCAGCAGGCCGGCCAGGGTGAGGATGTCCTCCGCGTGGCCGGGTTGGTCGTCGGCGTGGGCGTAGGAGATGAAGACGCGGGGGCCGGGTGCGGGCGGCGGTGCCGAGGGGCTCGGGCTCCGGGGGCCGGGGACGGTGTGGGCCGCGGCGAACGCCGTCGACGGTGCCGTGCGGTCGGCCGCGGGCAGGTCCGGTGGCCGGTTCTTGTATCCGGTGCACACCCGTTCCGCGAGTTCCTGGAGAGCCGTGGCGTATTCGGCGGAGTTCCAGCCCAGGTCGTCGATGACGCTGAAGAGCCCTTTGCGGGCGTAGACGTCGTGGGGGTCGGTGAGCACCGGCGCCCGGGGCAGACCGGCCGGGGGCTCGGCCGGGAGCCAGCGCACGAGCACCGGGGTCGCGGCCGGGGCCGGGCCCCGCTGCGCCGGCACGAATCCCAGCCGGTGCTGGAAGAGCGCCAGGTCCTGGCGGCAGCCGGGATCGGCGTAGTACGACGGTGAACAGAGCGCGACCAGGACGCCGGTCCGGGCGACGCGGTCGCTGTTCGCCGACCCACGTCCGCCACGGCATATCTCCGTGACGACCTCATGCCCGCTGCGGTCCCGGACCGCGCGCGTCAGATCGCCGTGGAATCGCCACACATAGTTTTCGTTCTCGGCCTGCGCGAAACTGGTGATGAAGAAGTTCGACATGGGCTGCCCCCTCCACTCCCCTGTGCCCCGTGACATCCCAGGCCACCCCAAAGGCCCCCTGATGTTGGCCAGTTGAGACCTCGCCCGTGGTCAGCGGTTCTGCGTACGTTGGGTGGGGGACGTCTGCGAGAGCCATGCCGCCGATGGTCGCGGCCCGAAGACGCACCGGCCCCCTGGAGTTGATCGGGGGGTCAGGGTGGAAGAGCTGTCGCGGTACGGGGAATCTGTCGGGGGCGTCGTATGCCCACCCGTTCGGCCATGGGGTGACAGTACGGCATTCGGCGAGCCGGGTGGCAGGTATCAGGGACCTACGTGGAACGACACTTCTCCGCCCGCAATTCCTTGGCCAAAGCCTATTGTTTCGGTGACGCCCGAAGGGCGGACACGACTGAAGGCGTTCGACCAATTCGTCGTCAAACTGCACAGCCGCTGCAATCTGGCGTGTGATTACTGCTACGTCTACGAATTACAGGACACCGGATGGCGGGATCGCCCGCGGACCATGCCCGAGGCGGTACGCGAACGCCTCCTGGAGCGGATCGCGGAGCATGTGCGTCAACATCGGCCCTCCCACGTTCAGGTGGCGTTGCACGGCGGTGAGCCGCTGCTTGCCGGCCGGGACGTGATCGCCCGGTTCAGCGCTGCCGCCCGGCGGGTCGTCGCCGCGGCGGGAGCCGAGGCCGAGATCGTCCTGCAGACCAACGGAGTCCTGCTCGACGAGCCGGCCCTGGAGACATTGCTGCACCACGGCATCAGGGTCGGCGTCAGCCTGGACGGCGACGAACGCAGCCATGACCGGCACCGGCGCGGCCCGGCGGGCGGTCGGCACCGGGGCAGCCATGCACGGGTGACCGCCGGACTCGCCCGGCTGACCGCTCCGCGCTACCGGCACCTGTTCGCCGGGCTGCTGTGCGTGGTGGACCCGGCAGCGGGAGACGCGGCGGACGTCTTCGACGCCCTCGCCGGCCATGCCCCGCCGGCCATCGATTTCCTTCTGCCCTACGGGACTTGGGACCATCCGGCGCCGGGCGCCGGAAGCGGCGCGCACGGACGGTGGCTGTGCGCCGCCTTCGACCACTGGTGGGCCACCGGGCGTCCGACACGGGTCCGGCTCTTCGAATCGATCATGGCCCAGTGCCAGTACGGTGCCGGCAGCAGCAGCGAGGTGATCGGAACCCTGCCCGCCGCCGCCGTGGTCGTCGAGTCGGACGGGTCGATCACCTGGGCGGGGTCGCTGAACGCCGTCGCGGACGGTGCCGCACAGACCGGAGGAACAATATTCAGCCACTCCTTCGATGCCGTGCTGTCCCTTCCCGGGGCGCCGGAGCACGGCGTGGCAGCACTGTGCCGCACGTGCCGCGAGTGTCCCCTGGTGACCGTCTGCGGCGCCGGACTCCGTGCTCACCGCCACGGTCGCGGGCGGGGCTTCGCCAACCCCTCGGTGTATTGCAGGGACCTCTCCCTGCTCATCCGCCACATCCAGACAAGAGTGAAAGGATATTGACAGGTTTTCCGGAAAAGGGGCGCGCGCAGGGGCGCCGACCAGCGCGAATGACGAACGCTTCACTCTCTGTTGAGCGAGAGGAGACCTGATGTCGAGTTTTCCGGGGCTCGGCGAGGGCAAAAACTCCTATGCTAGAGCTCAATTGACGTTGCCGCACAAGCATGCCGAAGTCGCTGCGCACGCCGATGTCGATGTGGGGCTATGGGGCAAGGACCAAGCCGGGGTTGTTCGGGAGGCAGGCCCTTGGGGGGTTGCAGTGGGGCCTTTGTTCTACACCAGCTATGCCAGTTCGGCCGGTGACAGAGGACCGGTCGAACGGTTTCACATCGATGTCCAGAACGAGATCTACAGCGTGTTGGGCCGCAGCCCCGCGCACGAGGGCCGGCTGAAGCACGCCGAGCCCGCTCCGGGCCCCGATCCGGCGGTCCTGTCCTGTCGCTCGATGCTGGTGCTCTACTCGGCCGACTACCTCACCGATGCCCAGTGCGCCCGGGAGTGGTCGGTCTTCCGCGAGCGACTGGACCGCCGAACCCGGCAGACCGGTGAGCAGCCGGACTGTCTCGTCGGCGTGGTCTGGCGCACCGAGGGCCTTGTCCTGCCCCGACTGGTGGCGAACACGGGCCACATCGTCGACGAGGAGTACGAAGGCCCCGGTGTCATGGGCCTGCTCCAGGCCCCGGACCGGCGCGGCCGCTACCGCCACCTCGTCCGCAGGGTCGCCGAACGCCTGCTGCGGGCCGCCCGGGCACCGCTGCCGGCCATGACCGAGGCGGAGAGCCGCCAGGTGCCGTCCCGCTTCGGACCGAGCCGGACCGGCCCTCAGCAGCGCGAGGACACCCCCGCGCCCCGCCCTCCCGAGCGGGAACGCCGGGCGGTGCTGGTCCTGTTGACCGGCACCCGGGACCGGATGCAGGGCCTACGGGACTCCGTCGGGGCGTACGGCGACACGCCCGAGGAGTGGCGTCCCTTTCGCCCGCACAGCGACGAACCCGCCCTGTCCGTGGCCGGACGCGCGGTGCGGGCCTGCGGGACCGAGCAACTGACCGTCCGCACCCCGGAGCTGGGCGAGCTGGACGTGCTGGCCGGTGTCGACGAGTCCGCGGTCGTCATGCTGCTGGTCGATCCCTGGCTGTCGCGGGACCCGGCGTTCTCCACGCTGTGGGTCCGGCTGGCCCGGGCCCGGGCGAACATCGCCGCGGTCGTCGTGGTGCTGCCGCGGCTGGACGAGGAGAGCCGGCAGAGCGCCGGCTCGCTGCGGGAGTCGCTCGCGCTGACCCCGGCCAGGCTGCTCGGCGCCACCCACCACGAGGTGGGGTCGCCCGAGTCGCTCACGCTCGCCGTGGCGGCCGTGATGGCCGACTGGGGAGCCGGTGCGGGAGACACGGGACCGCCACCGGTGCCCGCCGGTGCCGTGTCCGTGGAGAGTTCCGCCGAGCGCCGTATCCGCAGGCAGCGTGAACGGGTCGGCTGGTTGAAACGAGGAGCGGGGCCGTGGCCCCCCTTACTGGGCAGAACACCTGGCGAGTCGCTGGGCGGGGGATGAGCACGTGGGGCGGGGGATGGGGACGACCGGCCGACCGGCAAAGATCATTTCGTTCTATTCGTTCAAAGGCGGGGCGGGGCGCACCATGGCCCTGGCGAACACCGCCTGGATCATGGCGAGTCAGGGAAAGTCGGTCCTCGTCGTGGACTGGGACCTGGAGGCGCCCGGACTCCATCTCTACTACGGCGCCTACCTCCCGGTGTCCGATCTGAGTCACGGCTCCGGAGTGCTCGACATGTTCTCCGCGTTCGCCGACGCCGCCACCACCGGCACCGACATCCCGGAGGACCTGCGGGCCCTGCACGCCGAGCACACCAACTTCGACCGCTACCGGGTCAGACTCGACCACCGTTTCCCCAAGGGCGGTGAGCTGCACTACATCGGCCCCGGCCGCATGGACGACGACTACGCCAACCGGCTGCACGAGTTCGACTGGGGCAAGTTCCAGGCCAGCGACGACGGCAGGGAGTTCCTGGAGGCGCTGCGGGCCCGGATGCTGCACGAGAGTCCCTACGACTACATCCTCATCGACAGCCGTACCGGCTTCTCCGACGGCGCGGGCATCTGCACCCTCATGCTGCCGGACACCGTCGTCATCACCCTGGCCATGAACCGGCAGGCCATCCAGGGCGCCCATCAGATCGCCCAGCGCCTCAAGCGCTCACCCCGGCCCATCCGGCTCCACGTCCTGCCGATGCGCATCGACACCTCGGAGAAGATCAGGCTGGAGAGCTGCCTGGCGGAGGCCCGCCAGGCGCTCGACCCCTACCTCGACCTCGCCGACGAGTCCGCGCTCGCCGTCTACTGGGGCCAGGTGCAGGTGCCGTACCGGGCGTTCTACGCCTACGGCGAAGAGCTCGCCGTGATGGAGGAGGACCCCCGGCAGTCCCACTCCCTGCTCGCCGAGTACGTGAAGGCCGTCGCCCGGATCACCGACGGCGACGTCACCGAGTTCAGCCGGGTCCCACCCGCCGACCTGCTCCGCTACCACCGGCTGCTCGACTCCCTGCGGCACAAGACCGCGCAGATCACCGAGCCGCAGACCCTCAGCATCGTCCACGCACCGAACGACCGGCTGTGGGCCGACTGGATCACCGAGCAACTGCGCCCGGCCGGCTTCGAGGTGGTGGCGCATCCGAACCACGGCGACCCCGCGGAGGCGCTGCCCGACCCGGACTACGTCCTGGCCCTGCTCTCCCCGCACCTGACCGGAACCCCGGCCGAGGAGACGGTCAGACGCCTCAACAGCGAAGCCCTGCTGGGCAGTCGGCCCCGCGAGCAGCAGGTCGTCCGGCTGCGTCTGGGGACCGCCCGGCTGGCGACGTACCTCGACTGGCCGGGCACGCCCGACCTGGCCGTGCCCAGCGAGGAGTCGGCCCGGCGCACCCTGCTGACCCAGTTCGGTCTGCGCCCCGGGGAGGAACCCCAGCCGGCTCCGGTGGCGGGGCCGCGCTTCCCCGGGCTCAGCCCGGCGGTGTGGAACCTGCCCATGCCCAACGCCGGGTTCGTCGGACGCGGCGAGCAACTCACCGCGCTGCGCGCGCAGTTCGAGTCCGGGGCCGCCGCCTATTCGGCACCCCAGGTGCTGTACGGCATGAAGGGCGTCGGCAAACGGCAGATCGCCCTGGAGTACGCGCACCGCTTCGCCTCCCAGTACGACCTGGTCTGGTGGATTCCCGCCGCCGGCCCCGATCTGATCCGGGAGTCCTTCACCGCGCTGGCCCGGGCCCTGAACCGCCGCTCCGGCGGCGCGCGGACGGGCGAGGACCCGGAGGCCGTACTGGACGACCTGCGGCAGCGCCGCCACGCGTCCCGGTGGCTGCTCGTCTTCGACGGCGCCGCGAGCGAGGCGACCGTCGAACCCTTCATCCCGGGCGGTGGCACCGGGCATGTGCTGCTCACCTCCACCAACTCCCGCTGGTCGGACCGCTTCACCTCCCACCTGGTGGACGTCTTCACCCCCGAGGAGAGCCTGGCCCTGCTCAGCCGGAAGCTGCCCGGCGCGAGCGACGAGGAGCTGGCCAGGCTGGCCGAACGGACCGGGCATCTGGCCCTGGTCGAGCAGACCGCGGCGGCCGATCTGCGGCGCTTCCCGCAGTCCGTCGACGCCTACATCGCCCGGCTCGACGACGGCGGCCTGCCGCGCCCCGACGAGGAACCCGACTCCGAGTACCACGCCTTCGCGCGCATCCACCGCCAGGCCTACGACGCCCTGCTGGCGAGCTCACCGGCGGCGGGTCGCATCCTGCAGCTGTGTTCGTTCCTCTCACCCGACGGCGTGGGCCTGAACGTCATCCTGTCGAAGTGGATGCTCTCGGTGGTGCGGGGCCTGGAACCGGGGCTGACCGACACCCTCGAGCTGCAGAGCCGCGTCAAGCGCATCGACGACCACGTGCTCGGCGTGCTGGACTACCGCTCGCGCACGCTGAAGGTGCACCGGATCGTGCAGGACCTGGTGCGCGGCTGGATGTCCGACGAGGAGCACGAGCAGGCACGCAACCAGGCCCTGACGGTACTGGCCGACATGGTCCCCGAGGACATGGACCGGCACAAACCGGAGTTCCGCGAGATCTTCGCCGAGCTCGACCGGCACGTCCTGCCCTCCAAGGCACCGGAGAGCGACAACCCGAAGGTGCACGGCTGGCTGGTCAGCCAGGTCTACCACCGCTGGATGTCCGGCCGCTGGACCGCGGCCCGGGAACTGGGCGAACTGGTCCTCGACCAGTGGCGGACCGCCCGGGGCCCCGACGACACCATGGTGCTGCGCATGGAGTCGCAGGTGGCCGCGGCCTACCGGATGCTCGGCCGGTACCGCGACTCGCTCCGGCTGAGCCGGCACGCGGTCCACACCCAGCGCCGCCAGCAGGTCCGCGGCCAGGGCCCCGACCTGTACACCCTGCTGGCGAGCCGGGGGTACGCGGCGGACCTGCGGGCCGAGGGCGAGTTCCGGGACGCCTTCGAGGAGGACAGCCGGACGTTCTCGGGGCTGAACCGGCTCATCGGCAGCCCGCACAACGCGACCCTGTCCGCCTCGCACAACCTCGCCTGGTCCAAGTACTTCATGGAGGGCGCCGAGGCGGCCGTGCGCCAGCAGCAGTCGACGTACGACCAGCGCTGCCAGGTGATGCCCCCGGACGATCCCTGGACCTGGGTCGCCTATGGCGACCTCGGCACCTTCTACCGGGAGGCGGGTCAGCTGGACGCGTCGGAGCAGTACCTGGTGGAGGCGCGCAACCAGCTGCACGTCATCGCGGGGGAACACTCCCCCCACACCCTGAACGTGGTCGCGAGCCTGGGGCTGACGATGATCCGGCAGGGCCGGGTGCAGCACGGCCAGCCACTGCTCCAGAACGCGCACGTCGGATTCCGCGAGCTGTGGGGCGACGACCACCCGAGCACGATGTCCTGCCACATGGCGGTCGCCATCGGACTGCACGCGGAGGGGCTGACCACGAAGGGCCGGACCACCGAGGCCGCGGAGTACATCCGGGAGGAACTCGACCGGTACGTCCGGGCGTTCGGCGACAGTCACCCCTTCACCGGCATCTGCCACAACAATCTGGCCCTGTATCTCCTCGGCCGCGAGGAGACCGCCGAGGAGGCCGCCGAGCACGCGCGCAAGGCGGTGCACCAGCTCAAGGAGAGCTTCGGCCGCGCCCATCGCTTCACACTGGTCGCGCGGATGAACCAGAACAACTGTCTGACCGTGTTGGGGGAAGGGACCAGCGTCGAGCGGGCCACCGAGGACGAGGACATCTACCAGGGGTGCCTGCAGCCCTCCGCGTGGGGTGCCCGGCACCCGGTCACCCTGACGGCGATGGCCAACCTCCTGTCGTCCCGGCCGGAGGCCCACCAGGAACTCGCACCGATCCTCAGCCGCCGCGTCGACGAATACTTCCCGGAGGGCCACCCCCTCGCCATGACCCTGCTGGCCAAGCCGTACCGCAGGACCGGAGCCGATCTGGAGGTGCAGAGTGTCTGATCCCTCGGGCGTGACGGCCGAGGCTCACGGGCGATACCGATACCCCGACGGTGAGAACCCCCAGATGGCCGAACTCGCCGTGCGTCTCGGACAGTTGCTCAGCACCGACGGCCTGGCCCACCTGGTCCTCTACGACGGCGACCTGGCCAAGGTGGTCCTGGACGCCGACGTGTCCGGCGACACGGACGACGAGGGCGTCCCGCTGATCTCCCGCTTCCACGAACAGGCGGGGCGGCGCCTTTACTATCTTCTCGAGGAACTGGAGCCGGATTTCGCCGAATTACGCACGGGCGCCCTCATCCGAACCGTGCTCCGCGTCCCGTCGGGCGCCATTTTCTATTACCTCGTGGAACCCGGACTCCACCTTTACGGCGCCACTACCGCGGCAGACCGGATCGGCGAACTCGACGAACTCGTCGCCGACTGCGTCAACGACCTCCGGACCGTGGTCAATTACAGTCCGCTGGATTTCGGTTCCTATCTGAGCCTGAAGTCGGAAACGACCGCGCGGCCCACGTCCTGGTCCCGTTCCGACGATCCCGCCCCGGAGCACGGCGCTGTCGTGAGCGCCAGCCACCCCACTCCCGGGCCGGTGATCGATCCGCTGCGCACGGCACTGGATCTGGACGGGCTCCACTACATCGCCTACTACGCCGGGGACGTGTACAGCGCGGACATGTTCCGCCACCCGGCGCTTCGGCGGTACTTCGTCGCGACGACCCCGCAGCGGCGCCGCGACAAGTACGGCCGCATGGGCCTGCTGCTGCCCGGCGTGGCCCGCCGGATGAACGCGTCGCTGAACGCCGTCCTGGAGGGTGAGGTCCTCCAGATCGTCCTCGACGTCGAACAGGGCGCCGTGTACTACCACGCCCTGCCGGGCCAGCGGTACCTCGTGGGCGTCACCCTCGACCAGTCCCGGGTGGCCGAAGCGGACCAGCGGGTCGGGCGGCTCGGGCGAGAGCTGGCGGATGGCTGAGGAGAGGGCTCCCTCGGCACCCGACGGGAAGACCGCGGAGCATCGGGCCGGTGGCCGTCACGCCCTGCTGCTCACCCTCGTCCTCCCGCTCCTCATCGCGGGCGCGGGCCTGCTGACCGGCCACTTCTGGACCATGGAGACGCAGGCCGAGGGCGGCCTCTACGGCCACCTCACCGCCGGACTGCTCGCCATCGGCCTCTACGGCAGCGCCGGCGGCGTCGGGCGGCCCGGGAGCCGGGGGGACGTGTACCGGATCGTCGTCGCCATCACCTTCGGTGTGGTCGTCAAAGCGGCCTTCATCGCAGGGGTGTTGTGGCTGGCGTTCCGGGGGAAGCCGGAGTATCTGGTGCTCGCGGTGGCGATGGCTCAGATCGATCCCCTCTCGGTGTCGGCGATGCTGGAGTCGCGTGACATGTCGCCGCGCGCGAAGTCGCTGCTGGCGGCGTGGGCGTCGTTCGACGATCCGGTGACGACGGTGCTCGTGGTGATCCTGGGCTCGATGGTGCTGCCCGACGCCGGGAGCCTGTCTTCCGGTGCCACGTCGTACGCGCAGACGCTGGCCGGGAACGCGGTGCTGCTGGTGCTGGCGGCCGGGGTGTGGCTCGTCGTACGGCAGCCGCGGGCACGGCGGGACGAGCCGGTCGGGCCACGGCGGGCGGCGGTGCAGATCACCGCGCTGGTGGCGCTGCTGGCGGTGGCGACCTGGCAGTTCCTGATGCTGGGGCTGGCGGTGTCGGCGTTGTTCTTCCGGCCTCCGCTGGGGCGGTGGCTGAGCCGGGCGACCAACGCGGCGCTGTGGGTGGCCACGTTCCTGCTGGGGATGCTGCTGGCCGAGGGCGCCGACTTCTCGGCCGGCGTGGTGCTGGGAGTCGCCACGTTCGTGGCGCAGGGTGTGGTCGGTGCCGTGGTCACTCTGGGCTTCCCGGCCCGCGACCGCACCTCGCTGTGTCTGAGCCAGCAGAACGGCATCACGGCGATCATCCTCGCCCTGCTCCTGGAGCCCGCGCTGCCGGAGGCCGTCGCCGTCATCGCACCGGCGATCCTCGTCGTGAACCTGCTGCATCTGACGTCGAACGCCGTGCTGGCCCGGGTCCGTCCGGGGCGGGAGCGGCTCGCGCAGCTCACCGACGTCCTGATCACGGTCAGGGACTCGGACCAGGACCGTGCCTCCGGTGGCACCGGCCGGGAACCACCCGCCCCCAGCGTGCATCGCTGAGTCCAGCGGCCTCGGGGCGGGCGGCGAAGGAGGCGGATCCTCCCCGCCCGCCCCTGCTCGGCAGGCCCTCAGTCGGTGTTCTCCACGAACCGTCGGGCCGTCTCCGCCAGTACCTCCCGCCCGTCCCGCGCCCACAGCGTGTCGTTGAACAGCTCCACCTCGATGGCGCCGGTGTAGCCGGCCGCCTCGACATAGCCCTGCCACTCGCGCATGTCGATCGCGCCGTCGCCGATCTGGCCGCGGCCGGTGAGGACGCCCTCGGGCAACGGGGTCGTCCAGTCGGCGAGCTGGAAGGTGTGGATGCGGCCCGTGGCGCCCGCGCGGGCGATCTGGGCGGGGGCGTTGTCGTCCCACCAGAGGTGGTACGTGTCGACCGTGACGCCGACCTGGTGGGCCGGGAAGCGTTCGGCGAGGTCCAGGGCCTGGGTCAGGGTCGACACCACGCAGCGGTCCGACGCGTACATCGGGTGCAGCGGCTCGATGGCCAGGCGTACGCCGTGCCGCTCGGCGTAGGGGCCCAGCTCGGCGAGGGCGTCGGCGATCCGTTCGCGGGCGCCGTGCAGGTCCTTCGAGCCTGCGGGCAGGCCGCCCGAGACCAGCACCAGCGTGTCCGTGCCGAGCGTCGCCGCCTCGTCGATCGCGCGGCGGTTGTCCGCCAGGGCCGCGGCGCGCTCGTCCGCGTCGAGCGCCGTGAAGAAGCCGCCCCGGCACAGCGTCGTGACCGTCAGGCCCGCGTCGCGGACCAGTTTGGCGGTCGCCTCGACACCGTACGACTGGACCGGCTCCCGCCACAGGCCCACCTGGGTGATGCCCAACTCGGCGCAGGCGTCCGCCAGTTCCGGCAGCGACAGCTGCTTGACCGTCATCTGGTTGATGGAGAAGCGGGAGAGGTCACCGGTCACTGGTTCACCCCGTACAGGCTCAGCAGGGTCTTCATGCGCTCCTCCGCCAGCTTCGGGTCCGGGAACAGGCCCAGGCCGTCCGCCAGTTCGTAGGCGCGGGCGAAGTGCGGGAGGGAGCGGGCCGACTGGAGGCCGCCGACCATCGTGAAGTGGCTCTGGTGGCCGGCCAGCCACGCCAGGAACACCACGCCCGTCTTGTAGAAGCGGGTGGGGGTCTGGAAGAGGTGGCGGGACAGTGCGACCGTGGGGTCCAGCAGCGCCCTGAAGCCCTGCGCGTCACCTGTGTCGAGGACCCGTACCGCCTCCGCCGCCAGCGGGCCCAGCGGGTCGAAGATGCCGAGCAGGGCGTGGCTGAAGCCCTTCTCGTCGCCCGCGATCAGCTCGGGGTAGTTGAAGTCGTCGCCGGTGTAGCAGCGCACGCCCTGCGGGAGGCGGCGGCGGATGTCGATCTCGCGCCGGGCCTCCAGGAGGGAGACCTTGATGCCGTCGACCTTGTCGGGGTGCGCGGCGATGACCTCCAGGAAGGTGTCCGTGGCCGCGTCCAGGTCGGACGAACCCCAGTAGCCCTCGAGGGCCGGGTCGAACATCGGGCCCAGCCAGTGCAGGATCACCGGCTCGGACGCCTGGCGGAGCAGGTGGCCGTAGACCTCCAGGTAGTCCTCGGGGCCGGAGGCCGCCGCGGCCAGCGCGCGCGAGGCCATCAGGATGGCCTGCGCGCCGGACTCCTCGACGAGGGCGAGCTGCTCCTCGTAGGCCGCGCGGACCTCGGCCAGGGTCGCCGGGCCGGTGAGCTGGTCGGTGCCGACGCCGCAGGCGATCAGGCCGCCGACCGCCTTGGCCTCGGCGGCGCTGCGGCGGATCAGCTCCGCCGCGCCCGCCCAGTCCAGGCCCATGCCGCGCTGGGCGGTGTCCATCGCCTCCGCCACACCGAGGCCGTGGGACCACAGGTGGCGGCGGAAGGCGAGGGTGGCGTCCCAGTCGACGGCGGCCGGGGAGTCGGGCGACACGTCCGCGAACGGGTCGGCCACCACGTGCGCCGCCGAGAAGACCGTACGGGAGGTGAAGGGGGAACCCGTGGTGACGGCGAGGGGTTCGCTGCGGGGCTCGTACGCCCGCACACCGCCCTGGCCGTCGGGGAGTTGGATCGTCACAGCGAAATCTCCGGTACGTCGAGACGGCGGCCCTCCGCCGAGGACTTCAGGCCCAGCTCGGCGAGCTGGACGCCGCGGGCGCCGGCGAGGAGGTCCCAGTGGTAGGGGGCGTCGGCGTAGACGTGCTTGAGGAACAGCTCCCACTGCGCCTTGAAGCCGTTGTCGAACTCGGCGTTGTCCGGGACCTCCTGCCACTGGTCGCGGAAGACCTCGGTGGCGGGGATGTCCGGGTTCCAGACCGGCTTGGGGGTGGCGCTGCGGTGCTGGGCGCGGCAGTTGCGCAGGCCCGCGACCGCGGAGCCCTCGGTGCCGTCGACCTGGAACTCGACGAGCTCGTCGCGGTTGACGCGGACGGCCCAGGAGGAGTTGATCTGGGCGATGGCGCCGCCGTCGAGCTCGAAGATGCCGTACGCGGCGTCGTCGGCGGTGGCGTCGTAGGGCTTGTCGTTCTCGTCCCAGCGCTGCGGGATGTGGGTGGCGGTGAGGGCCTGGACGGACTTCACGCGGCCGAACAGCTCGTGGAGGACGTACTCCCAGTGCGGGAACATGTCGACGACGATGCCGCCGCCGTCCTCGGCGCGGTAGTTCCAGCTCGGGCGCTGGGCCTGCTGCCAGTCACCCTCGAAGACCCAGTAGCCGAACTCGCCGCGGATGGAGAGGATCCGGCCGAAGAAGCCGCCGTCGATGAGGCGCTTCAGCTTGAGCAGGCCGGGGAGGAAGAGCTTGTCCTGGACGACGCCGTGCTTGATGCCGGCCGCGTTCGCGAGGCGGGCCAGCTCCAGGGCACCCTCCAGGCCGGTGGCGGTGGGCTTCTCGGTGTAGATGTGCTTGCCGGCGCGATCGCCTTCTTGATCGACTCCTCGCGCGCGGAGGTGACCTGGGCGTCGAAGTAGATGTCGACGGTCGGGTCGGCGAGGACCGCGTCCACGTCCGTCGCCCAGTGCTCCAGACCGTGCTTCTCGGCGAGCGCCTTCAGCGCGTGCTCGCGGCGGCCGACCAGGATCGGCTCGGGCCACAGCACGGTGCCGTCGCCGAGGTCGAGGCCGCCCTGCTCGCGGAGGGCCAGGATGGAGCGGACCAGGTGCTGGCGGTAGCCCATGCGTCCGGTGACGCCGTTCATGGCGATACGCACCGTCTTGCGTGTCACGTCGATCCCTTCGTAGGCGTCGTACGCAGCGTCCCTGCGCATTCCGTACGCGGTTGTGCGCGCCGCGTACGCCTCGACTGGTGAGCGATACAGCAAGCGCTTTCTATCTAGGAAGAAGCTAGCCTCTGACCAGCGGTCTGGACAAGACCGTGACGGGGTTGAGTTGTTCGAGGGGGCGAACAACGGGGGTCGGGGGCCTTAAGGTCTGGGGGCTGCGTGGCCTGCGGGGCCGTGCGGCCGGCGAGGCTGCGTGGCCTGCGGGGCTGCGTGGCCTGCGGGCCGGCGGGGCCCGTACGAAACCAATGCCTTGCGCCTGTGCGTGTACAACGAGGTACGACTGAGATGCGCGACCGGAGGACGACGAGATGACGGTGACCCTGGCGGACGTGGCGGCGCGCGCACAGGTCTCGCCCGCGACGGTGTCGCGCGTGCTGAACGGGAACTATCCCGTGGCCGCTTCCACCCGCGAGCGGGTGCTGCGGGCCGTGGACGAGCTGGACTACGTGCTGAACGGACCGGCGAGCGCGCTGGCCGCGGCCACGTCCGACCTGGTCGGGATTCTCGTCAACGACATCGCCGACCCCTTCTTCGGGATCATGGCGAGCGCGATCCAGTCGGAGATCGGAGGCCCGGGCGGCCGCGCCGGCGGTGAGCGGCTGGCCGTCACCTGCAACACCGGCGGCTCCCCGGAGCGCGAGCTGACCTATCTGACGCTGCTGCAGCGGCAGCGCGCGGCGGCCGTCGTGCTGACCGGCGGCGCCGTCGAGGACGCGCCGCACGCGGCGGCCGTGGCCGCGAAGCTGCGGAAGCTGGGCGAGGCGGGGACGCGGGTGGTGCTGTGCGGGCGGCCCGCGGTGCCGGACACCTCGGCCATCGCGCTGACCTTCGACAACCGTGGGGGCGGACGGGAGCTCACCGAGCATCTGATCGGGCTCGGTCACCGGCGGCTCGGCTACATCGCCGGCCCGGAGGAGCGGACGACCACCCGGCACCGGCTGGAGGGGCACCGGGCCGCGCTCGCCGACGCGGGGATCCAGGAGGACCCGCGGTGGACCGTGCACGGGCCGTACGACCGGCGTGCCGGGTACGAGGCGACGCTGGAACTGCTGCGGCGGGACCCGTCCCTCACCGCCGTGGTGGCGGCGAACGACTCCGTCGCGCTGGGGGCGTGCGCGGCGCTGCGGGACTCGGGGCTGCGGATTCCGGACGACGTGTCGGTCGCCGGGGTTCGACGATCTGCCGTTCAGCATCGACGCGGTGCCGGCGTTGACGACGGTGCGGTTGCGCTCGCGGAGGCGGGGGCCGGGCGGGGGCGGATCGCGGATGGGGCGGGGAGGAGCCGCCGGCCCGGGGGGATGCGCCGTGGTGGCGGGGG
>MWJO01000114.1 GCA_002027195.1 Streptomyces sp. GKU 895 | reverse complement strand
GCCCGGAGCTGACGCTGTGGCAGGACGCGGTGCGGCTCGCCGCGGCCCGCCCTGGTTCCGGGCTCACCGCCGCCACCCGCTCGCTGTACGCCTCGCTCGCCTCCGCCGCCGACCGCACCCCGTCCGATCTGGCGCGCGCGGTCGCCGCCTGGCGGCAGGGCGGGTTCGAGGGACTCGCCGTACTGGAGGAACCCTGGGACCCGCCGGCCGGCCGCTTCGACCGGGCCCGCCCGCTCCTCCTCGCCGCCGACCTCCCGGCCTTCCGCCCCTGGCGCAACCGTCTCACCCATCCCCGCGGCCATGTCCAACTCCGCCTGGGCCGCGACGGGTTGTGGTACGCCTACGAGTCCGACCCCGGCGCCGACGACTGGTGGCCCCGCGGCACACCCGACCTCGACCCGGTCGGTGCCCTGACCGGGCTCGGGGCCTCGCCGGAGAGTTGACATCTCTCGTGCACGATGTCGCCACAAATGCAGAGACGGCGCTCGGCACATGAGCCACTACACTGCCGCGATGTCGCCGTGCGACACAGCGAACTGACAGAGAAACACCTCGGGGGACGAGACATGGCAACGGGCGGGTGGGGTCCCGGCACGGGCCCGGGAGGACAGGCCGGACATCCAGGCGGCACCGCAGGCGGCGGCCAGGGCTGGGGCCCGCCGCCCGGGCAACCGGTGAACAGCCCCTACGGGCTGCCGCCCCAGGGCGGCCCCTACGGGCCGACGGCGCCGCAGAACCCGTACCCCTACGTGCCCCCGGCCCCCGTGCCCACGCGCGGCCGGGCGCCGCGCCGCCGCAGTCGGCTGTGGTTCTTCTCCCTGCCCTACCTCACCGGCAGCATCATCCGCTCCGCGCACCGCGTCGCCAGCCGCCTCTTCGTGCAGGCGGGCCAGGATCACATCCAGGACCGCACCGTGGACCGCGTGCAGACGGCCCGCACCGTCCTCGGCGCCGCCGCCACCGTCCTGCTGTTCCTCGTCTACGGCACGGACCAGGGCGGCTGGCAGGACGCGGCGGCCGGCAGCGCCGCCCAGGCGCTCGTCGCCCCGGTCCTGCTGATCGTCGGCGGCCCCCTGATCATCCTCGGCTTCATCTACTACGCGCCCCCGCACCTGCGGCCCCACCTGCGCTCCCGGCTCCGGGTCCCGTTGAAGACGGTGGGCTGGTACGTGACGACCGTCCTCGTCCTCGGCGGAATCCTTTTCGGGATCTCCCTGCTGGCCAAGACCGACCTGAGCGGCTGGCAGGGGTTCTGCGTCGGCATCGTGGGGCTGGTCGCGCTGGCCTGGGGACTGCCCTTCTTCGTCCTGGCCTCGCTCTACTCCGCCCGCAGCGCCTTCAACACCGGTCACGTCCACCCGATGCTGCCGCCCGTGGTGACGATGGTGTTCGTGTGGGTGTTCGCGATCTTCAACTTCATCGACAGCGGCATGCCGGCCCAGGGCCCGCCCGGCGTGCAGCTCTGCTCGCTGCTCGGCGGCCCGGTGTCGGTGACCGTCGTCGGGCTGTGGGAACTGCGGCGCATGCGCACCCGCTACGGCGTGCGCGTCCGCGGCCAGGCCCCTGCCCCGGCGCCCGGTTTCCGGTAGCGCGCCCTTCGGTGAAGGCCCTGTGAGGGTTCGCCGTCGATGTGCGGGAGCCAGGTGTGGGGACTGGGGGCCCAGGGGCCGGGCCCTCGGAAACGGCGGTTAGCGTGGAGCGGTGAGTGAGACGCAGACCCCCACCCTCCAGTACCGCCTCGACGGCCCGGACGACGCCCCGGTCCTCATCCTGGGGCCCTCGCTCGGCACCACCTGGCACATGTGGGACCGGCAGGTCCCCGAGCTGGCCAAGCAGTGGCGGGTCTTCCGGTTCGACCTGCCGGGCCACGGCGGCGCGCCCGCCTACCCGGCCGGTTCGGTCGGTGCCGTCACCGACCGGCTGCTCGCCACCCTCGACGGTCTCGGTGTGCAGCGTTTCGGCTACACGGGCTGTGCGTTCGGCGGCGCGATCGGCCTGGAGCTGGCGCTGCGGCATCCGGAGCGGATCGCCTCGCTCGCCCTGATCGCCGCCTCGCCCCGGTTCGGGACGCCGGACGAGTTCCGGCAGCGGGGCGTGATCGTCCGGACGAACGGCCTCGACCCCATCGCCCGTACCTCCCCGGACCGCTGGTTCACCGGCGGGTTCGCCGCCGCGCAGCCCGCGATCACCGACTGGGCCGTGCAGATGGTCCGTACCACCGACCCCGGCTGCTACATCGCCGCCTGCGAGGCCCTCGCCGCGTTCGACGTCCGGGCCGAACTCGCCCGTGTCGGGGTGCCGACCCTTGTCCTCGTCGGCTCCGACGACCAGGTCACTGGCCCCGCGGAGGCCCGTACGCTGGTCGCCGGCATCCCGGACGCGCGGCTCGCCGTCGTACCGGGCGCCTCGCACCTCGTACCGGTGGAGCAGCCCGGGGCCGTCACCGATCTCCTGGTCCGGCACTTCTCCACCGCGTGGCAGCCCGCCTACGACTCCACCACCGGTCAGACGGCGATCCCCGCGCCCCCCCGTCAAGCCGGTCCTGGCCGCCGCGGGACCGCCGCCGCAGACCGTGCCGATCGCCGAGATCGCCCCGGCCGCACCGGCGCCCCAGGCGCTGGGCGGGCGGCCCGACCCGTACGACGCCGGGCTCAAGGTGCGCCGCGAGGTGCTCGGCGACGCGCACGTGGACCGGGTGCTGGCGGAGGCCGACGAGTTCTCCGGCGACTTCCAGGAGTTCGTCACCCGCTACGCCTGGGGCGAGATCTGGGACCGCCCCGGCCTCGACCGCCGCTCCCGCAGCTGTGTCTCGCTCACCGCGCTGGTCGCGGGCGGCCACTTCGACGAGCTCGGCTTCCACGTCCGGGCCGCCCTGCGCAACGGCCTCACCCCGGCCGAGATCAAGGAGGTGCTCCTCCAGGCGGCCGTGTACTGCGGCGTACCGGCGGCCAACAGCGCCTTCAAGGTGGCCCAGGAGGTCATCCGGGAGGAGACGACCCCCGAGGAGTGAGAGCCCCTCGGGCGCGGCAGGATGGGACCCATGAAGCTCACGAAGAAGTCGCACGCCTGCGTCCGTCTGGAGAAGGACGGACGCACCCTCGTCCTCGATCCCGGAGGCTTCAGCGAGGCGGACGCCGCGGTCGGCGCGGAAGCGATCCTGATCACGCACGAGCATCCCGACCACTTCAACGAGGAGCGGCTGCGCGCGGCCCTGGACGCGAATCCGGCCGCCGAGATCTGGACCTGAGGTCGGTCGCGGAGAAGATCTCCGCGGCCTTCCCCGGCCGTGTGCACACCGTCGGCCACGGCGACACCTTCACCGCCGCGGGCTTCGACGTGCAGGTCCACGGCGAGCTGCACGCCGTCATCCACCCGGACATCCCGCGCATCACCAACGTCGGCTACCTGATCGACGGCGGCCGCGTCTTCCACCCCGGCGACGCCCTCACCGTCCCCGACCACGCGGTCGAGACGCTGATGCTGCCGGTCATGGCGCCCTGGAGCAAGATCTCCGAGGTGATCGACTACGTCCGCGAGGTCAAGCCGCAACGGGCGTACGACGTCCATGACGCCCTGCTCACCGACCTCGCCCGGCCGATCTACGACAACCAGATCGGCGCCCTCGGCGGTGCCGAGCACCTGCGTCTCGCGCCCGGGGAGAGCACGTCGGTGTGAGTGTCAGTGGGGCCCGGTAGGTTGTCAGGCATGCGCATCGCTACCTGGAACGTGAACTCGATCACCGCCCGCCTGCCGAGGCTCCTGGCCTGGCTGGAGAGCAGCGGCACCGACGTGCTCTGCCTCCAGGAGGCCAAGCTGGCCGAGGCGCAGTTCCCCTTCGACCAGCTGCGCGAGCTGGGCTACGAGGCGGCGGTCCACGCGACCGGCAGGTGGAACGGCGTGGCGGTGCTGTCCCGGGTGGGCCTGGAGGACGTCGTCAAGGGCCTGCCCGGCGACCCCGGGTACGACGGGGCCCCCGAGCCCCGTGCCATCTCCGCGACCTGCGGCGGCGTCCGGGTGTGGTCGGTGTACGTGCCGAACGGCCGCGAGGTGGACCACCCGCACTACGCGTACAAGCTCCAGTGGTTCGAGGCCCTCAAGGCGGCCGTCGCCGGTGACGCGGCGGGCAGCAGGCCGTTCGCGATCCTGGGCGACTACAACGTGGCGCCGACGGACGACGACGTCTACGACGTGGCCGCCTTCGAGGGCCTCACCCATGTCACCCCGGCCGAGCGCGCGGCCCTCGCCTCCCTGCGTGAGGCGGCCTCTCGGACGTGGTCCCGCGTCCCCTGAAGTACGAGCACCCCTTCACGTACTGGGACTACCGCCAGCTCTGCTTCCCCAAGAACCGCGGCATGCGCATCGACCTGGTCTACGGCAACGAGCCGTTCGCGAAGGCCGTCACCGACGCCTACGTGGACCGCGAGGAGCGCAAGGGCAAGGGCGCCTCGGACCACGCGCCGGTGGTCGTGGACCTCGACGTGCCGTAGCCGGCAGCGGCTTCGGAACCCGGGAGCCCGGTGACTCGGACGCCGTGGCCCCGCCTACGGCACCAGCAGCCGCAGATCCACCGACTCCGCCAGGGCCGCGAGTCCCGCGTCCCCCGGATGCAGATGGTCCCCGCTGTCGTACGCGGGCAGCAGCCGCGCCGGGTGGCCGGTGTCCCGTGCGACCCCGTCGAAGTCGAGGACCCCGTCGAACTCACCGGCGTCCCGGATCCAGGCGTTGACCTCGGCCCGCTCGGCGTCGACGGCGGCTGTGCAGCGGGTCTCGCCCTCGCAGGGCAGGATCGTCGCCGCCAGCATCCGCAGCCCCCGCGCATGCCCCCGGTCGGCGAGCTCGTGCAGCCCGGCGATCACCTCGTCGGCCGTGGCACCCCACCGCACGTCGTTGACGCCCTGGAAGACGACCGCCGTACGCGCCGAGGTCTGCGCGAGGACGTCCCGGTCGAAGCGGTGCAGGGCGCTCGCCCCGCCGGTGTCGGTGGAGACGTCGTCGCCGGGATAGCGGTCGCTCAGCACGCGGTTCGCGGAGATCCCCTGGTTGAGCACGCCGTAGTGCGGGATCTCGTCCTGGGCGAGCAGCCGGTCCGCGAGCACGTCCGACCAGCGCCGGTCGGCGTCGGCCGTCGACTTCTCCCCGTCGGTGATCGAGTCCCCGAGCAGCACCACCGACCCCGGGCCGCCGCCCACGTCCACCCCGGTCAGCAGCGGCCAGCTGGTCAGGACGGTGGTGTACGCCGTCGCCGCGGTGTCCGTGGCGTGGTCGCCCGCCTCGCTGACGTACGACCGCTGCCGCGCGAGCCGGTGCACGGGCGCCGCCGTCACCGTCGCCGGCAGATGGAAGCTCACCAGCAGATGGCTGTCCGGGGGTACGTCGAAGTCGAGCGGATCGCTGAACACCTGGGCCCCGGCGGCCACTTCGGTGCCCGCCGCGCCCCCGAAGGCCACCGCCACCGGTGTCTTCCGCGCCGCCGCGCCCGCGGCCTGGACCGCCACCGTGGCACTTCCGATCCGTACCGGCGCCGCCGCGAAGGTGTTGTCGAACCGCAGCCGCACCCGAGGCCCGCCCACCGAGGTGTGCACGACGAGCCGCAGCGTACGGTCGCTCCACGGCCCGACCTCCGGGTATCCGGCGGTCGCCGTCGCCCAACTCCCCGTCCAGCCGGGCGTATCGCCCCGCACGGACACGGCGAACACATGCAGGCCCGGCGAGTCGGGCAGCCGTACCGAAGCGACCTGCCGTCCACGTGCGAGCGGCACTGTCACGACGTACAGCCGCGCCTGCGCGGTGAGTTGACCGCCGGGCGTGTTCACGTGCGGCAGGGCCACCGCCTTCGTGGCGAGCGGGCCGGTGCGCCAGTCGGGGGCGGCCAGGCGGTAGGAGGAGGTCGTGCCGTTCGCATACGACACCGACCCCGTGCCCGTCACGTCGCCGCCGTCCGTGCCCGCCACGAGGAAGGCGAGCGCGTCGCCGCGGCCGGTCATGCGCACCGACTGGGCGGCGGCGCGCACGTTGTCCGGCTCGCCCGGTTCCCGGCTCGGCCACCTCAGCCGTGCCCGCTGCACGGTCAGGGTCCGGCCCGGCGTCCAGCCCGCCGCCGTCAGGTCCGCTGCCGACAGCGAGGCGCCGGTGCCGTCGAAGTCCGCCTCGCCGGGGCGGGCGTCGTCGCTGACGGCCGTGTTGTCGAAGAGCCGCTCCAGCGGCAGGGGTTCCTCGGCGCGTGCTCCGGCGCGCCCGCACGGGAGCGGTCGGCGTCAGCGCTGTGAACAGGGCGAGGACGAGCACGGACATGCGGGCACCGCGGCGCACCTGATTCCCCCGTTCACGACCGGTCAGGACGAGACGTGTGACGCACGGTGAAGGTAGGGAGGCCCTGGGTGACGCGTCAACGCGCCATGCGCGAACTCGGCGCGAAGTCGCCCGGAATCGACTGCCCGCGCGCCTGTGGTGCGCACGCCGGTGCGAATGACACGCTGGACGTATGAAGATCCCTTTTCTGGGCAACCGCCGCGAGGAACCCGGGGCGCATGACGCCGAGGGCATCGCCGAACTCCTCGCCGAGTGCGAGCTGCTGCGCCACCAGGCGGCCCGGTCCGGTGTCCAACTGGACGACACCGTCGCCTCGTTGGAGGACCTCGACCAGCTGGTGCCGCGGTGGCGGGACGACGCCGAGGTGCTGGAGTGGCTCGGCAACGACGCCGGGCTGTATCTCGGGACGGTGATCGTGCGGACCGTGCCGGGTGCCGTGTGGGGGATCCGGGCCGACGGCCAGCCGGTGATCCGCCTCGCCTCCGGCCGGGAGTTCGACGTGGTCGCCGACGGGCACGACTGGGCGGCGAGCGGGGTGCCCGAACTCTCCCAGGTCTACGGTGAGGTGGCGGAGGCCTGAAACGGGACCCGCACATAAGCATGGCGTAAATACGGCTAATGCCCGAAAAGTGCGTGTCGTGTATTAACTCCACTGTTGTCTGGATAGGTTGCGGCAACCGCGACACAGCTGAGAGTGGGTAGGGCTGGGCATGGCCGTCGATCCGTTGATCGAGCTGCGTGACGTCAACAAGTACTACGGGGAGCTGCATGTCCTGCGGGACATCAACCTCACCGTCGGCAAGGGGGAGGTGGTCGTGGTCATCGGCCCGTCAGGGTCGGGAAAGTCGACACTGTGCAGGACGATCAACCGGCTGGAGACCATCCAGTCCGGGGAGATCCAACTGGACGGCCGGCCGCTGCCGGAGGAGGGCAAAGCCCTCGCGGGGCTCCGCGCCGAGGTCGGCATGGTCTTCCAGTCCTTCAACCTCTTCGCCCACAAGACGGTCCTGCAGAACATCTCGCTCGCCCAGGTCAAGGTCCGCAAACGCAAGAAGGACGACGCCGACCGGCACTCGCGCCGGCTCCTGGACCGCGTCGGCCTCGCCGACCAGGCGGACAAGTACCCGGCGCAGCTCTCCGGCGGCCAGCAGCAGCGCGTGGCCATCGCCCGCGCCCTCGCCATGGAGCCCAAGGCGATGCTGTTCGACGAGCCGACCTCGGCCCTCGACCCGGAGATGATCAACGAGGTCCTCGAAGTCATGCGGCAACTCGCCCGCGACGGCATGACCATGGTCGTCGTCACCCACGAGATGGGCTTCGCCCGCGCCTCCGCCAACCGCGTGGTCTTCATGGCCGACGGCCGCATCATCGAGGACCGCGCCCCCGACGCGTTCTTCACCCACCCCGAGAGCGACCGGGCCAAGGACTTCCTGTCCAAGATCCTCAAGCACTGACGGCGCTGACGGGCGAGTGCCGCGCCTCGACTACGATGTGCCGTTCATCCCTGTGATGAAGGCGATCTCGCTGCCGCCCGGTGAGGAGCCCCCCACGGCCCCCGGGACCGTAGGGGGTGGCAGCTCACAAGAGCCATACCCGCCCGGCGCGTAGGCCGGAGATCACTGCTCGCGCAGCGGAATCGACACGTACGACGGGTCGTTCGCCGGCGAGGAGAAGGTCAGCTGCGCGCCGGACGGGTTGTGCTCGATGTAGAGCGGGTCGACCGTGTCGACGACCAGGGCGAGACGGTGCCCCGCGGGGACGTCGTAGGCCGTGGAGTACAGCTCCAGGTCGAGGCCGAACGCCGTGCCGGGCGTCCGCCCGTGGAAGGTGTACGGCGCGTGGGAGACCAGCTTGCCGAGGCCGAGCGGGCCCACGTCGTACAGATAGGCGATGAGGGTGCCGCTCTCCGCGGTCGGGGTGACGGTGGTGTGCAACTTCGCGGTGCCGCGCACCCGTTGGGCGGTCGCGTACTTCTCCGACTGCCATACGGCCGCCCAGCGGCGGGGGAGCAGAGGGATCGAGGCGACCGGGGGGATCCGGGCGACCTGGTCGAGGATGCTGGAGAGGAAGACGACCCCGCCGTCCGCGCCCGAGTCGACGTTGGTGTGGAGCGTGGTCGTGCCGGACAGGGCCAGCTTCTTCGTCGTGGCGCCGACCGACTTCCAGTCCGGGTAGCCCTCGTAGCCGCCGGTGGAACGGGACTTGAGCTGGACGGGCTGCTCGCGGTCGATGCCGTTGTCGTCGCCCTGGAGGTAGTGGCCGAACCAGCGCTCGGTGTCCGTCCATACGTCGTTGGGGAGCCCGAACAGGCCCGTCAGTTCGGCGGTCGCGTGGTCGCCGGGGCGGAACTCCAGTCTCTTGGGGCCGGTCAGCTTCTCGTAGAAGTCGGCCGACTGGTTGGGCGGGAAGACCGAGTCACCCCAGGCGTTGGCCATCATGACCGCTGCGCCGTTCTTGTTCAGTTGGTCCACATAAGTGGCGGCAGAACGTTTCTTCCCCCAATTGATCATGTCCTGTTCCTTGGACAGGTTGGAGGCGTAGAAGTTGTCGAAGATCTCCCGGATCTCGGGGCTCTGCCGTCCCGTGACGACGCTCGCGCCGTCCAGCAGCGCGCCCGCCTGGAGGTGTTGGGTGCGGCCCGAGTAGATCGAGTCGATGAGGTCGGCCCAGCCGCTCAGCGCGGCGACCGCCTTGACGCGCTGGTCGTGCGCTGCGGCGAGGAGGCTGATGCCGGCGCCGTACGAGACCCCGCCCATGCCGATGTGCTGTGCGTCGGCGGGGGTGTTGGCGAGCGCCCAGTCGATGACCTTGGACGCGTCGGCTATGTCGGGCGGGCCGGCGACTTCTATCCGGCCGCCCGACTGCCAGAAGCCGCGCACGTTGTAACTGACCACGACATAGCCGGAGTTCGCGAGCTTCTGCGCCTGCGCCAGATACTCGACCTGGGGCAGGCCCCAGCTCGTGGGGAGCACGATCAGCGGGTAGCGCCGCGAACCGTCCGCGCCCGCCGGGGTGATGACGTTCGCCTTGAGGACGGTGCCGCCGTCGCCTGCGATGTCGACGAATCGTATGCCGCCCGTCGAGGCCTGGGCGGCCGGGGCGAACCCGAGGGCGCTTCCGGCGATCAGCGTCGCGGAGACGGCGCCCACGGCGGTCGTGCGCAGGGCCTTGCGATGGTGTCCCACGGGTCACTCCTCACTCGTGTCAGTGCAAAGTGACCGAACGGTAACCTCGGCCGCTTACCGGAAGTAACCCGTCGGTAAGTTACGTGGGAGTAACGATTGTTGTCGTGTGAATGAATTCAGGAGGCGCGGTGCGAGTTGCGGGGAGCCGGCGGGGTCGGCAGCGGAGCCTGTGCCGCCCGGGTCACGTCGGCGAGCAGTTCGGCGACATCGGGGCCGTACGCCTGTGAGTTGACCACCTTCAGCAGCAGGACGAAGGAGTTGTTCCCGTACTTGCGGGCCAGGCGTTCGTGGTTGCGGGCGAGATACCGGGTCGCGGCCTGGTTGGTGATGGCGGTCTGGCCGCAGAACAGGAACACCGGGCGGCTCTGGCCCGGCTGGCCGGCGGTGAGCCGCGCCAGCAGCACGTGTTCGGTCTGCCCCTTCTCCATCCGGTAGCGCTCGCTGCCGATCTGGAAGGCCAGCTTGTCGGGGCCCGGCTCCGGATCGAGATTGACCCGCACCCCCGGCAGCATGGCGTGCATATGGGCGGCCATCCGGCGGTTCGACCCCGGCCCGCCCACGCAGAACTCCGTCCGTTCGCCGAAGCCCTGCCGCGCCGCGTCCTGGGTGATCACATCGGCGTGCGCGCCGCAGTCCTTGATGAGCGCGGAGAGTTCGAGCAGCGCGAAGACGTCGTAGCGGTGCACCGCGAGGTCGGGACTGGCGGCGTCCCGGTTGACGACGAGCAGCGACTCCGAGTGGTCGGGCAGCCCGAAGAAGGCCTGCTTGCGCCGGAGTTTCCGCTTCCACAAGTAGGTCCGGGCCAGCCAGCCGAGCGTGGCACTGATGCCGGCGGCCACCACGCCCAGGACGATGTTGCGCACGTCGTCATTCATGGGCGCGCATGCTAGCGGGCCAGGATGGCTGGTACGTACCCGTGTTCGATGTGTGGCGATCTCATGTCAGCTGCCCTGAATGGGGCTGTCGAGCCCGCGGTGTTGTGGTTACGCTGCGCGGACTGTCCTGGCCTGGAGGTGCGCATGCGTCGCCCTGTCGCGCGGAAACTGTCGGTGCTCGCGGTCTCGGCCGCCGTGGTGTCGGTCGGGGCGGCGGCGCCACCGACAACCGCCACGACACCACCGAAGGTGCCCGTCGCCGTCGGCTACGGCGGCGCCGTGGCCAGCGTCGACGCGGACGCCTCCGCCGCCGGCATCGAGGTGCTGAGGAAGGGCGGCAACGCCGTCGACGCCGCCGTCGCCACGGCCGCCGCGCTCGGCGTCACCGAGCCCTACTCCTCCGGCATCGGCGGGGGCGGCTACTTCGTCTACTACGACGCCAAGTCCCGTACGGTGCACACGATCGACGGACGCGAGACCGCCCCGCTCACCGCCGGCTCGGACCTGTTCGTCGAGAACGGCCAGCCCCTCGCCTTCGCCGACGCGGTGACCAGCGGCCTGAGCGTCGGCACCCCCGGCACGCCGGCCACCTGGGCGACCGCCCTCCACCAGTGGGGCAGCAGGAGACTCGGCACGGTCCTCAAGCCGGCCGAGAAGCTCGCCCGTGACGGCTTCACCGTCGACGACACCTTCCGCGCGCAGACCGCCCTCAACGAGACCCGCTTCCGCTACTTCCCCGACACGGCGAAGCTCTTCCTGCCCAACGGCGCCCTCCCCGTCGTCGGCTCCACCTTCAAGAACCCCGATCTCGCCCGCACCTACGCCGAGTTGGGCAAGAAGGGCGTCGGTGCGATCTACCACGGCGACCTCGGCGACGACATCCTCGACACCGTCAACAAGCCTCCCGTGGACCCCGCTTCGGGCTGGAAAGCCCGCCCGGGCGAGCTGACGGAGAAGGACCTCGCGGCCTACCGGGCCAAGCTCCAGAAGCCGACCAAGACCTCCTACCGCGGCCTCGGCGTCTACTCCATCGCCCCCTCGTCCTCCGGCGGCACCACGGTCGGTGAGGCCCTCAACATCCTGGAGAACACCGACCTCTCCAAGGCGAGCGAGGTGCAGTACCTGCACCACTACATCGAGGCCAGCCGCATCGCGTTCGCCGACCGCGGCCGCTGGGTCGCGACCCGGCCTTCGAGGACGTACCGACGAAGGGGCTGCTCTCGCAGCGGTACGCCGACGAGCGGGCCGCGCTCATCAAGGACGACGCGGTGCTCACCAGCCCGGTGGCGCCCGGCGACCCGCGCACCCCCGGCTCCACGGGGACGGCGGCGCCGACGACGTACGAGGGCGAGAACACCACGCATCTGACGGTCGCCGACAAGTGGGGGAACGTCGTCGCCTACACCCTCACCATCGAGCAGACCGGCGGCAGCGGGATCACCGTGCCGGGGCGCGGGTTCATTCTCAACAACGAGCTGACCGACTTCTCCTTCGTGCCCGCGAACCCGGCCGTGCACGACCCGAACCTGCCGGGGCCGGGCAAGCGGCCGCGGTCGTCCATCTCGCCGACGATCGTGCTCGACCAGCACAACAAGCCCGTGGTGGCACTGGGTTCGCCCGGTGGGGCGACGATCATCACGACCGCTCTTCAGGTGCTCACCGAGTTCGTCGACCGGGGGCTGCCGCTCGTCGACGCGATCGCCGCGCCGCGAGCCAGCCAGCGCAATCAGACCACGACCGAACTCGAACCGGCGCTCTACAACGGCGAGTTGAGGAAGCAGTTGGAAGCGCTCGGGCACGGGTTCCGGTTGAACGCCGAGATCGGTGCGGCCACCGGGGTGCAGCGGCTGCCGGGTGGGAAGTGGCTGGCGGCCGCTGAGACGGTGCGGCGGGGTGGGGGATCTGCGCAGGTGGTGTACCCCGCGTCATAGTTCGGGGGCGGGCAGCTCGCCCTCCGCCCGGAACGCGAGCTGCTCGCCCGCCACGTCCACCGTGACCCTGCCGCCCTCCTGCACCCGCCCGTCCAACAGCAGCCGCGACAGCTGGTTGTCCACCTCGCGCTGGATCGTGCGGCGCAACGGACGCGCGCCGTACTCCGGCTGGTAGCCCTTGCGGGAGAGCCAGTCGACCGCCGTCTCCGTGAAGTCGACCGTGACGCCCTGGGCGTGCAGCATGCGTCGGGTGCGGTCCAGCAACAGGTTGGTGATCTGGCGGAGTTGCTCCTCCGTGAGCTGGCGGAAGACGACGATCTCGTCGATACGGTTGAGGAACTCGGGCCGGAAGTGCTCCCGCAGCGGGCGCAGGATCTGTTCGCGCCGCGCCTCCTCGTCGGCCTCCGCGCCGCCCGCCCCGAAGCCGATGCCGGCGCCGCGCCGGGTGATCGCCTCGGAACCGAGGTTGCTGGTCATCACCACGACCGTGTTGGTGAAGTCGACCGTGCGGCCCTGCGAGTCGGTGAGGCGCCCGTCGTCGAGGACCTGGAGGAGGATGTTGAAGACGTCCGGGTGGGCCTTCTCCACCTCGTCCAGCAGCAGCAGCGAGTATGGGTGCCGGCGGACGACCTCGGTCAGCTGGCCGGCCTCCTCGTGGCCGACGTATCCGGGCGGGGCGCCGACCAGCCGGCTGACGGTGTGGCGCTCCTGGTACTCGCTCATGTCCAGGCGGACCATGCGCTCCTCGCTGCCGAACAGCGCCTCGGCGAGCGCGCGGGCCAGCTCCGTCTTGCCGACGCCGGTCGGGCCGAGGAAGAGGAAGCTGCCGATCGGGCGGTCGGGGCTGGCGAGCCCGGCCCGGGAGCGCAGCACCGCGTCGGAGACGACCCGGACCGCCTCCTCCTGGCCGACGACCCGCTGGTGCAGGTGTTCCTCCAGGCCGAGCAGCTTGTCCTTCTCCTCCTGGGTGAGGCTGGCGACCGGGATGCCCGTCTGCCGGGACACCACCTCGGCGATCGCCTCAGCCGTCACCTCCAGGTGCTGGCCCTCGTCGGCCGTGCCGTTGCCGCTCGCCTCGCCGATGCGCTGCTTCAACTCCGTGATGCGGTCGCGCAGTTGCATGGCCTGCTCGTACTGCTCGTCGGCGACCGCCTGGTCCTTGTCCCGGACGAGCTGCTCGACCTCGCGCTCCAGGGCGCGTACGTCCGTGCCCTTGGTGCGCGCCCGCAGCCGCACCCGGGCGCCGGCCTGGTCGATGAGGTCGATCGCCTTGTCGGGCAGGCGGCGGTCGGGGAGATAGCGGTCGGACAGTTCGACGGCCGCCGTCAACGCCTCGTCGGTGTAGCGGACCTGGTGGTGGGCCTCGTAGCGGTCGCGCAGCCCGCGCAGGATCTCCAGCGCGTCCGCGACGGACGGCTCGGGCACGAGGATGGGCTGGAAGCGGCGGGCCAGCGCCGCGTCCTTCTCGATCCGGCGGAACTCCTCCAGCGTGGTCGCGCCGACGATGTGCAACTCGCCGCGCGCGAGAGCGGGCTTGAGGATGTTGCCGGCGTCCATGGACGCGGCCTCGCCGCCACCGCCCGCGCCGACCACCGTGTGCAGCTCGTCGATGAAGACGATCAACTGGTCGGAGTGCGCGCGGATCTCGGAGACGATCGAGTTGAGGCGCTCCTCGAAGTCGCCCCGGTAGCGGGTGCCCGCGACCACGCCCGTCAGGTCGAGCGCGACGACCCGCCGCCCGATGAGCACGTCGGGCACGTCCCCGTCGGCGATCCGCTGGGCGAGCCCCTCCACGATGGCGGTCTTGCCGACACCGGCGTCGCCGATGAGGACCGGGTTGTTCTTCCCGCGCCGGGAGAGCACCTCGATGGTCTGCTCGATCTCCTCGTCCCGCCCGATGACCGGGTCGATGCCGCCCCGCCGGGCCAGATCGGTCAGGTCGCGGCTGTACTTGTCGAGGGTCGGGGTGCCGGTGCCGCGCGGCGCGTCGGTGCGGGCGGTCCCGGCGTCGGGCGCGGCCTCGGGCGGCAGGCCGGTCGGCGCGAAGTGGGCCGAGTTGAGGATGTGGCCCGCCGCCGAGTCGGGGTTGGCGGCCAGCGCGCTCAGGACGTGCTCGGGCCCGATGTGACCGGCGCCGCGGGACCGGGCCAGGTCGTGCGCGTCGAGCAGGGCCCGCTTCGCGGCCGGGGTCAGCGACAGCGAGGTCGGCGGCGGGGCCTCGCCCGGCGGGTGCAGCACCGGGCCCGACCGCTCGTCGATCTCCGTTGCCAGTTCGTCGGGGTCGGCGCCGGCCCGGCTGAGCAGACTCCGGGTCGGCTCTGCGGACAGCGCGGCCCGCAGCAGATGCTGGGTGTCCAGATCCCGGCTGCCGTGCTCGGCGGCGTACTGGGCGGCACCCCGGACCAGCTCCCGGGCCGGTTGGCTCAGCAGCTGGCCGATGTTGATCTGCCGGGGGCCGGGGCGGGGCCCGCCGAAGAAACGGGCGAGGAACTCGCCGAAGGGGTCGTAGCCGTCGGGTCCGCTGAAGCCGCTGGTCATGGCCGTTCCCATCCGGCGTCCCTGCGGGGCCCGGGACGCCCTCGCTGATCGACGTGCCGGAGTCGGGTAACCCGGGCCGCAGCCCGTTACACCTGCGACCGCTGCTCCGTCGTACGACCCGCGTGCACCTCTGCGGCGGCGCCCGACCGGGTGCGGGCCGCCCTGGCGCTCGTAGAACACGATCGCACGATCGCTGCCCCGCAGCACCTTCAGGACGGGCGCCTGGGCCAGCACCTTCAGGACGGGAGCTTGGGGCAGCGCCTTGAGGACGGGAGCTTGGGGCAGCGCCTTCAGGATGAGGCCCCTGGCCCAGCATCTTCAGGACGGACCCCTGGCCCAGTGCCTCAGGACGAAGTCCTCGGGCCAGCGCCTCAGGACGAGGCTCCTGGGCCAGCGCCTTCAGGAGGGGCCCCTGCGGCCCCTGGCCCAGCGCCTTCAGTACGAGGCCCCTGGCCCACCATCTTCAGGACGGACCCCCGGCCCAGCATCTTCAGGACGACGCCCCTGGCTCAGCGCCGTCAGGACGAGCCCCCGGGCCGGGAGATTCAGTCGTTGCGTGCTGTCAGGACGCGGGGGCCCGCGTCCGTGATCGCCACCGTGTGCTCCGCGTGGGCCGCGCGGGAGCCGTCGTTCGTGCGCAGGGTCCAGCCGTCGCGTCGGCGTGGTAGCCGTCCGTGCCGCCGCCGATCACCATGGGCTCGATCGCCAGCACCATGCCGTGCCGCAGCTTCATGCCGCGGCCGGGGCGACCCTCGTTCGGGACACCCGGGTCCTCGTGCATACGGCGCCCGATGCCGTGGCCGCCGAAGCCGTCCGGGATGCCGTACCCGGCCGAGCGACACACCGTGCCGATCGCGTGCGCGATGTCGCCGATGCGGTTGCCGACCACGGCCGCCGCGATACCGGCGTCCAACGCCCGCTCCGCCGCCTCGATCAGACGCAGGTCCGCCTCGCGCGGCGTACCGACCGTGAAACTGATCGCCGAGTCGCCCACCCAGCCGCCCAGTTCGGCGCCGAAGTCCGCGGAGACCAGGTCGCCGTCGCGCAGCCGGTAGCGGGTGGGGATGCCGTGCACGATCGCGTCGTTCACGGAGACGCACAGGACGGCCGGGAACGGGGTCGGCGCGAAGGAGGGCCGGTAGCCGAGGAACGGCGAGGTCGCGCCCGCCTCGCGGAGCACGTCGTGTGCCACCTCGTCCAGCTCCAGCAGGGAAACGCCCACGTCGGCGGCCTTGCGCACGGCCGTGAGGGCACGTCCGACGACCTGTCCGGCCTCGTACATGGCGTCGATCGATGTGTCTGTCTTCAGCTCCACCATGCCAATTATTATACCGGTATTAGAATGGGGGACATGGTGCGCACCCCCTGACCCCCGAAGAGCGTGAACGCGGCGAGCGGCTCGGCCGGCTGCTGCGCGAGGCGCGCGGCGGCCGCAGCATGACCGACGTCGCCGCGAGCGCGGGCCTCTCGGCCGAGACCCTGCGGAAGATCGAGACCGGCCGCGCGCCGACGCCGGCGTTCTTCACGGTGGCGGCGCTCGCGCGGGCCCTCGGGCTGTCGATGGACGAGATCGTGGAGAGGTGCGCCCTGGTCCCTGTGTGACCTTGCCGCACGTCACGTTCCGCCAGGTGCGGCGTACTCTGCGTCCAGTCCGAAAACTCTTCGTAGCGCGTTCGTAACACGGCTCGTGTTGTCTTACGGACCGGAGTGCTCCGGTCTGGCGGGAGTTGAACGATGTCAGTGGATCAACTCCCGGGCCGCATACGGGAGTTCGTGAACTACCTGGACGCTCTGCTGGCGCGCCTGGATCAGGGCGGCGGCTGGTGCGCGGTGTTCTGGCAGCGCGACCCCGACGGGATGCAGGCCTGTCTCGAAGGGCGTGAAGTGCCGCCCTGGGACGTGGTGGAGGCCCTCCTCCAGGACCTCGTCACGGAGTACGGTCCCGCCGTCGCCGCCCCGGAGGTCGAACGGGCCCGGTCCCTGCACGCCGAGGCCCTCGCCGCGTACGACGCCCGCCCCGGTGCCCGTGACGCGCTCGGCGATCGCCTCGACGTCATGCTCCGCGAGCAGCGCTACGCCGCCGAACGCCAGGCGGAACTCGGCCACTTGCTCGCCACCGCCACCACCCGGGAGGCCGCCGACGCGATCCGCCTCGACCTCGCCTGGGCCCGCGACGACCACGAACGCGCGACCGCCCGCTGTGCCGAACTCCGCACCCGCATGGCCGATTTGGAGCGCCGCACGAGCAGTGGCCAGGCCCAGGTGGTCCGGCGCGGGCAGCCGGTGTTCCGCCTCGGCGACGAGTCCGGCGGGAGCGGCCAGGCGGGCGCCGGCGGCGCTCGGACGAGCGGTGGCGCGGCGCAGGCGGGACGGCAGTCCGGACGTGACGCGTACGGCGGGAGCGCGTACGGCGGGGGTGCCGGCGCAGGAGCCCCGAGCGTGCCGCAGCAGCGTGACGCGCGTACCGGCGCGGAGGCGGGCGGGGCCGGATGGCCGGGCGGCGGGGAAGCCGTCGGCGGTGCGTCGGCCTCGGGAGGGGTGGGCGCGGGCCAGGGGTGGTACGGGCACGGGCACGCCCCGGCGGACGGCTCACCCGGCTCCTGGGAGGAACCAGCGGGCCAGGCCCGGCAGGGTCTCGGTGACCCCGTGACCGTCTCCACGGACGTTCCGGAAGGGCCTGAAGGCCCCGGCGGCCCCCGTGATCCAGGCGTGCCCTCCGGTCAGGTGACCGACCCGGCTCCCACCCCCCAAGCAGCGCAAGCGCCGCCGCGGCAGTGCGCGGTTCGCCGGGATGGTCGAGAGGACGCCGCCGCTGTCGTCGTGCCGCCGCGGCCGAGCCGACGCCGTCCGCCCCGGCCGCGACCGGTCGGCGCACCGCGCGGGGCCCGGTTCGCCGGGGCCGGGGCGGCGGCTGAGGCACCGGAGCCGCAGGCCGAGCGGCTGGACGACGGGGACCGGCGCGAGGTGGTGCAGGCCGTCGAGCAGCTCGTACGACTGCGTCGCGAGGGGCGGAGCGGGGAAGCGCACGCCCTGCTGGTCGACGCCGCCTACTGGCCCGCCGCGCGCTTCCCGCTGCTCGCCGCCGAACTCCAGCACGCCGGGCTCGGCGCCGACTGGGCGACGCTGCTGTGGGAGGCCGCCTCGCTGCCCGCGGAGCGGCTCGTCGCGGCGGCGGACGCGCTGGTGGAGGCGGGGCGCGGCGCGGACGGGGAGCAGGTGCTGCGGCAGGGCGTCGTACGGCCCGCCGAGGAGGTCGGGCACGCCGTGCTCGGGCTCGTCCACGAGGGGCGCCGGCGCGAGGTGCGCGCCCTGCTCGACGCCTACGTCCGCGTCCGCACCCCGGAGGAGGCCGCCCGCAGCGCCGCCCCCGGCCCGCAGACTCTCGTACCGCTGCTCCTGGAGGCCGCCCAGGGGGTCTCGGAGGAACGGCACTGGGACCTCGTCCACGCCCTCCGGGTCGCCGGTCACACCGGCTGAGCGGGCCCGCCCGACCTGCCCGCGCTCACCCACGTGAGTGTGAAACGTGATCGACTCCGCGGGTTAACGACGATGGTCTTGGCAAGGCTCCCCCAGAGGCTTACTTTCGACCCTCTACGGCCTGCGTCTACGGGCGTAGAGGCTCTGAGGTCCCGTCGAAGGAGCAGCTCATGGCCAACGTCGTTCGTGCCGCTCTGGTCCAGGCCACCTGGACGGCGACACCGAGTCCATGGTGGCGAAACACGAGGAGCACGCCCGTGAGGCGGCCCGCCAGGGTGCGAAGATCATCGGCTTCCAGGAAGTGTTCAACGCCCCCTACTTCTGCCAGGTCCAGGAGCCGGAGCACTACCGGTGGGCCGAGCCGGTGCCCGACGGGCCGACCGTGCGCCGTATGCAGGACCTCGCCCGCGAGACCGGCATGGTGATCGTCGTGCCGGTCTTCGAGGTCGAGCAGTCCGGCTTCTACTACAACACCGCCGCCGTGATCGACGCCGACGGCACCTTCCTCGGCAAGTACCGCAAGCACCACATCCCGCAGGTGAAGGGCTTCTGGGAGAAGTACTACTTCAAGCCGGGCAACGTGGGCTGGCCGGTCTTCGACACCGCCGTGGGGAAGGTCGGCGTCTACATCTGCTACGACCGCCACTTCCCGGAGGGCTGGCGCCAACTGGGCCTGAACGGCGCCCAGCTCGTCTACAACCCCTCCGCCACCCACCGCGGCCTGTCCTCCTACCTCTGGCGGCTCGAACAGCCGGCCGCCGCCGTCGCCAACGAGTACTTCGTCGCCGCGATCAACCGCGTGGGCGTCGAGGAGTACGGCGACAACGACTTCTACGGGACGTCGTACTTCGTCGACCCGCGCGGTCAGTTCGTCGGCGAGACCGCGAGCGACAAGGAAGAGGAACTCGTCGTCCGCGACCTCGACTTCGACCTCATCGAAGAGGTACGGCAGCAGTGGGCCTTCTACCGGGACCGCAGGCCCGACGCGTACGAGGGGCTGGTGCAGCCGTGAACGACCTGTTCGCACGCCATCGTTCCGTCCTCCCCGACTGGCTCGCCCTCTACTACGAGAACCCGCTGGAGATCACGCACGGCGAGGGCCGGTACGTGTGGGACGCCGAGGGCAACAAGTATCTGGACTTCTTCGGCGGCATCCTGACCACGATGACCGCCCACGCGCTGCCCGAGGTCACCAAGGCGGTGAGCGAACAGGCCGGGCGGATCATCCATTCCTCCACGCTCTACCTCAACCGGCCCATGGTCGAACTGGCCGAGAGGATCGGCCAGTTGTCCGGCATCCCGGACGCCCGCGTGTTCTTCACCACCTCCGGCACCGAGGCCAACGACACCGCCCTGCTGCTCGCGACGACGTACCGCCGCAGCAACACGATCCTGGCGATGCGCAACAGCTACCACGGCCGCTCCTTCAGCGCGGTCGGCATCACCGGCAACCGCGGCTGGTCCCCGACCTCGCTGTCCCCGCTCCAGACGCTGTACGTCCACGGCGGCGTCCGCACCCGCGGCCCCTACGCCGAGCTGAGCGACGACGACTTCATCGCGGCCTGCGTCGAGGACCTGAAGGACCTCCTCGGCCACACCCGCCCGCCCGCCGCCCTGATCGCCGAGCCGATCCAGGGCGTCGGCGGCTTCACCTCCCCGCCGGACGGCCTGTACGCCGCCTTCCGCGAGGTGCTGAGCGAGCGCGGCATCCTGTGGATCGCCGACGAGGTGCAGACCGGCTGGGGCCGCACCGGCGACCACTTCTGGGGCTGGCAGGCGCACGGGCAGCACGGCCCGCCCGACATCCTCACCTTCGCCAAGGGCATCGGCAACGGCATGTCCATCGGCGGTGTCGTCGCCCGCGCCGAGATCATGAACTGCCTGGACGCCAACAGCATCTCGACGTTCGGCGGCACCCAGATCACCATGGCGGCGGGGCTCGCGAACCTGTCGTACCTCCTGGAACACGACCTCCAGGGCAACGCCCGGCGCGTCGGCGGACTCCTCGTCGAACGGCTGCGGGCCGTCGCCGCACAGGTGCCCGGCGTACGTGAGGTCCGTGGCCGCGGGCTGATGCTCGGCATCGAACTGGTGAAACCCGGCACCGACCAGGCCGACCCGGACGCCGCGAGCGCCGTGCTGGAGGCGTGCCGCGCGGGCGGGCTGCTCATCGGCAAGGGCGGCGGCCACAACACCAGCGCCCTGAGGGTCGCCCCGCCGCTGTCCCTCACCGTCGCGGAGGCCGAGGAGGGCGCCGCGATCCTCGAGAGCGCTCTGAGGAGCATTCACTAGCAGGACACAGCAAGGGATGTACGCCATGACCACCACCTTGGACCACTTGGCACCGGCCCTGTCCGTCCGCCAGGTCCTCACCCTGGAACGGGTGCTCGCCGGGGAGCCCGAGGTGGTGGCCGGCGCGGCCCAGCTCGACCGGGCGGTGCGCTGGGTGCATGTCGCCGAGGCCGCCGACGTGGGCGTCATGCTCAGCGGCGGTGAGATGGTCCTCACCACCGGGGTGCTGCTCGCCGGTGACGAGGGTGCGCAGGCCGAGTACATCCAGTCCCTGCACCGGGCGGAGGCTGCCGCCGTCGTTCTCGGTCTGGGCCGGGCCTTCCCGGCCCCGCCGGACGTCATGCGCCGGGCCGCCGAGCGGTGCGGGCTGCCCATGGTCGTCCTCCACCGGCCCTTCCCCTTCGCCGAGTTGACCGAGGAGGTGCAGTCCCGGCTGGTCCGGCGGAAGTTCGCCGCCGTCAGCCTCTCCGAAGCCGTACGGACCTCCCTCACCGGGCTCATCACCGCGGGCGCCCCGCTCCAGCGCCTGCTCGACGAGGTCGCCCAGCACAGCGCCTGCCCGGTCGTCGTCACCAACCTCGCCCACCGCGTCCTCGCCACCGCCGGGGAGCGGCCGGCCGTGGACGACGTGCTGCGCGACTGGGAGCGCATCGCCCGGCAGGCCGGCGGCACCGAGGGCGACGGCTGGATCCGCGCCGAACTGGGCGGGCGCGGGGAACGCTGGGGGCAGATCCTGCTCTGCGGCTACCGCGGCGACACCGCCTCCGGACGGCTGCTCGCCGACCGGGCCGCCGAGGCCCTCGTCCTGCACCGCATGCTCGGCGGCAACTCCGCCCACACCTGGGAGGAGCAGTCCGCGCAGAGCCTGCTCACCGACCTCGTCAGCGGGGTCGTACCGGCCCGGCAACTGCTGCCGCGGGCGCGGGCCGCCGGACTGCCCGTCAACCGGCGGACGTTCGTGCCGCTCGTCGTACGGGACGGTGACCCGGCCGAACTCGACCGGGTGCTGCGGCTGTTGGGGCTGCCGGGGCTCGTCGCCGAACTCGCCGACGGGGTCACCGCCGTGCTGCTGAGCCTGGCCCGGGACCAGGACGCGGCCGTCCTGACGGCGAACTTCGCGGCCCGGCTGACCCAGACGGTCGTGGCCGCGGCCGACCCGCGCACGGCCTGGGACGACGTCCCCGCCGGGATGCGCGAGGCCCAGCACGTCGCCGACGCCGTCGCCTCCGGAGCGCTCGACCTCCCGGCCGTCGTGCGCCTCAAGGACGTTCATCTGCGGGGCTTGATACGGCTGTTGCGCGACGACCCGCATGTGCAGTCCTTCGCCGAACGAGAGCTGGACGGGCTGCTGTGCGACTCCGGATCGGGGGAGGGGCTGCTGGCCGTCCTGCGGACGTATCTCGCCACCGGCCGCAACAAGTCCCGCACCGCCCAGCTCCATCACGTCTCGCGCCCCGCGCTGTACCGGCGCCTCGAAGCGATACAGACCCGGCTCGGCGTCGACCTCGACGACTTCGAGCAGGCCGCCTCGGTGCACATCGCGCTCCTCGCGCATGACGCGCAACAGGCCTGAAACATGCCACGACCTGGGAAAACGGCGGTGAAACATGGGTCCACGACAGGGTGACACCGTGGCACGCCCGGCGCCCGCAGACGTGACACGGTGCAACTCAAAGCCTGCTCGCCGGCTTTCTAGCCTTCTCGCACACCGAGCGACCGGAGGTCCCGATGAGCAGAGTGATCCGTGCCGCCCTCTTCCAGACCGCGTGGACGGGCGACAAGGAATCGATGATCCAGGTACACGAGCAGGCGGCCCGCGACGCGGCCGCGCAGGGTGCTCAGGTCCTGTGCTTCCAGGAGCTGTTCTACGGGCCCTACTTCTGCCAGGTCCAGGACAAGGCGTTCTACGAGTACGCCGAGCAGATCCCGGACGGGCCGATCGTCAAGCGGTTCCAGGCGCTCGCCAAGGAACTCGGCATCGTCCTGATCCTGCCGATGTACGAGGAGGAGCAGCCCGGCGTCCTCTACAACACGGCCGCCGTGATCGACGCCGACGGCTCGTACCTCGGCAAGTACCGCAAGCACCACATTCCCCAAGTCCCGGGATTCTGGGAGAAGTTCTACTTCCGCCCCGGCAACCTGGGCTGGCCGGTCTTCGACACCAAGGTCGGGAGGATCGGCGTCTACATCTGCTACGACCGCCACTTCCCCGAGGGCTGGCGGGCGTTGGGCCTCGCAGGTGCCGAGATCGTCTTCAACCCGTCGGCCACCTCCCGCGGCCTGTCCGCCTACCTGTGGCAGCTGGAGCAGCCCGCCGCGGCCGTCGCCAACGAGTACTTCGTCGGCGCGATCAACCGCGTCGGGGTCGAGGAACTGGGCGACAACGACTTCTACGGGACGACCTACTTCGTCGACCCGGAGGCCCAGTTCGTGGGCGAGGTCGCCTCCGACAAGGAGACCGAACTCGTCGTCCGCGACCTGGACCTGGCCAAGCTCCGCGAGGTCCGCGACCGCTGGCAGTTCTACCGGGACCGCCGCCCGGACGCCTACCCGCCGCTGACCGCACCCTGATCACATCGTCCACCCTGGCAGGAGAGGGAGCATGAGCAGCCGTACCGTGATCCGCGGTGGTCTCGTCATCACCGCGTCCGACGAGATCCACGCCGACGTGCTGATCGAGGACGGCCGCATCGCCGCCCTCGCCGCCTCGGGCACGTCCGCCGCCGAAGCGTTCACCGGCGAGCGGACCATCGACGCCACCGGGAAGTACGTCATCCCCGGTGCGTCGACGCCCACACCCACATGGAGCTGCCGTTCGGCGGCACCTTCGCCTCCGACACCTTCGAGACCGGCACCCGGGCCGCCGCCTGGGGCGGCACGACCACGATCGTCGACTTCGCCGTGCAGAGCGTCGGCCACTCCCTGCGCGAGGGCCTCGACGCCTGGCACGCCAAGGCCGAGGGCAACTGCGCGATCGACTACGGCTTCCACATGATCGTCTCCGATGTGAACCAGGAGACGCTCAAGGAGATGGACCTGCTCGTCGAGGAAGGGGTGACCTCCTTCAAGCAGTTCATGGCCTACCCCGGCGTCTTCTACTCCGACGACGGCCAGATCCTGCGCGCCATGCAGCGCTCCGCCGAGAACGGCGGCCTGATCATGATGCACGCCGAGAACGGCATCGCGATCGACGTGCTGGTCGAGCAGGCGCTGGCCCGCGGGGAGACCGACCCGCGCTATCACGGTGAGGTGCGCAAGGCGCTGCTGGAGGCCGAGGCCACGCACCGCGCCATCAAGCTCGCCCAGGTCGCCGGCGCCCCCCTGTACGTCGTGCACGTCTCGGCCATGGAGGCAGTGGCCGAGCTGGCGCGGGCGCGCGACGAGGGGCTCAACGTCTTCGGCGAGACCTGCCCGCAGTACCTCTTCCTGTCGACCGACAACCTCGCCGAGCCGGACTTCGAGGGCTCGAAGTACGTGTGCAGCACGCCCCTGCGCCCCAAGGAGCACCAGGCCAAGCTGTGGCAGGGCCTGAGGACCAACGACCTCCAGGTCGTCTCCACCGACCACTGCCCCTTCTGCTTCGTCGGACAGAAGGAACTCGGCCGCGGCGACTTCTCGAAGATCCCCAACGGCCTCCCCGGCGTCGAGAACCGCATGGACCTGCTCCACCAGGCCGTCGTCGACGGACACATCACCCGCCGCCGCTGGATCGAGATCGCCTGCGCCACCCCGGCCCGCATGTTCGGCATGTACCCGAAGAAGGGCACCATCGCCCCCGGCGCCGACGCGGACGTCGTCATCTACGACCCGCACGCCGAGCAGGTCCTGTCCGTCGAGACGCACCACATGAACGTCGACTACTCGGCGTACGAGGGCAAGCGCATCACCGGCCGGGTCGAGTCCGTTCTCTCGCGCGGCGAACTCGTCATCACCGAGCGGGAGTACACCGGGCACGCAGGGCACGGCGTCTACACCCCCCGTTCCACCTGTCAGTACCTCAACTAGGAGTGGCGCCCATGGACTTCGGACTCGTCCTGCAGACCGACCCGCCGGCCTCGAAGGTCGTCAGCCTGATGAAGCGCGCCGAGCGCAACGGCTTCACCTACGGCTGGACCTTCGACTCCGCCGTGCTCTGGCAGGAACCGTTCGTGATCTACAGTCAGATCCTCGCCAACACCACGAAGTTGACGGTCGGCCCCATGGTCACCAACCCGGGCACCCGCACCTGGGAGGTCACCGCCTCCACCTTCGCCACCCTCAACGACATGTTCGGCAACCGCACCGTCTGCGGCATCGGCCGCGGCGACTCCGCGATGCGCGTCGCGGGCCGCACCCCGAACACCCTGGCCCGCATCAGCGAGGCCATGAAGGTCATCCGCGCCCTCGGCTCCGGCCAGGAGGCCGACCTCGGCGGCACGGTCATCAAGTTCCCCTGGATCAAGGAGGACGCCGAACTCCCCGTATGGATGGCGGCATACGGACCGAAGGCGCTGAAGATGACCGGGGAGGAGGCCGACGGGTTCATCCTCCAGCTCGCCGACCTGTATCTCACCGAGTACATGGTCAAGGCGGTGAAGGACGCGGCGGCCGCCGCCGGTCGTGACCCGTCCGACGTCAAGATCTGCGTCGCCGCGCCCGCTTATGTCACGGCCGACGACTCGCCCGAGGCGCTCGCCCACGCGCGCGAGCAGTGCCGCTGGTTCGGCGGGATGGTCGGCAACCACGTCGCCGACCTGGTGTCGAAGTACGGCGAGCACTCGGCCGCCGTACCGGACGAACTCACGGACTACATCAAGGCCCGTGAGGGGTACGACTATTCGCATCACGGGCGCGCCGACAACCCGGACACCGCGTTCGTACCCGACGAGATCGTCGACCGGTTCTGCATCATCGGACCCGTCGAGAAGCACATCGAGAAGCTCAACGCCCTGCGTGAGCTGGGCGTCGACCAGTTCGCCGTCTACGACATGCACGACGCGCAGGAGACGACCATCGACGCGTACGGCGCGAAGGTCATCCCCGCGGTCAACGCCTGAGCCCCACCTCCCCGACCCCCCCCCACACCTTGAC
>MWJO01000113.1 GCA_002027195.1 Streptomyces sp. GKU 895 | reverse complement strand
CAGGTCAGGGGTGGCGTGCGTGACGTCGGTGTCGCGCGGTTCGAGGGTGGTCATGGTCGCCAGCGTAAGGGTCGTGGGTGGGCCGGTGCGGGGCGCGGGGGCCCGGGCCGCCCGTGGGCGGAGGCGGGGGGCGTCACCGTGCCTTCCGCGACCCTCGTGCCCGAGCCCTGCCGGGCAGTGAGCCAGCCTTCGGCGACCAGGTCGGCGTAGGCGTCGGCGACGGTGTTGCGGGCGATGCCCAGGTCGGTGGCGAGGCTGCGGGAGGAGGGCAGCCGGGTGCCCGGGGCCAGGCGGCCGGTGCGGACCGCCTCGCGCAGGGCGTCGGTCAGGCCCCGGCGCAGGTGTGGGCCGGTGGGTTCCAGATGGAGGTCGACACCCAAAGTGGCCCATGAATTCGCCATGGGAATGGACCATACCGGTGGGCTGCCTCGAATCTAGGGTCGAGGACATGACGACGCACACCGACGACAGGACACCCACCGACCACACCGGCCACGCCACCGTGGGCTACGCCCCCGAGCACACCCCGCGCCTCGCCTGGGCCGAGCAGGCGCCCGAGGTCTTCAAGGCGATGATCCGGCTCGACGCCGCGGCCCGGAAGGGCCTCGACCCCAAGCTGCTGGAGCTGGTGAAGGTCCGCGCCTCGCAGATCAACCGCTGCGCGCTCTGCGTCGACATGCACAGCAAGGACGCGCTGGCGGCGGGCGAGAGCGTGGAGCGGATCGTGCAGCTCAGCGCGTGGGAGGAGTCGGAGCACTTCTACACCGAACGGGAGCTGGCGGCGCTGGCGCTGACGGAGGCGGTGACCGTGCTGACCGACGGGTTCGTGCCGGACGCGGTGTACGAGCGGGCGGCGGCGCACTTCGAGGACGCCGAGCTGGCGCAGCTGATCGCGGCGATCACGGTGATCAACGCGTGGAACCGGTTCGGGGTGACCTGCCGGCTCGTGCCCGGGCACTACCAGCCGGGACACAAGTGACGGCGCGTACGCGGCTGCTGGACACTTCGGTCGCGCAGGCCATGTCCGCGCTCAGCGCCGCCGCGAAGAGAGGCCTCGGGGACCCCGCGCTCGCCGAACTCGTCGTGATCCGGGCCTCGCAGCTCAACCACTGCGCGTTCTGCCTCGACATGCATCTGCGCATCGCCCGCGAACACGGGGTGCCGGAGCGGCAGTTGGATCTGCTGGCCGCCTGGGAGGAGGCCGAGGGGGTCTTCGACGAGCGGGAGCGGGCGGCACTCGCGCTGACGGAGGCGGTGACCGTCCTGACGGACGGATTCGTGCCGGACGAGGTGTACGAGACGGCCGCCAAGCATTTCGACGACGCGGAACTCGCCCATCTGATCGGGCTGGTCGTCGCCATCAACAACTGGAACCGGGTGATGGTGAGCCGCCGTATTCCGCCGGGAGGTCACACACCATGAGCGTCGGAGGGGCACCCGTCATGAGCAAGGTCGAGATCTTCCGCCGACTCCATCGGCGACAGGCCGCGGACGACCCGCTCGTCCTGCCGGGACCGTGGGACGCCGCCAGCGCCCGGGTGTTCGCCGAGGCCGGCTACCCGGCGCTCGCGACGCCCAGCGCGGGGGTCGCCGCCTCGCTGGGCCATGAGGACGGGCAGACCCCGGCCGACGAGATGTTCGCGGCGGTCGCGCGGATCACCCGCGCGGTGGACGTACCGGTCTCGGCGGACGTCGAGGGCGGGTACGGGCTGGCTCCCAAGGAGCTGGTGGAGCGGCTGCTGGAGGCGGGTGCCGTGGGCTGCAACCTTGAGGACTCCAACGGGGGTGTCCTCAAGGACCCGCACCGGCATGCCGAGTGGCTCGCCGAGGTGCGCTACGCGGCGGGGGGCGAGCTCTTCGTCAACGCCCGTATCGACACCTTCCTGCACGGGAGCGGTGATCCCGAACAGGCCATCGAGCGGGCCGCGTTGTACACGGCGGCCGGCGCCGACTGCGTGTATCCGATCATGGCCCCGACGGACGTACTGCCGCTGCTGCGGTCCGGGATCCACGGGCCGGTGAACGTGATCGCGAAGGTCGGCACGGGCCCCTCGCCCGCCGAACTGGGCGAACTCGGGGCCACCCGCGTCACGTTCGGGCCGCACCTTCAGCGGCGGGCGAGCGCGATCCTCCACGACTTGGTGGAGGAGATGCGCTGACGGGCAAGCAGCCTCGTCACCCTCAGAAGCGGACCTCCGGCGTGCGGTAGACCTTGCCGTTGCTCATCTGCCAGCCGGAGGCTCCGGTGCGGGTGCCCTTGGGGCACTGGAACCACGGCGAGGTGTAGGTGTCGTAGCCGTCGATCCTGCCGTCCTTGAACACCTTCGGGCTCTGTCCGTCGGGGCCGAAGCACGTCACGCCGAACTTGCCGGTGGCGGACCTGGAGGTGGTGTTGGAGAACTTGACCTTGACCTTGGTCCCCGACTTGGTGATGCACCGCTTGGTCAGCTTTCCGCTGCAGTGCCACGTGGTGGCGGCGTCGGCGGACGGGGCGGCCAGCCCGAGAAGCGAGAACGTGGTGAGGGCGGCCAGGGAGAGAGAAGCGATCTTCTTCATGTGCCTCAGCTCACCAGAGGGTGCGGGCCGCGACGAAATCGGTTTCGCCCGGATGACGCCGATTCACGACACCCTCTCGACGGATCTCCCCAAAGGGAACACACGGAGATAACCGTCGCTTGACCGACCTAACAGACCTCCAACAAGACAACAGATGGCCAACGGGGACGTTCAGGAGAGCCACGCCCGCCAGGTGGACTCATGCCCTTCCACCCACTTCTTCGCCGCCTGGTCCGGCGTCAGCTTCTGGTCGGCGATCATCAGGGCGACCTCGTTCTGGTCCTCGGTCGTCCACCGGAACTTCTTCAGGAAGGCGGCGGCCTTCCCGCCGGAGCGGGCGAAGTCGGAGTTGAGGTACTTCTCCAGCGGGGTGTGCGGATAGGCGCAGGCGACCTTCGCGGGGTCGGCGTCACAGCCCTCCTTGTAGGCGGGGAGCTTCACCTCGGTCATGGGGACCTTCTTGAACAGCCACTGCGGCGCGTACCAGTAGGTGAGGAAGGGCTTCTTCTCCTTGGCGAACTGCCTGATCTGGGTGATCTGGGCGGCTTCGGAGCCGGCGAAGACGACCTGGTAGTCCAGGTCCAGGTTGGCCACGAGCGCCTTGTCGTTGGTGACGTACGACGGGGAGCCGTCCATGAGCTGGCCCTTGCCGCCGCTCTCCGCGGTGCGCATGAGGTCGGCGTACTTGTTGAGGTTCTTCCAGTTGGTGACGTCCGGGTGCTGCCGGGCGAAGTACGTGGGGACGTACCAGCCGATGTGCCCGGTCACGCCGAGTTCGCCGCCGCGGGTGATGGTCTTCTTGTCGTCGACGTAGCGCTGTTCCTGTTCGGGGTGGCCCCAGTCCTCCAGGATCGCGTCGACCCGGCCCTGGCTCAGGGCGTCCCAGGCGGGGACCTCGTCGACCTGCACGGTGTCGACGCGGTAGCCGAGCTCGTGCTCCAGGAGGTACTGGGCGACGGCCACGTTGGCCTGGGCGCCGACCCAGGACTGGACGGAGAGGGTCACCGTCTTCGAGCCCTGGGCGTTCGCGAACGGCGAGGCCTGCTTGGTCATGTCGGCGGCGCCGCAGCCGGTGAGCAGCAGCAGCGAGGCGACCGCGGCGGTCGTACAGACGCGGGTACGGATACGCATGTCACGCTCCCTTCTTCGTACGGCGTTGCGTCGGCTGGGTCACCCGGTCGAGCATCAGGCCCAGGCAGACGATCGCGGCACCGGCCACCAGACCGGTCGCGAGGTCGCCCTGGGCGAGGCCGAAGACGACGTCGTAGCCGAGGGCGCCACCGCCGACCAGGCCGCCGATGATGACGACGGCGAGGACCAGGACCACGCCCTGGTTGACGGCGAGCAGCAACGCCGGGCGGGCGAGCGGGAGCTGGACCTGGCGCAGCTGCTGCCAGCTGGTGGCGCCGAGGGAGCTGGAGGACTCCATCGCCGCCGCGTCGACCTGGCGCAGGCCCTGGGTGGTGATGCGGACGACGGCGGGCAGCGCGTAGACGACGGCCGCGGCGACGGCGGGGGCGCGGCCGACACCGAACAGGGCGACGACCGGGATGAGATAGACGAACTGCGGCATCGTCTGGAAGACGTCCAGGACGGGACGCAGGGCTCGTTCGAGGCGGTCGCTGCGGGCCGCGGCGATGCCGGTCGCGAAGCCGATGACCAGGGTGACGGCGACGGCGGCGAGGACCTGGGAGAGGGTGTCGAGGGCCGGTGTCCACACGCCGAGGACGCCGATGGCGGCCATGGCGAGGACCGCGGTGAGCGCGGTCTGCCAGGTGCCGATCAGCCAGGCCAGGGCGGCGACCACCAACAGCACCGACCACCAGGGCAGCCAGGTCAGTCCGTCCCGGAGCGGGTTGAGGACCCAGGTGGTGAAGTGGGCGGCCCAGTCGGCGGTGCCGCCGATGACGGGGACGCCGGAGTAGAGGTGGGCGGTCATCCAGTCGACGGCGCGGTTGACGGGTTCGGCGATCCGCACGGTCCAGGCGTCGGGCCAGTCGAGGCGGCCCATGAGACGTCCGGCGACGGCGACGGCGAGGGTGGCGACGAGGGCGTAGAGCCATCCGGTGCGGCGCGGCTCGGCGGACGTGGAGCCGTGGCCGGCCGCTCCGGTGACGCGGTCCAGGACGACGGCCAGCAGCACGATCGGGATGCCGGCGGCGAGGGCCGCGCCGACGTCGACGGAGGCGAGCGCCTGGTAGACGCGGTCGCCGAGGCCGCCGCGCCGATGACCGACGCGATGACGGCCATCGACAGGGCCATCATGATCGTCTGGTTGAGGCCGAGGAGCAGTTCCTTGCGGGCCAGCGGGATGCGGGCGGTCAGCAGGCCCTGGCGGGCGGTCGCGCCGAGGGACCGCACCGCCTCCAGCACCTCCTTGTCGGCGCCGCGCAGGCCGAGCGCGGTGAGGCGGGCCATGGGCGGGGCGGCGTAGACGACCGTGGCGAGGACGGCGGCGGGGACGCCCATGCCGAAGACCAGGACGACGGGGAGGAGGTAGGCGTAGGCCGGGAGGACCTGCATGGTGTCGAGGACCGGGCGCAGGGCCCTGTTCAGGCGGTCGGAGAGTCCGCCGGCCAACCCGAGCAGCGCGCCCACGGCGACGGACGCGATGACGGCCACGACCATCAGGGCCAGGGTCTGCATGGTCGGCACCCACATGCCCAGCCAGCCGCAGGTGAGGAACGCGGCCACGGTGCCCAGGGCGAGGCGGAGGCCCGCGACCCGCCAGGCGACCAGGGCGCTCAGGGCCGTCACGCCGGCCCAGCCGGCCGCGAGCAGCACCAGGTAGACGGCCCGTACGCAGAGCACGATCGCGTTGCTGACGTGGCCGAAGAAGTAGAGGAAGAGGGGGTGGGTGTCGCGGTTGTCGACGATCCAGGTGCTGGCGTCGGTGAGGGGCTTGGTGAGGTCGACGGTCAGGGCGTCCGGCCAGGCGCCGCCGGCCCAGCGGGCGTTCGCCAGGGGGACGAGGACGGCGGCGGCCAGGGCGAGCAGCCCGAGCTTGTGGACGGCCCGGTGCCTGAGGACGGCGGGCACGGTACGCGGGGAGAAGACGGTGATCGCAGCCATCAGACCGCCTCCTTCGCCGTTCCGGCCACCACCCCGAGCAGCCCGTCGGCGTCCACCACCCCGACGCACCGTCCCTGGGCCACGACCCGTGCCGGCTCGCCCGAGCGGGCCACGGCCTCGATCGCCTCCGAGACCGTGGCGTCCGGCGCCACCGCCGGGCCGGTGACCGCGTCCCCGTCCGTGGGCGTACGCATCGCCGTCCGCACCGTCAGGACCTGCTCGCGCGGTACGTCGCGGACGAACTCGCGGACGTAGTCGTCGGCCGGGGAGCCCACGATCTCCTCCGGGGTGCCCAGTTGGACGACCTTGCCGTCGCGCATCAGGGCGATGCGGTCGCCCAGCTTCAGGGCCTCGTTCAGGTCGTGGGTGATGAAGACCATCGTGCGGCCCTCCTCGCGGTGCAGGCGGACGACCTCCTCCTGCATGTCCCGGCGGATCAGCGGGTCGAGCGCGCTGAAGGGCTCGTCGAAGAGGAGGACCTCCGGGTCCGCCGCCAATGCCCGGGCGAGGCCCACGCGTTGGCGCTGGCCGCCGGAGAGCTGGCCGGGCCTGCGCTGTTCCATGCCCTCCAGACCGACCTTGGCGACGACCTCGGCCGCGCGCGCCCGGCGTTCGGCCTTGCCCACGCCCTGGATCTCCAGGCCGTAGGCGACGTTGTCGAGGACCGTGCGGTGCGGGAGGAGGCCGAAGTGCTGGAAGACCATGGCGGCGCGGTGCCGGCGCAGTTCGCGCAGCCGGGGCTTGTCCATGGCGCGGACGTCCTCGCCGTCGATGGCGATGGTGCCGGCCGTCGGCTCGATGAGCCGGGTCAGACAGCGCACCAGCGTGGACTTGCCCGAGCCGGACAGGCCCATCACCACGAAGACCTCGCCCTTGCGGACGTCGAAGGAGACGTCCCGGACGGCGGCGGTGCAGCCGGTGCGGGCGCGGAGGCCGGCGGGGTCGAGGGCGGCGAGTTCGGCGTCGGCGGGGATCCGGTCGGCCTTCGGACCGAAGACCTTCCAGAGCCCGTTCACGGAGAAGACAGGGGTCTCGGAGACAGGGGTCCCGGACGTAGAGGTCCCGGAGACAGAGGTCCCGGACATAGAGGTCTCGGAGTTAGGGGTCCCGAAGTCAGGGGTCCCGGAGACAACAGAGCCACTCATCACGCACCGCCTCCGATCAGGTCCACGGCTTTCTCACCGACCATGAGCACCCCGATCATGGGGTTCACGGCCGTCATCGTCGGGAAGACCGACGCGTCGGCAATCCGGATGCCGTCCAGGCCGCGGATGCGCAACTCGGGGTCGACCACGGCGAGTTCGTCGTCCACGGCGCCCATGCGGCAGGTGCCCGCCGGGTGGTACACGGTGTGGGCGACCTTGCGGGCGTACTCGCTCAGTTCCTCGTCGCCGGTGACGTCCGGCCGGGCACACCTCGCGCTTGAGCCAGCCCGCCAGCGGCTCGGTCCGCGCGATCTCACGGGCGATGCGGATGCCGTCCACCAGGGTGCGGGCGTCGTAGTCGTCCTCGTCGGTGAAGTAGCGGAAGTCCAGGGCCGGTTTGACCGACGGGTCGGCGCTGGTCAGGTAGAGGCGGCCGCGGCTCTTCGGCTTGGGGATGTTGGGGGTCATCGAGACGCCGTACGCGGGGCGTTCGTAGCCCAGTCGCTCGGGGTTGTCGGTGAAGGGGACCTGGTAGAAGTGGAACATCAGGTCCGGGCCCAGGTGTTCGGGGTCGCGGCGGACGAACAGGCCCGCGTCGGAGTCCATCGCGGAGTTCTCCGGGATGGGGCCGTTCGTCTCCCAGACGATGACCGACTCGGGGTGGTCGAGGAGGTTCTCGCCGACTCCCGGCAGGTCGTGCACGACGGATATGCCGAGGGCCTCGAGGTCACGGGCGGGGCCGATGCCCGAGTGCAGGAGCAGCCTCGGCGAGTCGACGGCGCCCGCGCACAGCAGCACCTCGTTACGGGCGCGTACGACGAACTCCTCGCCGTCCTTGGCGCGGACATGGACGCCGCGGGCGCGCGTGCCGTCCAGGTCGAGCCGGTACGCCCAGGTCTCCAGCAGGATCGTGAGGTTGGGGCGTTCGTCCATCACCGGGTGCAGATACGCCACGGACGCCGAGGACCGCTTGTTGTTCTCGGGGTGGTAGGCGAGGTCGAAGAAGCCGACGCCGTCGTCGAAGGGCCGCCGGTTGAAGCCCTCGACGCGCGGGACGCCCGTCGCCTTCTGGGCGGCGTCGACGAAGTCGCGGGCGATGGCGTTCCGGTCCTTCTCGTCGACGGGGACGATGTTGTTGAGCAGCCGGGCGTAGTACGCCTCCATCGGCACCGCACCCCAGCCCTTGGCGCCGTTCGCCTCCCACTCGTCCCAGTCGGACGGCAGCGGCTTGAAGGAGATCAGGGTGTTGTGCGAGGAGCAGCCGCCCAGGACGCGGGCGCGGCTGTGCCGGATGTGGGAGTTGCCGCGGGGCTGCTCCACCGTCGGGTAGTCGTAGTCGAGGTCGCCGCCGAGGAGGCCCATCCAGCGGCGCAGGGTGAGGACGTCCTCGCGGTCGACGTCGCTGGGGCCGCCCTCGATGACGGCGACGGTGACGTCGGGGTTCTCGGTGAGGCGGGAGGCGATGACGGAACCGGCGGTGCCGCCGCCTATGACGACGTAGTCGTAGAGATGATTGTTCTCTGGCATGGGGGTACTCCTGAAGCGGTGGGGGGGGTCGGCCTGCCAGTCGGCAGAGGACCGGCCTGCGAACGGCGAACAGCAAACGGCTCAGCCGGCGAACCAGCGGACCGGCTTCGGCGCGAGGTTCTGGTAGACGTGCTTGCTCTCGCGGTACTCGGCGAGCCCGGCGGGGCCCAGCTCACGCCCCGTCCCGCTCTTGCCGAAGCCGCCCCACTCCGCCTGCGGGAGATAGGGGTGGAAGTCGTTGATCCAGACGGTGCCGTGCCGCAGTCGGCCGGCGACGCGGCGGGCGCGTCCCGCGTCTGCGGTCCAGACGGCGCCGGCGAGGCCGTACTCGGTGTCGTTGGCGAGGAAGACCGCCTCGTCCTCCGTACGGAAGGTCTCGACGGTGAGGACCGGGCCGAAGACCTCCTCGCGGACGACCTTCATCTCGCGATGGCAGGCGTCGAGGACGGTCGGCTCGTAGAAGAATCCGTCGCCGAGCCCCTCCGGCCGCTTGCCGCCCGTGCGCAGCACCGCGCCCTCCGCCAGCGCCGAGGCGACGTAGGCCTCGACCTTGGCGCGCTGCTGCTCGGAGACGAGCGGGCCGCACTCGACGCCGTCGTCGGTGCCTCGGCCCAGCCTGATCCGGCTTGCCCGGGCGGCGAGTTCGGCGACGAAGCGCTCACGCACCGACTCCTCGACGATCAGCCGGCCGCCCGCCGAGCAGACCTGGCCGCTGTGGATGAAGGCCGCGTTGAGAGCCTGGTCGACGGCGGTGTCGAAGCCCTCCTCGGTGGCGCAGGCGTCGGCGAAGACGACGTTGGGGTTCTTGCCGCCGAGTTCCAGGGCGACTTCTTGACCGAAGGGGCCGCGGCCTGCGCCACCTTGGTGCCGCTGACCAGGCCGCCGGTGAAGGAGACGAGGTCGACGTCGGGGTGCTCGGCGAGCCGGGCGCCGACCGAGGCGCCGGGCCCGGTGACGATGTTGGCGACCCCGGCCGGGAGACCGGCCTCCACCAGCAGCTCGATCAGGGCGACGGTCGTCAGCGGGGTGATCTCGCTGGGCTTGACGACGAAGGTGTTCCCCGCGGCGAGCGCCGGAGCGATCTTCCAACTGGCCTGGAGGAGCGGGTAGTTCCACGGGGTGATGAGGGCGCAGACCCCCACCGGCTCGTGCACCACGACGCTGTGGATGTCGGGCGAGCCCGCGTCGACGACCCGGCCGCCGGACTCGGCGCGACGAGACCGGCGAAGTAGCGGAAGGCGTCGGCGACACAGTCGATGTCGACGCGGCCCTCTTCGAGGGTCTTGCCCGCGTCGCGGCTCTCCAGCAGGCCGAGCCGTTCGCGGTCGCGCATGAGGAGGTCGGCGACGCGGTAGAGCAGGGCGGCGCGCTCGGCGACCGGGGTGCGGGGCCAGTCGCCGTGGTCGAAGGCCTCGCGGGCGGCGGCGACGGCCAGGTCGGTGTCCTTCTCGTCCCCTTCGGCGACGACGGCGAAGGGCTGCGCGTCAGCGGGGTCGATGATGTCGCGGGTCGCGCCGGAGAGGGCTGCGCGCCACTCGCCACCCGCGTGGATCGTCTGCTGGGCCTGCTGTCCGGCCATGATCGGTGTTGCCTTCCGTTCCTGGTTCGCTCCCCTGAGTCACACGGATGTCACCCAGCGGGACCGTCAGCGCCTGCCCTCGCCCCCGCATTGCATGCGCAATCAAGGCTGGAAAGTGCTCCGCATCACTGAACATGCGGGCAAATAGGGCGAATCGTACGCTGAGTGAGGGCCCGCATGTGGCGGCCACCACACGACCGTCACCGCAACCACCACAGCGGCCACCGCACGACCGCCGCAGCGGCCACCACACGACCGCCGCAGCAGCCACCCCACCGGCGACCGCAGCGGCCACCGCATGCGCACCCCGGAGGTGACGCATGGCAGGAAAAGCACTCGCCTGGGTGACGGCCGCACTGCTGCTCTCACCGGTCCTCATCGCCGCGGACGACGGCGACGACCTCACCGCGCGGCAACTCGCCGACCAGGCGAAGGACAACCTCCTCGACGCGAAGTCCGTCCATCTCAAGCTGACCGACCGCAGCACCGACACGCGGACCAGCACCACCCAGCCGACCTCGATGGATCTTGCCCTCGACGAGGACGGCAACTGCGTGGGCTCGATGGAGATGGGGGCACACGGCGGCAGCGTGGAGATCGTCAAACAGGGTGACGAGGTGTGGATGAAGCCGGACGCCGACTTCTGGAAGGCCCAGGTGCCGGGCGGCCAGGGCGACGCGGTCGCCGAGCTCTTCAAGAACCGCTACATCCACGGCTCCACCAGCGACGCCATGCTCAAGGGCATGGCCGACACCTGCGATCTGACCTCCTTCCAGAAGGAGGTCGCGGGCGACGAGGACGACGCGACGCCCCTGACGAAGGGCGACGAGACGACCGTCGACGGGACGAAGGTCATCCCGCTCAAGGGCACGGAGGACGGCAAGCAGGAGGTCCTGTACGTCACTTCGGACTCCCCGCACCGGCTGGTGAAGGCCACTCAGCACGGCGGCGGCACCGACCTGACGCTGACCTTCACGGACTACGACAAGCCGGTGCCGACGGCGACGCCCTCCGCCGACGAGTCGGTGGACGTGGGGAAGCTGCAGGAGGAGCTGCAGGGCGTGTGAAGCGCCGAAAGGCCTCAGTACGTGAAGTCGGCCGGCGGATCCTCCCCCACCCGCCCGTCGATCGACTCCCGGATCAGGTCGGCCTGCCCCACATGACGGGCGTACTCCTCGATCAGGTCCGCGAGGATGCGGCGCAGGCTCGGCGAGTCCCCGTTCCGGCCGGTGTAGTGGGCGAGCTGATCGAGCCCGCCCTCCGGGAGAACCTTCCGGACGTTCGCCCGGGACCGGACGACCGCGGCCCCCCACAGGGCGTACAGCTGCTCGGGCGTGTCCTGCCCGGCCGAGCGCCACTCCCAGCCGGGCTCCGCCTCCCAGTCCACGGTGTTCCAGGGCGCGCCTGGGTCCTCCCCCAGCAGCCGCAGGGTGAAGTAGTCGGCCTCCACCAGTGCCAGATGCTTGAGCAGCCCGCCCAGCGTGATCGACGAAGGGGCGAGCCGCGTGTTCAGCGCGGCCGCGTCCAGCCCCTCGCACTTCCAGGCGAACGTCCTGCGCTGCCGCTCCAGGGACCCGATCAGGGTGTCGGCCTCGCTGCCCGCGACGGGCGGCTCCAGAAGAATCTCCTCGCTCATGGGAAGCACGCTACGGTCCATTCCGGACGATCCACGACCGGAATGACAAGAGCTTCCTGATGCCCCACGCGGAACACGCCGAGCACACCGCACACGCAGAACACCCCGGACACGCCCGACACACCGAAAGCCCCACCGCCCGCGCCCTCCGCACCCTCGAACTCCTCCAGCACAGCCCCGGCATCACCGCCGACCGTCTCGCCGCCCACCTCGGCGTCTCGGAGCGCGCCGCCCGTCGCTATGTGGGCATCCTGCGCGAGGCCGGCATCCCGGTGGAGTCCAGCCGCGGGGCCCCTACGGCGGCTACCGCGTCGGCCGCGGCCTGCGCGTACCGCCCCTGATGTTCACGTCACAGGAGGCGCTGGCGCTGGTCATGGCGGTACTGAAGGCCATCATGACGCGGCCGGCCGGCTCGGTGGGCGGCGCGCTCGGCAGATCGTGGTGCTGGCGCCGGTCGCGCATCCGGCGAGGCGGTCCGCAGGGTGCGCACCAAGGGCCGGAAGCCGCCCCGACCCGCCACCCCGGCCGCCCTCGTCCAGGCGGCCGCCGACCGGCACCGGCTCCGCGTCGGCGACCTGGGCATGAAGGGCGTACGCCCCATGGAGATCGACCCGTGGGCCGTCGCCGTCCGCCACGGCCGCTGGTACCTGCTGTGCTGGTCGCACACCGCCGACGCCCGCCGGGTGCTGCGCGTCGACCGGATCGTCGAAGTGACCGTGCTGGACGGGACGTTCACGCCGCCCGAGGACCTCGACCCGCTCGACACCCTCGAAGCGCACCTCGCCGAGGGCTGGTCGTACGAGGTGGAGGTCGTCGTCGAGGCCCCCGCCGATCTCGTCGCCCAGTGGCTGCCGCGCAGCCTCGGCCGCGCCGAGCCGCTCGACGCGCACACCACCCGTCTGCTGGCGACGACGGACGAGCCGGAGTGGTACGCCGCCCAGCTCACCGCGCTCAGGGCGCCGTTCCGTGTCGTGCGGCCGCCCGAGCTGCGGGAGGCGGTGCGCACGCTGGGGCGCCGCTTCCTCGCCGCCGCGGCCATGGACCCCGCAGCGGCCACAGCCCCCGCCTCAGCCATGGACTCCGGCGAATCCTTTGACTAAAGTCAAAGAACTATGGACCCAGTGACAGCGGACCACGTCACCACCCTCCGCCGGTTCAACCGCTACTTCACCCGCCGGATCGGCGTCCTGGACGACCACTACCTCGGCCAGGACCGCCCCCTCGGCGAGGCCCGGCTGCTGTTCGAGATCGGCGACGGGGCCTCCCTGCGCGAACTGCGCACCCGCCTCGGCCTGGACGCCGGCTATCTGAGCCGGATGGCGAAGGCCCTGGAGGCGCAGGGCCTGGTCCGGCTGAGCGCGCACCCCGGCGACAACCGGCTGCGGATGGTCGAACCGACCCCCGCCGGACGGGTCGAGCTGAAGGAGCAGAACCGGCGGGCGGACGCCCTCGCCACCGGCCTCCTCGAAGGTCTCACCGCCGACCAGCGCGCCGAGCTGACCGGAGCCATGGCCACCGTCCAGCGTCTGCTGCGCCTCGCGGCCATCACCGTCACCCTCGTCGACGGCGCCGCCCCGGACGCCCGCGCCTGCCTGGACGCCTACGCCGCCGACCTCGACGCCCGCTTCCCCGAGGGCTTCGACAAGTCCGATCTCGTCGGCCCGGAGGAGGTGTCCGGTGCGGCGGGCGCGTTCTTCGTGGCGTACGAGGAGGGCCGCCCGGTCGGCTGCGGGGCGCTGCGCCGCCTGGAGCCGGGCGTCGGCGAGCTCCGGCACGTGTGGGTGCACCAGGACGCCCGCCGCCTGGGCCTGGCCCGCCGGCTGCTCGCGGCGCTGGAAGGCGAGGCCACCGCGCGCGGCCTCACGCTCCTGCGCCTCGACACGCACGCCACCCTCACCGAGGCGCAGACGATGTACCGGGCGTGCGGGTACACGGAGATCCCGTCGTACGCGGACCACGTCTACGCCGACCACTGGTTCGAGAAGCGGCTATAGCCCCCCTGGTGCCCGTCCTCCTTCCGTCCAGTCGGCCATCAACTCCCGTACGGTCCCGCGCAGCCAGGCATGGGCCGGATCGGCGTCGTGCCGCGGATGCCACGCCAACCCCAGCCGCAGCGGCGGCAGTTGCAGCGGGATGTCGAAGGTGACCAGGCCCAGGCTCTGCGACAGGGGCAGCGCCCAGGTGGTGGACAGTCCGACCAGATCGGTGTCGCGGACGACGAACAGCGACGACGGGTAGGTCCCGACCGACCCCACCACCCGCCGTTTCAGACCGAGTTCGGCGAGCGCCGCATCGATCGGACCGTGCAGCTTCCCGCGCCGGGAGACGATCAGATGGTCGGCCTCCGTCGCGAACCGCTCCGCCGTCAACTCCCCTTGCAGCAGCGGATGTCCGGCCCGTACGACGCCGACCATACGGTCCTCGAGGAGCGTCTCCGCATGCACCTCGGGCTGCGTCTGGTCCACCACCCCGACCTCGAGGTCGGCGGTCCCCTCGCGCAGGAGCGGCGCGTCGACATGGCTCTCGCCGAGGTACCGGATGCGGATGCCGGGCGCCTCGGCGGCGGCCCGGGCGAACAGGGCCGGGCCGTGGGAGGCGGCGATCGCGTCGTGCCCGAGGATGGTGAACGTCCGCTCCACCGTGCGCAGATCGGTGTCCTGCCCCGGCGCGAACAACGCCCGCGCACGCTCCACCACCGCGCTCACCTCGGCCCGTACGGCGAGCGCGCGCGGGGTCGGCACCATCTGCCGCCCGGCCCGCACCAGCACGGGGTCACCGAGCGCCTTGCGGATCCGGCCGAGGGTGCGCGACATGGCGGGCTCGGACAGATGCAGCCGCCGGGCGGCACCGCCGACGCTCTGTTCCTCCAGCAGCACATCGAGCGCGACCAGCAGGTTCAGATCCAGATTCCCGGATTGCGTCACACGCATCCATCCCTTGCAAAGCTTGCACTGGAGTGCAGGACACCTCCGACCCTACGGTGAGAAGGCATCCCAGACCAACGCCCGCTCCCCGGAGGAGCCATGCCCTCGCACGCCCTGAAACGGTCCACCCTGCTCGCCGTCTGCGCCTGTGTCCTGGTCGCCCAGAGCATGGTCGCGGCCGTCAACCTCCTGATCCCGCAGCTGAGTTCGTCCGCCCTGCATCCCTCGCACACCGAGATCCTGTGGACCGTCGACGCCTACGTCATCGCCTTCGCGGGCCTGCTCATCCCGGCGGGCGCGCTCGGCGACCGGTACGGCCGCAAGGGCGCGCTGCTCTCAGGTCTCGCCCTGTTCGCGGCGGGCGCCGCCACCAGCGCCCTCGCGCCCGGCCCGGCCGCTGGCTGATCGCGGGCCGGGCGGTGTGCGGGACGGGCGCCGCCCTGATCACCCCGGCGACGATGTCGATCCTGCTGCATCTCGCGGGCCCCGAGGGGCGGGCCCGTGCGATGGCCTCCTGGACGCTGGCGATCGGCGTCGGCGGCATGCTGGGCAACCTCGGCGGCGGGCTGGTCGGCCAGTTCCTCAGCTGGCGGGCGCTGTTCGCGGCGATGGTCCCGCTGGCCGCGCTCCTCGCGACGGCCGTCGCGATCACGACCCCGCGCACCCCCCGCTCCCCGCACGGCACGCTCGACCCGGCGGGCACCCTGCTCCTCACCGCGGGCCTGCTGGCGGTCCTGTTCGGCATCATCGAGGGCCCCGCCTACGGCTGGGCATCGCCGCGCATCCTCGGCGTCTTCGCCCTGGGCGCCCTGCTGGTGGCCGGCTTCACCGCGTACGCCCGACGCGCCCGCAGGCCCCTGATCGACCCGCGCGTCTTCGTCACGTCCCCCCGGCTGCGCGCGGGCACCCTGGGCCTGGCCACCGGCTTCTTCGGTCTCTTCGCCCTCTTCTTCGTCAACTCGCAGTACCTGCAAGGCGTGAAGGGGTACGGCCCCGCCGTCACCGGCGTCGCGATCGTGCCGCTGATCGTCGGCATGGCGCTGGTGCCGAGGCTGGCGGCGCGCTGGACGTCGTACCCCCGCCCGGTCATCGGCGGCGGCCTCGCGCTCATCGGCCTCGGCCTGCTGGGCGCGTCCACGGCGGACGCGGGAACGCCCTACCCCCTGTACGCCTGCTGGCTCCTGGTGATCTCGGTCGGCACGGGCCTGTCCATGCCCGCGCTCACCCTCACCACGGCCACGTCCCTGCCGGCCCACCAGACGGGCCTGGCCTCGGGCCTGGGCACCTCGGCCCGCGAGCTCGGCGCGGCCCTGGGCGTCGCCGTCACCGGCACCGCCCTCGCCCACCACCCCGACCTCGCCCATGGCATGGGCCCGGCCCTGCGCACGGTGGCGGCCCTGGTGCTGGTGGCGACGGCGCTGGTGGTCGCGGGGTACGGCAGAGCGAAGGTCCCGGCGGCCGGGCGGACCGAGGCCCGTACGCCTACGAACACTCCAGTCCCGTAGGGCAGAACGAGCTCAGCGCCATGGTGAGCGGTTCGCGGACCTCGGCGCGGGGCAGGTCCTCCGGGCCGCTCGCGCGGATCGCGTAGAGCGTGCCGTCGGCCGCCTCGAAGCGATGGTCGATCACCTGGCGAGCGCCCTTGTCCTCGTCGTCGTAGCGGTAGGAGAGCTCCGACCAGGTGGTGTCCTCGTCGCGTTCGAGGGCCTGGTAGCCGGGCTGGCGGGCGAAGCCGAAGCCGGGGTCGTTCTCGGCCTGGTGCAGGGACTCGGCCGGGCTGTCCTCGGCCAGCCGGAAGATCTGCAGCTGGCGGCCGTCGTCGGGGGGCGTCGTAGAAGACCACCGGCGCCTTCTCGCCCTGCTTCTGTCTGCGGGTCCAGGCCTCGGGGACGGCGATCGAGTAGCCGACGGGGTCGTCGGCGAGGCGGTAGCCGGGGGCGGGGGTGGGTGACGCGGGCGGGGGACTGAAGGGGCGTCGCCGGACGGGGTGGGCTCGAAGGTCGTCGGCTCGGGCGCCGACGTCGTGACGACCACGCTCGGGCCCGGGGTGGCATGGGCGCCCACCCCACCGTCACGGGTCAGGAACCAGACCCCGGCACCGATGCCCGAGCCCAGCACGACCATCGCGGTCAGGATGGCGAGCAGACGGCGCGGGCCGGGGGACGGTGGCGGCGGAGGCGGAGGCGGCTGGACGTACGGCTGCGGCTGGACCGGTGGCGGCGGCACGGGCGGGGGCGCCCCCCACGGCGGCGTGTTCGACGGCGGTGGGTACGGCGTCGGCGGCGTGTACGACGTCTGTGTCTCCGCCGACGCCCACGGCGGCAGGGCGCCGCTCTGCCCCTGCGTACCCCAGGCCGCCTGGCCTCTCTCCTCGCTGGGCTCGTGCTCGTCGGAACCCGAGCTGTAGCCGTTCCCTTGCCATCCGTCGTTCATCGCGAACCACCCGAATCACCTTGGCGGGTAACGTTCTTGACGGTAGCGGTGAAAACGGGCGCGGGCCCCGCCCCGGATGAAACCGGAACAGGGCCCGTGCAGGCTTGTGACGCGGAGCGCGTGACTCAGATGAGGCCGAGCGCGCGGACCGCCTCGCGCTCCTCCGCCAGCTCGGCGACGGAGGCGTCGATGCGGGAGCGGGAGAACTCGTTGATGTCCAGGCCCTGCACGATCTCGTACCGGCCGTCCTTGGTGGTGACCGGGAAGGAGGAGATCAGGCCCTCCGGGACGCCGTAGGAGCCGTCCGACGGGATGCCCATGGAGGTCCAGTCGCCGTCGGCCGTACCGTTGACCCACGTGTACACGTGGTCGATGGCGGCGTTGGCGGCGGAGGCCGCGGAGGACGCGCCACGTGCCTCGATGATCGCCGCGCCGCGCTTGGCGACGGTCGGGATGAAGTCCTCGGCCAGCCACTTCTCGTCGCTGACGACCTCGGCGGCGTTCTTGCCGCCGACCGTGGCGTGGAAGATGTCGGGGTACTGGGTGGCGGAGTGGTTGCCCCAGATGGTCAGACGCTTGATGTCGGCGACCGTGGAGCCCGTCTTCTTCGCGAGCTGGGTCAGCGCGCGGTTGTGGTCGAGGCGGGTCATCGCGGTGAAGCGCTCGGCCGGTACGTCCGGGGCCGCGGCCTGGGCGATCAGGGCGTTGGTGTTGGCCGGGTTGCCGACGACGAGGACCTTGATGTCGTCCGCGGCGTTGTCGTTGATGGCCTTGCCCTGCGGCTTGAAGATGCCGCCGTTGGCCTCCAGGAGGTCACCGCGCTCCATACCCTTGGTGCGGGGGCGGGCGCCGACGAGGAGGGCGACGTTGGCGCCGTCGAAGGCGACGTTCGGGTCGTCCGTGATGTCGATGCCCTGGAGGAGCGGGAAGGCGCAGTCGTCCAGCTCCATGGCGGTGCCCTCGGCGGCCTTGAGCGCCGGGGTGATCTCCAGGAGGCGGAGCTTGACCGGCACGTCCGCGCCGAGCAGCTGGCCGGAGGCGATGCGGAAGAGCAGGGCGTAACCGATCTGGCCGGCCGCGCCGGTGACGGTGACGTTCACGGGAGTGCGGGTCATGGCGTTCTCCGTATGACAGCTGGCGGTGGGCGTCCTTGCCCTGGGGTGCGGACGTACAAATGATCGATCTCTCGGCATCAAGAGATCCACCGGTCAGGCTATCGCGCATCCGGGATGCCGGACGTCCGGGTCCCTGTGGCCCACCCCACAAAGTCAGCGAAGAGCGACGGCCGCCCGTTCGGGAGAGGGGGAACGGGGCGGCGTCGTATGGGGGTTCCGACTTGGCCGGACTCCCGTGGGGGTACGGTTCGCGTGCCCACGATTCGTCCGGCCATGCCTGCGGCCCCGGAATTCTTTTCAGCCACGGGCGACTACGAGGTGCACCCCTTCGTCCCGGCCGCCAGCGTCGCGCAGGCCTTCGCCTCGCCGGCGTCCTTCACCGCCACCATCGGGGTGTACGCGATCGTGTCCCCGGCCGTGGTGATCGAGCCGGTCTGCTGCTTGCCCCTGCCGACGGTCACGGCGACCTTGTCGCCCTGCGCGCCTCCGGTGATACGGCCCCACGCGGTACCGCACGTCTTGCTGTAGCGGACCTCCACGACGGTGGTGCCGACGGTGGCGGTCTTGGCGGTGGTCACCAGGTCGCCGCTGCAGCCCATGCTCTCCGCGTCCTTGCCCGTGCAGGAGTCACCGCTGCACTTGACCCCGGCGGGGAGGTTCGCGGGCGTGGAGGCGGTCGGGGACGGCGAGGCCTTGCCGCCCTCGTTCTTCTTGTCGCCGCCGCCGTCGGTGAGGAAGTACGCCGCACCGATGACGACGAGCACGCCGACGACACCGGCGAGGAACATCGTCAGCCGCCGCTTGCCACCGGTCCCACCGGAGCCGGGCGCCCCGGAGCCGGGTGCACCGGCACCGGACCCACCGGCCGGACGCGGGCTCTGCGCGGGTTCGCCGTACGGCGGCTGCGCGGTCGGCGACCAGGCCGGCCCGTCGGGAGCGCGTCCGCCCGCCGACGAGGGACCGGCGTACCCGGCGAGCCCCCAGGAGTTGACACCGCTCTCCCGGCTCCCCTGGGCCGACTCGCCGCGCGAGCCCTGCGCGCCTGAGGTGCCCGGCACGCCCGTGGCGTCCCGCACCTCCGGCGAGGCCGGCTGCGGCGGCACCGTCGGCGCCACGCCCGCGGGCCCGGCCACCCCCGGCGTCGCCGTGGCGCTGCCGCTCCTGCGGGCCGTCTTGCTGCCCTTGGCGCCGGCGGGCGGCGCCCCGAACTCCCCGAGCGCGGCGCGCGCCTGGGAGATCCGGATGGCCTCCATGGTCATGTCGTGGCGCATCTCCGAGCGGCTCCAGGCACGCTCGGCGAGCTCCCACATCGTCGTCAGATGGATGGGATTGGTGCCGGTGACCTCGGCCAGCGCCACGATCGCGCCCTTGGGCGCGAGGAGTCTGCCGTTGAGATAACGCTCCCAGGACGTCTTGCTGTAGCCCGTGCGGTCGGCGACCGCCGCGATGCTCAGTCCGCTGCGGTCCACGAGCCGCCGCAACTGGCTTGCGAACTCCCTGACCTGCGGATCCAGTTCATCCGGCAAGGCCCTCCAACGAGGCATTGCTTCCCCCCTCTTTCCCCCCGGTCGTGCTGGCTCTTGCTGCGTTTCCCCGTGCGTGGTGCCCTCTGCCGAGTCCCCGTCTGGCTACCCACAGGGATGCGCCCGACAAGGATCTCAGTTCCCGGGGTGGGGGCGCACGGGTGCATCGGGGCCGGGGGCATGCACCGTTGCACGCCGACCCGGCCGCGGTCCAGTTCTTCAGCAACGGGACGTCCCGGACCGTCCCGATCGGTCACGGTAACCCTCTTATCGAACGGCTTCGTTGCAAATCCGCGAACTTGTCAACACATCGACACATGGGACGCACACCGCCCGTAACGCACGCCACTCGGGCACGGAGCTCACCCAAGCACCACGACACCGACGCCCGCGACGAGCGCCAGCAGAAACAGCAGCAGTACGGCGGCCAGCAGCATCCGGTTCGGGCCGCGCGGCGCCTTCGACGGCGGCGGATCCTCCCACCACGGCAGCGTGGGATCGTCCTCGTACTCCTCGGCCGCCGCGGGGCTGTTCGGGGGCCGCCGCCGGGCGGGGCCAGGCCTGGACGGCGAGTTCCCAGCGGACGCCGACGCGCTCGGCCTCCGGGCCGCCCAGCCCGGCGATCCCGCACAGGGCGCTGACGGCCTGCCGGGGCGGCGGCTGCGTGGCGTTGAGATAGCGGTGCCAGGAGGACTTGCTGTACGCGGTGCGCGCGCCGAGCGCGGCCAGGCTGAGGCCGGTCGCGTCCTTCAGCCGCCGCAGCTGCTCCACGAAGTGCCGCACCTCCGGCGGCAGATCCTCCGGCAGCGACTGCCAGGCGCCCATCGCTCACCTCCACGGTGTCGGACGACACCCGGCCGGTGATCGGTTCCCCTCGCTTCTCCTGCCGTGACAGGGCCCGGACACCGTAGCGGAATGGTCACTTCCGCGGCACAGCGTGCTGACAGGCGTTGAACAGCGTCTTCGTCGTGCACCAGGGTTGACGCAGACGGCGGCCCGTCCTTCCTCGGGGGAGGGGACGGACCGCCGTCATGAGGCGCCGGGGATCGGCCGGTGACCGGCCGGGAGATCAGCTGCTGACCGTGAAGTGCAGCGCGTCCTTCAGGAACGGGATGACCAGCCACGGCTCCGGCTGGGCCATCAACGCCAGCAGCGCGATCGCGGCGCCCAGCACGCCGTACGTGACGATGTCGGTGAACCGGGAGCGCACCGCGAGCATGCCGACGTCCGGCAGCAGCCAGCGCAGCACCCCGCCGGCCAGCAGTCCGGCGCCGATGAGCAGCGAGCCGACGCGGAACTGGTCGGTGGCGACCACCAGCAGGCCGACCGCGACCGTGGCCAGCACGGCGAGGATCGGCCACTGCCGGGCGGGCGCCGGGGCGTCACTCGGCGCGGCCCGGCCGCCGCCCTCGGGGCGGGCGGTGTCCCGGGTGAACAACGGGAAGCGACGGGTCGTGCGGCGCGGCTTCCCGTCGACGTCGGGGGCGCTGATCGGGTCCCGGACCTCGATGTCGTTCTCCTCGCGGTCAGGCGACACTGCGCTCCGCCGCCTCGACCACGTTGACCAGCAGCTGGGCCCGGGTCATCGGGCCGACACCGCCGGGGTTCGGGGAGATCCAGCCGGCCACCTCGGCGACACCGGGGTGGACGTCGCCCACGATCTTGCCGTCGGCGCTGCGCGAGACACCGACGTCGAGGACGGCGGCGCCCGGCTTCACGTCCTCCGGGCGGATCAGGTGGGCGGAGCCCGCGGCGGCGACGATGATGTCCGCGCGCTTGAGGTGCGAGGACAGGTCCCGGGTGCCGGTGTGGCACTGGGTCACGGTGGCGTTCTCGCTGCGCCGGGTGAGCAGCAGCGGCATCGGGCGGCCGATGGTGACACCGCGGCCGACGACCACGACCTCGGCGCCCTTGATCTCCACGCCGTACTGGCGGAGCAGGGTGAGGACGCCGTTGGGGGTGCAGGGCAACGGGGCCGGCTCGTTGAGGACCAGGCGGCCGAGGTTCATCGGGTGCAGACCGTCGGCGTCCTTGTCCGGGTCCATCAGCTCCAGGATGCGGTTCTCGTCGATGCCCTTGGGCAGCGGCAGCTGGACGATGTAACCGGTGCAGGCGGGGTCCTCGTTCAGCTCCCGCACCACCGCCTCGATCTCCTCCTGCGTGGCCGTCTCCGGCAGTTCGCGCTGGATGGAGGCGATGCCGACCTGGGCGCAGTCGCGGTGCTTGCCGGCGACGTACTTCTGGCTGCCGGGGTCGGTCCCGACGAGGATCGTGCCGAGGCCGGGCGTGACGCCCTTCTCCTTCAGCGCCGCCACGCGGGCGGTCAGATCGGACTTGATCGCGGCTGCGGTGGCCTTGCCATCGAGAATCTGGGCGGTCATGCCCCCATCCTCGCGGATGACCGGCCCCCGGTTCCAATCCGGGTCCCGGCGGACTGTCCGTCGTATCCGACCATGATCGCTTCTGTTGCACTTGCACAACACATGCGGAATGCGGCTGGACAACGAACCAGCCACTGAAGAACGATTGACGGCACAGTGCCGCGGGCTGTACCGGGGGGACGAACCGCATCTGTTGAACCTTCCTCCGACCGTGCCGCTCGTCGTCCCCGCACATTCGGCAAACGGAGGAAACCCGCCATGAGTTTCGGCGATCCGAACAATCCCTACGGGCCCCCGCCCCAGCAGCCGCCGGCCGCTCCCGGTTACGGCTACCCCCAGCAGGCCCCGCCCGGCGTCCCGCCGCAGCAGCCCTACGGCGCTCCCCAACAGCCCTACGGCGCCTACCCGCAGGCACCCGCGTACCCCGGCTACCCGGGCGCGAACATGGTGCCGCAGTCGATGCCGGGCCTGCTGGTGACGGCTCGTGTCTTCCTGTTCATCATCTCGGCCGTCCAGATCCTCGGCGCCCTGGGCTTCCTGTACTTCGCCGCCTTCGCCAGCGACGTGTCGGACGGCGCCGACGAGATCGGATTCAGCACGGGGGGCGACGGCGCCGACATGGCGGCCGGCGTCTTCGGTGTCTTCGCCCTGATCGCCGCCGCGCTGGCGGCCCTCTCGATCACCCTCGGCGTCAAGTTCGGCCGGGGCGGCCAGGGCATCCGGATCACCACGGTGATCTACGGCGCGCTCGGTGCCGTCGTCGGGCTCCTCGGCCTGTTCGTCGGCCTCGACTCCGGGTTCGCCACGGCGGTGGTCGGCCCACTGCTGTGGCTGGTCTTCGGCGGCATCATCGCCGCCGCTCCGGTCGTCCCCAGTGGCACGGCCTGGTTCGCGCGCCCGCGCTACTGAGCGATCCCCGCGCTCACACCGACGAGGGCCCGCCGACGCACGGTCGGCGGGCCCTCGTCGTGTGGGTGCGGCTCAGTGGAAGAAGTGCCGCGTCCCCGTGAAGTACATCGTCACGCCGGCCTTCTTCGCCGCCTCGACCACCAGCTCGTCGCGCACCGAACCACCCGGCTGGACGACCGCCTTCACACCGGCCTCGACGAGGATCTCCAGGCCGTCCGGGAAGGGGAAGAACGCGTCGGAGGCCGCGTACGACCCCCGCGCGCGCTCGGCACCGGCCCGCTCGACGGCCAGCTTCGCGGAGTCGACGCGGTTGACCTGGCCCATGCCGACGCCGACCGAGGCGCCGTCCTTGGCGAGGAGGATCGCGTTGGACTTGACCGCGCGGCAGGCCTTCCAGGCGAAGGCCAGCTCGGCGAGCTCGGCCTCGCTCAGCGCCTCACCCGTGGCCAGCGTCCAGTTCGCCGGGTCGTCGCCGTCGGCCTGGAGGCGGTCGGTGACCTGGAGGAGGACACCGCCGTCGACCGGCTTGACCTCGACCGGGTTGGCGGGGGCGCCCGCGGCCTTCAGCACCCGGATGTTCTTCTTCTTGGCGAGGGCCTCCAGGGCCCCCTCCTCGTAGTCCGGCGCGACGATGACCTCGGTGAAGATCTCCGCGACCTGCTCGGCCATCTCCTTGCTGACCGGCCGGTTCACGGCGATCACGCCGCCGAACGCCGACAGCGGGTCGCACGCGTGCGCCTTGCGGTGCGCCTCGGCGACATCCGCGCCGACCGCGATGCCGCACGGGTTGGCGTGCTTGATGATCGCGACGGCCGGCTCGTCGTGGTCGTACGCGGCACGGCGGGCGGCGTCCGTGTCCGTGTAGTTGTTGTACGACATCTCCTTGCCGTGCAACTGCTCGGCCTTGGCCAGCCCGGCACCGGAGGCGTCCACGTACAGCGCGGCCGGCTGGTGCGGGTTCTCGCCGTAGCGGAGGGTGTTCTCGCGCTCCCAGGTGGCGCCGAGGAAGTCGGGGAACTGCGACTCGTCCACCGGCGCGTAGGAGGAGGCGAACCAGGAGGCGACGGCCACGTCGTACGACGCCGTGTGCTGGAAGGCCTCGGCGGCGAGCCGCTTGCGGGTGGTGAGGTCGAACCCGCCGTCCTGGACGGCGTTCAGCACGTCCGCGTACCGGGCGGGGCTGGTGACGACGGCAACCGAGGGGTGGTTCTTCGCCGCCGCGCGGACCATCGAGGGACCGCCGATGTCGATCTGCTCGACGCACTCGTCGGGCGACGCGCCGGAGGCGACCGTCTCGCGGAACGGGTACAGGTTCACGACGACGAGGTCGAACGGCTCGACACCCAGCTCGGCCAGCTGCCGCTGGTGGTCCTCCAGGCGCAGGTCGGCGAGGATGCCGGCGTGCACGCGCGGGTGCAGCGTCTTGACCCGGCCGTCCAGGCACTCGGGGAAGCCGGTGAGCTCCTCGACCTTGGTGACGGGGACGCCGGCGGCGGCGATACGGCCCGCGGTGGACCCGGTGGAGACGAGTTCGACGCCGGCCTCGTGCAGCCCGCGGGCAAGCTCCTCGAGCCCGGTCTTGTCGTAGACGCTGACGAGCGCGCGGCGGATGGCCCGCTTGCCGCTCTCGATGCTCTCGGCGGTCACTGGATAACTACCTTTCGTCCCTCAATGCGATAGCCGTTGCGGGCGAGCCGCCCCACGACCTCGACGAGCAGCCTTCGCTCGACTTCCTTGATGCGCTCGTGCAGAGCGTCTTCGTCGTCCTCGTCCCGGACCTCCACCACGCCCTGAGCGATGATCGGTCCGGTGTCGACGCCGTCGTCGACGAAGTGGACAGTGCAGCCGGTGACCCGGGCGCCGTACGCGAGCGCGTCACGGACGCCGTGAGCGCCGGGAAAACTGGGGAGAAGGGCGGGGTGGTGTTGACGAACCGGCCGCCGAACCGGGCGAGGAATTCCTTCCCCACGATCTTCATGAACCCGGCGGAGACGACCAGGTCGGGCTCGTACGCGGCGACGGCCTCGGCGAGCGCCGCGTCCCACTCCTCGCGCGTCTCGTAGTCCTTGACCCGCGTGACGAAGGTCGGCAGCCCGGCGCGCTCGGCGCGGGCGAGCCCTTCGATGCCCGCGCGGTCGGCTCCGACGGCCACGATCTCGGCGCCGTAGGCCTCGACGCCGGTCTCCGTGATGGCGTCGAGGAGCGCCTGGAGGTTGGTGCCGGAACCGGAGACCAGCACGACAAGGCGCTTAGCCACGGGGGGCCCTTTCTCGGGGAACATGCGGTATGTACGTTCGGTATGTACGTTCGTACGAATGCATCGCGCCCCGGGATACGGGGAAGTCTACGAAGCGGCCGAACGTCAGCAACGATACCGGCACTCCGGACGGCCCCCACGGGACGGGGGCGTGGCCGGAAGGTAGCGTCTGGGAGGGCTCGACTCGGGAACGTGGTCGTCGTGCGGTGCGTTTCCGAAGTGAAAGCTCACATCAGCTCACGCCAGACAGCCGTATCACCTAGGGGAAGACGCTCACTTGATGCCGGACCGCAGCCTGCGACTCCTCACGCTCCCCCCGCAGTCGATGCAGGGAGGGGAGCGCCGCGGCGTGCTGCTGCGGGAGCGCCCCGCGTCCCCGCCCGACGCACCCTCGGACGACAAGCCGGACAGCAGGCCGGGTGACGCCGGGCCGGGGGCCGGGCCCGAGGGCGACAGGCCGGACACCGGCTCGGCCGCCAGGCCGGGCGCCGGGTCGAACGCCGGGTCGGGAGGCTCCGCCGGGGACGACGACAACCCCTTCGCCCCGCCGCCGGAGGGCACGCCCGACCGGCCGTGGCAGCCGCGCCGCCCGAGCGGTGACTCCGACGACGACTCCGGCTCCCCGTGGGGCAGCCAGTGGAGCGACCGCCAGCCGGGCCGCTCCTCCGGCGGCTTCGGCGACCGTCTCGGCGGGCCCGGCCCCGAGGGCGGCCAGGGCAGCGGCGGCGGCTCCGGCACCGGCATGCGCTGGGACCCCACCGACCCCACCCAGCGCCGGGCCCGGTACTCGCTCCTGAGCGGCATGTGGGCCTTCTTCTTCGCGCTGTTCAGCTGGCCGTACGTCGCGCTGCTGCTCGGGGCGCTCGCCCTGTACTGGGGCGTCAGCGCCCTGCGCGCCAAGCCCCCGCCCCGCCGACCCCGACACCCCGGCGCCGGACAGCTCGGGCTCCCGCCCCCAGACCACGGCGGCGATCAGCGGCCTGGTCACGGCGTCCCTGGCGGTGGTGCTGGTGGGCGCGGGCTTCACGGCCCAGCTCGTCTACAGCGACTACTACACCTGCACGAACGACGCGCTCACCAACCAGGCGAAGCAGTCCTGCAGCGACCTGCTCCCGAAGGAACTCCGCGGAATCCTGGGCACGAGCTGACCCTCACTCGGTGTCCGACACCTCTTTGAGCACGGCCCACCGCGCTTCCCGGGAGACGTCGTCGTGCCAGGGGGTGGCGGACGCCTCCGGAGTCGGGGTCGGACTCGGCTTCGGAGTCGGGTTCGGCGGATTGGTCGACGGGCTCGCGATCGGATGCGCGGCCGGGTGCGGATCGGCGGGCAGGAAGTCGTAGGGCTCGAAGGCGGCGTCGTCGGCGTCGCGTTCGTACGGGGTGGAGGGCGCTGCGGCTGCTCGGCTCGTGCGCGGCTTGCGGGAGAACCAGCGGTTGGCGGGGCGCTCGGGGGCGGCGGCCTCGGGGTCGGGGTCGGAGTCGGGGGTCTCGGCGGTGGGCGTCCCCGGGCTGAAGGTCACGGGGACTGGGCGTCGTGCGGACCGGAAGG
>MWJO01000112.1 GCA_002027195.1 Streptomyces sp. GKU 895 | reverse complement strand
GTCTGCTGCCCGCGGCGCGGCGCGTGCTGGAGCGGGTCGGGGACGGGGCCCGGCTGGGACTGGTCGTGTGCGGCGGCAACGCGACGCCCGGGGACGTCATGGCATGGGCGGAACGATTCGGCCTTCTCTGACCATTCGTCACCCATCCTTGACCAATCGTCAAATCCGGCTCGTTGACTGCATGTCAGGAAAGCAGTTGCCATTCGGCTGAACGCACCCGGTCGCGCCCTTCGTACCTGTGGGAAAGGTGAGAGCCAGGGGTTCAGCGAGGGATGAGCATGGGCGAGGCGCACGTCTCCACACAAGAACTGGTCGCCGGACGGTACCGGCTCCTGGACGTCCTCCACCGCGAGACCAACCGCGTCTGCTGGCGCGGCGAGGACGTCGAGGCCGGCCGCCCCTGTCTCCTCACCCAGATCGGGCTGCCGCCCGACCCCGACGGGGAGGGCGCGCGGCGGGCCGTCGCCCGGGTCGTGCGGATGTCCCAGACCATGGGCCGGCTCTGCCCGGGCCGGGTCGCCGCGGTCGTCGACGCCGTCGAGGAGTACGGCACCCTGTGGACCGTCACCGAGTGGATCGACGGCACCCCACTGGGCGAACTCCTGGAACGCCAGGGCACGTTCGACCACGCGCGCGCGGCCCGCATCGGCCTGGAACTGCTCGACGTGCTGGAGGCCGGGCACGGCGAGGGCATCACCCACGGCGAGCTCAGTCCGGGCCAGCTGTTCGTGCGGGACGACGGCCCCCTCGTCGTCACGGGCTTCGGGCTGGCCGGGGCGACCCTCGCCCCCCGGGTCAGCGCACCGTCGTACGCCTCCCCGGAGCAGGCCCGTGACGAGCGGATCGGTCCGGCCGCGGACCTGTGGGCGCTCGGCGCGATGCTCTACACCATGGTCGAGGGCCGGCCCCCCTTCCTGGACCGCGACAGCCCGTCGACGACGCTGAAGGGAGTGGACCGGCTGCCGCTGCGCGGCCCGGTGCGGGCCGGACCGCTCACCCCGACCGTGCAGGGGCTGCTCCGGAAGAACTCCCGGGAACGGCTCAGCCGTCAGCTCGTCCGCGAGGCCCTCGCCCGCATCGTGAGCGACGACCCGGACGCCGTGTCGGCCAAGCGCCTCCCGGCTGCCGCCGCTACGCCGCCGGACCGGGCCGGAACCGGCGCATGATGGCCGCGGGCACGGCGCTGGCCGTCGTCCCGTCACGGCCGCGGCCTCGCCGCGACCGGCTCGTCCACGGGTTCCGACAACCCGCGGCGGACGCCCCACCGGTCGACCCACGGCCTCGGCCCCGGCGGACAGCTTACCAGCCGTCGGCGCAGCCGACCCCACCCCGACCCCACCCCGACGCCGACTCGACCCCACCCCGAAGCGACCAGCGGCCCCGTCCCCGACCCCGGGTTCCAGCACTACACCGCACCTCAGGGCTTTCCGTCGCGCTCCCGGGGCTGGAAGGTGCTGAGCACGAGAACGCAGACGCCGCCCGGGTCGTCCTCGGCGCCGAGGACGACCCCGCACCTCGCCGTCACCTACAGCACTCGGTGGCGACGACCCGGTCGCCGTCTGGCGCGACGACGTCGAGCCGTCGCTCGCAGTACGGCGACTACCAGCGCGTCGGGGAGATCCGCGCGACCACGTACCAGGGCCGCGAGGCCGCCGACATGGAGTGGCTCGCCACCGTCGACGGCACCCGCGTGCGGACCCTGGGCCGGGGCTTCCTCATCGGCGGCGGCCGCGGGTTCTCGCTGCGCTGGACGACCCCGGCGGCCGACTGGGACGACGCCGCCAACCAGAGGGCCCTGGAGACGATCCTGCGGACCTTCAGGGTGCCGTCAGACTGAGTCGCGGGGTGCGCGCATCGCCCCGATGCGGGAGCTGTGCAGCGGCTGCGTGCGCCATGTCGCGGTGAACGTCCGGTCCGTGAGCGAGCAGGTCACGTCGACGTGGTGCGGTGTCTCCAGCAGCGCCACGTCGAGCACGAGGGTGTCCTCGCCGGTCCGGCCTCCGCTCACCGCGGCCGGTACCGGGCCCTCGGTAACGGTCCAGCCGGGCTCACCGCACCCCAGCTCCAGCCGCTGCCCGTCCTCGACGAACGTCACCCGCCGGCCGTCCGCGGCGACCTCCACGGCCGTCAGCTTCGGAAGACCCGCGCAGCCACCGCCGTACGGCGTGAACGTGACGGCGTCCTCCAGCGGCACCGGTTTGCCCGCGGCCGGCGGCAGCGCGAGCCCGGCCAGGCGCTCGGCCAGCGAGGCGTCCGCGTCCCGGGCTTCCCGCCCGAACGCCGGGAGCAGATGCCGCCAGACCAGGTCGAGGACGGCCTGCATCTGGTCGGTGGCCCCGGTGAACGCGATCACGGCGTCCTGCTCGGGCAGCACGAGGCAGTACTGCCCGTACGCCCCGTCGCCGCGATAGCCGTGCCGGGACAGCCAGAACTGGTAGCCGTACCCCTGCCGCCAGTCCGCCGACCAGGTCTCGTCCCCGCTCGCGATGTGGGACCGGGTCGCCTCCTCGACCCACCCCGCGGGCAGCAGCCGCTCCCCCTCCCACACACCGTCCTGGAGGTAGAGCTGCCCGAGGCGGGCGATCGCGTCGGTGGTGGCGTGCAGTCCGCTGAAGCCGAGCTGGCGCCCGGTCCGGTCGGTCCGCCAGGCCACCCCACCGATGCCGATCGGGTCGAACAGACGCGGGCGCAGATAGTCGGTGAGGGTCTGGCCGGTGACCCGCTGGACGATCGCGGCGAGGGTGTAGGTGGTGGGCTGGTTGTAGGCGAAGACCGTGCCCGGGTCGCCGTCCGGCGGCAGCAGGAGGAAGCCGCGCACCGGCTCCTCGGGGTCCGCCGCCAGCGCCCGCTCATGGGTCTCGGCCGCGTGCCCGCTGGCCATCGTCGCGACATGCCGGACGAGCATCGCGCGGCTGCGCGGGTCGGTGATGTCGGCGTCGAACTCCGGGAAGTACGAGATCACCGTGTCGTCGAACCGGAGCAGCCCCTCGGCCACGGCGAAGGCGGCGGCCGTCGCCGTGAAGCTCTTGCTGAGCGAGTACAGCAGATGGGGGCGGTCGGCGGTGTACGGCGCCCACCAGCCGGAGGCCACGAGCCTGCCGTGGCGCAGCAGCATCAGGCTGTGCGGCTCGATGCCGGGGGCGGCTTCCAGGGCGTCGAGGAAGGCGTGGACGCCGGACGCGTCGACGCCTTCGGCGGACGGGGTGCTCGTGGGCAGCGGGCGAACACTCATGCGGGCATCCTCCCCCGGCGGCCCCGCCATGATCCAGATGCCGGTCGGCCGTTTTCACCGGCCCAGCCAGGGGACTCGCGGCTTATGGTGCAAATCGGATACACGATGATGACCGAGCAGGCCGGGCCCCGCGAGCTGGTCGACCATGTGGTGCGCGCCGAAGAAGTGGGCTTCGACTTCTCGGTGACCTCGGACCACTACTTTCCGTGGCTGCGCTCACAGGGTCACTCGCCGTACGCGTGGAGTGTGCTCGGCGCCGCCGCGCAGGCCACCTCGCGCATTCCGCTGATGACCTATGTGACGTGTCCGACGTTCCGCTACCACCCGGCGGTCGTGGCCCAGAAGGCGGCGACGCTGCAGTTGCTGTCGCAGGGCCGGTTCCGGCTGGGGCTCGGCTCGGGAGAGAACCTCAACGAGCATGTGGTGGGCGGCGGTTGGCCGTCCGTGGACGTGCGGCACGAGATGCTCGAGGAGGCGGTCGAGATCATCCGGGCGCTCTTCGCGGGCGGTCATGTGAACCGGCGGGGCACGCACTTCGACGTGGAGTCGGCCCGGCTGTGGGACCTGCCGGACGAGCCGGTGCCGATCGGCGTGGCCGTCTCCGGCGAGCAGTCCTGCGCACTCGCGGGCCGGCTCGCCGACCTGGTGATCGCGACAGAGCCGAAAGCGGGCCTGCTGGACTCCTTCGACCGGCACGGCGGCACGGGCAAGCCGCGCGTGGGCCAGTTGCCGGTCTGCTACGACCCGGACCGGGACACGGCCGTGCACCGGGCGCACGCGCAGTTCCGCTGGTTCGGCAACGGCTGGAAGGTCAACTCCGAGCTGCCGCACCCCGACGCGTTCGAGTCGGCCACCCAGTTCGTGACGCCGGACGACGTCACCGCGTCGATCCCGTGCGGCGACGACCCGGAGGACTTCGTCGAGGCCGTACGCCCCTACGCGGAGGCCGGTTTCACGGAGATCGCCCTGGTGCAGATCGGCGGCGAGTCGCAGCCGGCGTACCTGGACTGGGCGGAGAAGACGCTGCTCCCGGCACTCCGTGACGCCTTCGCCGGCTAGACACACAGGGCCTGCCAAAGCATCGCCAATGGGTCCATATAGGCTGCCGGTCTGCACATGTGCAGTCCTGTCAGCCCCTCCTCAGGAGAGACACCTGTGACCCTAGCGATCGATCCGTCCGAGGCGTCGGCCGAGACGTCCCCCGCGCCGCTGTCCGACCTCGTGGCGCGGGACGCCCGGGAGTTCGGCGTCTACGCGCGGACCGGCGGATGGGCCTTCGGCCTGATGGTGGCGCGCAGCGTCCGGCCCGGCGGGCAGGGCGCGGACGAGACGCCGAAGGTGTCGGCGAAGGAGTTCGCCGAACTCGCCGGCTGCTCGGCCGACCGTGTCATGCGCTACTACAAGGCGTGGGACCGGGCCGCCGACGACGGCCTCGTCCCGCACTTCGAGGCGCTCACGCCGGGCCAGGAGGTGGAGCTGCCGGACGCCGACGTGTGGCTCGGCTACTACGTCTCCCGCAACAGCGCCACCTCCGAGCGCGGCGCCGCCATCGCCGAGGCCGCCGAGGCGGAGGGCATCCGGCCGACGAAGGCGCTGGAGGTCGCCGAGAACCCGACCGCCCTGCGGGCCGCGATCCTCGCCGACCCCTCCACCGCCCGCGCCGCCCGCCAGGCCCTGCTCGACCGGGTGCGCGAGGACCCGGAGCTCCAGTCCGAGCTGGCCCGTGACGTCGTGCGCACCGACGATCTGAAGAAGGCCGTCGCCACCGAGAGCCGCGCCGCCGACCGGATCGGCTACGTCCGCCAGATCGCCGAGTCCGGCCAGATCAAGACCCCGGCCGGCCAGACCGTCGACGCGCCGGCCGACCTCCGCCAGGAGGCCGAGCGCCACCTTTCGCTCCTCGACGAGCTGGAGGACGACGAGGACACCGGCGAGTGGGCCACCGAGGCCTACGACACCATGAAGACCCTCGTCGTCGAGGCCGTGGAGGCCGATCCCGAACTGCGCGTACAGGAACGGCGGACGAAGTTCTACAGCAGCCTGCAGAGGGCGACGAAGGTCTTCGAGGAGCTGACCTTCGACGACGCGCAGGACTTCTACGAGGACGACATGGTCCAGCAGCTGGAGGAACTGCAGCAGGCCATCGGCGCCTGCATCACCGCGTTGCGCGGAGCTCGCGGGAATCACTCTCCGGAGTGAGCATCTTGTGCGCGACGGGGGTACTAGAGGGGGCCAAGCCCGTTCTCCCCGGAGGCCCTCAGGTGAACCCCCTCGTGCACAGTCCCTGGTCGTGCAGCTCCAGGCCGGCGTCACGCACCGCTTCCCAGTGCTCGCCCACCTGTCGTACGAGGCCTCCGACCCGTTCGCCGTCACGGCGGTGTTCAGCCATGACGGCCGGGTCCTGGCCCGCTGGCGGCTGGACCGCGACATGCTCGCCGAGGGACTGCTCAAGCCCGTCGGACTGGGAGACGTGCGCATGCGCCCCGTGTCCACGGGCATGGGGCACGAGCTGCGCATGGAGTTCCTCGGCGACCCGCACCCCGACGGCGGCCGGCATCACGCCGTGGTCTTCGCCTGGGCCCCGGCGGTGACCACGTTCCTGCGCAGAACCCGGGAACTGGTCCCGCCGGGCAGCGAGCGGACCGGGGTCGACGAGTTCCTGGCCGAGCTCTTTGCACAGGACCGGGCTGAGTAGCCGTACTCATGCCGGGCGGGCGCGGGGCCAGCACGATGGGGCTCCGACGAAAAGGAGCCTGAACATGACAGCAGTCCGCCGCCCGCTGCCCGTCCTCCTCGCGGGGGCCGTGGTCGTGGGCATGGTCCTCTCCGCCTGGGCCCCGAAGGACCGCACCACCTGGTTCCTGGAGACCGTGTGGGTGCTGGTGGGGCTGCCGCTGATCGTGCTGGCCTGGCGCCGCTTCCCGCTCACCGGCCTGCTGTGCTGCCTGCTGGCCGTGCACGCGGTGGTGCTGATGGTGGGCGGCCACTACACCTACGCGCAGGTGCCGCTCGGGAACTGGCTACGCGACGAACTGGGCCTGGAGCGCAATCCGTACGACCGCTTCGGCCACCTCATGCAGGGCTTCGTACCGGCCGTACTGGTACGGGAGTTGCTCAGCCGTACCTCGCCGCTGCGCGGGAGCCGTTGGCTGGCCCCGCTGACGGTGTGCGCGTGCCTCGCCTTCAGCGCCGTGTTCGAGATGCTGGAGTGGCTGGCCGCGGTGGTCGGCGGTCAGGCGGCGGACGCCTTCCTCGCGACGCAGGGGGACGTGTGGGACACCCAGTGGGACATGTTCTGCGCCCTCGCCGGAGCCACGGTGTCGGTCCTGGTGCTCAGCCGCCTGCACGACCGGCAGCTGGCGGCTCTGGAGGTCACCTCGTCGTATAGCGGCGCCGCACCCACAGCGGGACGACGAACCAGCACACGAGGTACCACGCCACTACCGCGGTGACCAGATACGGCACGAACGCGTCGTGAGTGGCGACACGGAGGATCAGCAGCAGCGAGGAGGCGGTGGTGACGAGAAGCAGCACCAGGCCGATGAAGGTCAGCCGCGAGGCCCACTCCACCGCCCGTGGTTTGATGCGCCGCCCGGAGACCAGGCGGTGCAGCGAGACCGGCCCGATGAGGGCGCCGGTGGCGGTGGCACCGAGCACGACCGTGACGATGTAGATGGTCTCCTCGGTGTCGCCGAGGGTGGCGTACTTCGGGGTGAACACCACGGTCAGCAGGAAGCCGAACAGGATCTGCACGCCCATCTGGGCGACGCGGATCTCCTGCATGAGCTCGCCCCACATGCGGTCGGCTCGCTCGTCCTCGGTCTCGTCACGGCCTGTACGCCTCTCCGTTGCCTGCGCCATGCGGGACGGGTAACCCGGTGTCTGATCGTTCAAACAGCCGGGCCACTCCCCGCCGACGGGCTACCAGCGGCTCTCGACCTGGTCCTTGATCCGCCGGTCGTAGATGTCCTGGATCGCGGCGAGCGTCTCGGCGGACAGCTCCGGCAGCGCGGCGGCGGCCGCGTTGGCGCGGGCCTGCTCCGGGTTGCGGGCGCCGGGGATGACGGTGGTGACACCGGGCTGCTGGATGATCCAGCGCAGTGCGAGCTGGGCCGGGGTGCAGCCCTCGGGGGCGAGGGCGGAGAACTCGGCGGCGGCCTCCACGCCGGTGGTGTAGTCGACTCCGGAGAAGGTCTCGCCGACGTCGAAGGACTCGCCGTGCCGGTTGTAGGTGCGGTGGTCGTTCTCGGGGAAGACGGTGTCCTTGGTGTACTTGCCCGACAGCAGACCGGAGGCCAGCGGCACCCGGGCGATGATGCCGACGCCCGCCTCCTGGGCGGCCGGGAGAACCTTCTGCAGCGGCTTCATGCGGAAGGCGTTGAAGATGATCTGCACGCTCGCCACGCCCGGCCGGGCGATCGCGGTGAGGGCCTCCTCGCAGGTCTCCACGCTGACGCCGTACGCGGCGATGCGCTCCTCCGCGACGAGGGTGTCGAGCGCGTCGAAGACCTCGTCGCTCGAGTAGACGGGGGTGGGCGGGCAGTGCAGCTGTACCAGGTCCAGGCGGTCGACGCCGAGGTTGCGGCGGGAACGGTCGTTCCAGGCGCGGAAGTTGTCGAGGACGTAGTTCTCCGGGATCTGCTCGACGCGGCGGCCCATCTTCGTCGCCACGAACACGTGCAGATCGGGGCGGCTGCGCAGGAACGTCGCGATGGTCTGCTCGCTGCGGCCGTCGCCGTAGACGTCGGCGGTGTCGAAGAAGGTGACTCCCGACTCCGCCGCCGCCTCCAGTACCGAAAGGGCTTCCTTGTCGTCGACGTCTCCCCAGTCGGCACCCAGCTGCCACGTACCGAGACCGACGACGGATGCCTGCTGACCCAACCTGCCGAAAGTGCGCTCGTCCATGGCGTCAGTCTGTCATCCGTCACGGCTGTGCGCGGAACGGGCCCCTCCAGGGCAGGGCCTGTGAATGATTCACTCGCATGAGTGAATGACTTCGACGGGCAAGCGCTCTCTGTCAAGCGAGTGCCTAGCTTGAGCCCGTGACGGACTCATGGACCCGCAGGAGCTTTCTCCTCAGCGCAGCTGCCCTGACCCTGCTGCCGGCCGATCCGGCCGCCGCCGCGGCGGAACTGCCGGACTTCCCCGCCGACGTCGGCCTCTACCGCACGGCGTACCGGAACTGGGTCGGCGAGATCACCGCGGCCGGCCTGTGGGCCTGCGCCCCGGCCGACGGCGAGCAGGCCGTCGCCGTCGTCAACTGGGCCTGGCACCACGGCTGGAGAGTCCGCGGCCGGGGTTCCTCGCACGGCTGGTCCCCGCTGACCCTCACGGAGGACACGCCGGCGGACGCCCCCGTCCTCCTCGTGGACACCGCCACCCACCTGACCGGCCTGGCCCTGGAGTCGTCGCACGCCGTGCGGGCCGGCACCGGCGTCACCCTGGAGGCCCTGCTCACCTTCCTCGAAGGGCACGGCCTCGGGGTCACCGCAGCCCCCGCGCCCGGCGACCTCACACTCGGCGGCGCCCTGGCGATCGACGCGCACGGCACCGCCGTACCGGCGCGGGGCGAGGAGCGGCAGCCGGGGCAGACGTACGGCTCGCTCAGCAACCGGGTGCTGTCGGTGACAGCGGTGGTGTGGGACGAGAGCAGCGGCGCCTATGCGCTGCGGACCTTCGCGCGCGACGAGACCGACGCCGGCGCGCTGCTGACCCACCTCGGGCGGGCCCTCGTCACCGAAGTGGTGCTGCGTGTCGGCGCGAACAGCAACCTGCGCTGTGTGAGCCGTACGGACATCCCGGCCGCCGAGCTCTTCGCCGCGCCCGGCGGGGGCGGACGCACCCTCGCGAGCTACCTCGACGAGGCGGGGCGGGTGGAGGCCATCTGGTTCGCGTTCACGGAGTTCCCGTGGCTGAAGGTGTGGAGCGTCGAGCCGACGAAGCCGCTCGCTTCCCGGCGCGTGACGTCGCCGTACAACTACCCGTTCTCCGACAACGTCCCGACCCTGGTGGCGGACATCGCCGGGCGGATGGTGTCGACGCGGCCTGGTATCTGGCGCCCGTGCTGGGGAACGCGCAGTACGACACGGCCGCGCTCGGGCTGGTGGCGACGCTGTCGGCCGACCTGTGGGGGCCGTCCAAGAACACGCTGCTCTATCTGAAACCGACCACGCTGCGGATCAACGCCAACGGTTACGCGGTGCTGACCCGGCGGGACCAAGTGCAGCGGGTCGTCGCCGAGTTCACCGCGTTCTACCGGGAGCGCCTTGCCGTGTACTCCGCGCTCGGCCGGTTCCCGGTCAACGGCTCGGTGGAGATCCGGGTGACGGGCCTCGACGATCCGGCGGACGCCGAACTCGTGGGCGCCCGGGCCCCGTTGCTGTCCGCGCTGCGGCCCGACGCCGGGCATCCGGAGTGGGACACAGCGGTCTGGCTAGACATCCTGACGCTGCCGGGGACGCCGTACGCGGAGCGGTTCCTGCGGGAGATCGAGCGGTTCCTGCTGGACAGCCACGACGGCACGGACTCCCTCACCCGGGTGGAGTGGTCCAAAGGGTGGGCCTACACCGAGGACGCGGTGTGGGACGACGAGGAGGTGCTGGGCACGGCGGTGCCGGCGTCGCTCGGGGACGGGACCTGGGGGCAGGCGGCCGGGATCCTGGACCGGCTCGATCCGCATCGCGTGTTCGGGAACGCCTTCCTGGACCGGCTGTTCGGCTAGTCCGCGGGTGGCGTCAACTGAACCTGCACCAGCGGGGCGTAGCGGTCGACGATGTCCTCGACGGCGCTCGCCCTCAGATGCCGGCCGCGGGCTATGCCGTACATGACGCCGAGGCCCAGCAGGGTGCCGACGGCGAGTTCGGCGCGCAGGCCGGCGTCGGGGCCGGTGAGGCGGGCGGCGAGGTGTTCGGTCACCTGGGTGCGGAAGTTGGTGCGCAGGATGTCGCCCTGCTCGCCGTGCAGGGGCGCGAACGCGATCCGCAGCAGGGGGTCGGCGCCGCGTTCGCTCTGGCTCTCCAGGACGTGTCGCACCATGTGCCGGCCCAGTTCGGGCAGCGGGGCGTCGAGCAGCGCCGCCGCGTCGGTCTCGAAGGACATGACGCGGGCGAAGAGGGTGTCCTTGTTGCCGAAGTACTTGAGGATCAACGGCGGGCTGACCCCGGCGCGTTCGGCGACGTCCTTGAGGGTGATGTCGGTGTGGGCGTGCCGGGCCAGGAGGTAGCGGGCCGATCTGAGGATCGCCGCCTTGGTGGCCTCGGCGTCCCGGCGTGCGGGTGCGGGTGCGGGGTCGGAGGCGGTGGGTGGAGTGCTCACGGCTCTCATGCTCCCTCCATCACCTCCTCGCGGGGCTCCCGGGCCCGGCGCGTGCCGCCCGTCCCGGGGTCGCCGGGGATGCAGAGCGCGACGGCGCTGCCCGCCAGAGCGATCGCGCCCGCGATGCCGAAGGCCAGCAGATAGCCGTCCAGGGTGGGCACCGGCAGACCGGCGACCGGGCTGGTGTGCCGGACCAGCACCGCGGCGACGGCGGCGCTCGACACGGCCTGGCCGATCGTGCGCATGAGGACGTTGACGCCGTTGGCGGAGGCGGTCTGGCCGGCCGGGACGGCGTGCAGGATCAGCGTCGGCAGCGCCGAGTACGCGAGTGTGGTGCCGGTGCCGACGATCGCCGCACCCACCATGATCATCCACAGGTCGCGGCTGTCGGCGATGCGCACCGCGTACCCCGCCGCGATGACCGCGGCGCCCAGGGCCAGGGTGACGCGGGGGCCGCGGGCCGCCGAGATCCGGGCGGAGAGGGGCGAGAGCAGCAGCATGATGAAGCCGCTCGGCAGCAGCACCAGACCGGTCTGCACGATCGACAGGCCGAGACCGTATCCGGTGGCCTCGGGCGCCTGCACCAGCTGGGCCGTGACGAGCGAGTTGGCGTAGAACGCGAACCCGGTCAGCAGCGCGGCCACGTGCGACAGCCCGACGCGCGGCCGGGACACCAACCGCAGGTCGACCAGCGGCCGTTCGGCCCGCAGCTGCTGCCACCACCACAGGGCGAGGACGGTGACCGCGGCCGCGAAGAGCCCGACGATCCGGGCACTTGCCCACCCCCACTGCCCGCCCTGCGAGACCCCGAGCAGCAGACACACCAGGCCGGTCGCCAGCCCCAGCGTGCCCGGCACGTCGAACCGGCCCGGCTCGCGCACCGGCGACTCCCGCACCGCCCACCACACCGCGCCGACGCCCCACGGCGCCCGAGGACGGCGGTCACCCAGAACATGGCCGTGCCAGTTCGCGTACTGCACGATCACCGCCGCGAGCGGCAGCCCCAGCGCCGCGCCGATGCCGACGGTCGAGCTCATCAGCGCGACGGCGTGCCCCCGCCGGGCCGGCGGAAGTTCGTCGCGCAGGATGCTGATGGACAGCGGCACGACGGCGGAGGCGGCACCGGACAGGGCGCGGGCGGCGATGAGCACCCGGATGTCGGAGGACAGGGCGCACAGCACGGAGCCGACGGTCATCAGTGCGAGCGCCGCCATGAGGACCCGGCGTTTGCCGTACATGTCCCCGGCCCGGCCGAGGACCGGGGTGAGGACGGCGCCGGACAGCAGGGTCGCGGTGACCATCCAGGAGACGGTGCCGGGCGAGGCGCCGGTCAGCCGCGGCAGGTCCGGCAGCAGCGGGACGACCACGGTCTGCATGACGGCCATGAGGATGCCGCCGTAGGCCAGCACCGGGACCGTCAGTCGGTCCCGCAGCGGGCGGGATATCGGAGCGGTCCGTCCATCGGCACTCCACAAGGACATGAAAAGAGGTGAATGGCTATTCACCATACTCGGTGAATAGCCATTCACCTAGCGATTGTCCCGACGATCACTCAGTCCTTGCGGGAGCCCAGTGCCCGTGCGTGCACGTTCCGCGCGATCTTCGGCCCCAACCAGCGCTTGAAGCGGCGCAGCACCTCCAGCTGTCCTGCGGCCCGGTCGATGCGGTAGTACAGCTGGGGCGGGACGTACGGCAGCAGCGGGGAGTGGCGCTGGCCGAGCAGGGCGAACATCTGCTGCGGGGGCAGGCCGATGTAGCGCGGGAGGTTCTCGTACCACTGGGCGCTGTAGCGGGCGGCGCTCTGGACGGAGAGGAGTTCTGCCTTGCGCCGCTGTTCGTAGCGGGTGAGCACCTCGGGGAGCGCGGCGTGTTCGCGCAGCGCCTCCGCCAGGGCCATGGCGTCCTCCAGGGCGAGGGTCGTCCCGGCGCCGATGGAGTAGTGCGTGGTGTGGGCGGCGTCGCCCATCAGGACGAGGTTGCCGTGCGACCAGGTGCGGTTGGTCAGGGTGCGGAAGTTCAGCCACTGGGCGCTGCCGTCGGCCGAGGAGCGGCCGATGAGGGCGTGCCCGTCCAGGATGCCGGCGAAGAGCTTCTCCAGCAGGGTCAGGCCCTCGCCCTCGTCGGCCCGGTCGAGGCGAGGCCGGTCCAGGTCTCGGGGGCGCATTCGATGACGCAGGTGCTGCGGTCGGGGCCGAAGCCGTAGCCGTAGCACCAGATCCAGCCGTGGTCGGTCTCGACGAAGGCGAAGGTGAAGGCGTCGAAGACCTTGGTGGTGCCGAGCCAGATGTAGTGGTTGCGGCCCGCCTTGACCTCGGTGCCGAAGTGCGCGGTGTGGGCGGTGCGCAGCGCGCTGTGGACGCCGTCGCCGGCGACGACGAGGTCGGCGTCGGGCAGGTTCTCCGGGGTGATGCCGTGCTCGAACTCCAGGCGGACGTCGAGCGAGCGGGCGCGGGCGGCGAGGAGTTCCAGGAGGCGGTGGCGGCCGATGCCGTGGCCCTCGTCGCCGTCCTGGCGGGTCGCGAGGTCCCGGACGTGGGCGACGCCGTGGTTCCAGCGGACGGAGTGCTCCTCGACGGCACGGGCCGACTCGGGGTCGTGCGTGTGCAGCCTGTCGAGCAGTCCGCGCCAGTAGGTGACGCCCCAGCCGTACGTCGAACCCTCGGGGTTGCGTTCGTAGACGGTGATGTCGTGGGACGGGTCCTGCAGTTTGAGCAGGATCGACAGATACAGGCCGGCGGGCCCGCCGCCGACACAGGCGACCTTCACGCGCACCCCTGGAAATCACTCAGAGCGGTCATTTGACGACGCAGGGTAGCAGGGCTTTGCGTCAGCTTCCGCGGGTGAGGCAGGTCACCGGCGAGGCGTCACTCCGGAAAAGATCACCCGCCAGGCGGCTCCGCGCGGCGGAATTTCCCCTTCCAGGACCTCCGCCCTCACGCTCCACGGCAAGATCATCTTCGTTCAAGCTTGTACTGGATATGAGGAATTGTCCGGATCTCAGCCAACCGGTCACAGCTGCCCCTTCGGCACCGATAGGGATACGGGGTCATCCGACGCACCCACCCGAAAGGACCGATCCCGTGCCCGAACTGACCCGGCGTCACGCCCTCGCGGCCGCGGCCGCCGTCGCCGCCACGGTCGCCGTCACCCAGCCGGCCTCCGCCCATGACCACCACTCCCCCGACACCTTCGACGAGGTCTACAAGGGCCGCCGGATACAGGGCCGGCCCGCGTCGGGCGCCGGTCACCACCACGGCGCCGGATACGCCGTGTTCATCGACGGGGTGGAACTGCACGTGATGCGCAACGCCGACGGCAGCTGGATCAGCGTCGTCAGCCACTACGACCCGGTGCCGACCCCGAGGGCCGCCGCACGCGCCGCGGTCGACGAGCTGCAGGGCGCGCGGCTTCTCCCGTTCCCGGCCAACTGACCTTCTCCGTACCCGTTTTGGAGCACCGCACATGACCGTCCGCAAGAACCAGGCGAACCTGACCGCCGACGAGAAGCGGCGGTTCGTCGCCGCCGTCCTGGAGCTGAAGCGCAGCGGCCGCTACGACGCCTTCGTCACCACGCACAACGCGTTCATCATGTCCGACACCGACAACAGCGAGCGTACGGGCCATCGTTCACCGTCGTTCCTGCCCTGGCACCGCAGATACCTCCTGGAGTTCGAGCGGGCGCTGCAGTCGGTGGACGCGTCCGTCGCGCTGCCGTACTGGGGACTGGTCGACCGACCGCTCCCCGCGCGCCTCGCTGTGGGCGCCGGACTTCCTCGGCGGCACCGGGCGGAGCCGGGACGGCCAGGTGATGGACGGCCCGTTCGCCGCGGCGGCGGGCAACTGGCCCATATCCGTGCGGGTGGACGGCCGTACGTTCCTGCGCCGCTCGCTCGGCACCTCCGTGCGCGAGCTGCCGACGAGGGCGGAGGTCGACTCGGTGCTGGCGATGGCGACGTACGACATGGCGCCCTGGAACAGCGCGTCGGACGGCTTCCGCAACCACCTGGAGGGCTGGCGCGGGGTCAATCTGCACAACCGGGTCCATGTCTGGGTCGGCGGCCAGATGGCGACCGGGGTCTCCCCCAACGACCCGGTGTTCTGGCTGCACCACGCCTACGTCGACAAGCTGTGGGCCGAGTGGCAGCGCCGGCACCCGGACTCGGGGTACCTGCCGGCCGCCGGGACGCCGGACGTGGTCGACCTGGGCGAGACGATGAAGCCGTGGAACGACGTGCGCCCGGCGGATCTGCTGGACCACCGGGCGTACTACACCTTCGACACCGACTGATCAGGCCCCTGCCGTACGGCACTCCGGGTGACCCCAGCCCTGGTCGTTCTTGGCGATGTCCGCGCCCGCCGCGTAGGAGCGGCCGCACATGCAGCGGCCGGGGAACTTCGCCTTGATGGTGCGGGACGAGGAGCCCTGACCACCGCTTCGCCGGGGCGACCTGGCCTTGGCGGGGCGGGAGGTCTTCGGGGTGTCCGGGGAGGGCGGCGGCTCGGGCGACCCCTGGTCGCTGCCCGCGGGCTCCTGGACGGTGGCGGCCTGGCTGGCGGCGCGGTCCGCGAAGTCGTTGAGGCGGTCGCCGTCGACCTGGTGGGCGGGGACGTAGCGGAAGTCGACCGTGCGGCCGTCGAGGAGTTCGTCGATGCGGACGACCAGCTCCTGGTTGGCGACCGGCTTGCCCGCGGCCGTCTTCCAGCCGTTGCGCTTCCAGCCGGGCAGCCAGGTGGTGACGGCCTTCATCGCGTACTGGGAGTCCATCCGGATCTCCAGCGGCACGTCCGGGGCGACCGCGGTCAACAGGCGTTCCAGCGCGGTCAGTTCCGCGACGTTGTTCGTGGCCCTGCCGAGCGGCCCCGCCTCCCAGCGGGCCGGAGTCTCCCCCTCGTCGGCGACGACCCAGGCCCAGCCGGCCGGTCCGGGGTTTCCCTTCGATGCACCGTCGCACGCGGCCACCACACGTTCACGCATGCGACCGATCATGCCACGGTCGGCCGGGGCACCCGGTCACCGGGTTTCGGCCTGAGGGCTCGCGGTCCTCACACCTCGCTGATCTTCGGCATCTCGCCCTGGGTCGTCGACATGTCGATCACCGAGAAGCTCGCGCCCTGCGGGTCGCTGAGGGCGGCGAACCGGCCGAAGGGGCTGTCCATCGGACCGAAGCGGAGGGTGCCGCCGAGCTTGGTGGCCTTGGCGACGGCGTCGTCGCAGTCCGCGACGGCGAAGTAGACGTTGATGTACGAGGGGACCTCCGGCGGGAACTCGTCCGTCATCCTCATCCGGCCGAGGACCGTGTTCTCGCCGACGTCGAACATGCGGAAGTCCATCGCGTCGTCCTCGATCTGCTTGACGGCGTACGGGAAGACGGCCGGGAAGAACGCGTCCACCTTCTCGGGGTCGCGCGTGAAGATCTCCGCCCAGGCGTACGCGCCGGGGGTGCCGACGGCCTCGAAGCCCTCGTGGACACCGGCCTGCCAGACGCCGAAGACGGCGCCGCCCGGGTCGCGGCCCAGGCACATCGTGCCGAAGTCGCCGACCGCCATGGGCTCCATCAGGACCTCGCCGCCGTGGTCACGGATCCTGGCCGCGGTCGCCGCCGCGTCCGGGCTCGCGAAGTACAGGCACCACTGCGACTGGCCCTCCTGCCCCGGCATGGGCGGCACGACGGCGGCGACGGCCTTGCCGTCCGCGTAGGCCTGTGTGTAGTTGCCGTACTCCGACGACGCCTCGCCGAAGGTCCAGCCGAGGACGTCGCCGTAGAAGGCTTTCGCTCCCTCCACGTCACTGAACATCGCGTCGGCCCAACACGGGGTTCCCTCAGGTTGTACGGCCATGACTGCGGCCCTCTCCGGTTCGGTGGACGGTCCGGATTCTCACGCTAGTCACGTGTCCGCCGGGGCGCGCGCCGAACGGTTCGGCCCGTTTCAGCCGGTGGCGCCGAGCCCCCGCCCTCTTGACTCAGCTCGCACAGGTAGGCGAGTTTAACGATAAACACGGCTCTCGATAAACACGGCCTCACCGTCCTGGAGTGCATCTCGTGTCAGACACCACTGCCGTCATCAACCTCGACCTCGCGGGTCCGACGATCAGCCGGCATCTCTACGGCCACTTCGCCGAGCATCTCGGCCGCTGTATCTACGGCGGTTTCTGGGTCGGCGAGGACTCCCCGATCCGCAACGAGGGCGGTATCCGGCTCGACGTCGTCGAGGCCCTGCGCGCCCTGGACATCCCCAACCTGCGCTGGCCCGGCGGCTGTTTCGCCGACGAGTACCACTGGAAGGACGGCATCGGCCCGCGCGAGCAGCGGCCCCGGATGGTCAACACGCACTGGGGCAACGTCGAGGAGAACAACCATTTCGGCACCCACGAGTTCATGGCCCTGTGCGAACTGCTGGGCGCCGAGCCCTACATCAGCGGCAACGTCGGCTCGGGCACCGTGCAGGAGATGAGCGAGTGGGTGGAGTACCTGACCCGGGACGGCGACAGCCCCATGGTGCGGCTGCGCAAGGACAACGGGCGTGAGGAGCCGTGGCGGGTGAGGTTCTGGGGCATCGGCAACGAGACCTGGGGCTGCGGCGGCAACATGCGCGCCGAGTACTACGCCGATCTGGCCCGCCAGTACGCCACGTACTGCCGTGACCACGGCGACAACGAGCTGTACCGGATCGCCTCGGGAGCCGCGGACGCCGACTACAAGTGGACCGAGACGCTGATGCAGCAGATCAGCTGCTTCGGCTGCGAGGCCACCCCGAAGAACTTCTTCCAGGCCCTGTCCGTGCACTACTACACGCTCGCCGGTCCCTGGGAGGAGAAGGGCAGCGCCACCGACTTCGACACCGACGACTACTACCGCACGATGGCGGCGGCCCGGAAGATCGACCGGATCCTCACCGGCCACTCCACCGTCATGGACGTCTACGATCCCGGCCGCACCGTGGGTCTGGTGCTGGACGAGTGGGGCACCTGGTGGGACGTGGAACCGGGCACCAACCCCGGGTTCCTGTTCCAGCAGAACACCCTGCGGGACGCGCTGGTCGCGAGCGTCCACTTCGACATCTTCCACAAGCACGCGGCACGGCTGCGCATGGCCAACATCGCGCAGACCGTCAACGTCCTCCAGGCGATGGTCCTCACCGACGGCGACAGCCTGGTGCTGACCCCGACCTACCACGTCTTCGAGATGAACAAGGGTCACCAGGACGCCCGTTCGCTCACCGTCCACCTGCGGGGCGAGGACCCGGAAACCGAGCGCCTGTCCGCGTCCGCCAGCGTCAAGGACGGCACGGTGCTCATCTCGCTGTCCAACCTCGACGCGGCCGAGCCGGCCCGGGTGACGCTCGATCTGCGCGGCGGCAGCCTGGGGGCGACGACCGCCCGCATCCTCACCGCCGACCGGCTCCAGGACCACAACGCCCCCGGCGCAACGCAGACGGTCGCCCCGTGTGCCTTCGACGACGTCAAGACCACCGGCCGGGGGCTCGAACTGACCCTGCCGCCCCACTCCTTCGTCACCGTCCGGGCCCCGCTGGCCTGACCCGTGCCCCGGCCCTGCCGCTCGCGAGAGGGCGGGGCCGGGATGTAATGGTCCGGCGGACGTCGGCAGCACAGAACAGGCGGTGGCCATGGCGACCATGCAGGACGTGGCCCGGGCGGCCGGTGTCTCGGCGATGACGGTGTCCAACGTCATCAACGGTCACCCCAAGGTGAGCGAGGCGACCCGGGAGAAGGTCCTCAAGGCCATGGCCCGCCTCGACTACCGCGTCAACGTCTCCGCCCGCAACCTCCGCAAGGGCCGTACCGGCACCATCGGCCTGGCCGTCCCGGAGGTGGACAGCCCCTACTACGGGCGGCTGGCCGCGGCCATCATCGCGGCGGCCGCGCCGCTCGGTCTGCGGGTCGCCATCGAGCAGACCTACGCCCTGCGGGACAGCGAACTCGAGGCACTGGCCCTGTCCCGCAACCGCCTCTACGACGGGCTCATCCTCAGCACGGTGGGCATGGGACCGCAGGACACCGAGTGGCTGACCATGGACCATCCGGTGGTCATCCTGGGCGAGCGGATCTTCGGCGGCCCGGTGGACCACGTCGCCATGCCCAACGTCGAGGCCTCCCGGGCGGCCACCCGGCACCTCGTGGAACGGGGGCTGCCGGCGCATCGCGTTCGTCAGCGGCACGGTCGGCGAGGAGGTCGACGTGTCGAGCCTGCGCCACACCGGCTACCGGCAGGCCCTGGAGGAGGCCGGCCTGCCCCTGGACCCGGAGCTGCACCGATGCCTGGCGGCCTTCTCCAGGGCCGAGGGGGCACGCTGCGCCCGGGACATGGTGGCGAGCGGGCTCGACTTCGACGGGGTCTTCTGCGTGACCGACACCGTGGCCATGGGGGTGCTGCGCGGTCTGGCCGACGCCGGGGTCCGGGTGCCGGAGCAGGTCAAGGTGATGGGCTTCGACGACGTACCCGAGAGCGGGTTCCTGGTGCCCTCCCTGTCCACCGTCGACCCCGACCACGACACGATGGCCGAGCGTGCCGTCCGTCTGCTGGTCCACCGGATCGAGCGGACCGGCGCCCGGCCGGAGCCGGAGGAGTTCGTCAGCCGTTTCACCGTGGTGGTGCGGGAGTCCACGGGCGGCCCCGCCTGACCGGCTCACCCCCGGCCGCCGCCCTCACCAAGGCTTCGGTGAGCGTGGCGGTGGGTTCGAATACGTCGAGTGTGCCGTGCGCGTGCAGCAATCTGCGTTGACCGGCATCACACAGCAGGGCGAACCCGCGCTCCGCGGCGAGGACCCGGCCGCGGAAGCGCAGCAGCAGGCTCAGACCGGTGGAATCGATGAAGGCGACCGGGCGCAGGTCGACGACATGGCCGGGTGCGTCCAGGCGCAGCAGGGAGTCCAGCCACAGCCGCAGTCCGGTGGCGGTGGCGAGGTCGACGTCGCCGCGGAGTTCGGCGACGAGCAGGCCGTTCGCGTCCTTCAGGAGCCGGTGCTCCCCGGCTGGGGCCCAGTGGGCAGGGCCGACCGGCTCCAGCGTGTTCTCGTACAAGCCGTCCGTCCCTGAGCCCTGCCCACCATGCACCCCGGATCCCGTGTTCCGGAGCGGGCACGGGCGGTGACTTCGTCATCCCCGCACCGCGCGCACCCGCTCCGGAACTCCCCCTGGGCGGCTCCCCCTTGAACCGTGGGCATGCACTGTTCTACCTTCGCCACATGGTCGGGGCATCAACGCCCGCTCACCGGTGCCACAACGAGCGGACAGCAGTTGGGCCAGGTGATGTGACATGCGTCCGCACCTCGCCTTGATCGAGGACGACTCCGATTTCGCACTGATGTGCCGTTCCTATCTGGAGCGGGCCGGTTTCACCGTCACCTGGGCGATGGACGCCCGCGTCGGCAAGGCCGTGCTGCACGAGGGCGGCATCGACCTGGCCGTCCTCGATCTGGGCCTGCCCGACGGCAGCGGCCTGGAGCTGCTGCGGGCGCTGCGCTCCACCAGCCGCCTCCCCGTCATCGTGATCACCGGCCGGGGTGCGGAGGCCGACCGGGTGGCCGGACTGGAGATCGGGGCGGACGACTACCTGGTCAAGCCGTTCTCGCAGCGGGAGCTGGTGGCCCGTATCCGCGCCGTGCTGCGCCGCGCGCAGCCGCCGGACACCCCGGCCGTGTTCCAGATCGGCCCGCTGCGCATCGACACCGCCGCCCGCCAGGCCTCCTGCGAGGGGTTCCTGCTGGTGCTGCGGCCCAAGGAGTACGCGCTGCTGGAGCTGCTGGCCACCGCGCCCGGCCGGGTGTTCTCGGCGGAGCAGCTCCTGGAACGCATCTGGGGCGCCTCCTGGCAGCAGCCCGCCACCGTCGTCGAGCACGTCTACCGGCTGCGCGGCAAGCTCGCCCTGCTGCCCGTGCCCGCCCCGCGGATCACCACCGTCCGCGGCTACGGCTACCGACTGGACCCCTGACCTGCCCCGGAGAGGGCCGCCATGCCCGAGACCCTGGACTTCCGGCGCCTCTTCGACGCCACCCTGTCCCCGCTGCTGGTCCTCACCCCCGACTTCACCATCGTCGAGGTCAACCGCGCCTACCTCACGGCCACCGGGACCGAGCGCGCCATCGTCGGGCGGCCGATCTTCGAGGTGTTCCCCGACAACCCGGACGACCCGACGGCCGACGGCGTCGCCAATCTGCGGCGCTCGCTGGAGACGGTGGTGGCGACCGGGCGGACCGACACCATGCCGCTCCAGCGGTACGACATCCCCACCGGCGAGGCGGGCGGCTTCGACGAGAAGTACTGGAGCCCGGTCAACGCCCCGGTCCTGGACGCGGACGGGCGGGTCACGCACGTCATCCACCGGGTGGAGGACGTCACGGAGTTCGTGCATGTGCGCCGGGTGGGGCGGGAGCAGCAGCGGGTGGCCGCCGAGGCGCAGATGCGTGCCGAGGGCATGGAGATCGACCTGTTCGTACGGGCCCGGGAGATCCGCGAGGTCAACGATCAGCTGCGGCACGCCAACGCGGAGCTGGACGCGGCGGGGCGCCGTCTGCGGGAGGAGCAGCAGGCCAAGGACCGGTTCATCGCCACGCTCTCGCACGAGCTGCGCAACCCGCTCGCCGCGGCGACCGCGGCCACCGAACTGCTGGCGCTGGACATGCCCGACGGCCATCCGGCGCTGTCCGTGCTGGAGCGGCAGCTGGGCACGCTGGTGCGCATGAGCAACGACCTCCTCGACGGCACCCGGGCGCTCACCGGACGGCTGGAGCTGGTGCGTGAGCGGGTCGACGTGCGGTCGGTCGTCGAGAGCGCGTGCGCCGACATCCGGGGCCTGTTCGGGCACGAGAGCCGCGAGCTGGACGTGGGGCTTCCGGCGGCACCCGTGGTGGTCGACGCGACCGGCTGCGGCTGGCGCAGGTGCTGACGAACCTGCTGTCGAACGCGCTCAAGTACACGCCGCCGGGCGGCCGCACCGAGGTCGCGCTGCGCGCCGACGAGGGACGGGCCCGGCTGACCGTCCGGGACGACGGCATCGGTTTCGACCCCGCCCAGGCCGAGGACCTGTTCGGCGTGTTCATGCGGGCGGCCCCGGCCGGCCCCGACACACCGGAAGGCCTGGGCCTCGGCCTGGCCGTCGCACGGACGGTCGTCGAGCTGCACGGGGGCCGGATCAGCGCGCACAGCGAGGGCCCCGGCCGCGGCGCGGCGTTCACGGTGCTGCTGCCCGTCGCCGACCTGACGGCGCCGGAGCCGCCGCGGCCCGTGGTGGTGCGACCGGCCCGGCGCCAGCTGTCCATCCTGATCGTGGAGGACAACGCCGACCTCGCCCTGACCTACCGGACCCTGCTCCAGCGGCAGGGCCATCACGTCACCGCCGTCCACACGGGCGCCGACGCGCTCACGGCCACCGAGGACGGCCTCTTCGACGTCGTCCTGTGCGACCTGGGTCTGCCCGACGTGGACGGCTACACGGTCGCCCGCACGATCCGCTCCCGGCCGCACGGCGACCGGGTACGGCTGATCGCGGTGTCCGGATTCAGCCGGGGCGCCGACCGTGCGCAATCCCGTACGGCGGGCTTCGACGCGCACCTCGCCAAGCCGCTGCCGCTCAACGACCTGGTCGACCTGCTGGAGCGCCCCGACCGGGGCTGACCGGCCTGCCTCTTCCCCCTTCTGCCCGGCTGTGCTTGCCTGGGGAGCCGATTTCGGTGTCCGGGGCGGGAGTTGCCGCATGCGCAAGCCGTGGATCGTGGGACTACTGCTGGCCGGCGTGCTGCTCGGCGCGTGCTCGGACCCGGAGTCCGGGCCGGAGGCGGCCCCGCCGCCGGCCGTCGGCACCACGCACCAGCGCGCCGCCGCCAGCCCCAGTGCACCGGCCAAGGCACCGAAGGTGCTCTATCTCGGGGACTCCCTGGCGATGGAGGCGCAGCGAGTGCTCGGCCAGGAGCTGCGCCGCGATCTGCGCGCCGACTACACCAGCAGGCCGTACTCGGGCACGACGGTCTGCGACTACCTGGAGGGCACCGGCGCGAAGTCCCTCGTACCGGACGGCGACAAGGCGGCCGCGCTCGTGCGGTCGCTGCACCCGGACTTCGTGGTGCTGCAGTTCTGGGGCAACGCGTGGGGCTACACGTGGTGCATGGACGGCATCACCCACGCCGACGACCCGACGACGTACTTCAAGCGGTACCGGGCCGACATGGCCCGGCTGACCGAGCAGATCGCCGCCGCGGGCGGTGCCGCGCGGCCCCGGATCGTGTGGGTGGCGCAGGGCCCGGACCCGATCACCCCCGACCGGGTCCGGCGCGTCAACGAGCTGTACGAGCAGCAGGCCGCCGCCTCCGGGGACGTCGTCGCGGACGCCGGGGCCCGGGTGAGCGCGGCCGGGGCCCGCTACACCTGGACGCAGTACGTGCCGTGCGACGCCTACGAGCACGAGCACCCTGTCTACTGCACCCAGCCGGGCCGGGACCGGACCGCCCTGCACCTCGACAAGGACTACCTGCACTTCTGCCTGGCGCCCACGACGTCCACGCCGAAGCCCTGTCCGGTCCGCTCGCCCGGCATCCTGCGGATCGCCCGGGAGATCACCCGCGTGATCGGCCGGGCCGCCGCCGGCTGACGCTCACTCGCCCGCGTAGACCCGCTCCAGCTCGGCCTTGTCGAACTTGCCCATCGCCATGAACGCCTTCGTCACCCGGACCGCCTTCTCCGGGTCCGGGTCGCTGACCATGGCGATCAGGTTGTCCGGGATGACCTGCCAGGACACGCCGTACTTGTCCTTGAGCCAGCCGCAGGGGCCGGGCTCGCCGCCGTTCTCGGTGAGCTTGGCCCAGTAGTAGTCGATCTCCTCCTGGCTCTCGCAGAAGAGCTGGAAGGAGATCGCCTCGGTGAACTGGAACTGCGGTCCGCCGTTCAGGGCGACGAACTTGTGGCCGTTGGCCGTGAAGTCCACGGCCATCACCGAGCCGGGCTCGCCCATGCCGCCCTCGTTGACCCGGGCGACCGAGCCGATGCTGGAGTTCTTGAAGATCGAGACGTAGTAGTGGGCGGCTTCCTCCGCATTGCCGTCGAACCAGAGACACGTGGTGAAACCGTCGGTCGCCATGGCGTCCTCCTGGGGCGTGGGAATCGCTGTCGAGGGTGTGGACTGGTCCATGCCCGGAAACTCATCGGCCGTACTGACCCGTCCGGCCTACCATCCGCACCATGACGTCAGCTCCCACGGAAAGCAGCGCGGACATGATCCGCCCCTACCGCATCGACATCCCGCAGAGCGACCTCGACGACCTCCACGCCCGCCTCGACCGCACCCGCTGGCCCGACGACCTGTCGGCGACCGGCTGGGCCTACGGCGTACCGGCGGACTATCTGCGCGACCTCGTCCACCACTGGCGGCACTCCTACGACTGGCGTGCCGCCGAGGCGGAGCTCAACGAGTGGCCCCAGTTCACGACCGTCATCGACGGCACGACCGTCCACTTCGCCCACATCCGCTCCCCCGAGCCGAACGCCACCCCGCTGATCGTCACCCACGGCTGGCCGGGTTCGATCGTCGAATTCCTGGATGTGGTCGGCCCGTTGACCGATCCGGCGGCCCACGGCGGCGACCCGGCCGACGCCTTCCATGTCGTCGTACCGAGCATTCCCGGCTACGGGCTGTCCGGGCCGCCCGCCGACACCGGCTGGGATGCCGACCGGATCGCCCGGGCCTGGGCCGAGCTGATGCGGCGGCTGGGCTACGAGCGGTTCGGCGCGCAGGGCGGCGACTGGGGCTCGGCGATCTCCCGCGCGCTGGGCCGGCTCTGCCCGGACCGGATCGTCGGCGTCCACCTCAACCTGGTGATAGGCGCGCACGCCACCCGGGAGCGACCGAGGACGAACTCGCCGCGCTCCCTCCCGAGGAGCGGGAGCGCACGCTCGAGTCGTGGCGCCGGTGGAGCGCCCGGTCGCGCGAGGGGACGGGGTACATCGCCCTGCAGTCGACCCGGCCGCAGACCCTCGCCTACGGCCTGACGGACTCCCCGGTCGGCCAACTCGCCTGGATCGTCGAGAAGTTCCACGAGTGGACGGACTCGGATCAGTACCCGGAGGAAGCCGTCGACCGGGACCGGCTGCTGACCAACGTGATGCTGTACTGGCTGACCGGGACGGCCGGTTCGGCCGCCCGCCTCTACTACGAGCAAGCCCACCCCCGGGGCGAGCGGCCCACCGAGCCCTCGACCGCGCCCACCGCGGTGGCCGTCTTCCCGGCCGAGATCTCCCTCCCGCTGCGACGCAACGCGGAGCGCACCGACACGATCGTGCGCTGGACGGAACTCGACCGCGGCGGGCACTTCGCGGCGATGGAGGAACCGGATCTGCTCGTCGAGGACGTCCGGGCGTTCTTCCGGCAGCTGCGCGAGAAGGCTTGATCCCCCGCGAAAAGGCCTGATCAGGGGGGTCTCCTGGGTTCTCTGCCCGTGGCGAATCTGCCACGGGCAGAGAAACCGGCCACCGGCGCCCGACGGGGTCGAGAGTGAAGTCGACGGCAACCCGACCACTCCGCACGGAGGCGAACCGATGACACCACTCACCCCGCTCCTGCCGCGCGCCGAGGAGGGCGACACCCCGCCCTCCCGGTTCGACGACGACCTGGCCGCCCAGCTGCTCGGGCAGCGGATCGTCCTGCTGGGCACGCAGGTCGACGAGGTCTCCGCCAACCGCGTCTGCTCGCAGCTGCTGATCCTCTCCGCGGAGGACCCTCGCACCGACATCAGCCTGTACATCAACAGCCCGGGCGGCTCGGTCTACGCGGGCCTCGCCATCTACGACACGATGCGGCTCATCCCGAACGACGTGTCCACGCTCGCCATGGGGTTCGCGGCCAGCATGGGGCAGTTCCTGCTCTGTGCCGGCACGCCCGGCAAGCGGTACGCCCTGCCCAACGCGCGGATCATGATGCACCAGGGCTCGGCGGGCATCGGCGGTACCACGGCCGACATCGAGATCCAGGCGGAGAACCTCGACCACAGCAAGCGGACCATGGAGCGGCTGCTGGCCGAGAACACCGGCCAGACGCCGGAGACCATCGCCCGCGACGGCGACCGGGACCGCTGGTTCACGGCCGAGGAGGCCAGGGAGTACGGCATGGTGGACCGGGTCCTGGAGTCCCTCGCGGACGTCCGCCCGGCCGCCTCGAAGCGACGGATGGGGCTGTGACATGGGGAACTACACGATTCCGTACGTCGTCGAGCGCACCGCGCACGGCGAGCGCACGTCCGACGTGTTCAGCAGGCTGCTGTCGGAGCGGATCATCTTCCTCGGCACCGAGATCGACGACGGCGTGGCCAACGTCGTCATCGCGCAACTCCTCCATCTGGAGTCCTCGGCACCGGACCACGAGATCTCGGTCTACATCAACTCCCCCGGCGGCTCGTTCACTTCGCTCATGGCGATCTACGACGCGATGACGTACGTCCAGGCGCCGATCTCGACGGTCTGCGTCGGCCAGGCGGCCTCCACGGCGGCCGTGCTGCTCGCGGGCGGGGACCCGGGGCGGCGGATCGTGCTGGAACACGCGCGCGTGCTGCTCGGTCAGCCGGCCAGCGGCGGCAGCCGGGGCAGCATCTCCGATCTCGCGCTGCAGGCCAAGGAGATGATCCGGATCCGTGGACAGGTGGAGGAGGTGCTCGCCCGGCACACCCACCACGACGTCGCCACCCTGCGCGCCGACATGGACCGCGACAAGGTCTTCACCGCGCAGGAGGCCGTGGCGTACGGGCTGGCCGACGAGGTACTGAGCCGGCGCCTCGTGAAGGTGTGAGGCGCCGGGTGGGCGTCAGGCGGCCAGGCAGAGGCCGTCGTACGAGGAGGTCGCCGCCCGGCGGGTTCCGGCGGACGTCCGGCTGGTGAGCCGGATCAGCTCGCCCTGGGCCCGCGCGAGCAGGTCCCCGAGTCCGAGGCCGAGGGCCTGGGCGGCGGCCGCGAGGACCTCCGACGAGGCTTCCTTGCGGCCCCGCTCCACCTCGGAGAGGTAGGGCATGGAGATCCGCGCGGCATCGGCGACGTCCTTCAACGTCCGCTCATGGGCCAGCCGTTCACGCCGCAGCACGTCACCCACCAGGTCCCGCCACAGGGGTTCCTTGGGGGGGCGGCGATCCGGCGGGGCGATCGGCGACAGGTCGGACGGGCGCGGGGCGGACGGTGGCTCCACGGTCGGA
>MWJO01000111.1 GCA_002027195.1 Streptomyces sp. GKU 895 | reverse complement strand
CGTCGCTTCACCGCGCGAGCTCGGCTGGCGGGACTACCCGGGCAACTCGATGTTCCTCTCTCTGGGGAACCTCGACGCCGACCCCAGGGCGGGCCTGCTGTTCCTGGACTGGACGAGCGGCGATCTGCGCGGAGTTCGCGTGCACGCCGATGCCCTCGGCGACGACGCGCAGGCCGCGCGCGAGGTTCTCGGCGCTGGGCCGGTCGTCGGGGTTCTTGCGCAGGCAGCGCTCGATGACCGTCCAGAGCGGGTCGGGGACCGTGGACGGGCGGCGCGGCTCCGAGCTGAGGTGCTGGTGGAGGACCTCCAGGGCCGAGCCGCCGGAGAACGGGGGACGGCCGGTGACCAGCTCGTACAGCAGGATGCCGGCGCCGTAGATGTCGACGGCGGAGGTCTGCGGGCGGCCCTCGGCGGACTCGGGGGCGACGTAGGCGGGCGTGCCGACGAACTCGTGGGTCCGGGTCAGGCCGGGTGAATCGGCCAGACGGGCGATGCCGAAGTCGGTCAGCAGCGGGTGCATCTGGCCGCCGCGCTGCTGGAGCAGGACGTTGGCGGGCTTCAGGTCGCGGTGGACGACGCCGTCGGCGTGGCTGGCGGCGAGCGCGTCGGCGATCTGGGCGGTGAGCAGGGCGGCGCCGACGGGGCTGAAGGGGCCGTTCTCGCGCAGGTAGCGGTGCAGGTCGGGGCCCTCGACGAGGTCCATGACCAAGGCCAGCAGATCGCCCTCGACGACCAGGTCGCGGACCCGGACGATGTTGGGGTGGGTGAGCCGGAGCAGCACGGAGCGCTCCCGCAGGAACCGCATCACGATGTCCGGGTCGCTCGCGAGTTCCTCCTTGAGGACCTTGATCGCGACGGTCTCACCGGGCTGCCCCTGGACGGCCGCCTCGGCGCCCGCGGCCTCGCGCTGCCGGGCGCGCCACACGGTGCCCGTGGCGCCGCGTCCGAGCGGCTCCTCGAGGAGGTACTTGCTGCCTACCGGCCGCACGTCATGCGCTCCCTGCTTGCTTGCGTATGTTCCGACCCACTGTAGTGCCGCCTCCCGTAGGAGCAGCCTGTCGTCTTTCTGTGCGTCTTACGTACCGGTTCCCGTGGTTGTTCGAAGGAAAGACGCTCGACCCGGTCGACCGGTTGCCACAGTCGTACGTGACCGATCTCAAGTGATCGCCGGCGCGGCCTTGGTCAGGCACTTTTGGGGGCAGAGCTGACCAATCAAGATCACTTGCCGCCGGGGGGCGGGCAGACTGTCAGTGGCAGGTGCGAGGATGCCTGCAGTACTGGCCGATGTGCTCGTGTGGGGTGGGGGACTGTCCGCGCCCGGGCAGAAGGGACCGCTGACGGCGATGCAGATCCGGCTGACCGTCGTAGACCCGCTGGCCCCGCCCGCCGAGGCGGCCAGGGGCCGCACCCCGAGCCGCGACGTGCTGATCACGGCCCCTGCGGGGACGGCCCTGGCGGCGATAACCTCCGCGCTCGCCTCCGCGGTCTCCGGCGACGCCGCCCCCGGCTCCGGCCAGCCCGTGCTCTACGCCGGTGCCGAGCGGCTCGACGCCCAGCGCTGCACCCTCGGCGAGCCCCCGCTGACCGACGGCGCGGTGCTGTCCCTCGGCGCCCCCACCGACCCCGCAGCCGCACCCCGAGGTCGACGACGCCCCGGCCCGCCTCGACGTGGTCGCCGGACCGGACGCGGGCGGGGTCCATCTCCTGCACGGCGGCCGGGTCGAGATCGGCCGCTCCGCCGACGCCGACGTCCCGCTGGACGACCCGGACGTCTCCCGGCTGCACTGCGCGGTCACGGTCGCCGGCGACGGCCGCGTCTCGGTCGCCGACCTCGACTCCACGAACGGCACGGTCCTGGACGGCACCCGCGTGGGCACCCGCCCCGTCCGCTTCCCCCCCGGGCGCCCTCCTGCGCATCGGCGAGTCCGCCCTCCGCCTGGCCCCGCCCGGCGGCCCCGGCGCGAGACTGCGGACCGCCCCGGACGGCGAGGGCCACGTACGCGTGCCGGCGTCGCCGGACGAGGACACGGCCGGGAGCGACGCGGGCCCCTCCGCCCCGACCCGGCACACCGCCGGCACGGCCCCCTGGGCCACCCAGGGCCAGGGCCGCACCGGCGCCGAAGCTCCCGTAGTACCGGGCCAGGGCGGGGCGCCCCGGATCGAGAGCCAGGCCCCCGGGGCGCGCGGCACCGGCTCCCGGCGCCGGGTGTCCGGCGTCGCGGGGGCGGCACGCGACGGCGCGGGTGCCGCCTGGTCGGGTGCGCCAGACAGCGGGCGGACACACGGCGGACGGCCGGGCGCGGGAGACAACGCACAGACGCACGGCGGACGGCCCGGCGCGGGAGACAACGCACAGACGCCACGGCGGACGGCCCGGCGCGGGAGAGGCGTACGCGCCCGGCGAGCCCGCACGCGGCGGAGACATCGGCGGTACGCGGGGGAGCCATGGCCCCTCCGGCAACACCCCGGCGTCCGGCGGGCCTTCGGCCGGCCCGGCTGACAACACCTCGGCCCATGACGGGACTTCCGGCCACCGTTCACACGGCGGGCCCGCACAGGCGCCCCCGCCGACAACACCTCGGTCTACCGCGGGGCCACCGGCCACCGCCCGGGCAGCGGACCCGCGCACGGCACCCCCTCGGACGGCCCCTTCGGCAGCCCCGCCCAGGGCACGCCTGCCGACGGCGCCGCCCGCCGCGACGTCGGCTCCACCGAGCACACGCGTACCGCTGACGGACTCGACGCCACGGACACCCCCGGCACCGGCCGCCGCAAAGGCACCCCCCTGCGCGGCACCGACGTACCGCAGGGTCTGCGCAAGCGGGGTGGGCTCGGTGCGTGGGCGCGGCGGCTGGCCGGCGGGCGCGGTGAGCAGGACGCGGCCGCGGACCGGAGCGAGGCGTACGACGAGGAGACGGCCGATCCGGCGACGGAAGCGGTGACCGGGGCGTCCCAGCTGCCGGAGACCTGGCCGGACCCGGCGGCCCTGCTGCTGACGGCGCTGGGCCCCGGGCCCCGGCTGTGGGAGCGCGGAGCGGGGCACCCGGAGGCGCTGACGGTGCGGCTGGGCACGGCCGACCGGGCGGCGCCCGACGGCTCGGGCCTGCTGCCCGCGGTCCCGGTGACCGCCGATCTGCGCGAGGTCGGCTCGCTGGGGCTGGCCGGCCCCCGCGCGCGGCTCGCCGGACTGGCCCGCGCGGTGCTGGCCCAGCTCGCCGCGCTGCACTCCCCCGACACCCTGGAGATCGTGCTGCTCAGCGCGGACCGCTCCCGCCCCGCCGCGGAGCGCGCCGCCGAGTGGTCCTGGCTCGGCTGGCTCCCGCATCTGCGCCCGGGCCACGGCCAGGACTGCCGCCTCCTGCTCGCCTACGACCGCGAACAGGCGACGGCGCGCACGGAGGAACTGCTCAGAAGGCTGGAGGACGCGCCGCCACAGCCCGCGCCGGTGGCGCCCCGGCGCCCCTCCTGGGCGCAGGCCGACGACACCGCCGACGCGAGCGCCTTCGCCGGGCCGTACACCGTCCTCGTCGTGGACGGCGACCCCGGCGGCGCCGATGTGCGCGAGGCCGTGGCGCGGCTGGCGCTGGAGGGGCCGCGGGCCGGGATCCATGTGCTGTGCCTCGCCGAGACGTCACCGGCCTCACCCGCGTCGCCGGTGACGGAGACGTACGAGGCGGCGTGTGCGGCGGCGCCGACGTTCCGCGTGCGGCGCGGTCGCGCTCAGCGGTGACGTGGCGACGGCCCTGCGGCGCTGCGGGTCGCGCGGCCACCGGCGACCACCTCCGCCCCGGGCGAGCCTCGGCCGGTCGGCCATGGCACCGTCGCCGCCGTCGACGCGGTCTCCCCGCCTGGGCGGAGCGGTCGCGCGGCGCTCGCCCCGCTGCGCACGGACGGCGTCGGACCGGAGCGGCACGCGCGCGTGTCCGCGCCGCTGCCCCAGATGGCGCGGCTGCTGGACGAGCTGGGGCTGGCCAGGGCCACCCCGGCGTCGCTGATGGCCCGCTGGGCGGCCGCGGCGGACGACCCCGAGGCACTCGGCGGACGGGCCTTTGCCGTCCTCGGCGCCGGACCGCGTGGGCCGGTCGCCGCCGACCTCGTGGCGGACGGGCCGCACCTGCTGATCGAGGGACCGGCGGGCAGCGGCCGTACGGAACTGCTGCGGGCGGTCGTCGCCTCGCTGGCGGCGGCGGAGCGTCCCGACCGGCTGAGCATCGTCCTGATGGACGGCCGGGACAGTGTGAGCGCGGGTGCGGGGCACGGGGAAGGTCTGCGGGTCTGTACCGACGTACCGCATGTGACCACCCACCTCGCCGCCAACGACCCGGTCCGGATGCGGGAGTTCGCGCAGTCCCTGAGCGCCGAGCTGAAGCGGCGGGCGGAGCTGCTGGGCCGGTCCGACTTCGCCGAGTGGCACACCGGCCGTGAGCTGTCGGGCCGTATGGTCGCCCAGCGCGGCGCCGCCGGGAACGGCGATCTGGACAGCCCGCCCAGCTCCACCATGCGGCTGCGCCCGGGCGCGGCCCGCCGGCACACCGAGCCGGCGCCCCCGCTGCCCCGCCTCGTGGTCGTCGTCGACGACCTGGACGCGCTGGTCTCGCCCCCGCTGGGCTCCCCCGGCAGACCGTCGGCGGGTTCGGTGATGCGGGCCCTGGAAGCCGTCGCGCGGGAGGGCGAGCGGCTCGGCGTGCACCTGGTCGCGGCGGCGGTCTCCGGCGGCCGTACGGCGGAGTCGGAACCGGCGCGGCGGGCGTCCCTGCGGGTCGTGCTGGACGCGGTGACGGCGGGACCGGACGAACCGGCGCCCGGGCGTGGGCGGTTGACCTGGGCGGACGGTCGTACGACCGCGTTCCAGGGCGGGCGGGTCACCGGCCGCATCCCGCGCACGGCGACGCTGCGGCCGACCGTGGTCCCCCTGGACTGGCAGCGGATGGGCGACCCGCCGGCCCGCCGCCCGGTGCGCGAGCTGGGGAACGGCCCGACGGATCTGGCCCTGCTGGCCAGCGCGTTGGAGCGGGCAGCCCGGGAGGTCGCGGCCACGGAGGTGCCGTCCCTCCTTTAGCGCCCTTCCTGGAACGCCGCGTTACGACGGCGCAACGATCTCCCACTTGACACCGCACGCGGTCTTGCCGACCCCATGCCCCCGGCGTAGACCAGAGGGCCACGGGACAGCGCTCGACGTTCGACGAGGACGAAGAACGGGGCAGTGATGCGCAGCACGAGCACATACCGGACACGCAGGGCCGCCGCGGCAACCGCCGCCCTCCTCGCGGGAGCACTCGTGCTCACCGCGTGCGGCGGAGACGACGACAAGGCAAGCGACGACGAAAGCAAGGGCACGGGGACCGGCACCTCCGTCACCCTCCCCAAGCTCGACGGCCAGACCCTGGAGGTCGCCGCCGTCTGGACCGGAGCCGAACAGGAGAACTTCACCAAGGTCCTGAACGAGTTCACCGAACGCACCGGCGCGAAGGTGAAGTTCGTACCGACCGGCAACAACACCTCCACCTTCCTCGGCGCCAAGATCGAGGGCGGTCAGCCGCCGGACGTGGCGTTCCTGCCGCAGGTCGGTGTGTTGAAACAGTTCGCGCAGAAGAAATGGCTCAAGCCCTCGGGGCGGAGGCCAAGGCCCAGTTGGACAAGAACTTCTCGCAGGGGTGGCGGGATCTCGGGGCGGTCGACGGCCAGCAGTACGGCGTGTACGCGAAGGCCGCCAACAAGTCCCTGATCTGGTACAACACCGCGGCCTTCGACGCGGCCGGGATCACCGAGACCCCCAAGACCTGGAAGGACTTCCTCGCCACCGCGCAGACCCTGTCCGACGCCGGCTCACCGGCCGTGTCGGTCGGCGGCGCGGACGGCTGGACGCTGACGGACTGGTTCGAGAACGTCTATCTGTCCCAGGCAGGACCGGAGAAGTACGACCAGCTGGCCCAGCACAAGCTCAAGTGGACGGACCCGTCCGTCAAGCAGGCCCTCACCACGCTCGCCGAGCTGTGGGGCAAGGACGAGCTGCTCGCGGGCGGCCGCAAGGGCGCGCTGGACACGGATTTCCCGAAGTCGGTCACCCAGGCCTTCACCGGTGACACCCCGGCCGCGATGGTCTACGAGGGCGACTTCGTGACCGCGAACATCAACGCCGACACCAAGGCGAAGGTGGGCACGGACGCCAAGGTCTTCCCGTTCCCGGCGGTGGGCACCGACTCCCCCGTGGTCAGCGGCGGTGACGTGGCCGTGGCGCTGAAGGACGGCAAGGGCGCGCAGGCGCTGCTGACGTTCCTCGCCTCGACCGACGCGGCGGAGATCTGGGCGGCGCAGGGCGGCATCCTCTCCCCCAACAAGGAGATGGACCAGGGCAAGTACAAGGACGACGTGACCCGGCAGATCGCCAAGGCGCTGATCGACGCCGGTGACAACTTCCGGTTCGACATGTCCGACCAGGCCCCGGCGGCCTTCGGCGGCACGCAGGGCACCGGCGAGTGGAAGGACCTCCAGGACTTCCTGAGCAACCCGGGCGATGTCGCGGGCGCCCAGCGGAAGCTGGAGGCCGACGCGGCCAAGGCCTACGGGTCGAGCTGACGCCGATGGCCTCGGTGGCGAACTCCGCGGAGGGCGCCGGCGCACTGCCGACACCCTCCGCGTCTCCGCGCAAGAGCGTGACGCGGACCAGACTGTGGGTGGCGGTGCTGTTCCTGCTGCCCGCGCTGATCCTGCTCGGCGCGCTCGTGGTCTACCCGATCGGGTACTCGATCTGGCGCAGTCTCTACGACGCCGACGGCTCGAAGTTCGTGGGGCTGGGCAACTACGGCGACATCTTCAGCAACGACGCGACCCTGACCGCCGTACGCAACACGGCGATCTGGGTCGCGGTCGCCCCGGCGGTGGTCACCGCGCTCGGCCTGATCTTCGCGGTGCTCACCGAACGGGTGCGCTGGGGCACGGCGTTCAAGCTGATCGTCTTCATGCCGATGGCGATCTCGATGCTCGCGGCGGGCATCATCTTCCGGCTGGTGTACGCGGCGGACCCGGACCAGGGCGTCGCGAACGCGGTGGTGACGAGCGTGCACGACGCGTTCGTGGACTCCTCGGTCTATCCGAAGGCCCGGCCGAACGCGGCGGTGAGCGATCTGAAGCCCTCGGGCGGGGGTTCGTTCACGTCGACCGGCACCGTGCACGCGGGCACCCCGGCCCTGCTGCCGCTCGTCGGTATCGCCCCGAACCGGCTCCCCGGCAGCCCCGAGAACGCCAAGCCGGCCACCGGCGAGGGCATCGACGGCACAGTGTGGCTGGACTTCAAGCTGGGCGGCGGCGGCACGAAGGGCCAGATCGACGCCGGTGAGAAGGCGTTGAAGGGCGTGAAGATCGAGGCCGTGAAGGACGGCAAGGTCGTCGCCTCGACGTCGAGCGGCGCCGACGGCACCTTCCATCTGCCCGGCGAGGCGGACGGGGCTCAACTGAGGCTCCCGGGCTCGAACTTCGCGGCTCCCTACAACGGCATCGACTGGCTCGGCCCGACCCTGGTCACCCCGGCGATCATCGGGGCGTACGTGTGGATGTGGGCGGGCTTCGCGATGATCCTGATCGCGGCCGGTCTCGCGGGCGTGGACCGCAATCTGCTGGAGGCGGCCCGGGTGGACGGCGCCAACGAGTGGCAGGTGTTCAGAAAGGTCACGGTGCCGATGCTGGCGCCGGTCCTGGTCGTCGTCCTCGTCACCCTGATGATCAACGTGATGAAGATCTTCGACCTAGTCTACATCATCGCCCCGCAGCCCACCATGGACGACGCCAACGTGCTGGCGCTCCAGCTGTTCCAGTCGTCGTTCGGCGGCGGCGCGAGCTACGGCATCGGCAGCGCGATCGGCGTCATCCTGCTGGTGCTCGTGCTGCCGGTGATGTGGGTCAATCTGCGCCGGCTGCGGAAGGAGCGTGAGCGGTGACCACTCTCGACACGACCGTGCGCGCCAAGCGTTCCCTCGCCGCCCGGGTGCGAGCGGGGCGGCGGGCGGCGCCCTGCGGATCTTCCTGATCTGCGTCGCGCTGGTCTGGCTGGTGCCGACCTTCGGCCTGCTGGTCTCGTCGTTCCGCGACCCGACCGACATCGCCGCCTCCGGCTGGTGGAAGGTGTTCAGCGCACCGGGCCAGCTGACCGCGCACAGCTACGAGACCCTCCTGAAGAACGAGACGATCACCGACTCCCTGTTCAACACCGTGTGGATCACGGTCCCGGCGACCCTGCTGGTGGTGCTCATCGGCGCGATGGCGGGCTACGCCTTCGCGTGGATGGACTTCAAGGGCCGCGACACCTGGTTCATGGTCGTGGTGGGGCTGCTGGTGGTGCCGGTGCAGGTGGCGCTGATCCCGCTGACCGTGCTGTTCCGGGAGCTCGGGATCTTCGGCGACATCATCGCCGCGGTCCTGTTCCACGTCGGCTTCGGACTGCCGTTCGCGATCTTCCTGCTGCGCAACTTCTTCGCGGAGATCCCGAGGGAGCTCCTGGAGGCGGCGCGCCTGGACGGGGCGGGCGAGGCGCGGCTGTTCGCCACCGTCGTCCTCCCGCTCGCCGCCCCCGCACTCGCCTCGCTGGGCATCTTCCAGTTCCTGTGGGTGTGGAACGACATGCTGGTGGCGCTGGTGTTCACCAACGCCGACTCGCAGCCGCTGACGGTCGCCCTGCAGCAGCAGGTACGGCAGTTCGGCAGCAACATCGAGATCCTGGCGACCGGCGCCTTCATCTCGATGGTCATCCCGCTGATCGTGTTCTTCGCGTTCCAGCGGCAGTTCGTGTCCGGCGTCATGGCGGGCGCGGTCAAGTAGCGCGTACAGCAGTCAGGTTGACGTTTTCCGAGGGGCGGGCCGGCAGCGGTCCGCCCCTTCGCGTCCCCCGTATGCCGCAAGCCTCGTAACCAAGTCACTCCACCGGCCGTTCCCGGGCCGAACGCCCGCGCCGACCCCTCCCCCATGGATGTGCCTTGCCCAGGTTCAGTGTCATCGTCCCCGCGTACCAGGTTCAGGCGTATCTGCACGAGTGTCTGGAGTCGGTGCTCGCCCAGTCGTACCCCGATCTGGAGCTGATCGCCGTCGACGACCGCTCGCCGGACGCCTGCGGGGAGATCGTCGACGAGTTCGCGGCCCGCGACCCCCGGGTGCGACCGGTGCACCTCGCGGAGAACCGGGGGCCCGGCCCGGCGCGCAACGCCGGTCTCGCGGCGGCGACGGGTGACTACGTGGTGTTCCTGGACGGCGACGACGCTCTCGCACCGGACGCGCTCCGGGCGATCGCCGACCGGCTGAAGGAGACGGGCGAGCCGGACGTGCTGGTCTGCGACCACGCGGTCACCGACTGGCGGGGCGGGACCGCCCGCCCGGCGTCGGCGCTCCACCTCACCGAGCAGGGCCCGGCGCCGTTCCGTCTGGAGGACCGCCCCGGGCTGCTGGGGGCGACGACGGTCGCGTGGGACAAGGCGTACCGCCGGGAGTTCGTGGAGCGCAGGGGCTTCCGCTTCCCGCCGGGCCGCTACGAGGACACGCCCTGGACGTATCCGGTCCTGATGACGGCGGAGACGATCGCGACGCTGGACCGGGTGTGTGTGCACCGCCGGCAGCGCAGGCGGCAACGGCACGCCGCCCTGGGCTGCTTCGACCTCTTCGACCAGTACGACCGGCTCTTCGCGTTCCTCGACCAGCACCCCGAACTCGGCGGCTGGCGGCCGGTGTTGTTCCGCCGCATGGTCGACCGGCTGACGGCGGTGTTCACCGACCGGCACCGGCTGCCGCGGGCTGCCCGCGCCGAGTTCCTGGGCAGGGCCCGCGACCACTACCGCCGCTACCGCGCCCCGGGCCACCGGGTTCCGGTGCGCGCACGCCTGCGCCACACCCTGGTCCGCCTGAACCTGCACCGCGTCTACCGCGCGCTGGAGTTGACGAGGAGGCTCAGCCACCGGACCGCGGCCCGCGCCGTCCGCCTGGCCGGCGCCCTGCGCACCGCGTCCCTCCGGCTCCACTACCGCGTCCAGCTCCGCCTCCCGCTGCACGCGGACCGCGCGGTCTTCTCGGCGTACGGCGGCCGCGGCCACGGTGGCGACCCGGGCGCCCTGGAGTCGGCGTTCCGCGAGCTCGCCCCGCACATCCGCACCGCGTGGATCGCCGCCCCCGAGCACCACCACACGATCCCGACCGCCACCCGCCGGCTGCGCCCCGGCACCGCCGCCTACTGGACGGCGCTGGCCCGCTCCAAGTACCTCGTCGGCAACGGCGAGTTCGACCCCCGTCTGCGCAAGCGCCCCGGCCAGGTCGTCGTCCAGACCCGACGCGGCACGCCCCTCAAGCACATGGGCCTGGACCTCCTCGAACACCCCGCCGCCGCACGGGACTTGGACGTCTCGGCGCTCCTCGACGACGTCGACAAGTGGGACTACGTCCTGTCCGCCAACCGCCACTCCACCCTGACCTGGGAGCGCGTCTTCCCCGGCGGCTACACCACACTCCCGTACGGCAGTCCCCGCAACGACGTGTTCCAGCGGGCCACTTCGCAGGACGTGCGACGGCTGCGCGAGCAGCTCGGCATCCCGGAGGGGACGGTCGCGATCCTGTACGCGCCGACCCACCGCGACTACCGCCGCACCCAGCGCCCCGGTCTCGACCTCGACCGCGTCCTGCGCCGCCTGGGCCCCCGCTTCGTCGTGCTGGCCCGCGCCCACCCCCGGTACGGGGGACCGCTCGCCGCCGACTCGGCCCGGGTGCTCGACGTCACCGGTCATCCGAGCGTGGAGTCCCTCTGCCTGGCCTCGGACGCCCTGGTCACCGACTACTCGTCCCTGATGTTCGACTACGCCCATCTCGACCGGCCGATCGTGATCCACGCCGCCGACGACGAGCACGCGGCGTTCGAGGCGGCCCGCGGCACCTACTTCGACCTGCGCTCCTTCCCGCCGGGCGCGGTCGCGCGCAGCGAGGACGAGCTGATCGACATCTTCGCCACCGGCCACTGGCGCGGCTCCCGCTCCACCCAGCTGCGCTCGGCGTTCCGCGAGCGTTTCTGCCCGTACGACGACGGCCGCGCCGCCGAGCGGGTCGTACGCCGTGTCGTGCTGGGCGAGACCGAGCTGCCGCCGGTCGTGCCGCTCGCCGAGCGGTTCCCGGTGCCGTCCGCGGCGGCGGAGCTGGGGCACTCCCCGCTGACGACGCTGCCGCGGCCGGCGTCGCCCGCCGCCGCGCTCACCGAGAACCTCCCACCCCTGTCACCCGGAGTCCGTATGCCGTCCAGTCCGTCCCGGCCCACCCCGACCCGGCCGTCCACCTGGCGTCCGGCCGGGCGCCCCGGCCGCTGAGAGAAACGCGAAGGGCCGGTGCGACAGGCACCGGCCCTCACGCATGTCCTACGGCTGCCCGACGACTACTCGATGACGAGCTCGACCTCGATGTTGCCACGGGTGGCGTTGGAGTACGGGCAGACCTGGTGGGCGGTCTCGACGAGCTTGCGGCCGGTGGCCTCGTCGACGCTGTCGGGCAGCTCGACGCGGAGCGTCACCTGGAGGGCGAAGCCCTCGCCCTGCTTGCCTATGCCGACCTCGGCGGTCACCGCGGCGTCGCTGACGTCGACCTTGGCCTGGCGGCCGACGAGACCGAGGGCGCTGCCGAAGCAGGCGGCGTAACCGGCGGCGAAGAGCTGCTCGGGGTTGGTGCCCTGACCGTTGCCGCCCATCTCCACCGGGATGCTCAGCGGGAGGTCGATCTTGCCGTCGTTGGAGACGGCGCGACCCTCGCGGCCGTGGGTGGCGGTGGCGACAGCGGTGTAGAGCGCGTCCATGGAAAACCAGTCCTCTCGGAGGTCGTGACTCGGCGTTCGCGACCCGGGGCCGTGAACCGATGACCACAAGTAGAGCACACAATTCAGTTGTGCACAACTAAATTGCCTCCGAGAGCTATCCTGGAGGCATGACCACGCCCACGAGCGACTGGCTCCGCCTCGACCAGCAGATCTGCTTCTCCCTGCACGCCGCGTCCCGCGCCTTCAACGGCGTCTACCGCGTGATCCTCAAGGACCTGGGGCTCACGTACCCCCAGTACCTGGTGATGCTGGTCCTGTGGGAGCGGGGCGACCTGCCGGTCAAGAAGCTGGGCGAGCATCTGCGCCTCGACTCCGGCACGCTCTCGCCGCTGCTCAAGCGGCTGGAGGCGGCCGGCCTGGTCCGCCGGGAGCGCAGCGCGCGCGACGAGCGGTCGGTGGAGGTCCGGCTCACCGAGGAGGGCACGGCCCTGCGCGAGTCCGCCCTCCAGGTGCCCCGCCGCATCGCCGCCGCGACCGGCTTCGACGTCGACGAGATCCGGGCCCTGCGGTCCCGGCTGGACGAACTGACGACGGCGCTGGACGCGGCGGCGGTGGAGGAGAAGGCCTGAGCCTCAGCAGGCCGCTATCGGCATGTATGGGCGCTGATACGGCATTCGCACGGCTTACGATCCGCCGTGATGAACCGCCACCCCCTCCTCCTGCTGGGCGCCACCTGGCTCACCACCCGCGCCCTGATGCTGTGGCTGCTCGCCCACGACTCGCTGCCGCTGCTGGGCGGCGGTGGCGTCGCCCGTGAGGTGTGGCGGCTGTACGGCCACTGGTACGGCGTCCTGTCCGCCGGTGCCTTCCCCGCGCACGACCCGCTGTGGCAGTACCCGCCGGGCGCGGCCCCGGTCCTGCTGGCGCCGGCCCTCCTGCCCGGCCTGACGTACTTCCGGGCGTTCGTGGCCCTGACGCTCCTCGCCGACGCGGTGATCACGTACACGCTGTCCCGCGCGGGCACGCGTCCGGGGCGCAGCCTGCGCGGCGCGGCCCTGTGGACCGGCGGCCTCCCGCTCCTCCTCCACGTCCCGCTCGCCCGCTACGACGTGCAGGTCACCGCCCTGGCCGTCCTCGCGCTGCTGACGTTGCCGCGCTCCACGCGTGCGTGCGGCGCGTTCGCGGCGCTGGGCGCGCTGGTGAAGGTGTGGCCGGTGCTGGTGCTGCTCGGCGTGGAGCGGGGCCGTGCGACGCGGTCGGTGGGGCGGTGGGCGGGGCTGACGGGAGCGGCGGCCCTGGCCGTTCTGCTGGCCCGCTTCGACAACCCCTTCGCGTTCCTGCGCCAGCAGGGTGGCCGGGGCGTACAGATCGAGTCGCTGGGCGGCACGGCCCTCGGCCTCGCGACCCACATGGGCTGGCCGGGCACGGTGCGCTACCAGTACGGGGCGCTGGAGTACACGGGCCCGTACGTGTCCCTCGTCGCCCACGCCTCGCTGGCCGCCACGGCGGTGGCCTTCGGACTCCTCCTCCGGTGGCGGTGGCGGGCCCGGCACCGGGGCCCGGCGACCCCCTACGACGCGGCCCTCACGGCCGTACTCCTGTTCACGGTCACCAGCCGGGTGATCAGCCCGCAGTACATGATCTGGCTGCTGGGCCTGGCCGCCGTGTGCCTGACCTCGCGGCACACCGCCCAGCGGCCGGTCGCCGCGCTGATCGTGGCGGCGACGGCGGTCAGCGGGGTGGTGTATCCGGTGCTGTACGCCGAGGTGGAGGCGGCCACCTGGACGGGCTGCGCGCTGATGGTCGTCCGCAACGGCCTGCTGGTGTGGGCGGCGGCACTGTCGTACAGCCGCCTGTGGCGCACCACGACCGCCGGACGGGCACCGCTGCCCGCGCCCGCTCGTTCACAGGGCGGGTCCACAGGCGTCCGCGGCGGGGTGCCGCGCCTGGTTGACTGACAGCAGCTCCACCATGCTTCACCTGACGAGGGGACGGCCGTACATGACCTGGCTGATCACCGGCGGCGCCGGATACATCGGGGCGCACGTCGTGCGCGCGATGACCGAGGCGGGCGAGCACACGGTGGTGTACGACGACCTGTCGACGGGGATCGCCGAGCGGGTGCCCGACGGGGTGCCGCTGGTGGTCGGCTCCACGCTGGACGCCGAGCGCGTGGCGCGCGCGCTGACCGACCACGCGATCACCGGGGTGGTGCATCTGGCGGCGAAGAAGCAGGTCGGCGAGTCGGTCGACCTGCCGCTGCACTACTACCGGGAGAACGTGGAGGGCCTGCGCGTCCTGCTGGAGCAGGTCACCGCGGCCGGGGTGCCGTCGTTCGTGTTCTCCTCTTCGGCGGCGGTGTACGGCATGCCGGACGTGGAGCTGGTGACGGAGGAGACGCCGTGCGTGCCGATGTCGCCGTACGGCGAGACGAAGCTGGCGGGCGAGTGGCTGGTCCGCGCGACGGGCCGGGCGACGGGCCTCGCCACCGCCTCCCTGCGCTACTTCAACGTGGCGGGCGCGGCGACTCCCGCCCTCGCCGACACGGGCGTCTACAACCTCGTCCCGATGGTCTTCGAGAAGCTCACGGAGCACGCGCCCCCGCGCATCTTCGGCGACGACTACCCGACGCCGGACGGCACCTGCGTCCGCGACTACATCCATGTGGTCGACCTGGCCGAGGCCCATGTGGCGGCCGCCCGCGCGCTGCGCTCCGCCCCCGGCCGCGAGCTCACCCTCAACATCGGCCGCGGCGAGGGCGTCTCCGTCCGCGAGATGATCGACCACATCAACGCCGTGACGGGCCACCACCGCGCCCCGAGCATTCATCCCCGCCGCCCCGGCGACCCGGCCCGCGTGGTCGCCTCCGCCGACCGCATCACGACAGAACTCGGCTGGAAGGCCAAACTCGACGTCCAGGACATGATCACGTCGGCCTGGGAGGGCTGGGTACGACTACATCCGGAGGCGGCCCGCGCCTGAGGACGGGGTCGACTGCATCCGGAGCCGGCCCGGGACGAGGACGGGGTCGATTGCGTCCTGAGGTGGCCCGGGACGAGGACGGGATCGGCTGCGTCCTGAGGTGGCCCGGGACGAGGACGGGATCGGCTACATCCGGAGACGTCCCGTGATCGAGCGCGGCGGTCCGCCTCCCGGCTCCCGGCAGGCCCGCCCGGATGACCGGCCCCCGGGCGAGGCCGCCCCCCGGCCCGCGCCCTCGTCCCCGTCATCGGCCGGCCGCCGTCGGGCCCCCTGACCGCACCCTTCGGGTTCGGCCCCGAAGCGCTGCCTTCTCGGCCTAACCTGCCCGGATGACCACCCCCGGCGACACCGACCACACCCCGGACCGCACTCCCGACCACACCCCCGACGGCCCCCTCGATCACGCCTCCGACCGCCCTCTCGATCCCGCCCTCGACCGCGCCCTCGGCTGCGTCATCGGCTCCGCCGTCGGTGACGCGCTGGGCGCGCCCTTCGAGTTCGGCCCCGAGGGTGCCTTCTCGGCGCGTTTCCCGCGGCCGGGGCACGGCGGCGAGATGTGCGGGGGCGGCGGCTGGGACCCCGGCGAGGCCACGGACGACACGCAGATGGCCGTACTGACGGCGGAGTCGCTGCTGGAGTGCGGCGGCCTCGAACTGCCGGACGTGTTCCACCGCTTCCGGCGCTGGGCGGCCGCGGAACCGAAGGACATCGGCCTGCAGACCGAGGCCGTGCTGACGAGCGGCGACCCCTGGGACCTGGCCGCCGCCCTGCACTTCCAGACCAATCAACGGGCCGCCGGAAACGGGGCGTTGATGCGCGCGGCCCCCTCCGCCGTCCACTTCGCGCGCCAGGGACGGGAGGCCACCATGGCCGCCGCCCGCCGGCTCTCCGCCCTCACCCACGGCGACCGCGCCGCCTGGGAAGGCACCGCCGTCCTGCACGAGTCGATCCGCGTCGCCCTTTCCGGCGCCGACCCGCTGGCCGCGCTCCCGGCCACCCTCGCCGCCGTCCACCCCGACCACCGCGCCCGCTACGCCACCGTCCTGGCCCCCGACTGGCACCCCGACCTGGCGACGGAGTTCAACGGCGCCGTCTGGCCCTGCCTCGGCTCGGCCGTCTGGGCCCTGCGCACCACCGCCTCCTACGAGGACGCCGTACGCGCCGCGATCGACCTCGGCGGCGACACGGACACCGTCGCCGCGGTGACGGGGGCCCTGGCGGGAGCCGTGCACGGACTGGGCGCCGTCCCGGCACGCTGGACCGAGGCGCTCCACGTCCCGCTGCCCGGCTTCGGCGGCCGGACCTTGCGCACACCGGACCTGACGGAACTCACCCGGCGGCTCTGGAGCGGCGGGACACCCCCGGCGCCGCGACCTACAGCGCCGATAGCGCCTACAACGCCTTGATCGCCGCCGCGGTGGACCGCGCCAGCGCGTCCAGGTAGCCCTTCGGCAGTTTCGGGCTGCGGATCACGACCGAGCGCCAGTACAGCGGCCCGGAGATCAGGTCGAGGGCCAGTTCGTCGTCGGGGCCCACCCGGATCTCACCGCGCTGCTCCGCCGCCACGATGATCTTGCTGGCGACGCCCTCCTGCCCGTCCCGCAGCGCCTTCTGCACGGCTTCCGCGATCTCGGGATTGCGCGCCGCCTCCGCCTGGAGGTCCGGCAGGATCTGCGAGGCCACGGGGTGCCGCAGCGCCCGGGACGTCAGCTCGTACAGCAGCCGCAGATCGCTCTCCAGCGCGCCCGTGTCCGGCGCCGGCAACCCTTGCACGGCGAGCGCCGAGACCACGTCCAGCACCAGGTGCAGCTTGGAACGCCAGCGGCGGTACACCGCCGTCTTGCCCACGCCCGCCCGCCGCGCGATGCCCTCGATGGACATCCGCGCGTAGCCGACCGCCGCGAGCTCCTCGAAGACGGCCGCCCGGATGGCTTCCGTCACGTCCTCCCGCAGGACGGCCGCCCCGGCGGGGGCCCGGCGGCGCGGACGCGTCTGAGGCTCGTCGGCGTTCGTCGTCATGCGGACCAGCATAGGGCGTTACGACGATACGGTCCCGTCCCCACGCAACGCGTCACGACGAAACGGTTGCGTTCCGACGCCCACTCGGCCTACGCTCACGTTGCGACGATACGGTCCCGTCCCGACGTAAGAGAACGCAAAGAGAAGCGTAAGGAAAACGCCGGGCGCCGACCCCTTCCGTACTCCCCAAGTGAAAGCAGCGGATGTGAGCCAGGTCCTCCACACACCGCCCTCGGCACCGGCGCCCCCGGTCGAGGCCGACCCTCGCGGCCCTCGCCGCCCGCCACGGCCTCTCGGTCAGCGGTGCCCGCCCGACCCTGCCCGAGTACATCCGGCAGCTGTGGGCCCGGCGCCACTTCATCACCGCCTTCTCCACCGCCAAGCTCACCGCCCAGTACAGCCAGGCCAAGCTCGGCCAGGTCTGGCAGGTGATGAACCCGCTGCTCAACGCGGCGGTCTACTTTCTTATTTTCGGTGTGCTCCTTGGGACCAAGAAGGGCGTGCCGGACTACGTCCCGTTCCTGGTGACGGGCGTGTTCATCTGGACGTTCACGCAGAGCTCGATCCTGGCGGGCACCCGCGCGATCTCCGGCAACCTCGGCCTGGTGCGCGCCCTGCACTTCCCGCGGGCCGCGCTGCCGATCTCGTTCTGCCTCCAGCAGCTCCAGCAGCTGCTGTTCTCGATGTGCGCCCTGGTCGTGATCCTGCTCTGCTTCGGGGTGCCGGTGGCGGTGTCCTGGGTGCTGGCGGTCCCGGCGCTGGCCCTGCAGTTCGTGTTCAACGCCGGTGTCTCGATGGTCATGGCCCGGCTCGGCGCCAAGACCCCGGACATCGCGCAGCTGATGCCGTTCGTCCTGCGCACCTGGATGTACGTCTCCGGCGTCATGTGGAGCATCGAGCACCTGGCCAGCAAGCACAGCGACTGGCCGTCCTGGGTCGTTCCCGTCCTCCAGGCCAACCCGGCCGCCATCTACATCGACCTGATGCGCTTCGCGCTGATCGACAGCTTCCACTCCAGCCAGCTGCCCGCCCACGTGTGGCTGATCGCGACGGGCTGGGCCCTGCTCGCCGGAGTCGGCGGCTTCATCTACTTCTGGAAGGCTGAGGAGACGTACGGCCGTGGCTGAGCAGACCTACGAGAACGCCCCGAGCGTCGACGAGAACGCCCCCACCGTCATCGCCGACAACGTCGACATCGTCTACCGCGTCAACGGCACCGGCGCCGGCAAGGGCTCCGCGACCGCCGCCCTGAACCGGATCATGCGCCGCAAGCAGACCGAGAAGGCGTCCGGCGTCCGCAAGGTGCACGCGGTGAAGAAGGTGTCGTTCGTCGCCTACAAGGGCGAGGCCATCGGGCTCATCGGCACCAACGGCTCCGGCAAGTCGACCCTGCTGAAGGCGGTCGCGGGCCTGCTCCCCGTGGAGAGCGGTGCCATCTACACCGACGGCCAGCCCTCCCTCCTCGGCGTGAACGCGGCCCTGATGGGCGACCTCACCGGCGAGCGCAACGTCTACCTCGGCGGCCTCGCGATGGGCATGTCCCGCGAGCAGATCAAGGAGCGCTACCAGGAGATCGTCGACTTCTCCGGCATCAACGAGAAGGGCGACTTCATCACCCTGCCCATGCGCACGTACTCCTCCGGAATGGGCGCCCGGCTGCGCTTCTCCATCGCCGCCGCCAAGGACCACGACGTCCTCCTCATCGACGAGGCCCTCGCCACCGGCGACCGCTCCTTCCAGAAGCGCTCCGAGCAGCGCATCCGCGAGCTGCGCAAGCACGCCGGCACGGTGTTCCTGGTCAGCCACAACAACAAGTCGATCCGCGACACCTGCGACCGGGTGCTGTGGCTGGAGCGCGGCGAGCTGCGCATGGACGGACCCACCGAGGACGTCCTGAAGGAGTACGAGGCCTTCACCGGCGACAAGACGACCACGAAGCCCAAGGCCAGGCCGAAGCCGAAGGCCGCCGTCTAGGACCGGCTGAGCGCCTCCTGCGGCACCGCCCACGTGCGGCGGACCAGGAACCGGAAAGCCGACGCCAGCACGAGGGACACGGCCTTCACGGCGTTCGACCCGAGCGGTCCGTGAAGGCCGAGGCCGTGATAGCCGACGTAGAACAGGCCGCTCTCCATCACCACGCCGATCCCGCGGAAGGCGAAGAACAGGGTGGGCCGCTCACCGATGCCCGCCGCGCGGTCGCGGTGGGCGAGGAGGCGCAGGCCCAGATAGTTCGTGAACACGGCGATGATGCTCGCGAGTACCGTCGCCACCAGTGCCTGCCGGTCGAGCCCGTGCAGCAGCACATTGAAGACGGCGAAATTCACCACGGCACCGCCGCCGCCGACAACCCACGCGTTCACGGCTCAACTCTTAGCGGGAAACGGTAATTCGTGGCCCTTCCCTTTGCCTAAAGCAAGCCAAGAAAAGGGCGCCCCGAGCCGATTCCCGGCCCGGGGCGCCCTGTTGCTCGTACCGCACTACGAGCTCGTACGGCCTACGAGTGCGTCCGCAGCAGCGTGCGCATCGTCCGCATGGCCACCGACAGGTTGGCGAGGTCGAACGTCTCCGAACTCTGGATCTCCTCCAGGGTGGTGCGCGCCCGGCCGAGGATCGCCGCGTTCTTCTCCTCCCAGGCCTTGAAGCGCTGCTCGGGAGTGGAGGTGCCGTTGCCGACCGCGAGGACGTCCGCGGTCACGGCCGCGTGGGCCGCGTAGAGGTCCTCGCGGATGGAGGCGCGGGCCATGGACTGCCAGCGGTCCGCGCGGGGCAGCTCGATGATGCGGTCCATGAGCTGCGTGATGTGCAGCCGGTCGGCGAGGTCGTAGTAGACCTCGGCGACGTCCAGCGGCTCCTTGCCCATGCGGTCGGCCACCGAGACGATGTCGAGCGTGGGGAAGGCGGAGGAGAACCCGGCCACGCGCGTGGCGAGTTCGTCCGGGACGCCGGCGCCCGACAGCTCGTCGTAGATCTGCTGGTACCACTCCAGGTCCGCGCCCCGCAGCAGCTTCGGCAGCTGCGACCACACCTGCTCGACCCGCTCGCCGAAGAACTCGACGGTCTCGGCGAGCTGGAGCGGCTGCGGCCGGTTGTTGAGCAGCCAGCGCGTGCCGCGCTCGACGAGCCGGCGCGAGTGCAGGCGGATACGGGTCTGCACGGCGGCCTCGACCCGGTTGTCGAGGGCCTCCACCCCGTCCCACACGGCGGCCGAGCGGAAGATCGCGCGGGCCGCGGTCTGCGCCCGGACGATCTCCTCCAGGGACGCCCCGGTCTCCTCGCGCAGGCGGTGCAGGTACGTCGTACCGCCCGTGTTGACCGTGTCGTTGACGAGGACGGTCGTGATGATCTCGCGGGCCAGCGGGTGGCTGTGCATCTGGTCGGCGAACTGCTCGTGCAGCGCGGTCGGGAAGTACGCGTCGAGCAGGGTGCGCAGATACGGGTCGTCGGGCAGCGAGGTGTGCAGCAGCTCGTCGGAGACCGTGATCTTCGTGTACGCCATCAGCACGGCCGTCTCCGGTCCGGTCAGGCCCTGGCCGTTGGAGAGGCGCTCGCGGATCTGGCGGTCGGTGGGCAGGAACTCCAGGGCCCGGTCGAGGTGCCCCTCGCGCACCAGGTGCTTCATGAAGCGCTGCTGGGCGTGGAGCATGTCCTTGGACTGGGCCAGGGCGTTGGCGATCGCGGTGTTCTGCGCGTAGTTGTTGCGCAGGACCAGGCGGCCGACCTCGTCGGTCATCTCGGCGAGCAGCTTGTTGCGCTGCTTGACCGTCATGTCGCCCTCGGCGACCAGGCCGTTGAGCAGGATCTTGATGTTCACCTCGTGGTCGGAGGTGTCCACGCCCGCGCTGTTGTCGATGGCATCGGTGTTGATCTTGCCGCCGTGCAGGGCGAACTCGATCCGGCCGAGCTGGGTCAGGCCCAGGTTGCCGCCCTCGCCGACGACCTTGACGCGCAGGTCGGCGCCGTCGACGCGGATCGGGTCGTTGGCCTTGTCACCGACGTCCGCGTGCGACTCCGCGCTCGACTTCACGTACGTGCCGATGCCGCCGTTCCACAGCAGGTCGACCGGCGCCTTGAGGATCGCCTTCATCAGGTCGGCCGGCGTCATCTTGGAGACCTTGCCCTCGATGCCGAGGGCCTCGCGGATGTGCGCGTTGAGCGGGATGGCCTTAGCACTGCGCGGGAACACGCCGCCACCGGCCGAGATGAGCTCGGCGTTGTAGTCGGCCCAGCTGGAGCGCGGCAGCTCGAAGACGCGGCGCCGCTCGGCGTAGGAGGTCGCCGAGTCCGGGTTCGGGTCGATGAAGATGTGCCGGTGGTCGAAGGCGGCGACCAGGCGGATGTGCTCGCTGAGCAGCATGCCGTTGCCGAACACGTCACCGGACATGTCACCGATGCCGACGACCGTGAAGTCCTCGGCCTGGGTGTCCACGCCCAGCTCACGGAAGTGCCGCTTGACGGACTCCCAGGCGCCGCGCGCGGTGATGCCCATGCCCTTGTGGTCGTAACCGGCCGAGCCACCGGAGGCGAAGGCGTCGCCGAGCCAGAAGTTGTACGACTCCGCGACCCCGTTGGCGATGTCGGAGAAGGTGGCGGTGCCCTTGTCGGCGGCGACGACCAGGTAGGTGTCGTCCTCGTCGTGCCGTACGACGTCGGCGGGCGGGACGACCTCACCGGCGACCATGTTGTCGGTGATGTCGAGCAGCGCCGAGATGAACACCTTGTAGCTGGCGATGCCCTCGGCCAGCCACGCCTCCCGGTCCACGCTCGGGTCGGGCAGCTGCTTGGCGACGAAGCCGCCCTTGGCGCCGACCGGCACGATGACGGTGTTCTTCACCATCTGCGCCTTGACCAGGCCGAGGATCTCGGTGCGGAAGTCCTCACGCCGGTCGGACCAGCGCAGGCCTCCGCGCGCGACCTTGCCGAAGCGCAGGTGCACGCCCTCGACGCGCGGGGAGTAGACCCAGATCTCGAACGCCGGGCGCGGCGCGGGCAGGTCGGGGATGGCCTGCGGGTCGAACTTCATGGACACGTACTCGTGCGGCTTGCCGCCGGCCGCCTCCTGGAAGAAGTTCGTACGGAGCGTCGCCTTGATGACGGTCAGGAAGGACCGCAGGATGCGGTCCTCGTCGAGGCTGGCCACCTGGTCGAGCGCCGCGTCGACCTCTTCGAGGAGGGCGTCCACGATCTCGTGGCCCGCGCGCTGCCGGTCCGGCGACATCCGCGCCTCGAACAGGGAGACGAGCAGCCGGGTGGTGTGGACGTTGTTGCGGAGGGTGTCCTCCATGTAGTCCTGCGAGAACGTCGAACCCGCCTGGCGCAGGTACTTGGCGTACGCCCGCAGCACCATCGCCTGCCGCCAGCCGAGGCCCGCCCTGAGCACGAGGGCGTTGAAGCCGTCGTTCTCCGCCTTGCCGGTCCAGGTCGCGGCGAAGGCCTCCTGGAACCGCTCACGGCCGTCGTCGCCGAGGTAGTCCCCGGCGCCGTTCTGCGACTTGGGCATGCGCAGACCGAAGTCGTAGATCCAGGCGGTCGTACGGTCCGAGCAGCGCAGTTCGTACGGCCGCTCGTCGGTGACCTCGACGCCGAGGCGGCTGAGCACCGGCAGGACGGCGGACAGGGAGACCGCCTCGCCCTTGCGGTAGATCTTGAAACGGCGCTCCTCGGGGGCCGAGCCGACCGGCTCGTACAGGCTCAGGGCGAAGTTGTTCTCCTCGCTGAGCTGCTCCAGGTGGCACAGGTCGGCGACGGCCGCGCGCGGGGTGTGGTCGGCCTTGTAGCCCTCGGGGAAGGCGCTGCCGTAGCGGCGCAGCAGTTCGGCGGCGCGCTCCTCGCCCAGCTCGTCGGTGAGCGCCTCGGCGAATCCGTCGGCCCAGGAGCGGGCGGCCTCGACGAGGCGGGCCTCGATGCGCTCCTTGTCGCTGTCGCTGAGCTCGGGCAGTTCGGTGCCCTGCGGGACGCGGACCACGAAGTGCAGCCGGGACAGGATCGACTCGGTGTTCCAGGCGGTGAAGTCGACGCTGGTGCCGCCGAGCTCCTCCTTCAGGATGTCGATGATCCGCAGCCGGACGCCGGTGGTGTACCGGTCGCGGGGCAGGTAGACGAGGGCGGAGTAGTAGCGGCCGTACTCGTCCTGGCGCAGGTACAGCCGCAGCCGGCGCCGCTCCTGGAGGTAGAGGACGCTGGTGACGATGGACTGGAGCTCGTCGGCCGGGGTCTGGAAGAGCTCGTCGCGCGGGTAGGTCTCCAGGATCTGGAGCAGGTCGCGGCCGTCGTGGCTGTTGGGCGAGAACCCGGCGCGCTGGAGCACCTCGTCCACCTTGCGGCGGATGACGGGGACCCGGCGCACGGACTCGGTGTAGGCGGCGGACGAGAACAGTCCGAGGAAGCGCCGCTCCCCGACGACATTGCCCTGGGCGTCGAACTTCTTCACGCCGATGTAGTCGAGGTACGACGGCCGGTGCACCGTCGCGCGGCTGTTGGCCTTGGTCAGCACCAGCAGCCGGTGCTCACGGGCCTTGGCCCGGGCGTCGGCGGGCAGCCGCTCGAAGGAGGGGCTGACGGGGTGGCTGTCGTCGCCCGCGTGATGCGGGTCGGAACGCAGGATGCCGAGGCCGGTGCCGGGCACGGCGGCGAGGGAGTCGTCCTCGCGGAGCTGGTACTCGCGGTAGCCGAGGAAGGTGAAGTGGTCGGCGGCCAGCCAGCGCAGCAGCTCGCGGGCCTCCTCGACCTCCTGCTCGGGCAGGTCGCCGGCGGTGGGCTCGGCGGGCAGGTCCTCGGCGATGCGCAGCGCCGCGTCGCGCATCTTCTCCCAGTCCTCGACGGCCTCCCGGACGTCCGAGAGGACCCGCAGCAGGTCGGCGGTGATCTGCTTGAGGTCGGCGCGGTCGGTCTCGCGGTCGATCTCGACGTGGATCCAGGACTCGGTGTGCGCGTCGTGCGGAAGCTCGCCGCGGTCGCCGGCGGGGCGCTTCGGGAGCACCTCGATGAGCTGTCCGGTCAGATCACGCCGGACCACGACCTGCGGGTGGATGACGACATGGATGCCGCGTCCCTGCCGGGTCAGCTCGTTGGTGACCGAGTCGACGAGGAAGGGCATGTCGTCGGTGACGACCTCGACGATCGAATGGCTGCACGCCCAGCCGTTCTCCTCCACCGTGGGCGTGAGGACCCGCACATTGGCCGTGCCCTGTGGCCGGTTCTCGGCCAGCCGGTAATGCGAAAGGGCGGCTCCGAAGACGTCGACCGGGTCGCGGTCGGTGAGGTCCTCCGGGGCGGTGTGCAGGTAGTAGCGCTGGAGGAACGCGAGCACCGATTCCCGGTCAGGGGTGCCCTTGTCCGTCGTCCCGGTCGGTAGGTGCCCCCCGACCGGGCTGTTCTCAGCTACCCGGGCAGCCCTCTCGAGCAGCTCGGCCTTGGCTTCGTCCAGCTTGGTCTGCATTGTCCTCTGGCTCCTGTCGCGCGCCGTTGCGTGACGTAGAAGGAAGTACGGTCTCTTCCCTCTGCGGCTCTACGCCACGGCCCGGGGTGTCCGGTCCGCTCCGACGCTATGCCGCGAGGTGAGATGGGCGGAGTGATATCAGCCAATGTCGACGCCTTCGAAAGGTGTGACGCTGATCTCCGGGAGGCCCTGTCACGAGGTGTGCGCGGCGCCCTGGAGGGTTCCGCACCTCCGTCCCGCCCGCGCGGACCAGCGACTGACGCCCGGACACGGATGTCGTCCGTGCTCACCGGGCGCAGGGCAGGGGCGACAGTGCCCCCGCGAACTATCGCGCTGATCACGCCACCAAGGCTATCGCTCCTTACAGGGGCTCCGTCATGAGCCGTATGTGTACAAAACCAGGGGTCGAATTTTGACGTTCTGCACAGTCCCCGAGCCGTCCCCGAACAGTCCCCGCCCCCTTGCCAAGTCCCTGTTTCGCATGCACGTTGCCGACATGACAGCCAAAATCCTGATCGTCACCGGTGACGCGGCGGAGTCCCTGGAGGTCCTGTACCCCTACCAGCGGCTCCGCGAGGAAGGCTACGACGTCCACATCGCGGCCCCGACCTGCAAGAAGCTGCAGTTCGTCGTCCATGACTTCGAACCCGGCTTCGACACCTACACCGAGAAGCCCGGCTACACCTGGCCGGCCGACCTCGCCTTCGCCGACGTCGACCCCGGCGAGTACGCCGCCGTCGTCATCCCCGGCGGCCGGGCCCCGGAGTACCTCCGCAACGACCCGGAACTCCGCAAGATCCTGAAGTCCTTCTTCGACGCCGACAAGCCGGTCGCCCAGATCTGCCACGGCCCCCTGCTCACGGCCGCGATCGACGGCCTCCGCGGCCGCCGCGTCACGGCGTACCCGGCCCTGGAACCCGACATGCAGGCGGCGGGCGCCACCTTCCAGGACACGGAGGCGGTCGTCGACGGCACCCTGGTGTCCTCGAGGGCCTGGCCGGACCACTCGGCGTGGATGCGGGAGTTCTTGACGGTACTGCGGGCGAAGGCGCCGGTGACGTAGATCTGCTCAGGCGGAGGTGGGGTACCGCTGGGGCACCGTCCCTGCCCGCAGCTGCGAGCAGCCGTCAGCCTGCCGCCACTGCTGGCAGACGTCCAGCCAACCCGCCACCGCCCCCTCTGCCGCCGCTGCGGGCAGTCGTGCCGCAGGGCGGCACGGGTGGGCGCAGCGGCACCCCGCCAGCGCGGGCGAGCGAAAACCCCGCGACAGCACCCCGCCTGCGCAGGCAAGCGAAACCCCGCGACGGCACCCCCACGCCGGTCAGCCCGCGCCCCGCATCACGGCATCACGTCACGCCGCTATGCGCTCCGCCTCCGCAACGGCCTCGGCCAAGGTGTCCACAACCGGAACACCAACCGCCTCCAGGCTGGCCCGACCGTGCGACCCCCCGGTGTACAGAACGGCCCGCGCCCCCACATGCAACGCCGCCACCGCGTCATCGGCCGCGTCCCCGATCACCACCGTACGAGCCGGATCCACCCCGGCCAGCGCCGCGACATGCCGCTCCATGTGCTCCGCCTTGCTCCCCCCGGACCGGCCCGACCCCGCCCGTCCACCCGAACGAAGTGCGCCTCGATCCCGAACCCACGCACCAGGGGCACCAGCTCCTCATGCCCGTACATGCTCAGAATCGACTGGCTGCGCCCGGCCGACCGCCACCCCGCGAGCAGCTCCGCCGCCCCCACCGCGAGCCCGCACCCCACCCGGTGCTCGCTGTAGTACCGGTGGAAGGTCTCGTCCATGACCAGCCACTCGGCCTCGGTGGGCAACCGCCCCATCAGCCGCTCGTAGAACTTCGGCACCGGCACGCAGTACAGCGCCCGGTACTGCTCCATCGTGATCGGCGCGAGCCCCAGCTCCGCGAACGCCGCGTTCGTCGCCCCGATGATCGCGTCGTTGTCGTGGAACAGCGTCCCGTTCCAGTCCCAGACGATGTGCGCGCCCATGTGCATCCCCATGCCCAAAAACGTACCCGCCCCCACTGACAATCAAGAGACCCGCAGCTCAGAGGGCACCACCAGCACGCGCCGGCAGCCCTCGGTCCCAGCCTGGGCCTCAGCCGCCCAGCCCCACCAGGTGGGGGGATCTCCTGCGTGGCGTACCAGAGCAGCTCGTGGTCCTCGGTCCCGTCCACGACGAACTGCGCGTCGTCGTCCCCCGGCGTCCGCCGCCGCCAGCGCCTCCGCCCCCGCGGTCACGTCCGCCTCCGCGTCATCCGCGTCGACATGCACCGCGGCCGCCTTGGCCAGCGCCACGCCCCCGGCGACCCGCACCTCACCGAGCGCCGCCGGATCGAGCCCCCGGTCGGGGTCCGCGACCGCCGCACCGTCGGGCACGTCGACCGCGACCACGACCCGGCGCCGCACCGCATCGGGGTCGGCCGCCAGCAGCCGCAGCGAGGCGAGCGCGGCCCGGTTCAGCGCCGCGTACTCGAGTTCCTCGATGTCGTCGGAGAGATACCACTCGCGCAACGCGGGCGTCACGGCGTAGGCGACGAGCGGGTCGGGCCCCAGCTCGCCCGTCTTGTACGCCTCGGCGAGACCGGAGAGGGTCAGGGGGACGTAGACGCGCATGGTTGCCGCTTTCGTGGTCAAAGAGCGTGGACGAGGGCTCCGCGGAGGCTCCCGGCAGAGCGGTGACGACCTCCCGAAGAGCCTTCAGGATACGTGCGGGCGTCCCCTTTCGAGTCCCTGCCCGGCCCCTCGGAGGCATCCACCCACGTCCGGAAACTCACCCGGCGCACCCCCGTGGCCACGGCCTTCCGGCGCCGCGGATCACCCGGATAAGCGAACATTGCGCACCCTCGCCGCACCCCCCGCTCTTCCTTGCCGCCGTCGCCCTCGACCCCGTACAAGATCCCCAACCGCCGAAGTTACCGCCCGGTACGCAGCGCAGGGCATGACACCGCACCGCACCACGGAGGCCAGGGCGCAGCCGAGGCGGACGGCGGGCTCGAGCGGCACGCCGTGGCTGACGGCGGCGAGGAAA
>MWJO01000110.1 GCA_002027195.1 Streptomyces sp. GKU 895 | reverse complement strand
CGGCGCGGACTGCTCCGCGTCTGCCTCCGAGGGGGCCGGTACGGCCTCAACCCCGGGCACGATGGCCTCGGGCAGGGCGGCGGCAGGGTCGGAGGTCTCAGCCGCGACGGCCTGTCCCGCGTCAGCGGCAATGTCGGCAACCGGCACCTGCTCGGTGCCGGCCGCCGGTGCCTCGTGAGGCTGCGGCGCAGAGGCCTCGTCGGTCTCGGCAGTCTCCGCTGCGACCGGAGGCTCGACGCCCTGAGCCGCGTCGGCCGTGTGGGCGGCCTCAGCCTCGGGGGCCGCCTCGGCAAGCTGGGCCTGACCGGCGTCCGTGACGGCGGCGTCGACGACGGGCTGCTCCGCGACACCCGCATCGCCGGTCTCGGACACCGCAGCCGGAACCTCCCCGGCCGCCGGCGCCTCGCCACCGTCCGGAACCTCTCCAGAGGCCGCGGAGTTCACAGGAGCTGCGGAAGCGGCAGGAGTGTCAGCGGCCGTAGGGACCGTCTCAACCGTCTCACCGCCCGCGTCACCCCCTGCACCGGCCACGGGCACACCCTCGCCCTCGACCGGAACGCCTTCTGACTGCACGCCCTCCGGCTGAGCCCCCTCCGGCCGCACACCTTCCGACTGCGCCTCCACCGGCTGTCCCGCCCCACCGACAGCACCCGCCTGTGTGGTCAGGCGGCGACCGCGGCCTGGGCCGCGCCCACCGGCTCGGGGGCGTGCTGGGCCGTGGGGCCGGCGGCCGGAACAACCGTTTCGGCAGCCTGGGCCACCGCGCCCGCCGGAGCGGGGGCACCCCAGGCGGTGCGCCCTGTGGGGCCATCTCGCGCAGGGGCTGGGAGACGTCGAGATACTCGGGACCCGTGGTCGGCGGACCCGCGTGACGGGTCGGCGCGCCCGCGGGGCCGCGGTCGGCGAGGGAGCGGACCGGGCTCGCGGAGGTGTCGGGGATGGGCGGGCCGAGGTGCAGGGGCCGACGGGGGGTGATCGGGCGGGATCGGCGTCGGTCGGAGCCGACGGGGCCGTGGCGACGGGCTGCGGGGCGGGCAGACGGACGCCGCCGAGGTCGACCGAGCCGCTGTCGCGACCGGACATCTCGTGCGGACCGGGCTCGTGCACACCGTCCCCGTAAGAGGCGGCCGGCACCGGCTCCCCGAGGGATGCCTGCGCGGGCTCGGCGAAGGACTGGTGCGTCCCGTTAGCCAGGGGCTGGTGCGCCGCGTCAGCGAGGGGCTGGTGCATCGCGTCTGCGGGAGACTGGTGCGTCCCGTCAGCGAGGGGCTGGTGCGCCGGGTCCGCGAGGGGCTGATGCGCCACGTCCGCGAAGGCTTGGTGCGCCGGGTCCGCGAAGGCCTGGTGTGTCGGGTCCACCGGCGGCTCCTGCGCGGCGGCCTGCGCCGGCGGCTCCTGCACGGTCTCCACGACGGGCTCCGGTGCGGGCGGGGCGACCTCGTTGCCCCACGCGCCCTGGGCACCCGGCAGCAGCAACAGGTCTTCGTCCTCGGCGGTGGTCTCGGAGAGGTAGGTGTACGCACCGTGCGCAGGGACGCCCGGCTGCTCCACCATGCCTGCGTTCTCCGGCAGCCCCTCGCCCGGGACCTGGCCGGTGTCGGTCATGCGTACCCCTCGCCCATCGGTTAGTGCTTCTACGACCAGCTCACCGGGAACGGCGCACCGACCGCCCCCGCAGTGAAGAACGAGCGTGCGTGCCCAGCGGCACGAACGGCCCGCCGAGAAAGACGACAAAGCCATTAACTGGCATTGTCCCGGCCGTTCCCCCGTCGCGACAGGTTGATCCGCGACAGCCCGCTGTGGACTGCGCCACGTTGCGCGTCCTCCGGTTCTGCCGTACCACACCCACCCCAAAACGGGCGCGTTTTCCGGACATTGACGAACGAAAGACCGGGCCACCGGGTGCGGTACAACAGTCCGCCAGCCTACCGCGCGCGGTACGACAACAGGATCACCGGGACGGCGTACAGAGTCACACCGTGCGGTCGGCGAGCGCCCCGCTGAGCAGGAACGCGACGCTCCGCTCCTTCTCCGTCCAGGCCCTGGTGTCGAGTTCGAGGGACTGCAGGAGGGCGCACTCGACGCGGTAGCCGTGCTCCGTCAGGTCGCGGCCGAGGAGTTCGGCCTCGTCGCGTGTCGAGGCGTGGGCGACGATGCGCTGCGGGCGGCGGTCGGCGACGGCGGAGACGACGGCGAGGCCCCCGCCGCCGACGCGGACGACGTCCGGTTCGGGCAGGTTCTCCAGGACGTGCGGGGCGGTGCCGCGGACGATCTGGAGCTGGACGCCGAAGCGGCGGGCGGCGGCGTCGGTGCGGCCGCAGGCGGTGAGGTCGTGGTCGACGGCGATGACGGCGGCGCCGGCCCGGGCGGCCTCGACGGCGAAGGCGCCGCTGCCGCAGCCGATGTCCCAGACGAGGTCGCCGACGCGCGGGCCGAGGCGGGCGAGTTGGGCCGCGCGCAGCAGATCCGTCTCGCCCTCGCCGAGCGGGCCGTCGTAGGCCTCGGCGGGCTGGGTCCAGCCGCGCGGGCCGGTGCCCGGGTCGCGTCCGGAGATCCAGCCGCCGTCCTCGCCCGCGCTGACCGGGCCGCCGATGACGATGACCACGTTGGGGTCGCGCCAGGTGTGGTCGGCGGCCTTGTCGGAGGTGAGGATGGTGACCTGTTCGCGGTCGGTGCCGAGTTCCTCGCAGATGACGAAGGTGCGGTGGACGCCCTCCATGAGCAGGCCGAGTTCGGCGGGGCCCGCCCCGGGCGAGGTGAGGACGGCGACCTTGGTGTGGGCGCGGCACACGTTCACCGCGCGGCGCAGGGTGCGGCGGTGTGCGACGACCACCTGGGCGTCGTCCCAAGGCATGCCGGCGCGGGCGAAGGCGGCGGCGACCGAGGAGACGGCGGGGACGACCTCGACCTCCAGGCCGAACTCGGGTGCGCGCAGGGTCCGTACGACTCCGAAGAAGCCGGGGTCGCCGTCCGCGAGGACGACCGCGGTGCCGCGGTGGCCGGCGATCCGGCGGGCGGCCAGCGCGACGCTGCCGAGGCGGATGCGCTCGGCGGCGGGCGGCACCTCGGGCAGTGCCAGGTGGTGGGGGGCGCCTGCCACCAGCGTGGCGGCGCCGAGCGCGGCGCGTGCCGCGGCCGTCAGGGGCGAGCCGTCCCAGCCGATCACCGTGACCCGGTCGGCCATCTTCGTCAGTCTCCAGGTTTGCGCAGGTCGTCAGGGGCGGGCTTGGTGAGGGTACCTGGTCGACCCGGCGAACGCGGCAGCGGTACCGTCCGCCCCCTGGTTCAGTTCCAGTCGCCGTACGACGTGAAACCGCGGGTGTCGGCCAGCTGCTCCCCGGCGCCCTCCAGGTCCTCCGGCAGCAGGCTCCAGACGATGAAGTCGGTGCGGACGTCGGCCCAGGTGTCGTCCTCGGTGCGGACGCGCGCTATGCAGGCGTTGCGCAGGACGCCCTCGCTGATGCAGCCGATCTTCTGGGCGACCTGCTGGGAGGCGGTGTTGTCGGCGGCCGTGCGGAGCTCTATGCGCTCGAACTTCTGGTCGGTGAACAGCCATTGGGCGGTGGCGAGCGCGGCCTCGGAGGCGTAGCCCTCGCCGCGGGCCCAGGGGGCGATGATGTACGACAGCTCGGTGGACCTGATGTGCCAGTTGGTCTTGGTCAGCTGGACGATGCCGACCAGGCGCTGGGTGAGGAACTCGGTGACGGCGAGGTCGAGGCCGCGGCCCGCGGCGCGTTCGGTGGGCGCGTACTCGGTGATCCAGCCGCGCGCGTTCTCCTCGGTGAAGGGCTGGGGGACGTCGGTCCAGGCGGTGATCTGCTCGTCGTTCATCATCTCGGTCAGGGCGGGCACATCGTCCTCGTCGAGGGGACGCAGCACCAACCGCTCCGTGCTGATGGAGATGTTGGGGAAGGTGCTAGTCATGCGCCACTCCGTAACCTTCGGAAAACCTTCAAGTCCTGCCGGGCTCCTGCTGAACTGCCCAGCATGCAGCATGAAAGCACTGGACCGCACTACAGGGTCCACCCGGGGTGAGCGAGTGGACCCTGTGCGTGGCGATACGCGGTATACGCGCCGTCAGCCGGTGGTGACCGGCAGGACGCTGCCCTGGTACTTGTCCTCGATGAACTTCCTGACCTCCGCGGAGGTCAGGAGCTTCGCGAGCTTCTCGACCCGGGGGTCGTCCTCGTTGCCGCGCTTGACGGCGAGGAGGTTGGCGTAGGGGTTGTCCTTCGCCGACTCCAGGAGGATCGCGTCCTCGGTGGGGCTGAGGCCCGCGTCCTGGGCGTAGTTGTTGTTGATGACCGCGGCGGCCACGTCGTCGAGCGAGCGCGGCAGCTGGGCGGGTTCCAGCTCCTTGAACTTCAGGTGCCGGGGGTTGGCCGCGATGTCCGCGGGGGACGCGTCGGTGGCCGCGCCGTCCTTGAGCGTGATGACGCCCTTGGCGGCGAGGAGTTTCAGCGCGCGGCCCTCGTTGGTGGTGTCGTTGGGCACGGCGACGGTGGCTCCGTCGGCGAGCTTCGTGACGTCCGTGACCTTCTTCGAGTAGACGCCCATGGGCGGGAGGTAGGCGTCCACGACCGGAACGAGGTCGGTCCCCTTGGACTTGTTGAAGTCGTCCAGGTAGGGCTTGTTCTGGTAGAGGTTCGCGTCCAGCGAGCCCTCCTGGAGCGCGGTGTTCGGCAGGACGTAGTCCGTGAACTCCTTGATCTCCAGCTTCAGGCCCGCCTTGTCGGCGAGGTTGTCCTTGATGTACGTCAGGACCTCGCCGGCCGGGACGGCGGTGGCGCCGACGACGAGGGTGCCGTCGTCACCACCACCGCTGTCAGCGGAGTCCGAGCCGCAGCCGGCGAGCCCGAGGGCGAGTGCGAGGACCGAGGCGGCGGTGAGTGTCTTGCGCATGCCGGGGCCTCAGAAGGACGCGATGACGGAGCCGTCGTACTTGTCCTCGATGAACTTCTTGACCTCGGGCGAGGTGAGGAGCTTCGCGAGCTTCTTCACGCGCGGGTCGTCCTCGTTGCCGTCCTTCACCGCGAGGAAGTTGCCGTACGGGTTGTCCTTGGCGGACTCCAGGACGAGGGCGTCCTTGGCCGGGGACAGGTCGGCCTCGATGGCGTAGTTGCCGTTGATGACGGCGGCGTCGACGTCGTCCAGGGAGCGCGGGGTCTGGGCCGCCTCCAGCTCCTTGAACTTGAGGTTCTTCGGGTTCTTGGTGATGTCGGCGGGGGTCGCCTCGTTGCCCACGCCGTCCTTGAGCGTGATGATCCCGTTGGCGGCGAGCAGCTTGAGGGCGCGGGCCTCGTTGACGCTGTCGTTCGGGACCGCGATGGTCGCGCCGCTCTTCAGCGCGTCGGCGCTCTTCACCTTGTGGGAGTAGAGGCCGAGCGGCTCCAGGTGGACCGTCACGACGGGCACGATGTGGGTGCCGTTCTTCTTGTTGAAGTCGTCGAGGTACGGCTGGTTCTGGAAGTAGTTGGCGTCGACCGAGCCGTCCTCCGTCGCCGTGTTCGGCGTGACGTAGTCCGTGAACTCCTTGACCTCCAGGTCGAGGCCCGCCTTCTTCGCCAGGTGGTCCTTGACGTAGGTGAGGATCTCGGCGTGCGGGACGGGGCTCGCGGCGACGACCAGCGGGCCGCTGGAGTCGGAGGAGCCGGCGGCGGACGAGTCCTCGGAGCCGCAGGCGGTGAGCCCGAAGGTGAGGGCTCCGGCGGCGAGGACGGCGGTGGTGAGCTTTGCGGTGTTACGCACGAAAAGTGCCTTTCCTTTTGGGCAGAGCGACCCCGCGGTTGTGGTGCGGGGAAGTTTTCGGGAGTGAGAGGGCGGGTCAGACGGTCTTGGTGTCCGCCGTCGCGGCCTTCAGCAGCCGCAGCTTCGGCGCCGGTCCCGTCTTGCCGCCGCGGCTGTGCAGCGAGCGGGCCGCGAAGTCGCCGGCGAACTGGATCAGCGAGATGACGACCGCGAGGATCGCGACGGTGATCCACATGAGCTGGGTCTCGAAGCGCTGGTAGCCGTAGCGGATGGCGATGTCGCCGAGGCCGCCGGCGCCGACGGTGCCGGCCATGGCGGAGTAGCCGATCAGCGCCACGATCGTGGTCGTGGTGCTGGCGATCAGCGAGGGCAGCGACTCCGGTACGAGGACCTTGCGGACGATGGTCCAGGTGTTGCCGCCCATCGACTGCACGGCCTCGACGAGTCCGCCGTCCACTTCGCGGACGGCCGTCTCGACCAGACGCGCGAAGAACGGGATCGCCCCGATGGCGAGCGGCACGATCGCGGCCTCACGGCCGATGGTGGTGCCGGTGATGGAGCGGGTGAAGCCCATCAGCGCGACCATCAGGATGATGAACGGCATCGAGCGGGCGACGTTCACGACCTGCCCGATGACCTTGTTGGCGACGACGTTCTGCAGGAGCCCGCCCCGGTCGGTGAGGACGAGGAGGACGCCGAGCGGAAGGCCGCCGACGACGGCGATGACGGTGGACCAGCCGACCATGTAGAGGGTGTCCCAACACGCCTGGGACAGCAGGGGCTGCATCTCGGACCAGGTCACTTGGCACCTTCCTTCACCAGCAGGTCTTCACCGACGACATCGATCTGGAGGCCCTGCTCGCGCAGGAAGCCGACCGGAACGACGTTGTCCTCGTAGCGGCCGGGCAGTTCGATGCGCATCCGGCCGACCTGGAGTCCGCCGACGGTGTCGATGGCGGCGCCGAGGATGGAGATGTCGATGTTGTAGGTGCGCGACAACTGGGAGATGACCGGCTGGGTCGCGGCCTCGCCGTGGAAGGTGACGTCGACGACGGTGCGGTCGGCGCCGGTGGCCTCGCCGCCGACCGGGAAGAGCGCGGTGGCGAGCTCGGAACCGGGCGTCGCGAGCAGCTCGCTCACGGTCCCGGACTCGACGATGCGGCCGTTCTCCATCAGTGCCGCCGAGTCGCAGATCGACTTCACGACGTCCATCTCGTGCGTGATGAGCAGGACGGTCAGGCCCAGCTGCCGGTTCAGGTCGCGCAGCAGCTGGAGGATGGAGCGGGTGGTCTCCGGGTCGAGGGCGCTGGTGGCCTCGTCGGAGAGCAGCACCTTGGGGTCGCCGGCCAGGGCGCGGGCGATGCCGACGCGCTGCTTCTGGCCGCCGGAGAGCTGGGCCGGGTAGGCCTTGGCCTTGTCGGCGAGCCCGACGAGGTCGAGGAGTTCGAGGGCCTTGCGCGAGCGCTCCTTCCCGGACTTGCCGAGGATCTCGAGCGGCAGCTCGACGTTGTCCTGGACGGTCCGGGAGGACAGCAGGTTGAAGTGCTGGAAGACCATGCCGATACGGCTGCGCGCCTCACGCAGTTCCTTGCCGGCCCGCGGGCCGCGCCCGGCGAGGGCGGTGAGGTCCTGGCCGGCGACGGTGACCGTGCCGGCGGTGGGGCGCTCCAGCAGGTTGACGCAGCGGATGAGGGAGGACTTGCCGGCACCGGACTGGCCGATGACGCCGTACACCTCGCCTTCGCGGACGTGGAGATCGACGCCGTCGAGGGCGGTGACCTCGCGGCCGCGTGAGCGGTAGACCTTGGTGAGGCCCGATGTGGTGATCACTGGGATTCCATCACTGTCGAGTTCGTACGCGGGCGTGGGTGTGCCCTGGTACGAGAGGAACGGGTGTGCGCGGGGCAGCACGGTCACGTACGGCGGGGCCGGTACGGACATGCCACAGCTGCTCGCTTCGGGGCGCGAGACTCAGGGGGTGGTGCGGGGGCCCTCTAGAAGGCGCACATTCGACACATACAGCGAGCACCGGGCGTCATGGTCGCCTCGGTCGCAAAGGTGCGGCAGCTCGTCGTGGTCATGGAATCAGTAAAGCAGACGTATGGTCCTTACCAACCGCCGCTGTCCGCATGCTGGACAGCGGCGGACAGGGGTCAGGCGCGGACGGAGATCTCCACTCCCCCGGCGGTGACCAGTGCGGACAAGGCCGACAGGTTCTCGACCACCAGGTCGGCGTCCAGTTCGTGGGCCTGGTGGGTTGTGGTCAACGCCACGGTGGTCATCCCGGCGGCGCGACCGGCCGCGAGACCGGCGGGGGCGTCCTCGAAGACGACGCAGTCGGCGGGGTCGACGCCGAGTTCGCGGGCGGCGAGGAGGTAGGGCTCGGGGTCGGGCTTGCCGCGGGTGATGTCGTCGGCTGACACGAGGGTCTTGGGGAGGATGCCGACGGCGTCGAGGCGGGCCTCGGCGAGCCGCCGGGTGGCGGAGGTGACGACGGCCCACCGGTCGGCGGGCAGCGCGGCGAGGAAGTCCCGGGTGCCGGGGAGCAGTTGGACGCCGTCGTTGGGTACGTCCTCGACCTCGAGTTTCTCGATCCGCGCGAGGGCCTCGGGCACGATCTCGGCGGGGAGCAGGTCGGCGGCTATCTCGACGGCCGGCCGCCCGTGCAGCTCCACGCGCGCGAAGTCCTCGGCCGTGATGCCGTACTCCTTCGCCCACTGCCGCCAGCAGCGGTCCACGGAGGCGAGGGAGGAGACGAGCGTGCCGTCGTTGTCGAAAAGCATGGCCTGTGCACGGATCTTCATGCCCTCGACCCTACGGGGTCGCACCGCTTGCTCGAAGCTCAGTGCAGGAGGGCTCGAGGCGAGGCCGGGGCCGACCCCGGCCGGTCTTCCGCGCCGTAATAGGGTCGCTGCATGCTTGATGCCCTGACGCTCGTGACCGGCGTCGCCGCGCTGCTGCTCGCCGCCTGGTGCGGCTGGGCCGCCTACCGTGACCAGCCGACGAAGGACTGGCACTTCATCGGGATGGGCGTGGTGTCGCTGCTGGCGACCGTCCAGCTGGTCGTGGGGATCGTGCAGCTGGCCCGGGGCGAGAAGCCGGAGCAGGGGACGACGATCTTCGTGGCGTATCTGCTGGGCGCGTTCGCCTGTGTCCCCGCGGCGGGGCTGATGTCGTTGACCGAGCGCTCGAAGTGGGGCTCGGTGACGGCGGCCGCCGGCGGTGTGGTGCTCGCGGTCCTTGAGGTGCGGCTCTATGACATCTGGGGAGGCTGAGGTGGCGGCGACCGAGGAGAAGCCGACGCGGCTGATCAGCGGGCCGGGGATGCTGCTGGTCTGGCTGTACGGGGTGATGGTGGTCGGCGCGGTGTCGCGCTCGGCGTACCAGATCGCCACCGAGTTCGACCGCGCACCGCTCGCCTACTCGCTGTCCGCGGTGGCGGGCGTGGTCTACGGGTTCATCACGTACTCGCTGGTGCGCGGTGGTGAAACGGCCCGCAAGGCGGCGCAGGTGTGCTGCGCCGCCGAGCTCGCGGGCGTGCTGATCGTCGGTACCTGGACCCTGATCGAGCCCTCGGCCTTCCCGGACGCGACCGTGTGGTCGGACTACGGCATGGGCTACATCTTCATCCCCGTGCTGCTGCCGCTGTCCGCGCTGTACTGGCTGCGGAAGGCCGGTAACCCCACCGCTACGCGGTAGCCGCGTACGTCCCCGCCGGCTTCTCCAGGACGATCATCGGTACGCCGTCCTTGCCCTGGGACGTGCCCACCGCCTCGTAGCCGACCTTGCGGTACAGGCGGAGGTTGCCCTCGCTGCGGTGGCCGGTGAAGAGGCGGAAGCGGGTGGCGCCGCGCTCCTCGGCGAGGGCCGACTCCGCCGCCCTCAGCAGCCGGGCACCGATGCCGTGGCCCTGGAGTCGGGGGTGGACGCAGAGCTTGCCGATGGCGGCCGAGCCGTCCTCGGTGACATGGCCGCGGACGGAGCCGACGACCTCCTCGCCGAGCCGGGCCACGAAGACGCAGTCGGAGACGACCTCCTCACGGACCGAGTCCAGGCTCTGGACGAGCGGATCGATGCGGTAGTTGCCGTACAGCGCCGCCTCACTCTGGAAGCACAGGTACTGCAACCTGAAGATCTGCTCCGCGTCCTGCACGGTCGCCGCAGAGATGGTCACGCTCATGCCCATGTGCGCACGCCTCCCGCTCACCTGATCGCCTGTCGTCCCTCACTCCTATCCCCGCGCTCCGCGGGCCGCAACCTCCGGTGTGAGCAAACGACGCAGACATCCCAGGCATCTGGAACGTTCCGGGCCGAGACTGCCCTGTGAGATACCCAACTCCCCCGCGATTTCCCGGTATGTGAGGTCCTTCGGGGAGAGCAGCGCCTCCATCAGCCGGGGACAGCGGCCCGGCAGTCGGCGTACGGCGTCCCGCAGCGCCCGGCGCCGCGCGGCGGCCAGGGCGTGGTCCTCGGGACTGCGGCCGACCTCGTCCGCGGGTTCGCTCTCATACGGCCGTTCGCGTCGGGTCCTACGACGGGAGCGGCGTGCCTCGGAGCGGACGGCCCGGCGGAGCCAGCCCGGCGGGTCCACGGGCGGCCGTCGGTGTCGAGGCGCTCCAGGAGGCGGAGCCAGACCGCCTGTTCCAGGTCGCCGGGTTCGGCGCCGGCGGCGTGCGCCTCCGCGGAGGCCTCGGCGGTGAGCAGGGGGCGCAGGGAGGTGAGCAGCTCGTGCTGCGGGGCGGTGACCAGGTCGGATGGCGGGGTGGTGAGCAGGTCGCGCGTCATATGGCTCACGACGCGGCCGTCCGGGCGGCGGGTTGCCCGGACGGCCGGTTGTCACCCCGATCGGGGGCGGGCGCTCAGCTGTTGACGAAGTCCTCGCGGGCCAGCAGGCCGGTGTCGGGGTTGTCGGTGAAGACACCGTCGATGCCGGTGGCGAAGTACGTCCGGTAGGCGCCGAAGACATCGCCGTACGCGTCGGCGTCGGTGCCCTTGCGGAAGCTGGTCGGCAGGAAGGGGTTCTCGTTGCGCATCGTGTAGGGGTGCAGGATCAGCCCCACCTTGTGCGCGTCGGCGACGAGGGTGGTCGGCGTGGTGAGGTCGCCGTTCGCGTCCTTCGGGATGACCAGGTCGAGGGTGGGGCCGATGCCCTGGGCGTAGCCGGCGATCTCGCGGAGCCCGGCGGGGGTGATCAGGTCGGCGACGGTGCGCGGGTCGCCCGCCTCGACGAAGTCCCAGGGGCGGCTGGCCGCCGACGACAGCAGGACGACCAGCGGGTTGTCGACCAGGCGGTTGAGGCGCTGGATGCTGCTGGGCTCGAAGGACTGGAGGATGACCGGGGAGTTGCGGCCGCCCTTGCCGTGCTTGCGCAGCAGCTTCGCGACCCGCTCCTCGAGGCCCAGACCGAGCTTGCGGAAGTAGGTGGGGTGCTTGGTCTCCGGGTAGATCCACACCTGCTTGCCACGCTTGCGGGTCTGCTCGTCCTGCCACTTCAGGACCTCTTCGAAGGTGGGGATCTCCCAGCGCCCGTTGTAGAGGGTGTTGTGCGGACGGTTGGCCGGAATGCGCTCGACGGCGCGCAGGGTCTTCAGCTCGGCGAGGGTGAAGTCCTCGGTGAACCAGCCGGTGACGGAGACGCCGTCCAGGACCTTCGTCGTCCTGCGGTCGGCGAACTCCTTGTGGTCCGCGACGTCGGTCGTCCCGCCGATCTCCGGCTCGTGACGGCAGACCAGGTGACCGTCCTTGGTGGGCACCAGGTCGCCGGCCTCGACGACGTGCGCACCGAGGTCGAGGGCGAGCTGGTACGACCCGAAGGTGTGCTCGGGCCGGTAGCCGCTGGCACCCCGGTGGCCGATGATCGTCGGCACCGGCAGGCTTCTCAGCCCGCCGCCGTGCCGCGCTTCGGCGGTCCCGTCGGCCGTGGCGGCTCGCGCCGTACCGGACAGACCGAGGACCGCTCCCCCGGCGCCGAGCACGGCCGCGCCGAGGAGCGCCCGCCGTCCGGTTACACCCGTCTGCCCGTCCACGGCCTGAGAATCCTGCGATCCCATGAGCGCCCTCCTTGCGTCGGCTCGTCAGTGCGGGCCGATCGTAGGTGCGTGTACATGACTGCGGGGAGACCTGTGGCGGAACACGCCGGTGACTCCGGATGTCGTGCGTGAGACGCAAGGTGACAGCCCGTCAGGCCGTGGGGGCGATGTCCGTCACATGATGGCCGTCCGGTTACGGGCGGTCTTTCGCGCGCCATCGCAGGTAAACCCGCGTCAACACTGCGTAAGACCTCGGTGAACCCGATGTGCAAGACCCCCCGGCCCGCGAGTATCGTCCTCACCTGCACAGACTTAGACCGATTCCCTTGACACCGGAGGGCCCGTTGTCCCGCTTCGCGCTCATCAAGGCAGTGCTCGGACCGATCATGCGCCTGATGTTCCGCCCACAGGTGGAAGGCGCCGAGCACATCCCCGGGGACGGCCCGGTCATCCTGGCCGGCAACCACCTCACGTTCATCGACTCGATGATCCTTCCGCTCGTCTGCGACCGGCAGGTCTTCTTCATCGGCAAGGACGAGTACGTCACCGGGAAGACCCTGAAGGGCCGGCTCATGGCGTGGTTCTTCACCGGCGTCGGCATGATTCCGGTGGACCGGGACGGTGGACGTGGTGGCGTCGCCGCGCTGATGACCGGGCGGCGGGTGCTGGAGGAGGGGAAGGTCTTCGGCATCTACCCGGAGGGGACGCGGTCCCCCGACGGGCGGCTGTACCGGGGACGCACCGGCATCGCGCGGCTGACCATGATGACGGGGGCGCCTGTGGTGCCGTTCGCCGTCATCGGCACGGACAAGTTGCAGCCGGGCGGTGCGGGGATGCCCCGGCCGGGCCGGGTCACCGTTCGGTTCGGGGAGGCGATGGAGTTCTCGCGGTACGACGGGATGGACCGGGACCGGTATGTGCTGCGGGCCGTGACGGACTCTGTGATGGCCGAGGTCATGCGGTTGTCGGGACAGGAGTACGTGGACATGTATGCGACCAAGGCGAAGGAAGCCGCGTAGTTTGTCGGCTCGCGGCCGGTGGGGGTTGCTCGCGCAGTTCCCCGCGCCCCTTAAGGTCGGCCATCCAACCGTTGGCCACGAAGCAGGAACCAGGCTGCAATCGCCGTGGCGAGCAGGACCCCTGCTCCTGCTCCCGCCGCTATCGCCAAGCCGTCCACGAAGGATTCCCGCGCCGCCGTGAGCAGTGCTTCGGCCTGCTGAGTCGGCAGTCCTGCCGCTGTCTCCACCGCCGCGCCCAGTGACTCGTGGGCGCCCTCCGGAGTGCCCGCCGGAGCCGCGAAGCCCCGGTACACGCCCGTCACGATCGAGCCCAGTACGGCGATGCCCAGGGCCGCGCCCAGTTCGTACGCCGTCTCCGAGACCGCCGACGCCGAGCCCGCCTGCTCCTTCGGGACGCTGGAGAGGATCACGTCCGCCGTCACCGTGAAGGAGAAGCCGGCACCGATGCCGACGACCAGCAGGGCGGTGCCGAGCAGCGGGTAGCCGGTGCTCTGGTCGATGACCGTCAGCGAGGCCAGTGCCACGCCGACCGCCGCCAGGCCGCCGGAGACCACCGCGCGCACCGACCAGCGGCGGGCCGCCCAGCCCGCGACCAGACCGGCCGCCACCGCACCCACCGCGGCCGGAAGTTCGGCGAGGCCCGCCTCCAACGGGCGTCGGCCCTGGACGAGTTGCAGGTACTGGGAGAGGAAGAAGACCAGGCCGGACAGGCCGAGGATGGTCAGCAGGTCGGCCAGGACCGCCGCGCTGAAGCCGCGGTTGCGGAACAGGCGCATGTCCAACAGAGGGGTCGGCAGGGTCAGTTGGCGGTGGACGAACCAGTACAGGGCCGTCGCGCCGAGTGCGCCGATGCCGAGGATCTCCCAGCCGAAGCCGTGCGTGGCCGTCTCCTTGACCGCGTACACCACCGCGATCATGCCGACCAGGGACAGGGTCACGCTGATCAGGTCCCACGGGCCCGGGTCCGGGTTCTTCGACTCGGGCAGCAGCTTGATGCCGACGAGGACGAGGACCGCCATCACGGGCAGGTTGATGAGGAAGACCGAGCCCCACCAGAAGTGTTCGAGCAGGAAACCGCCGGCGATCGGGCCGATCGCGGTGCCCGCGGAGGCCGTGGCGCCCCAGATGCCGACGGCGAGGCTGCGTTCGCGCGGGTCGTGGAAGAGGTTGCGGATCAGGGCCAGGGTCGCCGGCATGAGGGTCGCGCCCGCGACGCCCAGGAGGGCGCGGGCGAGGATCATCAACTCCGGTGTCGTGGCATAGGCGTTGAGGACCGATATCGCGCCGAACGCCGTCGCGCCGATCAGGAGGATGCGCTTGCGGCCGATGCGGTCGCCGAGGCTGCCCATGGACACGAGCAGACCCGCGATGACGAAGGAGTAGACGTCACCGATCCAGAGGAGCTGCGAACCGGTGGGGTTCAGGTCCTCGCTGATGTAGGGGGTCGCGAGACCGAGGACGGTCGCGTCGACGGCCACCAGCAGCACGGCGAGCACGAGGACGGAGAGCGCGAGCCAACGGCCCGGGCGCTTGGTCACCGCCTCGGTCGTGGTCGTCGGCTGCAGGGTGCTGGTCATGATTCCTCTCTCCGTAGTGCGCCGCCGAGGAGCAGCTCGGCGATCATGTGGGTGAAGTCCTTGCGGGCCACGCGGCCTTCCGACACGGCCCAGGCGCCGGAGGCCAGCAGTCCGTACAGCGCCTCGGTGAGCCAGACCGGGGTCAGGTCGATACGGAACTCACCGGCCGCCTGGCCGCGCCGGAACACCGCCGCGATGCGGTCGTCGATCCTCGTCCAACCGGGGTTCTGTCCCTCGCCCTCGAACAGCTGGTTCTCGGTGTAGAGGAAGGCGAGCAGGGCGGCGGCCGGTTCGATCTCGCGGACGAGACGGTGGACGGCGTCCCGCGCCGGGCCCTCGTCGAGGCGGGCCGCGTCCAGCGCGGCCTCGCACTCCTCGATGCCGAGCGCCTCGAGAGCCCGTACGAGTGCGTCGCGCCCCGCGAAGTGGCGGTGCAGCGTGGCCCGGCTGATCCCCGCGGCCTTGGCGACCTCGTCCATGGTCGCGGTGGATTTGCGGGTCAGCAGGGCCGCGGCGCTGCGCAGCACGTGGTCACGATCGACAGCCATGAGACAACAATAGCCCATGTGAGACATTGATGTCTCATCACGGGCACGGGCGTCTCACGAGGGTGGTACTGACCAGCGGTTTCCTCAGTGCCAGGGAAGGCTGCCGCGCTTCTCCCAGTACGCCTGGGGCTCCTCCGCCAGCTCGGCGAGGCGGGCCAGTTGGTCATCGTCCAGGTCCACGACGGCCGCGTGCAGGTTGGACGCGAGCTGGTTGGTGGTCGCGGCTCCGGACAGGACGACACCCGCCCAGGGCTGGCGCAGGACGAGAGCGAGGGCGACCGCGTCACACCCGAGAGACGTTTCTGCCGCTACGGCCTTCAGGGCGTCCGGCGCGTACGGGTCCGCGAGCCTGCCGTTGGCCATGCCCTCCTTGACGATCACCGTCAGCCCGGCGTCGTGGGCCTCGGCGAGGGCGGGGGCGGCGGAGGTCTCCAGCACGTTGTACGTCGACTGGACGGTACGGAAGAGGGGCTCGCCGTCGACCGTGACCTCCAGGGCGGCCCGGATGGCGTCCGCCTGTGCGGGGCCGCTGGTGGAGAAGCCGATGCTGATGCCGTCGGCGGCGGCCTCGGCGAGTCTGGCGTGGAGTTCCTTGTCGGTGAGGGCCGGACTGTCGGGGGTCACCGAGTGGATCTGGTAGAGGTCGAGGTGGTCGCCGAGGAGTTCGGCGGTCTCGCGGCGCTGGCGGTCGTAGGTGGCGACGCTGTGATCCTTGACCTCGTGCTTCTCGGCGTCGGTCGTCCACGCGGCGGTGTACGTGTAGCCCCATTTGCTGCCGATGACCACGTCGTCGATGTCGGGGCGGGCGTTCAGCCAGTCGGCGAGGAACTCCTCCGAGCGGCCGTAGGAGCGGGCCGCGTCGAAGTAGCGGACGCCCTGGAAGTAGGCGGCGTCGAGGAGTTCGTGCGTGCGGGTCCGGAGGGCTTCGACGCTCCGGTTGGCTCCGAGGTCGTCTTCACGGCCGAGGTTGATGTAGCCGGGGCGGCCGACCGCTGCGAGGCCCAGGCCGATGTGGCAGGTGGGGGTGGTTGCGGTGGCCAGGCGGGCGAAGGGCATCGCGGGCTCCGTTGGGTCGGCTCCAGGCTGTTCACCAACTTAACCCGCGATGACCTTCGCTTCAGAGCTCGGGTGATGCGGTGCGTTGTGCGGCTGCGGGTGGTTCGGGGTTGCTCGCGCCCACGCGGCGGAGCCGCAAATCGATACAGCCCCGCGCCCCTAGGGGCGTCGGCCTCAGGCCTTCTTAGCAGTGGCCCAGGCGTGCTGCGCCGCCACGTCCGCCTTCACCTCCGCCAGCTGGATCGCCACCGCGCTCGGGGCCGTGCCGCCCCTGCCGTTGCGGGAGGCCAGGGCGCCCTGGACGTTGAGGACCGTGCGGACCTCCGGGGTCAGGTGGGCGGAGATCTTGGCGAACTGGTCGTCCGTCAGTTCGTCCAGTTCCTTGCCCTCGGCCTCCGCCGCCTTGACGCACTCGCCGGCGACCTCGTGGGCCACGCGGAACGGGACGCCCTGCTTGACCAGCCACTCGGCGATGTCGGTGGCGAGGGAGAAGCCGGCCGGGGCCAGTTCCTCCATGCGCTCGCGGTTGACCGTGAGGGTGGCCATCATGCCGGTGAAGGCGGGGAGCAGGACCTCGAGCTGGTCGCAGGAGTCGAAGACCGGCTCCTTGTCCTCCTGGAGGTCGCGGTTGTAGGCGAGGGGCAGCGCCTTGAGGGTGGCCATGAGCCCGGTCAGGTTGCCGATCAGGCGGCCGGACTTGCCGCGCGCCAGCTCCGCGATGTCGGGGTTCTTCTTCTGCGGCATGATCGACGAGCCCGTCGAGAACGCGTCGTGCAGGGTCACGAAGGAGAACTCCTTCGTGTTCCAGATGATGATCTCCTCGGCGATACGGCTGAGGTTCACGCCGATCATCGCGGTGATGAAGGCGAACTCCGCGACGAAGTCACGGGACGCCGTGCCGTCGATGGAGTTGCCGACGCTGCCGTGCTCGAAGCCGAGGTCCTTGGCCACCGCCTCCGGGTCGAGGCCGAGCGAGGAACCGGCCAGGGCGCCCGCGCCGTACGGCGAGACGGCCGTGCGCTCGTCCCACTGGCGCAGCCGCTCCGCGTCCCGGGACAGAGACTGGACGTGGGCGAGGACATGGTGGGCGAAGAGGACCGGCTGGGCGTGCTGGAGGTGGGTGCGGCCGGGCATCGCCACGTCCGGGTGGGCCTCCGCCAGGCCGATCAGGGCGTCCTGGAGGTCGGCGATCAGGCCGCCGATGATCCGGGCGTGGTCCCGCAGGTACATCCGGAAGAGGGTCGCCACCTGGTCGTTGCGGGAGCGGCCGGCGCGGAGCTTGCCGCCGAGGTCCGGACCGAGGCGCTCCAGCAGACCGCGCTCGAGGGCGGTGTGGACGTCCTCGTCGGCGATGGTGCCGACGAAGTCACCGGAGGCCACGTCGGCTTCCAGCTGGTCGAGCCCGGCGATCATCCGCTGAAGCTCGTCCTCGGTGAGCAGGCCGGCCTTGTGGAGCACGCGCGCGTGGGCACGCGAACCGGCGATGTCGTACGGAGCCAGCCGCCAGTCGAAGTGCACGGACGCGGACAGCTTGGCCAGGGCCTCGGCGGGACCGTCGGCGAAACGGCCGCCCCAGAGCCGGACGTCACCGCTGTTGCTGCTCACTTGCGTTGCTCCTCATCGCCGCATTCAAGGTTATGCATGAGTATGCAGACCTCTGCATGATTCGTCAATCTGACTCTCTTTTGGCCTCCCTTTGAACATGGGAAACCGCTTGCTCGTACCTCCCCCCGAACGCAGGCGCCGCGTTTGTACACACCGAGAACTCAACGACACTCCCGACCCTTGTGAGGCATCCGCATGTCCAGGGCTCTTCCTAAGTACAACAAGCGCCGCGTCGCCCTCATCGGCAGCGCCACCGCACTGGTGCTGACCGGAGCGGTGATCGCCGGTTCCGCCCTCGCCGGGGAGAGCTCCAAGAGCAGCGGCGGGACCGACGCCCGCACCCTGGCGAGCCCCGGCACCATCAGCTGCCCGGACGTCGCCTCCAAGCTCCCGGCCATTCCCGCCTCGGCACAGGCCGAGGTCACCCGCAATCTCACCCTCCTCCAGACCCAGATCAGCGAGGCCAACAAGCGTCTCGTCGACACCGTCGGCCAGGGCGGACCCAACTTCGTCCAGAACGCCATCCTGGGCCCCCTGAAGGACAAGCGGGTCGCGACCGTCAACCGGATCGCCACCGCCATCGGCCGGACCGCCGCCAAGCCCCAGGGCCTGGACGCCCTCGCACCCTGCACCCTGAACGCCGGCGGCGCCACGGGTGCGGGCGGACAGGCGGGCGCGGGCAACTCGGGCAACGCGGCCGGAAACGCGGGGAACGCCGGAAACACGGGGAACACCGGGAACGGCGGCAAGAACACGGGCAACACCAACGCGGGCAACGCCGGTGTCGGCACCATCAGCTGCCCGGACGTCGCCTCCAAGCTCCCCGCCGTTCCGGCCTCCGCGAAGGCCGAGGTGGACCGCAACCTCGCCCTCCTCCAGACCCAGATCAACGAGGCCAACACGCGTCTGGTCAACACGGTCGGCCAGGGCGGACCCAACTTCGTCCAGAACGCCATCCTCGGCCCCCTGAAGGACAAGCGGACGTCCACCATCGACCGCATCGCCATCTCCATCGGCCGGACCGCCGCCAAGCCCCAGGGCCTGAACTCCCTGGCCGCCTGCACGCTCACCAAGTGACGTGACAGGCGCTGTGGCCGCCCCGTGTTCTGCGCCGGCCGGGGCGGCCACGGCGGGTTCCGGGCAACCGGAGCCCGCAATTCATTAGACAGGCGAAATACCTGCACCCATAATCGTTAGACATGGGAAAGACTTACGAGCGCATAGACGGCAGGCTGCGGACCTTCATCGAGGAGCAGCCCCTCTTCTTCACCGCGACCGCCCCGCTGGCCGGCGACGGCACCGTCAACCTCTCCCCGAAGGGCCTCAAGGGCTCCTTCGCCGTCATCGACGAACTGACCGTCGCCTACCTGGACTTCGCCGGCTCCACCGCCGAGACCGTCGCCCACCTGCGGGAGAACGGCCGGATCACGCTCATGTGGTGCGCCTTTCAAGGCCCGCCCAACATCGTCCGGGTGCACGGCGAGGGCGAGGCCGTGCTGCGCGACGACCCCCGTTTCAAGGAACTGCTCACACACTTCCCGGACATCGACCCGAGCCTGCACGGCCTGCGGGCGATCATCGTGGTGACGGCCCGGCAGATCCGGGACTCCTGCGGCTACGCAGTGCCGTTCATGACGTACGACGAGGACCGCGACCTGCACGCCAGGCGCTTCGCACGCGAGGACGACGAATCCCTCAGTGCCTACTTCGCCAAGAAGGAGCACATCGCGACGAGCCTGGATGGCCTACCCGGGCTGCCGCTGCCGCTGCCGCCCTCTACCGTCTGAGCCATGGGCTCCCCCGCCGTCGCCACGGCTCTCGTGTCCGCGTCCCTCCTCGTGCTCGGCGCCGCGCCCGGCGGCGGGCAGCCGCCGCTTCCCGCCCGGATGGCCGACACCGGCGGCGGGACCCAGCTGATCACCGCGGTGGCCGCGAAGGCCTCCGCCACCTCCGGCACGGTCACCTGGTGGGAGCTCGCCAACGGGCGGTGGGTGAAGGCCGGTTCGGCGGCGGCGCGGTTCGGGGCGAAGGGGCTCGTGGAGGGTTCCTCGCGCAAGCAGGGCACGAACACGACGCCGGCGGGATTGTACGACCTGCCGTACGCCTTCGGCATCAAGGCCGCGCCGAGCGGGACGTCGTACAAGTACCGTCCCGTGCGGGAGAGTTCCTGGTGGTGTCAGGACAACGACTCGCGCGTCTACAACCGTTGGAGCGAGCCCCGCGCCAAGGACTGCCGGGCCGCCGAGTCCGAGCATCTGATCGCGTACGAGAAGCAGTACGCGTACGCCATGGTGATCGGGTTCAACTACGCGAAGCCGGTGCGGGGGCGGGGCGCCGGGATCTTCCTCCATGTCAACGGGCGTGGGGCGACGGCCGGTTGTGTGTCCGTGTCGGCGGACGCGATGCGACGGATCCTGAAGTGGGCCGATCCCGGGCAGGCGCCGCACATCGCGATCGGTACGACGGGCGGGCGGACGGCGATCACCCGGTACTGAGCCGGACGGTGAAGGTGGTCGAGCCCGGTGCGCTGCGCAGGCTCACCTCTCCGCCGTGCGCCTCGGCCACCGCGGCCACGATCGACAGGCCCAGGCCCGCGCCGCCGCCCGGGGCGTCGGTGCGGCGGCGGTCGGCGCGGGTGAAGCGTTCGAAGACGCCGGGCTGGATGTCCTCGGGGACGCCGGGGCCGTCGTCGTGGACCGTGAGGACGGCCCACCTGCTCTCGGTCTCCAGGGAGACCGTCACCTTGGTGCCCACAGGTGTGTGCCCACGCGCGTTGGCCAACAGGTTGGCCAACAGCTGTTGCAGTCGGTGGGCGTCACCCGTGACCGTGACCGGCTCCTCGGGGAGCTCCAGCGTCCAGCGGTGACCGGGGCCCGCGGCCCGGGCGTCCGTCACCGCGTCCAGCACCAGCATGGTGAGGTCGACCGGGTGCCGCTCCAAGGGGCGGCCCGCGTCCAGCCGGGCCAGCAGCAGCATCTCGTCGACCATCTCACCCATCCGGGCCGACTCGGCGGCGATGCGCTCCAGCGCCCGGGTGATCTCCGGCGGGACCGGGCCGGGGTGCAGCAGTGCCAGTTCCGCGTGGCCGCGCACCGACGCCACCGGGGTGCGCAGCTCATGGCTGGCGTCGGCGGCGAAGCTGCGCAGCCGCTCCTCGCTCGCGTGCCGCTTGGTGAGCGCGTCCTCGACATGGCCCAGCATGCGGTTGAAGGCGCCGGCGACCTGGCCCACCTCGCTGCGGGGGTCGGACTCGGGGGCCCGGGGCGGCAGCGCCACCTCGCCGCTGGCCAGCGGGAGTTCGCTGACCCGGGTGGCGGTCGCCGCGACCCGGCTCAGCGGGCGCAGCGACCAGCGCACCCAGAGCGCCCCGGCCACGCCGGTGACGGTGAGAGCGAGGCCGAAGACGATCCCGGCGAGCAGTTCGAGCCGGTGGACCGTGGCCTCGACGGGCTCCAGGGGAAGGCCGGTGATCAGGACGTCGCCATCGATGCCGTGCGTCACCAGCACGCGGTAGTCGTCGAGCGCGGAGAGGTCGACGGTGTGGGCCTTGCCGTCGGCCGGGACCCCGGCGAGGCGCCGCTCGTCGCCGCCCGTCAGCGCGACGTTCTCGGTGCCGCTCGGGCGGACGACCGCCGCGTGGGTGGCCGTGCCGTCGACCAGGCGGGCGCCGAAGGTGCCGGTGGCCTGGCGGCGCGTGTCGCCGCGTTCGTCACCGTCGTGATCGTCGGGAAGGGTTCCGTTGTGCTCCAGGCTCACCGCGAAGCGTTCCCGGCCTCGGTCAGCTGCTCGTCGAGGCGGCCGACGAGAAAGCCCTGGAGCCCGACGACGGCCGCCAGGCCGACCGCGGCACAGCTCACCGCCAGCAGCACCACCAGGCCGCACGTGAGCCGGGCGCGCAGGGTGTGCGGGCGGGGCAGGCGGCGTGGAAGAGCGGGGGTCACGGGGTCACCGGCTTGAGGACGTACCCGGCGCCGCGCACGGTGTGGATCATCGGTTCCCGGCCCGCGTCCACCTTCTTGCGCAGGTAGGAGATGTACAGCTCGACGACATGGGCGCGGCCTCCGAAGTCGTAGGACCACACCCGGTCGAGGATCTGGGCCTTGCTGAGCACCCGGCGCGGGTTGCGCATGAGGAAGCGGAGCAGTTCGAACTCGGTCGGGGAGAGTTCGATCAGCTCGCCCGCGCGGGTCACCTCACGGGCGTCCTCGTCCATGACCAGGTCGCCGATGGTCAGCCGCGGGCCTTCCTCCAGCTGCCGGGCCATGCCGGCGCGGCGCAGCAGCCCACGCAGCCGGGCGACGACCTCCTCCAGGCTGAACGGCTTGGTGACGTAGTCGTCGCCGCCCGCCGTGATCCCGGCGATCCGGTCCTCGACGGCGTCCCGGGCGGTGAGGAAGAGCACGCACACGTCGGGCTTCACGGCGTGCAGGCCGCGCAGCACGGCGAAGCCGTCGGTGTCGGGCAGCATCACGTCGAGGACCACGGCGTCGGGCAGCAGCTCGCGGGCCGCGGCGACCGCCGAGGCCCCGTCGCCGGCGGTGCGCACCTGCCAGCCCTCGTAGCGCAGGGCGCCGGACAGGACCTCGGCGAGGTCCTCGTCGTCGTCCACGACGAGGACGCGCAGCGGGGTGCCGTCGGGGCGGGCGAGGGCGGGGCGGCCGGAGCGGGTGGAGTTCATGGCCCTTCACAGGGGTGGTGTGCGTGGCCCTTCCAGGATCACCCCTCGCGCGTCGAGTCGCGCCCCCGGTTGCTCTGAGTTTCCTCTGAGTCCGCTCTGAGGCGGCCGTTTCAGAGGGTTCTGAGAGGTTCGGCCCGCACAGTGGCGTCCTGGCAGGACGAAAGGACGTACAAATGACCACCCTGTACGAGCGGTCGGCGCCGCCCGTGCCGCTGCCCGCCCGGCGCTCCCCCGCGGGCCCGCTGCTCGCCCTGTTGTGGGCCGGGGCGGCGGGTGCGGTGGCGCTGTGGTGGGCGAACACCGGTTCCGTGGTCGGCGCCGCCGGCTGGCTGACGCACGCCGGGCGGATCGCCGGGCTGCTGTGCGGGTACGCCTGTGCCGTGCTGGTGGGGCTGATGGCGCGGGTCCCGCCGCTGGAGCGGCGGATCGGCTCCGACCGGGTGGCGCGCTGGCACGCGATGGCCGGCCGCTACACGATCTGCCTGCTGGTGGCGCACATGGTGCTGATCCTGGCCGGGTACGCCGCGCAGGACGGTCAGTCGCTCTGGCACGAGACGGTGACGGTGGTCGTGGACTACCCGGAGATGCTGAAGGCGACCGCCGGCACGCTGATCCTCGTGGCGGTCGGCGTCACCTCCATGCGGGCCGTCCGGCGCCGCGTCGGACACGAGTTCTGGTACTACGTCCATCTGCTGACGTACGCCGCCGTGTTCCTGACCTTCTTCCACCAGGTCCAGCTGGGCTCCGACCTCACGGCCGGTCCCGCACAGGCCGCCTGGTACGGGCTGTACCTGGGCGTGGCGGCGCTGGTGCTGTGGTTCCGGGTGCTCGTGCCGGTGCGGCTGAACCTGCGGCACCGGCTGCGCGTGGAGTCCGTGTACCAGGAGGCGCCGGGCGTGTGGTCCGTCGTCGTGCACGGGGACGGCCTGGGCGAACTGGGTGCGCAGGCGGGGCAGTTCTTCCGCTGGCGGTTCCTCGTCCGGGGCATGTGGGGGACGTCGACGCCGTACTCGCTGTCGGCGCCGCCGCGCGGGGACCGGATGCGGATCACGGTGAAGGCGCTCGGCGACCACAGCACGGCCGTGGCGCTGCTGCAGCCCGGCACCCGGGTGTGGGCGGAGGGGCCCTACGGTGCCCTGACCGCCGAACGGCGCACCGCGCACCGGGCGTTGCTCATCGCGGGCGGTGTCGGGGTGACTCCGCTGCGGGCGCTGTTCGAGACGCTGCCGGGCGAGGTGACCCTGCTGTACCGGGCGCGGACGGTCGAAGACCTCGCGCTGGGCGGGGAGTTGGAGGCCCTGGCGCGGTGGCGCGGGGCGCGGGTGCACTACCTGCTCAACGGTCCGGACGGCGAACGCCCGCGCCTGACGCCCGAGTTGCTGCGAGCGGCCGTACCCGACGGGCTGGCCCGGCACGACGTCTACCTCTGCGGTCCGGACGGCTTCGCCCGCGAGGTGTACGGGGCACTGCGTGCCGCCGGGGTGCCCGACCGCCGTATCCACCACGAGTCGTTCGAGTTGTGAGGCCACGCCGTGCACGCACTGAGGAAGAACCATCCGTTGCGCCGGATCGTGCTGGCGAGCGCCGCCACCGTCTCCGGCATGGTCCTGCTGCTGTCGCTCAAACCGCACGACACCCCGGCCGCCATAGCCGTCACGTCCCCCTCCGCGGCCCCCTCCGCGACCGGGTCGACGACCGGGGCTGGCACGTTCACCGGCGACTCGGTGCAGACCCGCTGGGGGCCCGTCCAGGTCCGGATCACGGTCAAGGGCGGCAAGCTCACCGACGTCACGGCGGTCGCCTATCCGTCGGAGAATCCGCGGGACCAGGAGATCAACAGCTACGCCCTCCCCCGGCTGCGGACCGAGGCCCTCCAGGCGCAGAGCGCGGACATCGACACGGTCTCGGGGGCCACGTACACGAGTGACGGTTACCGCCAGTCGCTCCAGTCCGCCCTCGACTCGGCGACCGGCTGAACACCCAGGCGTCACGGCACGTATCTCAGGGCCAAGGGACCACGCCACCCCCCTTGCCCCGCTCCCGGAGGAATCGTGACCACCACGCTCGCAGGCGGCCGCGCCGCCCGCCGCCAGACGATGCGCCGCATCCGCCCGCGCCGCTCCCCGGCCGTCCCGCTGGTGATCGCCCTATGGGCGGGCGCGGCGGCGGTGCTGTGGCTGTGGTGGGACAACACCCCCTCCCTCGCGGACACCACCGCGAAGATCCTCGCGGCGGGCCGGATCACCGGTCTCCTCGCGGGCTATCTGATGGCGCTGGTCGTGCTCCAGATGGCCCGGGTGCCGGCGCTGGAGCGGCGGGTGGGCTCGGACCGGGTGGCCCGCTGGCACGCGATGAGCGGCCGCTACACGGTGAGCCTGGTCATCGCGCACGTCTTCCTGATCACCTGGGCGTACGCCCGCCAGGCCGGCAAGTCGCTCGGCGACATCGTGCAGCAGTTCACGGACATGGTCACGACCCTGCCGGACATGGGCAAGGCGGCGATCGGCACCGGCCTGCTGGTGGTCATCGCGCTGCTGTCGGTCGGCGGGGTCCGGCGCAGGCTGCCGTACGACACCTGGTACCACGTCCACCTGCTCACCTACGCCGTGGTGTTCCTGACGTTCTGGCACCAGATCACCACCGGCAACGAGTTCGCCGTCCAGCCCACCGCGAAGACCTTCTGGTACGGGCTCTACGGCGCCGTCACCGCGCTGGTGGTCTGGTACCGGATCCTCACCCCGCTCCGCCTCAACCTCAAGCACCGGATGTACGTCGAGGCGGTCATCGAGGAGACGCCGGGCATCGTGTCGGTGCTGATCGGCGGGAAGAAGCTGCACCGGATGGGCGCGGAGGCCGGGCAGTTCTTCCGCTGGCGGTTCATGGCGCCCGGCATGCGGTTCAGCTCCCACCCGTACTCGCTGTCGGCGGCGCCCCGCCCGGACATGCTGCGGATCACGGTCAAGGCGATCGGCGACCACACCGCCCGGCTGCGCGAACTGCGGCCCGGCACCCGCGTGTGGGCCGAGGGCCCCTACGGCGCCCTGACCGCCCAGCGCCGCAGCCGCGGCAAGGTGCTGCTGGTCGCGGGCGGCGTCGGCATCACGCCGATGCGGGCGCTGTTCGAGACGCTGCCCGGGGCGTCCGGTGACATCACCCTGCTCTACCGGGCCAACAGCACCCAGGACCTGGCGCTGTGGGACGAGCTGGCCACCATCGCCGACGAGCGGGGCGCCCGGCTGATGTACGCGGTCAACAGTCCGGACGGCGAGCGGCCCGACATCTCGGCGGAGCGGCTGCGGCAGAAGCTGCCGGACATCGACGACCACGACGTGTTCCTGTGCGGGCCGCCCGGCTTCGCGCAGTCCGTGTACGACTCCCTGCGCGACGCGGGCGTCCCGGCCCGCCGTATCCACCACGAGTCGTTCGAGATGTGAGCCACGCTCCCGTCCGCGCGTCACATCACGGCCCCCCAACTCTGCTCGGCAGCCCCAGACTTCAGGAGTTCATTCAGCCATGAGGAAGAGTCATCCGATCCGGCGTGTCGTCCTGGCCGGCGCCGCCACCGTCTCCGGGATCGTGCTGCTGCTGTCGCTGAAGCCGGCGTCCGACCCGGCCTCCGCGGCCGCGGCGGGCGGCGCGGTCCCGCCGGCCGCCGCGCAGGAGTCGGCGCAGGGCGGGGCGCAGGCGGCGGGGACGAGCACGTCCACCGGGGACGCCGTGCAGACCCAGTACGGTGCCGTCCAGGTACGGATCACCGTCGCCGGCAACAAGATCACCAAGTCGGAGGCGGTGCAGGCGCCGCAGGGCGGGACCAGCACCCAGAAGACCGAGCTGGCCGTGCCCAAGCTCAACGCGGCGGTGGTCGCCAAGCAGAGTCCCGACATCGACACCGTGTCGGGGGCGACGTACACGAGTGAGGGCTACAAGAAGTCCCTCCAGTCGGCGATCGACAAGGCGAACGCCGCCGCCTCGGCCGCCCAGCCCTCGCAGGGCGCGTCGGCCCCCGCCCAGGGCGCCGCATCCAAGACCCTGACGGGCACGGTTGCGCAGACCCAGTACGGCCCGGTCCAGGTCCGGATCACGGTCAGCAACGGCAAGATCACCAAGGCCGAGGCGGTCCAGGCGCCGCAGGGCGGGACCAGCACCCAGAAGACCGAGCTGGCCGTACCGAGGCTCAACGCGGCGGCGGTGGCGGCCGGCAGCGCGGACATCGACTCGGTCTCCGGGGCCACCTACACCAGCGCGGGCTACAAGAAGTCCCTCCAGTCGGCGCTGGACCAGGCCGGTGGCTGACACCGTGGCCGAGTCGGCAGATGCTCCCGCCGCGGTACGTCATGCGGAGGAGGTCATGGGGACCGTCTTCTCCTTTGACATCCGCGGCGGGAACCCCGATGCCGTCCAGGCGGCACTGGCGGAGGCGGTGGCCGGGCTGCACCGGGCCGACGCCGTCTTCAGCACGTACCGCGAGGACAGCCAGATCTCGCGCCTCGCACAGGGTGAGCTGACCGTCGAGGAGTGCGATCCGGAAGTCGCCGAGGTCCTCGAACTGGGCGCGGAGGCCGAGCGGTTGAGCGACGGCTGGTTCAGCCTGCGCTACCAGGGCCGGCTGGACCCGACGGGCATCGTCAAGGGGTGGGCGGTGGAGCGTGCGGCCAGATCCCTGCTGGCCGCGGGCGCGACCGGCGTCAGCCTGAACGGCGGCGGGGACGTACAGCTGCTCGGCACGCCGGGGCCGCAGCGCCCGTGGCGGGTGGGCGTGGCGGATCCCCTGCGGCCGGGGGGACTGGCAGCGGTCGTATCAGCTGCAGGCGCTCCCGAACTGGCGGTGGCCACCTCAGGCACGGCAGAACGAGGCGCCCACATCGTCGACCCCCGCACGGGCCGCTCCGCGGTGACGGATCTGGTAGCCGTCACGGTGGTGGCCCCGAGCGTCACCTGGGCGGACTGCTGGGCGACCGCAGCCTTCGCGATGGGTTCCCGGGAAGGCTTGCGCTGGCTGGAGTCGCTACCTGACGTGGAGGCACTGCTGATCACAGCGGGCGACGAGGTGAGGTGTACGGGCGGCTTGGCAGCAAGGCTGGGGTGAAAGGCTTTCAGGGGCGCGGGGAACTGCGCGACCAGCCCCACGCACCCGCGCCGCACG
>MWJO01000011.1 GCA_002027195.1 Streptomyces sp. GKU 895 | reverse complement strand
CCGCGAGGCCGCGTCCCCCACCCGCACACTCTGGGCCGCGTACGTCCACGCGGGACCGTAGCGGCCCGCCCTCGGTGCGGGTCCAGCCGCCGCCGTCGCCGCACCCTCAACTCCCTTCGCCCGCGCACCCCATGGCCCGTACCCGGTCGTGATCGATAGGCTGGGAAGGTCGATACCTGGGAGGATCCGGCAGTGTCGCCGAGCTACTACGTGTACATCTCCGACAGCAAGGTCGACATGCTGTTGCCGCAGATCGACCCCGGATTCGGGGCCAGGCGGCAGACGGAGGTGGGCGTGAACCTCTCCGTGCTGTCGGCGAAGCGCACCACCGAGGGCCCGCCGAACGACCGGATCACCCGTCTCGAAGCGGTCGTCCGCCACCTCCACGACCATGCCGACCTCGGCACGGTGGACGCACCCGGCCAGTACTTCTGGGGATCGCTGCCGATGCGCTGGGGCGCGTACCGCGACGACCCCGCGTCCTCCCTGGTGTTCTTCGGCGGGCGCACCGAGCACACCGTCCTCGCCCTGGGAGGCTCGTACCGGCACGTGTACGACCACGTGCCGGACGCCGAGGCGCACGGCGTGGGGCGCTCGATGATGTCCTCCATGCTCGACGGCCTCGGGATCACCTCCGACCTGGAGGACGAATACGTCGCCGACGCGGTGGACGGCGACCTCGACCACGTCGATCGCGCGGCGCTGGGCCGCGTTCAGCGAGCCGTCGAGCGACTGCGCTGGCCGGCGCAGCACATCGAGTTCGTGGCGAAGCGGCTGCTGCACGGCGAGAGCCCGGACGGCACCGGCAGGTCGGTGCTGCTCGGAACACCCCTGTACGCCGCCGTGGTGGACTGACGGCGATGGCCACCTGGCGCCGCGGGGACGTCATCCTGGACCTGTACGAGGTCCTGGACGTGGTGCGCAGCGGCGGCCTGGGGCTGGTGCACCGGGTCCACCACCTGGGCTGGGACATCGATCTGGCGGTGAAGACCCCGCGCCCGGCCGTCATCCGCTCCCCGGAGGGGCTCGGGGACTTCGAGCGGGAGGCGGAGGTGGTGGGTGGGGCTGGGCCTGCACCCGCACATCGCCAACTGCGTCTACGTGCGCACCCTGGAGGACGTCCCCAGGGTCTTCGCCGAGTGGGCCGACGGCGGCAGCCTCGCGGAAGCCGTCCGCGACCGGACCCTGTACGGCGATGATCCGTTGGCGGCGCTGCTGGACGTCGCGATCCAGGCCGCCTGGGGTCTGGAGCACGCGCACGAGAACGGCGTCGTGCACCAGGACGTCAAGCCCGCCAACGTGATGCTGACCCGGGACGGCACGGTCAAGGTCACCGACTTCGGCCTGGCCCGGGCCCGTGCGGCCGGGGACGCGGAGCCCTTCGTCAGCCGGGGCGGCCTGGACCCCGCCTACTGCTCGCCCGAGCAGGCACGCTCACCCTCCGGGCTCACCCCGGCCACGGACGTCTGGTCCTGGGCGGTCACCGTGTTCGAAATGCTCCTGGGCGGGCCTCCGGTGCGGGACGGGACCACCGCCGGCGACGCCTTCGACGACTTCGCCCGGTCCCAGCCGCCGGGCGCGATCCAGCGGGTGCCGACCGAGATGCTGGACGTGCTGCGCGAGTGCTTCGCCAAGGACCCCGCCGCACGCCCCTCCCGGCTCGGCCCGCTAGCCGAGCGGCTGGTCGAGGTGTCACGGGCGCCGAGTTCCGGCCCCTCATCCCCGCCGCGCCGTCCGCAGCCACCCTGCTCGCCGACAGCCTCTCCAACCACGCGCTGTCCATGCTGGACCTCGGCCGCCGCGACAGCGCCGAGGAGCTGTGGACCCGCGCCCTGCGGGCGGACCCCCACCACCCGCACGCCCGCTACAACCGCGGACTGCACCGCTGGCGGACCGGTGTGATCACCGACGCGGAACTGGTGGACGAGCTGGAATCCGTGCGGTTCGGCGACCCCGACGACGGCACCTACCTGCTGGCGCTGGTGCACCGCGAGCGGGGCGACGCGCCCGCCGCGGCCGAACTGCTGCGGGACGCGTCCACGCGGATGCCCCACGACCCGCAGATCGCCGCCGCACTCGCCTCGGTGCAGGACGCGCCCGCCCCGGCCCAGTGGGTGCTGCCCGGGGAACACGACGACCCGATCACCGCCCTCGCCCTGACCCCGGACGGCACCACGGGAGTCTCGGCGGACGGTGCGGGCGGAGTGCGGATCTGGGACCTGCCCACGGGGGAGTGCCGCCAGGAACTGCACCTGGACACCTACCGCGCCAAGACACTCGCCGTCCGCGACGACGGACGCGTCCTGGTCGTCGGCGGCGACACCCGGCGCGCGTTGGCGCTCGACTTCGAGACCGCCACCGGCTTCGAACTCCCCGGCCACCCCAGCTGGTGCTCGCGGTCGCGCTGACGGAGGATCAGCGGCACGCGGTCACCAGCGGGTACGAGGGCGAGGTCGTCACCTGGGATCTGGAGACCGGCGAACCCGTGGAGGTCCGGCAGTTCGGGAGCAGGGTCGACTTCCTGGGCGCCCGGGGCAGACTGTGCTGCCTCGTCGACCACACCCGCCGGACGACCTCCGTGCACGACGTCCGAACCGGCGCACTGGTCCACCGGTTCGACCACGCCTGTCTGAGCGTGCGGTTCACCGACGATGGCCGGCTCGCCGCGGTCACCGGCGGCAGCCCTGACGTCCTTCTGGCCGACGTCGGCTCCGATGCCGCCCCACGGGAGCTCAAGACCCGATACGGCCGGACAGCCCTGAACACGGACGGCACGGTCGGCTTCTCCAGCGGCGGACGCGCCGAGCCGTCACGGGTGTGGGACCTCACCACGGGCCGCTGCCGCCTCTCCCTGGAGTCCACCCCCGACGCCCAAGATGTAGTGCTCAGCGCGGACGGACACCGCGCTCTCACCGCCGAGGGCAGGACGGTGCGCGCCTGGCACCTGCCGCCCGCCGGACCACCGGCCCCCTGGAGCTACGTCCGCCCCCACCAGGCCGGGGACGTCACCGCCGCCGCTGTCCGAGCGGCCGAACTGCTGGACCAGGCGGCCACGCACGGCGCGGCCGGACGGCTGGAGGAGGCGGCCGAACTGATCCGCGCCGCCCGCGCCCTGCCCGGCCACCGGCGCCACACCGACCCCGTACGCCTGTGGCGCCGGCTCGGTGCCCTCGGCCGCCGTAGCGCACTCGTCGACGCCTGGTCCGCGGGCCGGATCACCCCCGACGACGACCGGTCCTGGGCACTGGCACTCAGCGGGCGCAGTCCCACCGCACTCGCCCGCGCGGGCAACTCCGAAGCCTGGGTCTTCGACGTGGAGACCGGGGAGCTGCTGCACACGCTCAGCCTGCACACCGGACACCTCAACGCCCTGGCGATGACCGCCGACGGCCGGCTCGCGGTGTCCGGGGGCGAGGACGGCCGGGTCGTCGCCTGGCAGCCCCGCGACCGGCGTATCGTCCAGCTGTTCACCAGCCCCCGCGACCGCGTGTACTACGTCGCGGTCAGCGAGGACGGCCGGGTGGCTCTCTCCGGGACCGCCGACGGCGTCGTCGCCGCCTGGGACATCCCCAGCGGCCGGTCCCTCGGACGCTGGGAGGCTCACCCCCGGGGCCGTGCTGGACGTGGCCGTCAGCGCCGACCACCGGTACGGGCTCTCCCGCGGCCAGGACGTCACGGTGAAGATCTGGGACCTGCACGCAGGCGAACTGCGGTGGGTGCTGGGCGGGCACGAGGAGTGGATCGGCGCCGCACGGCTGAGCGAGGACGGCCGCTATGTCGTCACCGGCGGCGCCGACGCGACCGTACGCGTCTGGCGGACCGCCGACGGACAGTGCGCGGCGGTGCTCACCGGACACACCGACGCCGTGGTCGACGTCCTGCCCGGCGCGGACGGCCGGCACCTGCTGTCCTGCTCCGCCGACGGCACCGTCCGGCTGTGGGACGTCGCCGCCTCCCGTTGCGTCCATGTGCTCACCGGACACACCGCCGCCGTGCGCAGCCTCGCCGTCACGCCGGACTTCCTCCTCGCGGCGTCGGGCGGAGAGGACCGACAGGCACGCCTGTGGGACCTGACGGCCGGCCGGGAACTGCGGGCGTTCACCGGCTTCTCCGACGCGGTCACCGACATCGCGCTGGCCCCCGACGGCGCCCTGCTCCTGGCCGGCGACGAAGGCGGCCGCCTGCTGACCTGGGCCCTGGACTGGGAGTACGACTTCGGCTCGGCGACCGGAGTGCTGCGCGCGGAGTCCGAGCCCGTGATCGAGGAGCTGCGGGCCGAGGTCGCCGTCGAGCTGCCGTCCCGTGACGACAGCCGCCCGGCGCTCATCGAGGCGATGGCCCGTATCGGCGAGCGGCAGCGGCGCGCTGTCACCCGGACCCTGGAACTCGCCGCCGAACTGGACAAGGTCCCTTCCCGCGACGACACGGGCTACCGCCTCTACATGCACTCCGTGGCCGAGGACCTGGCGAGCCGGGAACGCGACAAGACGCCGGGCACGGCCGAGGCGTTCACGCTCCTGCTGAGACCGGAGGAAGAACTCAACCGGTCCGAGACCTTCTGGGCCAACCACTTCGCCGCTCAGCTTCAGGACGACCTCGACATGCTCGCCGAGGCCGCGTCCCTCCTGCACCGCGAGGGCGATCCGGTCGCGGCCGAGCGGACCTGGCAGCTCGTCGTCGACGTCCGCTCGCATCTGTGGGACGCCGGGTATGTGGAGACGCAGCGCGCGATGCTCGGCTGGGCGGCCGTACTGGTCGATCTGAACCGGCAGATGGAAGCCCTGGCCCTGATCCGGGCGGTGACCGCGGAACGCGAGCGGGACCTGGGACCGGACCATCCGGCCACCCTGGAGGCGATCGCGGCCCTCGCGTCCCTGCTCACCGACAAGGGCGAACTGGACGAGGCCGAGCGGCTGTACGACCGGCTGGTGCCCTTACTCGTGCGGCGCTACGGCCCCGACGGCCCCCACACCCTGGAGGCCCGGGTGGGACTGGCCCGAGTGCACCGCCGGCTCGGACGGCACGGTGACGCGGCGCAAGCCCTGCGGGAAGTGCTGGCGAAACGGCGGCTGCATCTGGGCGAGCAGCACCCGGACACCCTCGCCGTCCAGGCCGAACTGGACAGCCTGCCCGGCCCGGTGCCGCCCAGGCCGGCACGGAGGGGATGGAGGAGACGGCGATGACTGCGGACCGGCCCAGCATCGGGGCCCTGATCACCGGCAAGGCCTTCATGGCGGAGGTCGGGGCCTACTTCCCCCTCAGCATGGCCCTGCGCGGTGACGCGTTCGAGGCCGTGTTCATGATGCGGGAGAGCGACCTCGGGCACCGCACCAGCGGGCCCTACTCGCCCGAGCGGCTCCCGTCCGACGCGATGAACTGGGCCCAGCTGCGGACGGGGATGGGCATGGCGGGCCACTTCCCCTCCTTCCGGATCGAGGCCGGCGGACACTGGCCACGTATCCACGTCGCCCTGTCGGGCACCGCCGTCCGCGGTCTGATCGTGATGCCGGAAGAGGTGACCGCGGAGGCGGTGAACGCGCCCTACCTCGGCAAGTGGCAGGACCAGGTCTCCTCCGACATCAGGATCGGGCTGGACCACCTGGCCGGTTGGCTGAGTTCCTGTCAGCACGAGGCGGGCGGCCCGCAACCGTCCATCGACCTCGACCTGGTCTACCGGCCGTTCGACTACGAGGCGAGCCTCGCCAGGTACGAACAGCGGCTGCGCGAACTCATCCCGCCGGTGCGCCCGGTCCTCGAACTGCGGTGGCGCTCGGCGACGCCGGCCCAGCGCAGGGCGTTCGTGAAGAACCTGAAGGGCGCCCGCAAGAGCGGCTCCCGGTCCGACCGGCGCTGGAACTACCCGCTCGGCGGCATCGAGGTGGAAGTGCCGCGCTGACACGGCGCGACAGCCACCCGACCCTCGCCACCCGCAGCGAGCGGCGCGCCGGGTGTCGGCTCTCGGCGGCGGTCACCAGTCGGGGGGCGAGGTAGTAGTCCGTTGTCGAGCCCGGGCCTTCGACTGTCTGGCGGGTGCACAGTCCGGCGAGTGGATGGCTGTCCGGCAGCACGGAGAGAAGCCTGGTGAAGATGGCTCGTGCGGTATCGGTGTCTCCGGAGCGGGCGGTCCACAGGCCCAGCTGGTAGTCGGCGCAGTGGGTGAGTTCGTGGTTCCGCCCCACGACGCGAGCGCAGTCGGCGCGGGCGGTGGTGGCTGTGGCCAGGGCCTCTTCGGTGTGGCCGGCGTGTCCCAGCATGGCGGCGAGCTGGACGGTGCGGGTCAGGGTACGTGGATGGTCGGCGCCGTAGAGGACCGCGGAGCCCTCGATGACTTCCTTCTGCAGGCGAAGTCCGGTCTCGCGGTCACCGTTTCGGGTCACCCGGTCGGCCAGATTCCAGCGGGTGTCGTTGGTGAGGGCGTGGCGGTCACCGAGGAGACGGGAGGCATCGTCGTCGAGTTCGCGCCAGGCGCGCTCGGCGGCCGACGGCCCGTCGGCTTCCGCCCAGCAGGCCACTTCGAAGCGCAGACCCAACACCTGGGGGTGCTCCGGTCCCCAGAGGGCCTGTCCGGCATCGAGGAGTTCCCTGGCCATCGCGAGGGCATCGGCGGCCGATCCGAGGTGGCCCGTCCAGCGAATCAGGTTCCGTCTGGCTCGGATCGTGGCCGGGTGGATCCTTCCGTGGAGTTCCAGGAGGCCTTCGTATCCTTCGGCGGCGAGCGAAACCGCCCGGTCGAGGCCCCCGGACTGCCCGGTCCACCACGCCAGTTGAAGGGTGAGTTCGAAAACGTCGTCCGCAGCGGCGTCCGGTGGCGCGGACCGCAGCGCCGCTGCGAGGGCCTCGATCGCCTCGGAATGTCGGCCGGCGTTGCCGGATATCTCAGCGAGGCCGATCGCCCCCATGAGGGCGCCTGCGTCGACCGCCTTGCGGAAGGCGGATGTCGCGGCGTCCCACTGGGTCCGTTGCAGGGCGGCCCAGCCGAGGTCGACGCAGGTCGCTGCGTCGGCATGAGCGATGAGCGTGTCCCAGACGGGCTGGGGGATCTCAAGCGTTCCGCGTTCGGAGTCGATCACTTCGGGCAGGTAGTCGAAGACGCGGTAGCCGGTGCCGTCGTGGTGGGGGAGCAGGAGGCTGCTGCTGGCGAAGATCGGTTGCGTCGCCCAGGCCAGCGCGGATTCCCAAGGCTCGGGATGAGCACGGGCGCCCCCGAGGGCGAGCAGGTGGTGTTCGTGGAGGTCGCGCAGCACCGGAACGGGGACGTAGGCGGTCCAGCCCGCACAGAAGGCGTCGGCCGCGGCGGCCACCAGAGCTGCACCGCGTGAGTGATCTCCCTCCGGGGAACAGGCGTCCCTCCAGGTCGCGAGAAGCCGCGGCCCGGCCGCCAGGAACTCGGCGATTCCGTAGGTGCCGGATGACTCGATCGCGCGGGCGATGCGCTCGTCCTCCAGATGACCGGACGCCCGGCGCAGCTCTGCGGCGCTCCACCGCCGGTCGAGCCGTATCTCGTGGGCGAGGCCGAAGACGGCCGCCGCCCCCTCGGGAACGGGGGAGGTCTCGATCCCACGGAAGCGGGCCCGTTCGTGGGCGCGGATCGTGGCCACCACCAGCACCCCCGGCCTTCCGACGATCACGTTCCCGATCAAGTGAGCGAGGGCGCTTCCCGAGGTCAGATAGCGTTCGAGATCGTCCAGCCAGATCACCGAGGGCCGCATGGACTCGGCCGTCTCGAAGGCGGCCGCCAGGTTCGCCCCACTCTCGGGATCCGGGATGAGCAGACGGTGGGTCGGGCATGTCTCACGCAGTGCCTCGAACGCCGCACGCGACTTTCCCGCGGTCGAGTCCCCGACCAGCAGGACGAACCGCCGCGAGGTCAGGGCCGCCTGGATCTCGGCGCTCTTGTCCCTTGGGATGAATGCGGGGAACGCGTCACCGCCCGCGCCATGGACGCGTACGACTGACAGATCGTCGATGTCGCGGACGCGAGGGACCCTGCCGTGCCGGGCGACGACCAGCCCGCGCTCACGCGCCGTCGGTGCCTCCAGCAGCCGGCTGCCCCGCAAGGACGCCACACCGGCCGCGGCCCCCACCCCGGCGACCAGGACCGCGCCCACGCCGGCGGGAAGCTCCGACTTGGCGAACGCGGCCACCGAAGTCACCACAGCCGCGCCGACGACCAGCCACCAGCCCTTGACGTAACCTCTCCGCCCCACCACGACATGAGACCAAACCGCGTCGCCCGGCGATAGGGCCGAAGTGTCGGCGGGCCACCGGCATCCCTGCCCCTGACCGTACCGGCCGGCGCACATCGTCGGACGCGGCACCAGGCACGAGCGTGAACGCCGACCACGCGCCCGTGGAAAGTCCAGCGCCCTGGGGAGCAGCGCCACCTTGCTGCTGCCTGCCGGCAGGGTCACCCGATGCAGAGCACGAGCAGACACAACTCCGGCGGCGACGTCGATGCCGGTGTGGAACCGGTCTGGGAGGTGCCCGGGTCCGTACTCTCGGTCGGTGCGGGCGCCGAGGGCTGCGCCGCAGTCGTACCGGTGGGGTCCTGAGCGTTGTCGCCGGAAGGGGAGGGGGTGTTGTTCGGCTGCGGAAGCGATGGCGTAGCCGGGGCGGGAGGCGCGGCGGCGTCCGTCCGCGCGCTCGGCGGTGTGCTGCGGGAGGAGGCCGCCAGGGCCTGCCGCCTGGGGGCGTCCGAGGCCGGGGACGCTGTCTCGGAAGTGCTGGACGACCGGTGAGGGGTGGACGACGCGGGCGTCGGGCGGGCGTACGCGGGCGTCTGCTCCTTCACTCCGCCCATGCTCTGCTCGTCCGGTGCGGTGGCCGCCCTTGCCTGGTCGGGGGAGCTGCGGTCCATCGCGGTGAGGGTCAGGCCGCCTCCGACGAGTGCGACGGCGGTGGCGACGGCTGCCCGCCGTTTGTTCTTCTTCCAGCGGGCCAGCTGGCGACGCCGGGCGGCTCGCCCTTCGCGCGCTATGGGTACGTCTCCGACATCGGTGGCGGCGCCGCTGTCGGGGGCGTCCCAGGCGGCGCCGTCCTCCTCCTCGCCCGGCAACGCGCCGTCGTGCCATGTGTCGAAGGCCGAGGGGCCGTGGACGGCGTGTGCGGGCGGCGCGGCGGTTGTCGCCGACTGCGCACTCATACTTCCTGCTGTCGGCGGCGCGATGTCAGGGGCGTAGGCGCCGCACCCGGGACACACCAGGGCGCCGTTGAGATGGCGTCGACACTTGGAGCAGTAGTCCATCTGCGGTGTTCCGGTCCTTCTGGGTCGGCTGTACCGTCGGCCCGCGTGGCCACGGCCTGTGCGCGTTCGCACGGGAGGTTGGCCAGTCACGCTAACGACGGATTCGATCTCCTGTGTGCAGCCTGTGTGATGCTCCTGCACGGATTCTTCGGGCATCTCCTGCAGGCCGCGCGTCCAAAGCCGCCCGCGCGGCCGTCAGATGCCGCCGGCCGCGCGCGGGCGGTGCTGAACGGGGCCGAGCGAGGCGGGTATCGCAAAGCACGGTTCGCTGTCAGGCTTGACTGTGGCGTGCGGCGATTCCATGGCCGATGAGCAGATACACGTCGGCTGGAAGGCCGCAATTGAGGACCACCACGCGCAGGCCCTCTGCGTGCCGTTGAGGTGAGCGGCACCTCGACCGCGGCGGTCACGGTCGAGCACCCTCACTGCCGACCACGTAGGTGATGAGGTGTGACAGACCCGTGCTCCGATGCGCTGTAGCAGGTGGGTCAGGCGCGCCCCGTTGCCCGAGCAGTAGGCTTGGCCCCGCGTTCCGAATGGCCACAAACCATGCCAATCGGATCGGCAAGGGTAAGAACAGCATGGTGATCGGGGTGGGTGTGCAGGAGCTGCTGGCAGGCCGCTATCAACTGCAGGAGCTGCTGGGCCGCGGCGCGATGGGCGAGGTGTGGCGGGCGTCCGACGAAGTCCTCGGGCGCCGCGTGGCGGTCAAACTCCTGCGCGCCGAAGAGGCGGCGGACGCCGAGCGGTTCCGCCTCGAGGCACAGACCGCGGCCCGGCTCAACCACCCCAATGTCGTGGGGATGTACGACTTCGGCTCCCACCGTGACCAGCTCTACCTGGTCATGGAACTCGTCGACGGCTGGAGCCTGGCCCAGGAGCGTTCGCTGCGCGGCGTCCTGCCCCCGGCAGAGGCCGCAGCCATCGCCGCCCAGGCAGCCGCCGGACTCTCGGCGGCACACCAGCAGGGTGTGATCCACCGGGACATCAAACCCGCGAACCTGATGCTCGCCACCGACCGCACGGTGAAGATCGCCGACTTCGGGATCGCGCGCTTCGCCGCCGCCGACAGCACGCTGACCGCGACGGGCAAGATCCTCGGCACCGCCGACTATCTCGCGCCCGAACGGGCCCTGGGCCGCTCCGCCCGGCCCGCCTCCGACGTCTACTCCCTCGGCTGCGTGCTGTACGAACTCCTCACCGGGCGCCCCCCGTTCAGTGGAGCGACCTCGCTGGCCGTGGTACAGCAGCAGGTCAGCGCCACCCCGGCGCCGCCCAGCCGACTGCGCGCCGAGATACCGCAGCCGCTTTCCGACCTCGTGTTGCACCTGCTCGCGAAGGACCCGGCCCACCGGCTCACCGCCGAGCAGGCAGCCGACCGGCTCGCCGGCCGACACGGGACACCACGGCCGCCCGGGACGGACGGCACCGCCCTGCTGTCCGTCCCGCCCACCCCGCCGGCGCCTGCGCCGCCGATCCACGAGGCCCGTACCACCGTCAGGCACTCCCGTCCCCGCGGCGGACGCAAACTGGCCTCGAAGGCAGCCTTCTACGGCACCGGCCTCGTCCTGTTCAGCGCGGCCGTGGCCGTCGGTGCATCGCTGAACGCGGGCGACGACGACCCGGCCCCGGCCCCGTCTCCCACTCCCATGGCCGCCACTTCAGCACCCCCGGCCGACGTCGCCCCGACGTCGACGCCTCCGGCTGCCGCCCCGCCGACGCCGACGCCGTTGCGGGAACGCGATGACGAAGAGCGCCACAAGCGCCCGGGCAAGGACGGCAAAGGAAAGGGCAAGGGCCGTCACTCAGACCACTGACCGCCGGCGAAAGGGGCCTTGTCGCCGAGTCTGAACTCGGGCTGCTGTCTTCGCTGCTGGCAGGGCTTGATCCTCGCCGCACCCCCCTCAGCAGGCGATGACGTACCAGACCGGAGTCCAGTACACGTCGTTCCTGTCGGGAGCGACGCTGGAGAACATCCACGCGCCGTTCACGTCGTAGAAGTTCGCTCTGGTGCCCGGCGTCTGGTTGTTGTGGAGGGAGCCCCAGCCCACGAGATCGGGCAGGGTGTAGGTCGTGTTGCACGTGGTGTAGTCGAATCTGTTGCCGTTCGCCCCCTTCCCGCAGATGTAGTAGTACGCGCAGTTCAGGGAGTCGGCAGCCAAACCGGACCGGGTCGCCTCGGGGGTGACGGCGTTCCTCATCTGGGCGATGGCGGCCGCGGCGAACAGCGATGCGGCCGACTTGCGCAGTGTCATGAGACGTCCCCTCCCGCGTCCCGTCAACTCACCTACATAGCAAGGCCGTTGGCGGTCCTTCACTTTCGGGCACGGGGGCATGTCAGGCAACCCCCGCAACACCAGGGCAGCGTTCCGGGCGCGGCGAGGGCCGGCTTCCGGGTCCGTCACGCGGTGAAGCCCGGCCGGGCGCGCTGATGGGGCGCCCGGCCAGGTCCTGGCCTGCTTTTCAGATGGGGGCTTTACAGATACGGGCGGGTGATCAACTCGATCGCGTGACCCGAGGGGTCTTTGAAGTACACGCCTCGACCGCCGTGCTCGTTGTTGATCTCGCCGGGGCGGCGCATCTGGGGGTCGGCCCAGTGCTCGATGCCGCGATCACAGAGCCGCCGATAGGCGCGGTCGAACAGTTCGTCGTCGAGGAGGAACGCGTAGTGCTGCATCTGGATCTCCACCGGCGGCTCGGCGAACTGCAGGAGCACGCCGTCGGTGAGCTGGATGTTGGTGAACGGGCCCCAGGACGGTGCTTGTGGGAGTTCCAGCAACTCCCGGAAGAACCGGGCTGATTCGTTGCGGTCCTTGGCGGCGATGATGGTGTGGTTGAAGGTGGCTGGCATGCGGCTGACCTCATTGCTGTCCGGCAGGGAAAACGGGCTCGCGGTGCGCGAGTGCCGGGAGGTCCGCGTGCGGAACTGAGGGGGTGCGTTCGGCGCACCCGCCGTACGATCAGCCCTCCACCGGGTGGCCAATCCGTGTGTGGCGTAGCGCCGGTCCGGTGTTCACGTCGGGTGACTCTAGTTGATCAGAATGACTGCCACAACAGGCAGGCCATCAGCCGCAGTTGACTCATCGGGCGGCCTGGCCGGGCAGGAGCGCGAGGCCACGGTTGCCGGTGGTGCGGCGCCGTCGGAACTCGCGGAGAAGAGCAGCCAGGCGTGGGCGTAGGGGAGCGCTTCCCGCCTCTGCAGGCGTGCTTGGACGGACCCCGGGGCAGGGCCCGGAAAAGGGGCTTGCCGGTCTCCTGCCACGGCCCGCAGCAGCCTCGTACGGGTGTTGAGCAAGCCGCATGACCTGGCCTTTTGACCCCTGCGCTCCTACGCTCGCATGCGGTCGAGAGGAGAACCGGATGGACCGGACCGTACGCACCGTCGAGGACGTTCTCTCACTCCTGGACGGCTTGTTCGCATCCCCGTCCCGAGGCCACCGTCTGGCGACCGGCGACGGCCGGGATTTCTGGGATCGCTTCTATGCCGACCGGTCAAGACCGGTCCCGTTCTTCGTGGCGAAGCCGGACGAAAACCTGGCCGCCTATGTCGAGCAGGGCCTGGTCACTCCCGGCCGAGCCCTGGACCTGGGCTGCGGAGCCGGCCGCAATGCTCTCTTCCTCGCCTCACACGGCTTCGCGGTGGACGCGGTCGACCTCTCCCCGGTGGCCGTCGCCTGGGGTGAGGAACGGGCTCACGAGGCGGGCGTCGAGGTCCGCTTCCGCTGCGGCGACGCTTTCACTCTCTGCGCGACCGAGCTGATCGGCCCCTATGACCTGATCGTCGACTCCGGATGCTTCCACCACCTGCCGCCGCACCGCCGGGTCAGCTACGTGAGCCTCCTCGATCGCGTCCTGGCCCCCGGCGGCCACCTGGCCCTGACCACCTTCGCTGCGGGCGAAGGAGGCGCGGGCTCGGAGCTCGCCGACGCCGACCTCTACCGCGAACGCGAGTTGCACGGCGGCCTGGCCTACACGCCCGACTCGCTGCGCTGGATCTTCTCCGACCTGGTAGAGGTCGAGCTGCGCCGCATGCGGCAGGAGCCGCCCGACTCGCCGCTCTTCGGCGTGACGTTCTTGTGGACCGCGCTGTTCCGACGGGAGGCAGCGCCTGAGGCGTGACTACGGTGGCCGTCCTCGCCTGCGTCTTCGCCGTGAGAGTCACACGCGAGGCCGGTTCAAGAGCCGGGAGAGCACGATGGCGCTCTCGGTCCGTTCGACCGGAGCGGTGGCGCGCACGCGTTGGATGGCCTGTTCCAGGTGGGGGATGTCTTCGGCGAGCATGTGGACGACTGCGTCGGCGGCGCCCGAGACGGTACAGGCTTCGACGACCTCGGGGATGGACTCCAGGGCTTGGCGCAGTTCGGCGGGGGTGGGATTGCCGGTGCAGTAGACCTCGACGAAAGCCTCGGTGTGCCAGGCGAGCGCCTGGGGGTCGACGAGCGCGGTGAAACCGCGGATCGCGCCGGTGGCCACGAGGCGGTCGAGACGCCGCTTGGCGGCCGGCGCGGACAGCCCGGCCGCCTTACCGATCTCGGCGTACGTGGCCCGTGCGTCGTGCAGCACGTACCGGATGATCGCTTGATCGATGGCGTCCATGACCTCACTCCTGGAACTCCGGGGCGTCGGAACCTGCGGCGCGGCGCAAGAAATAGCCACAGGCCCTCTGACATTGCAAGAAAGCGACAGCAGGCAGCAGTAAATGGCGATTGCTTGCGTTGTCCGCCGAACATAATCTCCGGCTTGTCCTGATGTCACATACGGGGAGCACGGGTGAAATGACAGCAGTCCTGAGCGATGTGGAGGCCTCGGCCCTGGCCGCGGTGGACGAGGCGGTCATCGCCCGGTTGCTGCTGGAACTTCTCGCTGTTCCGAGCGTGACGGGGAGCGCCGCGGAGTCAGAGATTCAGCACATCCTTGCCCGGCATCTGGAGCGGATGGACCTCGATGTCGACCTGTGGTCCATGAACCTGCCCGAGCTGCGTGACCATCCCGGCTTTCCCGGCAGTGAGGCCCCGCGCACCGAGGCGTGGGGCCTGGTGGGCGGCACGGTGCCTCAGGGCGGCGGACCGACGCTGATCCTCCAGGGGCACGTCGACGTCGTCCCCTCCGGAGACCTGGCGCGTTGGGAGGGCGACCCCTTCCGCCCCCGGGTGACCGGAAACGTGGTGCACGCACGAGGAGCCTGCGACATGAAGGCGGGAGTGGTGGCGATACTCGCCGCCCTGGCCGCGATACGGGAGGCGGGCACAAGGCTCCGCGGCCAGGTGTCCGCGCATTTCGTGGTCAGCGAGGAGGACGGAGGACTCGGGGCGTTCGGCACCCTCCGACGCGGCCACACCGGCGACGCCTGCATCATCGCCGAACCGACCAGTGGCGCGATCATGACCGCGAACGCCGGCGCCCTGACCTTCCGCATCCACGTACCCGGCCGGGCCACCCACGGCAGCACCAGATACGTGGGAGTGAGCGCCATCGACGCCTACCTGCCCATCCACCGCGCGCTCGCCCGGCTGGAAGCCCGCCGCAACATCGGCGCCGACCCGCTCATGTCCGAATACCCCATCCCGTACCCGCTGTCCGTCGGTACCGTCCATTCCGGCGACTGGGCCAGCAGCGTGCCCGACCTCCTGGTGGCCGAGGGAAGACTGGGCGTCCGGCTGGGCGAGGACCCGGCCCGGGCACGCACCGAACTGGAGGCGTGCGTGGCCGAAGCCTGCGCGGCCGACCCTGGCTGCGCTCCCACCCCGCCACGGTGACATGGCCCGGCGGACAGTTCGCCAGCGGACGGCTGCCGGGCGGGCATCCGCTCGCGGCCCGGGTCGCCGACGCGCACGCCGACGTCACCGGCGGCCCGCGACCTTCCGAGCGAGGCGCCCCCCTACGGCAGCGACCTGCGCCTGTACGCCGGAGCGGGCATCCCCACGCTGCAGTACGGCCCCGGCGACGTACGCCTTGCACACGGTCCTCAGGAACAGGTCCACCTGAGCGACATCGTCACCGTCACCCGGGCCCTGGTGCTCGCCACACTGCGCACGGTCGGCACCGAGTAACTGCCGCGGCGAGCCTGGAAGCGCACGCGCAACGGCACGCCTGTGTGGCGCATGATGAGATCGTGCGCGCTCACCTTTCCTACCAGCCCCAGGACGAGCGGCAGGCCTCGTCCCTCGCCGCCGCCCTGTCGCGGGCCGGCGCCGACGTCGTCCGCAGCGCCGACGCAGACAGCGACGCGGCCGGGACGGACGCCGTCCCCAGCGCCGGTGCAGACGCCGACGCGGCCGGGACGGACGCCGTCGTCCTGCTCTGGTCGTACGCCGCCCAGGCCGCCGGTGCCGCCACCCGCGTGGAAGGCGAACGTGTCGTACCCGTCCGCCTCGACGACTGCCCGCTGCCGCCCCTGCTGAGCCGCCTGCCCCAGGTACGCCTGGCCGTCGGCGTGACGGACACGGCGGCGGCCGCCATCGCGCGCCTCGCCCTGACCGGCACATCCGTCGGCGGTCAGGGGACTGAACCGGAACTCCCCGTGGTCATCAGCGACTTCGGCCCCCTGGGCCAGTACGAGACGTGTCCGCGGTGCGGTGCCGGAAGTGACCGGCTGCGCCCCTACGTCACCGTCGACCACCACCACGACCGGGCCCTGCGCCTCGTCATCTGCGGTTCGTGCGGCTGGCAGGACCACCGAGACCTCTGACCATCCGCGCCGGGAACTCGGGGAGTAGGGAATTCGGGGAGTCGGGGGACTGGACACTGGCCCGTGGCGCACCAGCGGCCATCGCGGCCCGGGCCGGTGGCCCGCAATGACGAGCTGAGCGCCGCATTTCCGTTCCACGGGCGTGAGGTCTTGGCAACTCCCCTTTATTCCGGATGACTTCGTTCGGAAATTCCCGAGGGCTGGAGTTGGTCTCCATGGACAGCGGCGAGGTGTCGAGACCTCGGCGCCCGGCATGGAGGATGTCATGCCCGAGATGTATTTCCAGGTGCGCTGGCCCGATGGTACGACCCAGCGCTGCTATTCCCCCTCCACGGTGGTCGAGGACTTTTTCGTTCCCGGCGGCCAGTACGGACTCTTGGATTTCGTCGAGCGCAGCCGTGCGGCACTCGGTATCGCCGGGGAGCGCGTGAAGGCGAAGTACGGCTTCTTCTGTACCGGTGCCTCCGACCAGCTCGCGCGGATCGAGCGGACCGCCGCCGGGTACGCCACCGTCAGCGATGCGAAGGTCACGGTCGAATCCCTGACCGGCGCCGACGGGGCCGTACGGTGAGCCCGGTGGTCCCGCTCGCCGGCTCGCACTATCCGGTGGTCGTCGTCGGCGGCGGTCAGGCGGGGCTCTCGATGAGCTACTGCCTCGGCCGGCGCGGTGTCGAGCACGTCGTCATCGAGGCGAACCGGGTCGGGCACGAGTGGCGTGCGCGCCGCTGGGACTCCTTCTGCCTGGTGACCCCCAACTGGCAGTGCAGGCTGCCTGGTTATCCGTATCAGGGCGACGACCCGGACGGGTTCATGGGCCGTGACGAGATCGTCCGGTACCTGGAGGGCTACGTCTCCTTCTTCCGGCCGCCGCTGGTGGAGGGGGTGACGGTCACCCGGCTGCGGCGCTCGCCGACGGGGGTGTTCGAACTGTCCAGCACCGCCGGGGACTTCACCGCGGAGCAGGTGGTCGTCGCCACCGGCCCCTACCACACGCCGTCCGTCCCGCCGATGGCTCAGCGCCTGCCCGACGGCATCACCCAGGTCCACTCCTCCCGCTACCGCAGCCCCGGCCAACTCCCCGAGGGCGCCGTCCTCGTGGTCGGCACCGGCCAGTCCGGCTGCCAGATCGCCGAGGACCTCCACCTCGCCGGGCGCCAGGTGCACCTGGCCGTCGGCAGCGCCCCCCGCGTGGCCCGCTTCTACCGCGGCCGCGACTGCGTGGCCTGGCTCGACGACATGGGCCACTACGACAAGTCCATCGACGAGTTCGACGACGCCGGCGCCGTACGCATGCGGGTCAACCACTACGTCACCGGACGCGACGGCGGCCGCGACATCGACCTGCGCGCCTTCGCCCGCGACGGCATGCGGCTGTACGGGCGGCTCACCGCGATCACCGGTACCGACCTGGAGTTCGCCGACGACCTCAAGGTGAACCTCGACCACGCGGACGCCGTCGCGGAGGGCATCAAGGACGCCATTGACGCGTACATCGCCGCGCACGGCATGGACGCGCCGACCGAGCCCCGGTACGTCCCGGTGTGGGAGCCGGACGGGCAGCGGCGCGCACTGGACCTGGAGGCCGCCGGTATCACCTCGGTGATCTGGTCGACGGGCTTCAGGCGCGACCACCGGTGGATCGAGGCCCCCGTCTTCGACGGCCGCGGCTACCCGATGCACTGGCGCGGCGCCACCAGCACCCCCGGCCTGCACTTCCTCGGTCTGCCCTGGCAGTACTCGTGGGGCTCGGGCCGCTTCGAGGCGGTGGGCCGGGACGCCGAGTTCCTCGCGGACCACATCGACGCCTCGCGCCGCCTGGCCGACGTGTGCGGCACGCTCACCGGCGCCCCCAGCGACCTCGCCTCCGCCCTCCCGATCGGCTGAGGAACCACACCGTCCGGCGGAGCGACAACCCCATACGGCTGCGGAACCACACCACGCGGTAGAGGAACCACACCATGGTCCACGACGCACACCGCCACATCGGCGTCCTACCCGCCTATCCCTTCTACGGTGGCCCACCCGTCAACCCGGACACCACCGCCCGCGCCACCGTCAAGCAGCTCATCGCCGACCTGGACGCGGAGGGCACCGAACGGGCCCTGGTCATCCCCAACTACGGCGTCCCGGACCCCGCGATCGCCTTCTCCTTCAACGAGCTCGCGCTGGAAGCCGCGCAGAGCGACGACCGCATCCGCGCCGGACTGTGGGTGTCCCCGCGCCCGGAGGACGCCCAACGCACAGAAGCGGCTCTCCAGTTGGCGGGCGAGCCCGGAGTCAAGGCCCTCAAGCTGAGCTTCCTGCTGGGCGGCCGCCCCACCGACCCCGCCTGCCGCCCCCAACTCGACCGCATCTTTGCCGAGGCCGCCCGGCACTGCCTCGTCGTCCACGTCCACACCTCTCCGGGCGCCGCCTCCGACATCGACGAGGTCGGCCACCTCGTCGACTGGTACGCCGACCGAGTGCCCGTCCATCTCGTGCACTTCGGCGGCGGGATGAGCGGCCACATCAAGCTCGTCGGCTCCCGGTTCTTCGACTGGATCAGCGCCGGCAAGCGCGTCTACACCGATCTCTCCTGGGCCATCGGCTTCACTCCCCGCTGGCTGGCCCAGGAGATCGAGCGCCGCGGCATCGGCCACGACCGGGTGCTCTTCGCCAGCGACCAGCCGTGGGGCGACTTCACCGGCGAGTACGCCCGCCTCGCCGAAGCCACCGGCGGCGGCCAACTCGGCGACCTGGTCTTCCGGGACACGTTCGCCACGCTCTACGACTGACCGACCCCGACTCTCCACTCCCTTCCCGTCCGCACAAGGAGACAGCCATGTCCGAATCCGCCGTCACCGCCGAACTTTCCGACGTCGAGCAGAAGTCCCTCGACGAGATCCCGCACCCCTCGCTCCCCGAGGGCACCAGCATCTACGGCTCCACCAAGGTCTTCCCCGACTACCAGGCCGAGAACGGCGAGACCTACTTCACCCTCGTCCACGGCATCGCCCACGAGTCCTCGGTCTCCTTCGTCGCCGTCCTCCAGGCCACCCGCGCCCTGCGCAAGGGCTTCGAGACCGCGATCTATTTCTACGGCCCCGGTTCGCTCAACTGCCTCGCTACCCGCGGCTTCCCGACCACCGGCAACTCCGCCTTCCCCGGCGAGCACAACATCAACAACCAGCTCAAGACGTTCATCGCCGAGGGCGGCAAGGTCTTCTGCTGCCGCTTCGGCCTGTCCCTGCACGGCGCCCGCGAGGAGGACCTCATCGAGGGCGTCATCCCCACCCACCCCCTCGACGTCCAGGACGCGCTGATCCACTACGCGCGCAAGGGCGCCATCATCAACTCCACCTACCAGCTGTAGGGAGGACGACGTGAGCGTTGGCACCGGGAACAGCGGTACGGCGGTGGACGTGCGGATCATGACCCGCGCCGAACTCGCCCTGCGCGGCGTCGCGTCGGACACGCCCGTGCGGCGGCCGGACGGCGCGGGGCCCAGCGACGACGGACACGTCCTCGTCGACGGTGCCAACGCCGCGCTCCCACGCAACCCCCACAGTCCCTACTCCGTGCGCGACGGCAAGGTGTGGCTCGGCGACGAGGACACCGGAATCTCCCTCACCACCGTTCAACGACCCAGGTTCTACGACCTGACCACCGCCGACGGCATCCGCTACGAACAGATCGCCCGCCTGCACGGCTCGGACGTCCTCGCCACCACCGTCGTACAGACCTGCATCCGCTACGCCGAGTCCGACCGCTGCCGCTTCTGCACCATCGAGGAGTCCCTGCGCTCCGGCGCCACCGTGGCCGCCAAGACCCCGGCACAGCTCGCCGAGGTCGCCGAAGCCGCCGTACGGCTCGACGGCGTACGGCAGATGGTGATGACCACCGGCACCACCACCGGACCCGACCGCGGCGCCCGCACCCTCGTACGGTCCGTTCGGGCGGTGCTGGCGGCCGTGCCCGGCCTGCCGATCCAGGTGCAGTGCGAACCGCCCGGCGACCTCGCCTGGATCCACGCCCTGTACGACGCCGGGGCCACCGCCATCGGCATCCACGTCGAGTCCCTCGACGACGCGGCGCGCCGACGCTGGATGCCCGGCAAGTCGACGGTCCCGCTGGCCGACTACGAGGCCGCGTGGGACGAGGCGGTGCGCGTCTTCGGACCGAACCGCGTCTCCACCTACCTCCTCGTCGGACTGGGCGAGGATCCCGACGAACTCATCAAAGGCGCAGGTGAGTTGATCGGAACGGGGGGTGTACCCCTTCGTCGTCCCGTTCCGCCCGATGAGCGGCACCCTCGCCGCCCGCGACGGCGTCGCGGCACCGGACGCGCAACTCCTGACGTACGTCACCGAGCGCGTCGCCGCGAAGCTGCGTGCCGCCGGGATGAGCGGCGCCGACCAGAAGGCCGGCTGTGCGGCGTGCGGCGCCTGCAGCGTCCTTCGGACAGCGGGCGGGTGAGCGCCGTGAACCTCGACGGCTCCGTGACCGTGCCCACCGTGGACGATCCGCAGGACATCCTGGCCCTGCTGGGCGACCGCAGCACACTCGCCCGCCGACCCGCTTTCCACATCGAGGAGGCGGACGGCACGGCGGACATGACCGCCTACCGGGAGCTGCGCCGCGCCGCCTTCGTCCATGAGCAGCAACTCTTCGCCCACCACGACCTGGACGACCACGACACCGACCCACGCACCGTCGTCCTGGTCGCGAAGGACCCCGAGGGCACCGTGGTCGGCGGGGTGCGCCTAGGCCCGGTCGACGACGGCCCCGACCTCGGCTGGTGGCAGGGCGGGCGCTTGGTTGTCGCCCGCCGGGCCCGCGGCCCGCACGGCATCGGCGCGGCTCTCGTCCGGGCCGCCTGCGCCCGTGCCGAGGCGGAGGGCGTGCTGCGCTTCGATGCGACCGTCCAGGCGCGCAACGAGGTGCTGTTCCGGCGGCTCGGCTGGCAGCGGGTGCGGGACACGACGGTCGCGGGCGCGCCGCACGTCCTCATGCGGTGGCGGATCGGCCGCATCGCCGCCTCGCGGCGGCGACGAAGTCCCCCTCGGCCCCTCCTCACCGCGCTGGCCGCGCCCCCGGGCTTCATCGGTGACGACGGCGCCCCCGTACCCGGCACTGACGTGATCGCTGCCTGCGACGCGATCGTGCCGTCCATGGTCGAACGCGACCCCGAGTGGGCGGGCTGGTGCGCGGTCCTCGTGAACGCCAACGACCTGCGCCGCCGATGGGCGCAGCCCCGCTCGGACTGCTGGACCGCGGTCGCGCCCGCCGACGCCGCCGGCCACGCCGCCCGGGTCCTGGCTGGGCTGGCCCGGGCGGCACAGGCGTACGGCTTCCCGCTGCTCGGCGGACACACCCAACTCGGCGTCCCGGCCGCCCTGTCGGTGACCGCGCTCGGCCGTACGGGCCGGCCGTGCCCGGTGGTGGCGGCCGCCCCGGACACGCCGTACGCCTCACCGCCGACCTCGGCGGGAGCTGGCGCCCGGGCTACCGGGGCCGTCAGTGGGACTCCGACCAGCCACCGCCGTACGGACGAACTGCGCACCATGACCCGCGCGGTGGCCGCCGCACAGCCTGCCGCCGCCAAGGACGTGTCGATGGCAGGCGTCGCCGGCACCCTCGGCATGCTCGCCGAGGCGAGCGGCTGCCGTGCGGTGCTCGACGTGGCCGCCGTACCCCGGCCGGAGACGGCGACGGTGGGGGACTGGTTCACCTGTTTCCCGGGCTTCGCGATGCTCACGGCCGACGAACCGGGCGCACCGCCCCTTCCCGCCGGACCCGCCACGGGTGCGGTGTGCGGGGAGCTCACCGTAGGAGAAGGCGTCGGGCTGCGCTGGCTCGACGGAGAGATCACCGAAGCGGTCATGTCCGCTGTGACCGGGATGGGGACCGCCGCATGACCACCCTGCGCATGGCCGCCGTCGCCGCCGAGTTCGGCCGCGACCTGGAGGAGGACTTCCAGCTCGCCGAACGGCTGATCAAGGAAGCCCGGGAGGAGGGCGTACGCCTGCTGGCGCTGCCCGAGGCCTGCCTCGGCGGATATCTGCTCAGCCTCGACGACTCCACCGAACTCGACGAGGGCCCGCCCGCGCTCGCCCTCGACGGCCCCGAGATCCGCCGACTGGCCTCCCTGGCAGGGGAGATGACGGTCGTCGCCGGATACTGCGAAGCGGCAGCCGAAGCCCGCTACAACAGCGTCGTCTGCGTCACCGGCGACGGCGTCCTCGGCAACCACCGCAAGGTCCACCAGCCACTGAGCGAGGACGCCAGCTACTCCTCCGGGGACCGCTTCCACGCCTTCGACACCCCGGTCGGCCGGATCGGCATGATGATCTGCTACGACAAGGCGTTCCCGGAGTCCGCCCGCGCGCTCGCGCTCGACGGCGCCGAGATCGGGGTCTGCGTCTCCGCCTGGCCCGGATCCCGTACGAACGCGGCCGCGGACCTCGTCGACGACCGCTGGAAACGCCGCTTCGACCTCTTCGACCGGGCCCGCGCGCTGGAGAACCAGATCGTGTGGCTGTCGGCCAACCAGTCGGGCACGTTCGGGTCGCTACGCTTCGTCGGCAGCGCCAAGGTCGTCGACCCCGGTGGCGAGATCCTCGCCGACACGGGCGTCGCCGCCGGCGTCGCCGTCGCCGAACTGGACGTCGCACAGGCACTGGAGACCGCCCGCCGGTCGATGGGACACCTGCGCGACCGACGGCCCGAGACCTACGACGTACCCACAGGAGCAGTCAGCCCATGAGCACGATCCGGATCGCGGCTGCTGCCGCCCACTTCGGCCGCGACCTGGAGTTCGACCTGGCCCGCATCGCCAAGCTCATCGACGAGGCCCGCGCCTCCGGCGCCGGTCTGCTGGTCCTGCCCGACGCCGCGCTCGGTGGCTACCTCGCCGACCTGCGCCACCCGGACCCCGACGCCCTGCCGCCGGCCCTGAAGCCTGACGACCCGCTGATCCTCCAAGTGGCCCGCCTGGCCGCCGAGATGGTGGTCTGCCTCGGCTACTGCGAGGACGGCGGCGACGAGCGTTACAACGCCGCGGTCTGCGTCAGCGGCGACGGGGTCCTCGGCCGCCACCGCAAGGTCCACCTGCCGGCCGGCGAGGTCGCCGCCTACGCACCCGGTGACCGCTTCGACGCCTTCGACACCCCCGTCGCCGCATCGGCATGCTCATCGACTACGACAAGACGTTCCCCGAGTCGGCCCGCTCACTGGCGTTGGACGGCGCGGAGATCCTCGCCTGCCTCTCCGCCTGGCCCACGTCGATCACCAACCGCGCCCCGCGCATGGCCCAGGACCGCCAGGCCAAGCTCTTCGACCTGTACGACCAGGCCCGCGCCGCCGAGAACCAGGTCGTCCTCGCCTCCTCCAACCAGACCGGCGCCATGGGCGGAATGCGGTTCCTCGGCCAGTCCAAGGTGGTCGGCCCGGGCGGTGACATCCTCGCCCGCACCTGGTCCAAGGCCGGCCTCGCGGTCGCCGAGATCGACGTCGCCGAGGAGATCGAGCGCGCCCGCCGCATCCTGCGCCACCTCGACGAACGCCGTCCCGACACCTACCGGGAGAACCCGTCGTGAAGATCGCTCTGCTGAGCTACTCCACCAAGCCGCGCGGCGGCGTCGTCCACACCCTCGCCCTCGCCGAGGCGCTCACCGCGGCCGGGCAGGACGTCACGGTGTGGACGCTGGGCCGCGGCGGAGACGCTGGCTTCTTCCGTCCGGTCGACCCCGCTGTGCGCCTGCGGATCGTGCCGTTCCCGGACGGCCCGCCCGAGGAGACAGTCGGCGAACGGATCCTGCGGTCAATCGCTGTCCTGGGCAAGGCTTTCGAGTCCTTCGCGGCGGCGTACGACATCGTCCACGCCCAGGACTGCATCAGCGCCAACGCGGTCGGCGGCCGCTGCGTGCGCACGGTCCACCACATCGACCACTTCACCACCCCCGAACTGGCCGCCTGCCACGAGCGGGCCATCGTCGAGCCGTACGCGCACATCTGTGTATCGGCCGCCGTCGCCACGGAACTGGCCGACGGCTGGGGCATCGAGGCGGCGGTCATCCCCAACGGAGTGGCCTACGACCGTTTCGCCACCACCGAGCCGGCCGCCCGCGCGAACTGGCGTGCCCGTCTGGGCCGTTACGTCCTCACCGTCGGCGGCATCGAACCCCGCAAGGGCTCGCTGGACCTGCTGGAGGCTTACGCCCTGCTGCGCTCCACCCATCCGGACGTACGGCTGGTGATCGCGGGCGGCGAGACCCTCTTCGACTACCGCGACTACCGAGCCCGCTGGGAGGCCCGCGCAGCCGAACTCCGCGTCGAACCCGTCGTGTTGGGTCAGGTCGCCGAGGACGAGCTGCCACCCCTGGTGGCCGCCGCCTCCGCTTTCGCCTTCCCCTCCGTCAAGGAGGGCTTCGGACTTGCCGCGATGGAGGCACTCGCCGCGGGAGTTCCGCTGGTCGTCCGCGATCTGCCCGTCCTGCGCGAGGTGTTCGACACCGCCGCCCGTTTCGCGACCACGTGCCAGGACCTGGCCGCCGAGCTCGGCGCCGCGCTCACGGACGACACCCCCGGGCGCCGGGAGCGGGGCCGCCGACTCGCAGCCCGCCACACCTGGACCACCGCTGCGGAACGCCATCTGGCGTTCTACGACTCTCGGCTGAGGGGCGCCGAGGATTTCGGGCGACCCTGACGAGGGGGTTTGAGAGGATCGACCCATGGCGGACTCATCCATGCAGATCAATGCCCTCATCGTCGATGCCACGGACCCCGAGCGACTCGCTGCTTTCTGGTCCGAGCTGCTCGGCAGGCCGGTCGTGGGCCGCACGGGCCCCTACGTGTGGCTGCGGCGGGAGAACGACCTGGGTCTGGGCTTTCAGCGGACCGCCGAACCCAAGTCAGGCAAGAACCGGATGCACTTCGACGTCACCTCTCCCGACCCCGCCGCCGAGCAGCAACGGATCGAGGCCCTCGGCGGGCGCAGGCTGGAGAAGTACGACGACGGCGGGTTCCTGGTGATGGCGGACCCTGAGGGCAATGAGTTCTGCGTCATCCCTGAGGGCCCCTTCGAACTCGACGACGAAGGGCGCGCGAACTACCTCGACTGACACCCGAAGCTTGACGGCAAGCCGGCCCCAGGGGCTCCACCTGTGGTACTGGAGAGGCCGCCTGGCGTGGGCCGCCCCGGGGTGACGGCCTGGCGCCGGCTGCGGGACTGTACCGAGGCCGGCGTCTGCCCACACCTGCACACCGACCTGCCGACCGAACCGCGCCGCGCCGGCCTGCTGGATCCGAGAACCGCTTGATCGTCGACGGTCACGGAACCCCGACGGGGACCGGGGCTATGAACGACTCCGCACCCGCTGCGAGCGACGAACCGACCCCCATCAAGGCATGCTCGAACCCGCCTGCGGGATCATCTGCCTCCGACGGCTTCTGAAAGCAGTCGACGTGCAGCAGTAGGCTCCTGACACGTGACCTCTTCTCCCCATGGCGTACCTGTGCCACTCCGCCATGAGCCCCGTCCGGAGACCAGGCAAGAGGCGGACGACGACGCGTTGATCAAAGCTCTGCAGGCTCGGGCATGGGATCCGGGCCTGCGATTCGACCGCGCGGACGTCCCTGTCGCGTGGATCATCGAGCGTTATGGCCAGCCCCGGTTGGACCGGATACGAGACGACATCGTTTCGTATGGGAATGACGGCACGGTTGAGCTCAAGGCCGAGACCGAGGAGGTGGCCGACTACTACGCCGACGCCCCTCGCGGGCCGCTGTTCCCTCCGATCTCCCTGTCGGACGTCGAGAAGGCAGAGCACAGAATCGGACGACGTCTCCCCGAACTTCTTCGGCGCCTCTACTCCGAGGTCGCCAACGGAGGATTCGGCCCCGATGGCGGGCTTGCCTCCCTGACCGACGGCAACCGGGCCCCAGGGCACGTTCGCGATTGGCCGTGCGCGGCCAGCATCCACGAACGCAACCGATCAGAGGGCATGCCACCATCGTGGCTCTTTCTCACCTACGGCGGCTGCACGATGGAATGGCATGTCTCATTGAGCGCAGTCGACAACCCAGTGCTTCTCTACGACGCCGACGGTTACACCGCCGACGAAGGCCCTCATGACGGCCTTCGCCATGCCACCGCCTCACTACGCACATGGCTGTGGACCTGGGCTTACGGCGGTGACGTCTGGGATGAAGTCCAGTGACTTCCCTTATGAGCAGGCGTGACGACGCGCGCCCAGTCAGGCAGCACTCCGGCAGATTTCGCAGGTGTCCGCCAGACTGCGTGACCAGCTCTTTGGACGTCGTCTCATTTGGTCAGCCTGTGCGACGATGCGCCGGCCAGTGGAAGACATGAGCGGGGGCGCGATTCGATGGAGTACGTCAGTCTCGATGCGCAGGTCGGTGACGTGTCAGGGGTCTTGGACCCGTCTCGCTACCTGAGCTGCCTACCCTCGATCTCCGGTGACCTGCCGCCAGGCGCCCGGGCTTTCGCCACGGACGCGGACCACTACGACTTTCGGAGCAGACGATGTGTCAAGGACCTGACCATTCGGGCTGTCCGGGGTGCCGGTGGTGAGGCGATGGAGATCGAGTTCCAGCACAGTTGCTGGAAGCATGACGAAGACCTGCTGATCCGCTATGCAGGGGTGTCGAGCTACACCATCGATCCCGTCGGCAACGGCCGAGGGGCGGACCTCGGGGCTCTGATTCTCGACGAGATCCTGCCGCACGAGGATGGCTGCAGCCACGAAATCGCCTGCTGGGACGGCACTCTCACGATTGTCTGCCGTGACCTTCAGGCGACCTGGACCGAGACCGCCTGCTCGAGGGAGTCGTAGGCGAGACAGGTCGTGGGGATTGTCGAGCGGCTGGTGCCGGATGGGTTGTTCACCGCACCGCCGATGAGCCGTTGCCCGTGACAGCCCCCGGTGGTGAGCAGAGCCACGTGCCGTGCGGCCCGCATCGCCGCTTCGTTGATGCGGGCCGTCTTGTCGATCGGGTGCGGGCTGAGGAGCATCCCGTGGGAGCCTGTGTCGGTCCTCAGGCCGTCGCCAACTCCGCCGCAAGGAACTCTTCCACGGCCTTCTGCGCGCGACGGTCGAACTCGGCATACTGCGCCTCGCGCTCGGCTCCCGCAACCGCGTCGCCGACCAGCAGATTGCCCTCGGCATCGACGCGCTGCGGGCGCTCCTCGGCGTCGGGGAGCAGGGCGACGGAGGAGTGGGAGAACCCGCAGTAGTAGGCGATGCCCTCGCTCAGATTGGTCTCCAGCAGGGCCTGCATTCCCTCGGTGACGGGGTCGTCGGAGGTGGCGCCGGCCAGGCCCAGCCACAGTATGCGCTTGCCCGCCAGGCGCGGCTTGCTGCGGCCGTAGGCGAACCCGTAGTTCCACACGCGATCGATCCAGCCCTTGAGGAGGGCGGGCACGTTCTGCCAGTACACGGGGAACACGGCGACGACGACATCGGCGTCGAGAACGCGCCGCATATGGGCCTGGACTTCGTCCGAGTACGGCTTCTCCCGGTTGCCCCAGTCGGGCTGGTCCGCCACGTTCATCCGCGGGTCGAACCCCTCGGCGTGCAGGTCGAGCAGGTCGACGCGGTATCCGGCGTTCTCGAGTCGCGCGGCGGTCCGGCGGGCGGTGTGCGCGGTGAGGGAATCGGCCCGATGGTGTGCGACGACGACAAGTGCGGTCCTGGCAGCGCTGCTGCGGTGCGACACGTCTTCTCCCGGCTGGTCTCGGTCAGTTCGACCAGTCCAGTACATCCCTGATCCATTAGACGATCCATAGGGGAAACGCTCTGATGCATAGGAGTTCGTCTACGATCGTATCCGTGGACCCATTGAGTACGCTGCTCAGCGGCATCCGGGCCGAGGGCTCGGTCGTCTGCCACGCCGTGCTGGAAGCACCCTGGACCATCCGCTTCGTCGACGGCGCCCCGCTCACCATGGTCAGTGTGCTGCGGGGCGGAGGCGTCCTGCTGCTGCCCGACGGCAGCCGACAACCGGTCGGCGTCGGGGACACGGCCATCGTGCGCAGCTCCGACCCGTTCCACCTCGTGGACCATCCGGACACCCCCGACGGCCCACACGTCGAGTACGAAATCGCATGCTTCACAGGGGACGCCGAATGCACTGCCGAAGACCTCGGCGGCATCCGCTGGGGCAACGAATCGGACGGAGCGACCGCACTGATCGTGGGCGCGTACCGCGCCTCGGGCCATCGCCATGAACGCCTGCTCCGAGCCTTGCCGCCCGTACTCGTCGTCAACGAGGACACCGAGGTCTGCGCCTGGCTGGAGACCGCCGCCGCCGACGCCGCCCAGCGCACGGCCGGCTCCCAGGCGCTGATGGACCGACTGCTGGACTGGGCCCTGGTGTGCACGCTGCGTACCTGGTTCGAGCAGGCAGGCTCGGAAGCCCCCGCCTGGTATCGCGGCCTGGCCGATCCGATCCTCGCCCCCGCTCTCGAAGCCTTCAACGCCCGGCCCTCCAGGAGCTGGACGGTAGAGGCGCTCGCCACCGAAGCCGGCGTCTCCCGCGCGCTGTTCGCCAAGCACTTCACCAAGGTCATGGGCCGCCCGCCACTGACCTACCTCACCGAATGCCGTATGGACGAGGCCGAGGGACTCCTGTCCGACACCGACTCCTCCATCGCTCAGATCGCCAAGTCTGTCGGCTACGCCGACGCCTTCGGATTCAGCGCCGCCTTCAAACGCCACCGGGGAGTGAGCCCCAGCGCCTTCCGCGCCCACAACTGAGTTCGACGGCGAGGCGGGCGTCCTCGTCGGGCTTCGTCACTTCCACTGCCGGTCGGGGCGTGTCGTCGGCGTAACGACGCCTGTGACACCAGTGACAGGACCGCGACAAAGAAGCCCACAACTGTCGGTGGAGCATGCCGGTCTCACCCTGCGTGGACGGCAACGACCGGCCGTCCCGCCACAACATCACCAGGGGGAACACCATGAAGTCGATCCGTCACAAGGCAGTCACCGCCGGCGCCCTCGCCGTCCTGGCACTCGGCGGCACGCTCGCCGCGACCACCCCCGCCTCGGCCTCCACCGCCGGCGCCTACAACGGGGCGTGCGGCGCCGGGTACGAGGTCTTCATGTCGACGCCGATCAACTCTTCGCGGACCACCGTGGCAGCGACCACCTACGTGGCCTACAGCTCCACGGACAAGCAGTGGTGCGCCGTCACCGTACGCAACAAGCCCGGTGCCCGCGTGTTCATGGAGGTCACCCTGGACACCTGGCCGACGAGCAACTCCACGGCGAGGGACGCCGGCTCGTACACGACCTACGCCGGCCCGGTGTACAAGGCCCTCCCCGAGCCGGGCCAGTGCATGACCTGGAGCGGTTCGATCGACATCTACTACAACTCCGACCGTGGCCTGTGCCCGTGACCTGCCCCTCCTCCAGCGGAGTACCGGCGTGTGCCCGGCCGGTCTCACGGCGCAGGGGGTCTGCTCGATCGGTCTGCGTCCGCGCGGTGAGCGGGCTCTCGGGGCACCGATGAGTTTGAGTGTGCGGGGCGGTCCAAGTCGGTACACCTGACGAAAGGGAGAACCCGATGGGTAAGGCGCGCGCGGACTCGAGGACTCACATCGCCCGTCGCATGTATGAGCTCTGGGAGCCGATCTGCCTGGTCACCTACTTCGCGGACGAGTGCAACGAGGAACTGGCGGCGCTCGGCCACCGCACCTACTGGGACGGCTACTTCGCCAGCCGCGCAGCCCCGCTGGGGCGGGTGCCGGCCGAGGTCGTGCACGCCGCGTTCTACAGCTTCGCGGACGGGGAAGCCGCGCGCCACATCCCCAGTGCCTGGGAGACGGTCCCGCCGGAGGCGTCGCTTGCGGCACGGGAACGGGGCAGCACCGCCTCCCTGCGGCGGATCCTCGGCGATGAGCCGGCCAAGTCCCCGGGGCTGGTGCGCGCCGCCGATCTCATCACCGCGGCCGCTACGAGCGCGCCCATGGAAGGCCGGGTGATGTACGCCGGGATGCGCACCCTCGCGGTGCCGAGCGACCCCGTCGCCCGGCTGTGGCACTCCGCCACGATGCTGCGCGAGCACCGCGGTGACGGGCACATCGCCGCGCTCGTCGGGGCAGGCATCGGCGGCACCGAGGCTCACGTGCTCTCCGCGCTGGACATGGGCATTCATCCCCCGCAGTCGTTCGGGCGCATCCATCACCTGCCGAAAGAGCGCCTGGCCGCGGTCATGGACGGCCTGCGCGAACGCGGACTCATCGACGCCGACGACCACTTCACCGACGCGGGCCGCGAGACCAAACAACGCATCGAAACCCTCACCGACGAGCTGGCCGCGCCGCCCTACGACTGCCTGACCCCCGCCGAACTCGACGAACTGATCACCGAGCTCGAACCCATCACCGCCCGACTGGTGGCCACAGGCTCCCAGTGACCCGCCGCAACGGCTGCGGTGGGCCGCATGGCAACAGTGGAAGGTGTTGTCGGGTCCACCTCTGTGGTGGTGTTGGACCGCTGGTCGGCGAAGCGGGCCGTTCGTAGCGTCGTGGTCATGATGGATGACACGAACGAACAACGAACCGGTGCCACCAGGCGGATGGCGTTGCATGGGCTGGGACTCGCGGTAGGGGGCACGGCACTGGCCACCGGGCTCGGAACCGCGCCGGCCGCAGCGCACCCGCGTCGCGGGCTCACCACCTACGTGCTGGTGCACGGTACCCACAGCGCCGGCGCGTTCTGGATGCCGATCGCGCGGGAGCTGACGCTGCGCGGTCGCCGCGTCGTCATGGTGGACCAGCCGCGGCACGGCGCGGAGGCTTTCGTGCCGGAGTCGTATCAGCGACAGAACCTCGAAGCGATGGCGGTCGAGGCTTCTCCGCTGAACGGCCTCGGCCTGGAGGACTACGAGGCGCGCGTCACGGCCATCGTGAGGCGGGCGGCACGCCACGGCCCGGTGGTGCTGGTCGGGCACAGCCTGGGTGGCGTATCGGTCAGCCGTGTCGGCGATGCCGTCCCGCATCTGCTGCACCACATGTGCTACATGGCAGCCTTCTGCCCCAGCCGCGTCCTGCCCACGGCGGACGCCTGCACGGCGGCACCCGAGAACGCCGACGCCGTCAGCCCGGTCGAGCTGGCGGTGGGCGACCCGGACCGGCTGGGTGTCCTACGGCTGAACTTCCGGACCGGCGACCGCCGTGCGCTGGCCGTCCTGAAGGAGATGATCTGCGCGGACTACTCCGACGCCGAGTTCCGCCGGATACTGGCCGGCATGCAGACCGACGAACCGGTCGCCGCTTACACGGGCCGAGCGGTCGGCCGGGCTGGTAGCTGGGGACGCGTTCCCCGCACCTACCTCCGTTTCGGCAGGGACCGGACGATCGCCACCGCACTGCAGGACAGAATGATCGCGGAAGCCGACGCGTTCACGCCCGGCAACAGGTTCCGGGTGCACGATTTTCCTGGGGCGTCACACGTCGGCCCACTGGATCCCGTCCCGGTCGCTGAAGTCCTGGACAGGCTCGCGGGGTAGAGGGAGCGGGCACTCGATGAAGTCGCGGGCCACGAGTGCTACTGCCGGGGAGCCGGAAGCAGGACCAGGTCGTGTACAAGCGGCGAGGGGTGGGGGTGCTCCCCAGGGCGATTTCAGATTCCGGCTGTTCGCGCGGCTTCGCTGATGGCCGGCTGCACGGAGGCAGTTGATCGGATGCCGGCCCCGGCGGTGCGAACGTACGACCGAAGCGCTCTCCAGCGGCATGCGCCTGCGGGGCGGCCCCAAGTGGCTCAGGCCGGTCGAAGAAGAGTGCCGTGAATCGGCGCAAAGATCACGTGAGGCATTTCGCCGGTGGATGTGGGGAAGACACTCGCCCGCATCGACGTCCACATGAGGAGTGCCAGGCTGTGAATGCCTCCCCTGCCGCACCCGCCCCCGTTCCGACCGCTCCTGGCGGGCTCCCGTTGATCGGGCACGCCCATCATCTGGTGCGCACCCCGCTGCCGTTCATCTCATCGCTGCGCGATCACGGCAGCGTCGTCCGAATACGTCTGGGGCCGACCCCCGCCTACGTCGTCACCGATCCCGTGCTCACCCGCACCGTTCTGGTCACCGAGGCAGCGCACTTCGCCAAAGGAGGAAAGATCTTCGACGTCCTGCGGGACGTCTTCGGCGACGGTCTGGCCACGATCGGCGACGGCGACACCCACCTGCGCAACCGCCGACTGATGCAGCCCATGTTCAACAAGGCACACATCGCCACCCGCCGCGCCGCCATGATCGAGCAGGCCAGGTCCATGGTCGAGGGGTGGGAGGAGGGGCAACACCGCGACGTGTTCGCGGACATGAACGACGTCACGCTTGCCGCCTTCCTCGTCGCGCTCTTCGGCGCGGATCTCCCCGCGAACCTGCAGAGGGAGTTCACCACGCTCATGCCCGCGCTCATGAAGGGGGCGATCCGGCAGACCGTGCTGCCGCCCTGGATGACCCGGCTCCCGCTGCCCGCGAACCGCGCCCAGACCCGCGGGATCGCCCGGCTGCGCGCCCTCATGGACCAGGCCATCGACCACGGGTCCACCCGGCAGGCCGAGATGCCCGCAGACGTGACCGGGGCGGCCGGATGCCCGCACCAGGCCGCCGCCGACGCCCCACAGGCCGGATTGTTCGACACGCTCAGGGCTGCCGAGGAGCAGTTCACGCGGGAGCAGCTCCAGGACGAGGCCATCACCCTGATGAACGCGGCGATCGAGACGACCGCCACCGCCCTCGCCTGGACCCTGTACGAGCTCACCCGGAACCCCGGGATCGAAGAACGGCTGCGCGCCGAACTGGCCACGGTCTGCGCCGGGCGGCCCGTGCGCGAGGAAGACCTCGACCAGCTCTCCTATGCCCGACAGGTCCTGCAGGAAGGTGTCCGCAAGTACGGGCCGGCCTGGATGGTGACCCGGACCGCCACCCGGGACGTCGACCTGGGCGGGCACCGCATCCCGCGGGGCGCCGACGTCGTGTGGAGCCCGTACCTCCACCAGAACGACCCGGCCCACTTCCCCGACCCCGGCGCCTTCGACCCCGACCGCTGGGCCGACGGCCGTACGCCCTCGACCCGCGAGTCGTTCTTCGCCTTCGGCGACGGCCGCCGCAAGTGCATCGGAGAGAACTTCGCCTGGGTCGAGATGCAGATCATCCTCGCGACCGTCCTGGAAGCCTGGCCCCGGTTCCGTCTCGTCTCCCGCCCGCCCCGCGCCGAGACGGCCATCACCGTCAAGCCGGACCGGCTGGCCATGGCCTTCGGAACCTCCTGAGCGGAACCGTCAGGGATCTCGCCGGACTTCACCGGTCCGGCGAGATCCTTCCTCGTCGGGTCTCACCGCCTGTCGGTCCGCCGCGCACCCGCGCGGGCGACCGGACGGTCCCACCGCAATGGCCTAGCGGTCGAAACCGCCGCCGAGGCGGCCGGCCGTAGTGCCCAGGCCCAGTGCCGACGGGCCGAAGGCGGCGGAACCGGTGCCGGTCGGCACGGGCGAGGCGCCCTTGAGTACCCAGACGCCGCCCGCGGAGCTGTTCTCGCCCGGGGCACCGACCCAGAGCTCGGCGCGGCCATCACCGGTCGTGTCCGCCAGATGCACCGCGGCCCCGAACGCGTCGGACCGCTCCGAAGTACCGGGCACCGACGTGCTGTTCTGCGTGAACGTCTTCGCGCCGGAGGCGGTGATGCCGGATGGACTGCCGCGCAGGAGGGTCACCGCGCCGGCGTCGGCAGCGCTGCCGACGTCCTCGCCCGGTGCTCCGACGGCGAGGTCGAGGCGGCCGTCGCCGTCGAAGTCACCGAGACGGACCGAGCCGCCCCAGTCGTCGCCGTACTCGCCGGTGCCCGGGACACCAACGGTGTCCTGGTCGAAGCGGATGCGTGGAACGGTGGTGTCGGGGCCCGAGGGGCCGCCGCGCACGATCTCGACGGCGCCGCCCACGGCGTTGACATCCTCGGTGCCCTGCATGTCCTCGTCGCCGGCGCGTCCCAGGACGATGTCGGCGTGGCCGTCGCGGTCGAGATCGCCGACGGCGACGTCCCGTCCGCCGTCGATGCTCTGGCCTGTGGCCGCATCGTGCAGGGTCCGCCCGGTGGTGAGGCCGTGCGTGGAGCCGGGGAACCAGTTGACCAGACGGGGGCCGTGGTAGGGCAGTTCGTCCTCGCCGTGGGAGATGACGGCGACGACGTCGTCGAGGCCGTCGCCGTTCACGTCTCCCGCGGCCAGGACGGGTGGGTTCCACACATCCTCCGCGTCGCCGCCCACACGGGCGTCCATCGCCGCCGTGTGTGCCGGGCCGGCGGTGCGGCCGAAGGGGCCGTACGCGACGGTGGTGCCGGTGGCGAGGTCGCGGTGGCCGTCGCCGTCGAAGTCCCCTGCGGTCAGGGCGACGCCCAGGCGTTCGAACGGGGCGCCCTTGATGACAGTGCCTCCGGTCAGACCGTCCTTGGCGCCCCACAGCACGGTCAGCGTGCCCGCCTGGTCGTCGGTGTCGCCGACCGCCTCGCCAGGGGTGCCGACGACGAGGTCGGTGAACCCGTCGCCGTCGAGGTCGGCGGCGGTCAGGGTGGCACCGAAGGAGTCGTCGCGCTCCGCGGAACCCGGCACCCCGGGCGTGTTCTGGCTGTAGACGCGGCGGGTCTGGTCCTTGAGGGACTTCGTGCGGCTGCCGTACGTCACCGCGACGGACCCGGCGCGCTCCCGGCCGTCGACGGTGGCCCCCGACGCGGCTGCGGCGGTGTCGGCCACGCCGTCACCGTTGAAGTCCGCTCGCGTCGTGCCGGCGGCCTGCGCGGCGGCGGGCCCTGCGAGGGCTGCGGGGGAGAGGGCGGCGGTCGCGGCCAGGACCACACAGACGGCCGTGGAAGAACGAGACGAGCGGGTGCGCACAGAACCTCCTGCTCACGAATGCGGTGATGCGACAGACCCCTGTATCGGTCCGCGCACCAGCTCAAGACCCCGCACGTCACCGGATGGTTGTACAAGATCCACCGGCAGTTCGCAGGCTCGGGGTACGGCGATGGGCGCGTCCCGCACACCTGCGGGCTGCCGGGGCGCCGGTGATCAGACCCTTGTTTCCTTGAACTGAGGGATGCCGAGGCCGGCTTGCGGCACGGAGGCGGCCGTCCGTACCGGGGGCGGCGATGGCCTCGCTCCTGTGCGGCGCGGGCGAGGTAGAGGCCCCGGCGAGGGCCCGCCCCCGGGTGGCGTGGTGCTGCCGATCCTTGCAGCTGGGTCCGACCGTGATCCGTGAAAGCCGTGGTCGATCGCCCCCGGCCATGGTCAGCGGCGTAGTTCCGGGAGTCGGGCGAGCCAGTCCGTGCGGGTCCGGCGGGCTGTGGTCGAGAGGTGAGCCTGCGGGTAGAGGGCGTCGAAGCCGTGGAAGCCGCCCGCCCAGACGTGCAGTTCGGCCTGCCCGCCCGCTGCCCAGATGCGGGTGGCGTAGTCGGTGTCCTCGTCGCGGAAGACCTCGGCGGAGCCGGTGTCGATGTAGGTGGTCGGCAGGCCCGAGAGATCCTCGGCCAGTGCCGGCGAGACGTATGCGGACACCTCGCCGTCGCTGAGGTCGCCGAGGACCGAGGCCCATCCGAACGCGTTCATCTCACCCGTCCAGACGCCCGGCACGCCGGAGTACTGGCGGCTGGAGGTGCTGGTGTTGCGGTGGTCGAGCATGGGGCAGATCAACACCTGCGCGGCGAGGGCCGGGCTGCCGAGGTCGCGGGCCAGCAGGGCGACGCCGGCGGCGAGGCCGCCTCCCGCGCTGGCGCCCGCGACGATGATCCGGGTGGGGTCGATGCCCAGTTCGGCGGCGTGTTCGGCGACCCAGAGCAGTCCCCGGTAGCAGTCGTCGACGAGGGCGGTGCCGGTGGCTTCGGGTGCGAGCCGGTAGTCGACGGAGACGACGACCGCGCCGAACCGGTCGAGCCACTCCAGTGGGATGTCGATCTGGGAGAAGCGGTCGCCCATGACCATCCCGCCGCCGTGGATCCAGTAGATGCAGGGTGCGGCGGTGGTGCGATCGGTGGTCGGCGGGCTGAGGACCGACAGGGGGATCGGGGCACCGTCCTTGGCGGGCACGGTGATCTCGCGCCGCTCGACCTGTCGGTCGTCGAGGAGGGATTCGACGGGTGGCGAGGGGAGTTGGCGCAGGTGAGCGAGGACTTCCGGGCTGAGACGGGACATGAGGGGCATGTCGGCCAGGAGTTCGCGCAGTTCGGGGTCCAGGGCGGGGCGTGCCATGTCACGGTCGTTTGCCTTTCGTGGGTGGTGCCGGACGGCCGGTCGAGGAAGGTGCCGCCTCGGCGGGCGCCGACCCGGCGGGCCGGGGGATTGATCGGGCTTCAGAAGGTGGCCTTGCCGCGGACCGGGACGTAGTCGGTGTACTCGGGTTCCTTGGCCAGCAGCGGGTCGATCTGCGCCACGATGGCCTGGGCGCCCTCACCGGCGAAGATCCGGTGATGGTCGTCCTCGCTGGTCCAACCCTCGGTGACGTGGACGACGTCGGGATCGGACGCGGAGCGGGAGACCAGGTAGACGACGCAGTGTTCGCTCGCGCCGGGGTTGCCCTCGGTCAGGCCGGTCAGCAGCAGATCGACCAGTCGGTCGCCCATGCCGGGCCTGGCGGTCAGGGTGGCATTGAAGCCATAGTCGGCGATCATGGTTGCCCTCTCGGTCGGTGGTGGAGTGCGGTGATTCCATTCAATCCACCTGACCTGCGGGAACGTTAGAACGATGCTTGCCCGCACTTGCACGATCCTCGCGAGTACGGGAGCCGCGGCGCGCAGCGGTGCTGCAATGGCCCCATGCCTCTCGAAGAGTTCCGCACCCTCCTGGCCCGGCATGCCCGGCCCGACTGGACCACCGCCATCGACGGCGTCCTCGTCTCGAAGGTCGACCGCTCGGACCCGCCGGCCCCGTCCATGTCCGGCATGGTGCTGGCGGTCATCGCCCAGGGCGCCAAACGGCTGGCTCTGGGCGACCGGGTCTACGAGTACGGCGCCGGGCAGTTCCTGGTCGCGTCCGTCGACCTGCCCGTCACCGGACAGTTCACCCAGGCCGACCCCGCACAGCCGGCGCTCGGCTTCGGGCTCGTCCTGGAACCCTCCGCCGTCGCCGAGTTGCTCCTCCAGGCCGGCCCCGGAGACGCCCGCCGCGCCGGCGGAGGAACGCCCTCGGGAATCGCCGTCAGTGATGCCCCGCCCGCGCTGCTCGACGCCGTGGTCCGGCTGCTGCGGCTGCTCGACGAGCCCCGCGACCGGCCCGTACTGGCCCCGCTGGTCAAACGCGAGATCCTCTGGCGCGTGATCACCAGCGGAGCAGGGGGGCGACGGTCCGTCAGCTCGGTCTCGCCGACAGCAGTCTCAGCCACGTCTCCCGGGCCGTGCGCTGGATCCGCGAGAACTACGCACAGCCCTTCCGTGTCGAGGACGTGGCACGGATGTCCGGCATGAGCGCCTCCGCCTTCTACCGCAACTTCCAGGCGGTGACCGCGATGAGCCCCATCCAGTTCCAGAAGCAGATCCGGCTTCAGGAAGCCCGGCTGCTGCTCGCCACCCACCCGGGTGATGTCACCGGCGTCGGCCAGCGCGTCGGCTACGACAACCCCTCCCAGTTCAGCCGGGAGTACCGCCGCCAGTTCGGCGCGCCGCCCAGCCGGGACGCCGCGCGCCTGCGCGATGCCGTGCGCGCGCCCGCCGGTGTCCTGCCCTGAGCGGGGATACGACCGCGAAGGAGGATTGTGCAAGGGGGAGCGAGGATAGAACTACTGTTCCTGCAGGTCAGAGCGATTCAATGGGATTACCAGTTCTTCTGCGGAGCAGGAAAGTGCCTGTGGTCCGCGGATCCCGTCACATCGCCGAGGGGCACAGCATGAAGACAGTTCTGATCACGGGTACGTCGTCCGGATACGGCCGCCAGACCGCCCTCCACTTCCACGCGCAGGGGTGGAACGTCATCGCCACGATGCGCACCCCCCGTGCGGGCATCCTGCCCGAGTCGGACCGGCTCCGCGTCATCGAACTCGACGTGACCGAGCCCGCGAGCATCACGGCCGCGCTCCAGGCGGCGGGGCCCGTCGATGTCCTGGTGAACAACGCGGGCGTCCCCTCGATGAGCGTGGTCGAGGGCATTCCCATGGCGCGGGTGCGGGAGGTGTTCGAGACCAACACCTTCGGCGTGATGGCGACCACGCAGGCGGTGCTGCCCCAGTTCCGTGAGCGCGGCTCCGGCGTGGTGGTCAACGTGACCTCCAGCGTGGTGCTGGGTCACATGCCGCTCTCAGCCGTCTACAAGGCGAGCAAGATGGCCGTTGAGGGATTCACCTCGTCCCTCGCGCTCGAACTCGCGCCGTTCGGTGTGCAGGCGAAGACGGTCCAGCCGGGTGCCTGCCTGACCACCAACTTCGCCAGCAGGGCGACGGACGGTATCGCACCGGACGAGCTGGTCCCGGCACCCTACGCACCGTGGGCGAAGAAGGCCATGGACTCGTTCACAGGCCAGGAGCTGTTCACCAAGGAGACCGATGTCGCCGAGGCGGTGTGGCGAGCCGTGCACGACACGACCGGCCAGCTGCGATTCCCGGCCGGTCCCGACGCGGTCTGGCTCGCCCAGGCGAAGTGACCGACCAGCAGGCGGGGTCTGCCGAAGGCGACACCGCTTGCCGTTCACCGCCGAGAACGGCGCCAACCGCGCCCTCAGAAACGGGAAATCGCCTCGTTCTGCCGTGGGCGGTGTCTGTGGGCACGGCGATACCCCGATGCGTGCGCAGCCGTCAGCCGACCAGCCGAGCTTTCCAGATCTCCTCACTGGGCCATTGCTGAGCCCACTCGGCGGAAACTTCCAGGTAGTCCCGCGCAGACGGAGGCGCCTGAATCTCCATCAGGTCCTCGACGACGAAGCCGCAGGCCCGCAGGAGACGGAGCATCTCACCGTGCGGCAGGACGAACTCCACGTGATTCCCCCAGTCCAAGCGCGTCAGGCCGAATTGGCTGCGGGAAAGCGTGGTGGACGCCGGTCCCTCAGGCGGTACACACAGCGCGAACAGCGGTGAGTAACGCGAGAACACCAGCCGGCCGCCGGGAACCAGAAGCCTGGCTGCCTCCGGGATCCACCGGTAGGGGTCGCACCACAGTGAGGCGCCGTACTCGCTGATCGCCAGTCCGAACGAGTTGTCCTCGTAGGGCACCTTCTCGGCATCACCCAGGACAAGGGGGAAGTCGAGGCCGAACTCCGCCTGCATCGCGCGAGCAGTGGCCAACTGCTTCTCCGAGAGGTCGATCGCCACCGGGTGGGCTCCGGCTCTGGCCAGCCAGGCGGAAACGTAGGCGGTACCGCAGCCCAACTCAATGGTGCGCATTCCCTCGATGTCGTCGGGAAGCAAGGAAGCCTGCGACTCAGGGGTGGCCCACAAGCCCCAGGACGGCTCCTCCTGCGCCCAGTGGTCGCGGGCGAGCGGCCCATGCCATGCGGCTGCCTCGTCATCCCAAAAGCGCCGGTTCTGCTCCACATGGTGCGCCGGGGCGTCATGAGTCATGAAGACATTTGATCGACGATGCTGATGTTCCGGCAACGGAATTTCCACGGCGCCAGACCGAGAGGGCGGCCAACGGGACGGGTGGTGGCGCTCCTTGAAATTGCCTCTGGCCGCAGTTCCGTGAAGGGCCCGATGCGGGGCAGCTCAGGGGACACCGAAAAATGACGGGACGAGGGCTCTGTCCGTCGACACACTGGGCCACGTACTTCGTCACCGAAGGAGATGTGTCCGTGGAGGAGCCAGGGTTCGCCGTGCATGTGACCGAACCCGGGAAGGGCGGACAGGAGGCTCTGCAGGCAGTCAGAGCGGTGACCGGACTGAGTCTGTGGCGTGGCAGGCTTCTACTCGACCGCGCCCCTGTGACGGTTCTGGAAGAAGTCCCGCTCGACCGGGCGCGCCTGGCTGCCCGGCGCCTGCAGGACGCCGGCGTCCCTGCGGCAATCAGCTGTACCTGGTGCGACAGGACGGTGCCCCGCGACGGGAAGCTGCTCGACCCAGACCCCTGTGCATCCCGCTTCTGGCCGACTGCCCATTGCCAGGCGAACTGTCTTGCCAGCTGTGATTGCGAGTTCTGCAGTGCCTACGGGCCGACCGCCCTGACTCTGTGACTGCAGGCTCATCCCGTGCTGAATGATCCTGCGTTCGGGGCTTCTACCGGGGGTTTCACGGAATTCCGGGCAGAACCGTAGGGTGACCGGATGGCCGACCCCAGAGGGATCCTCCAAGTCGATGCGCTGCAGGACTTCTTGACCGGGCTCTGCGTCTCGCCAGTCGCTGTCGACCGCCTGGAGCGACTGGAGCCGTGGGCCGTAGCCCGGGTCTTCCTCCAAGGGACTTCTGTGCTTCCGCGCTCCGTCGTCGTGAAGTGGATTCCGGACGGGCTACGCGAGACTCGGACTGCCCGGTCGCGGCTGCACAGCGAACTGGCTGCGCTCCAGTTCCTCCACGAGGATCTCGGGATCGACCTCGCGCCTCGCGTCATCGCCGCCGACACCGCTGCCCGGTTCCTCGTCATGGAAGACCTCGCCCCCCGCGTCTCCCTGGACCAGTTGCTGCGACGAGACGGAGCGGCAGCGCACGGCGACCGACTGGCCGCGTTCGCCCGCGCCCGCGGTGTGTTGAGCGCGGCCACCGCGGGGCGGGGGGAGGCCTACTACGCCCGCCGGGCCAAGCTCGGGCCGGTTGATGCCGCGGCGGATCGGGCAGGACGACTCGCGCCTCTCCGGACGGGGGCGATCGAGCATGCCTCGTCGCTCGGTGTGCCCCTCGGCGGCCGAGCGGCCCATGAACTCACCTCAGCCTTGGACGAGTTGGCTGCCCCAGGCCCCTTCCTCGCCCTGAGCAACGGGGACGCGGAAGCCAACAACATCCTGCTCCATGCCTCCGGCCCGGCCGACGCCCGCCTCATCGACTTCGAATTCGCCGGCTACACCCACGCGCTGACCGATGCCGTGTGCCTGTATGTGCCCGGCCCGGCCTGGCTGACGGTGGGCGATCCGACCACCACAGGACTCGCCGACGCGTACCGTCGCGCCCTGGCCCGCGGCATCCCGGAGGCCGAGGACGACCGGCGATACGGAGACGGCCTCGCCGCCGCCTGCGTGTCCTGGATGCTGGTCCGTCTGCACCGATTCGCCCTGCTCGACGCCCGCTCACCGGGTGACCACAGCCGACTCCAGCTCATCGCAACGCTGGAAGCAGCCGCCCGCACCGCCCAGACCTTCAGGACCCTGCCGCACCTCACCTCCTGGGTCCGTCGTGTCGCCGCAGTGCTGCGTCATCGCTGGCCCGATGCGGACCAAGACTTCGCCGACTCGGCAAGATTCCCGCCCTACCTGGCCCGGCGCTGACCCCGAGCATCTCCCTCACACCTCGCCCGCGCCTGGGGATTTGCAGAGATCCTCGTCATCGGCGGCTGCCCGCAAGAAGCGGGACGCAGAGCTCACGTACACACTCCAGCGGGTTGATCTGGGCGTGCCGTACACGTGTCGTGGGCACGGCCACAACATGCTCGCCGCTGCCCTTCACGGCGGCTCCAGCGGTTCGACAGCCTGGCCCGCATGCTCTTCCTGGACCCGAACGGGCGTACCTGCCACCCGGACTGGGACAAGGCCGCGAACTCCTGCGTGGCCGAACTGCGCGCCGCCTACGGACATGACCCCGATTCCCCGCGAATCACCGAAGTCGTCGCCACGCTCTGCGCGAAGAACCCCGAATTCGCCGAACTGTGGGCGAGGCACGAGGTGCGGGGCAAGACGCGGCAGGCGAAGAACCTCGTGCACACCGAGGCGCTCTGGAGATCCAGGTGGGTGACACGGGTACGGGACGGGCCCGCTACCACCAACGGTCTCGCCGACTTTCAGGCCGACGGGTGATCGACAGCGAAGGACATCGCCACCGCGGCGGACGCGGCCGCGGGGATGGCACGCCCTCGGCTGGTTCGATCTTGTGTGAGCAGGGTCCGCCGGCAATCCGGCGGACCCTTCTCGGCGATTCGGAGCCGGAATCTCTGTTCGGCCTCACTGCCGGGCGCGCTCGTCGCCCTCGCGGTAGAGCACCAGATGCTCGTGGAAGAGAATGCCGTCGCGGATGTCGCCGGTGGCGGTGAAGCCGATGTCGTCGACGTAGTCGATGTGGTTACCGGTGACGGTGTAGCGGCCGGTATAGGCGCTCTGCCGGTTACCGCGGGCCTCGTCGTAGCGGCCGTTCGGCAGCAGTTCCTGGCGGATGAATCCGTCCGCGGTCACCCACATCCCGACGTACGGGTGAGGGGCGCGGGGCGTGTCCTTGCTGGTCATGGCTCCATGGTCGGGCCGGAGGCGACGGCAACCAGGCCGCCGTCTCCCCGGGTGCGGGCTTCCTGGGTGCGGCGCACCCACCTTCGGGAGGCGGCGAACCCACCGTCGGGCGGGGAACGGCGCGGCGACATCAAGGTGCCGGCCCAGACGAGTCTCCCAGGCCTGTGGCACGAGCAGCGGACCGACCATGGGTGCCGCTCACCTGGGGACAGGACGGCAGGCCTGGTTCCGATTCCGCGGCGCGACGAACCTGATGGGGCGTCCCGAGCTGTTCACCAACGCCCGGATCGTGACGATGGACCCGCTGATCGGGACCATGACCGGTGCCGACCTCCTGTCCGTCGGCTCTCTCCTCGTGGGCGTCGGCCCGGGCATCATCACCGCGGCGGGCGACGACAACGCCATCGTCGTCGACTGCACGGGCACGACCGTTCTCCCTGCCGTCGTGGACACCGTCGCGCTGTACGGCGGACGCGGCCACCGTTCCGAGTACGTCGCGACACTGACGCCGGGCAACACTGCCGACTTCCTGGTGATGCCCGACGAACTCGCCACCGACGTACCGAGCGCAGTAGCCGCCCTCATGACCCGCCCGGAGCAGGTCCGCGCGCTGGTCGCGGCCGGCCGGCCCATCCTGTGGGCGGGCACCGACATCCCCGGCCGGGCCACCGGCCCCGAGGCGGGCATCCCGGCCGCACCGGACCTGACCGGCAGTCCACGGGTCGGTGTCTGGATCGACAGGAACGGCTTCCTGCACCAGGAACTCACCGCCGACGGCCGCTACGACGAGACGCGGGGCGGTCGCCCCCACGCCTACCAGGGCCGTTTCTGGATCGACGGCGACCGCATCGACTACCTGGACGACCTCGGCTTCTGGGCCTACGGCGAATTCCACGGCGACCAACTGCACCACGCGGGATACGTCATGACTCTGGGCTGACCTCTGCGCCCATCGGCGCCCCCGATCCCGATCCTGGGTGCGCGACACCTGGGGAAACCACGGCCTGGTTGCCGTAGCGGGCAGGCCCGAGGCTGGTGTTCGGGCAGCCTCGGCCGCCCCCGGCGACCCGCCCCCTCCCGTGGATGGGACCTTCTTCCACCCTTGTCCGCCGTACGAAAAGAAGACTCCTCATGAACGTCAACGACACCACCGACGCAGCCGTGCTCGAAGAGATCCGGCGCCGCCCCGCCCATGACCGGCGCATCCTGTTCACGGGCGCGACCGTCGTCACCATGGACCCCGGCCTCGGCGTCATCGAACCCGGCGACCTCCTCGTCGAGGGCGACACCATCGCCGCCGTCGGCACCGACCTCGACGCGGGTGACGCCGTGGTCGTCGACGCCACCGGCACCATCCTCACCCCCGGCTTCGTCGACACCCACCGGCACGCCTGGGAAGCCCAACTGCGCCGGATCATGCCGGACGTCGACGACCTCGGCGGCTATGTCATGTCCACCCTGGCCGGATACGCCACGGTCTACCGGCCCCAGGACATGTACATCGGCAGCAAGCTGGCCGCCCTCACCGCGATCGACAGCGGCATCACGACCATGCTCGACTTCTCCCACAACTCCCGCACCCGCGAGCACTCCGACGCCGCCATCGAGGCCCTCCGCGACACCGGCATCCGCGGCGTGCACGCCTCCATGGGCCCGCACTTCGGCGACTGGGACCGCCAATGGCCCGGCGACCTGGCCCGCATCAAGGACCAGTACTTCAGCAGCGACGACCAACTGCTCACCCTGCGCCTGGCCACCCTGGCCACCGACGAGATCGCCGGACCGGTGCTCGCCTACGGTCCCGAACTCGCCCGAGCCGCAGCTGACCTGGGCATCGGAGTGAGCGTGGACGCCGTCTTCGGCGTCTCCTCCTCCGAGGCGATCCTGCGCTGGGCCAAGGACGGCATCCTCAACCCCGGCGTCACCCTCATCCACGCCACCGGACTGACCTCCGAAGCGTGGAAGGCGATGGGGGAGACCGGTACCACCGTGGCGCTCGCCCCCACCTCCGACGCGCAGATCGGTCTGGAGACCGCGATCCCCGCCGTCGACGAGGCCCTGTCCGTCGGCATCCGCCCCGGACTGAGCATCGACGTCGAAGTCGCCCTGGCCAGTGACATGTTCACACAGATGCGGGCCCTGCACGCCATCCAGCGGATGCGCGCCGTCAACGCCGCCTACGGCACCGACCAGCAGCCTCACCGCATCACCACCCACGACGTCCTGGACTTCGCCACCCTCCAGGGCGCCCGCACCAACGGCCTGGCCGCCGTCACCGGCTCACTCACCCCCGGCAAGAAGGCCGACCTACTCGTCATCCGGGCCGAGGACATCAACAACATGCCGCTCAACGACCCGATCGGCACCGTCGTCCTGGGATCCGACGCCCGCAACATCAGCGCCGTCCTCGTCGACGGCGAACCCCGCAAGTGGAACGGCAACGTCCTCGACGTCGACCTCTCCGCCCTGCGCACCGAGGTCCACGCCTCCCGCGAGCACGTGCTGAACACCCCGACGGCCTGAGTACACCGCCGTTTCGTTCAGCGAGCCCTACGTTCTACCGCCTGTCTCGACCGTGATCGTCGATGAACGCGGGACAGTTCGACCATGGTCCCGAAGCAGGCAGCCGGGGGAACGGTGGCGGAGCATCTCCAGGCGGGTCGCTTCGCGGCTGCGATCACACTCGCTCTTGGTAGATCCCAATTCCTTGGGGCTTCAAGTGGCGGACGACCGTCCAGAATTCTCGGCGGCTCAGGCCGTCGGCCCAGCGCTTGAGCTCGTCGTCCGTGTCGTGGAAGAACCAGGACTCGAAGTGCCCCAGCGCCCGAAGTTGAGGGAGGGGCTCATATCGAAGTTAGATGGGCGGTCCCTCGAGGGCGTGAGTCCCGTACTGGAAGAGAAGGCCATCGGCGTCCGGTGTGTCCGGGGTGTCGAACCGTTGGGAACCGAAGCGTACGAACCTGAGCCACACGTCGTACAAGTCCAGCGCGGCCAGGGGCTGCTGCCCCCGGCCCAGCTCATGGTGGAGTCGCTCCTCGGCCCGGTCGATGGGCAGTCTCCTCGACAGCCTATTGAGGACAACGAGCCAAGACCTCCTGGCCTCGCCCGCAGAAGCGCATCCACTGTGCCCGGTGAATATCGGTAACAACATGTGAATCTCCTCTTAACTGACGTCACGTTAGGTGGGGCCGTGCTCCCCCCCGCTTCCCCGGAGGGAGTGCTGACATGAATGGGAGCGCTCCCATCCGGGAGCTGGTGGAAGGAGTCTCGTGGCTACGAGCACACGAACCCTGCGACGGAGGCTGGCGATACCCTTGCTGGCCCTCGTCCTGGCCGGCGGCGGCACGGTCGCCGCCGGGAGTACGGCGACGGCGGCACCCGCCGGGCCGGGCACCTCGGCAGACAACGGTGTCAGCTCCGGCCTTCGTCCCGAAGGAGACCGGGTCGACCTGACCGGGGGCGCCGGCCGGTTAAGAGCGGGCCGGACCGGTAAGGCGGAGGCAGAGCGCAGGCAAATGCCAACCGGCCGCACTCCGTACATTGTGGAGCTCGCCGAGGATCCGGTGACGACGTACACGGGCAAGGTCTCGGGGCTGGCCCGGACCCGCCCGGCACCGGGCGAGCAACTGGAACCTCAGTCGGGGGCGGCGAAGGCGTACCGGAAGCACCTGGGTACCCAGCGGACGGCCGTGGCCGAGGCAGCCGGAATCACGGTCGGCGAGGTCTACACCACGGCCTTCAACGGGTTCTCCGCCACGCTGACTTCCACTCAGGTCAAGGCACTGAAGGCGGACAAGAGGGTCCGTTCGGTCACTGAGTCCCACAGGGTCGGTCTCAGCCAGGCGTCCCTTGGCGACACCACGCCGCCGGCGACCGGGAGGGCAACAGGCGCAGCGGCAACAGCCACGAACGCGGCCTCGGTCACCGGCGCCGAGGGGGCCGGCGCGCAGAAGTCCGCAGGGCGGAAGCCGGGCCGAAGCACCGGCGCCGGGACGGTGATCGGCGTCCTGGACACCGGCATCTGGCCGGAAAGCCCGTCGTTCGACCGGAAGATGCCGGCCCCGGCGGGCTGGCACGGCACCTGCCAGACCGGCGACAGATTCGTCGCCGAGCACTGCAACGGCAAGATCGTCGGCGCCCGGTACTTCGCCGACACGTTCCTCGCGGCCGATGGTGCGCTGCCCGACGGCGAGGTGCTCTCCCCCCGGGACATGGGCGGGCACGGGTCCCATACGGCGTCCACGGCCGCCGGCCTGCCGGTCGATGACGTCACCATCGCGGGGCGGAACTTCGGTTCGATCTCCGGTGTGGCCCCGGACGCGCAGATCGCCGTCTACAAGGTCCTGTGGGGCGGCATGGGGTACGACGCCGACATCATCGCGGGCATCGACGCGGCGGTCGCCGACGGCGTACAGGTGCTGAACTACTCGATCGGGACCCTGATGGGGGACGCCGAACCCAACACGCCGATCGGCAACGCCTTCCTCAACGCCACGGTCGCCGGAGTCTTCGTCACGGCCGCGGCCGGCAACACCGGCTTCAGCAGCGCGGTCAGCAACACCCAGCCGTGGGTCACCACGGTCGGCGCGGCGGTGACCAAGGCCAACGCGGGAACGGTCCGGCTCGGCGACGGCACCTCGCTCACCGGCGCCACCCTGGACGTGCTCCCCGGCGGTCGCCCCCTGCCGCTGGTCTTCGGCGAGCAGGCCGGCACGTTGGAGGAGGGCTCGGCGTACTGCGAGCCCGGCAGTCTGGACGCGGCGAAGGTGAAGGGCAAGGTGGTCGCCTGCGCCCTCGACAACCCCTACGATGCGGTGAACGAACTCAAAGCCAAGGGCGCGGCGGCCATGGTCCTCTTCGCCCCGACCGGCAACTTCAGGGTCAACAGCGTCTACGACTTCCCGGTGCTCTACCTCAACACCAGGGAACAGGCCGGCAAGATCTTCAACTACTTGATGAGGCACCCCTCCGACGCGACCGCACGACTCACCTCCAGCAGCAACGGCTTGAAGGTGCCGAGCGTCGCGGACTACTCCTCGACGGGGCCGGACAAGAACCACTCCGGGCTCATGAAGCCCGACCTGGTCGCCCCCGGCAGCGACATCATCGCGGCCGTCTCCCCGCCGGGGAACTTCGGCCGGCAGTACGACGCGTACTCGGGGACCTCGATGGCGGCCCCGCACGTGGCCGGTGAGGCCGCGATCCTGCGGGCCGAGCATCCCGGCTGGACGCCCGGCGCGATCGCCTCGGCGCTCCACACCACCGCCGAATCCGTGGGCGACACCAGCCCCCTGGCCCAAGGCAGTGGGCTGGCGTCGCTGAAGCGGGCCGCCGATCCGGGCCTGGTCATCGAGCCGGACGTCAAGAGCCTGATCGCCTTCAGTGAGGAGGCTCAGCCCGACGGCCGCGAGCTGAACCTGCCGTCGGTCGCGCTGCGGGAGTACGACGGGACCAAGCCGGTGGTGTTGACCCGCAAGCTGACCAACGTCGGCAGCAAGCGGGAGACTTACCGTGCCACGACCAGCGGCCTGGCGGGGATGAAGGTCAGCGTCTCACCCGCCGTGGTGACGGTGGCACCGGGCAAGACCGCCTCGGTCACCATCACCCTGCGGCGCGGCAGCGCACCGTGGGACCGCTACGTCACCGGCGCGATCACGTGGCGCAGTGCCGGCCATCAGGTGCGGATTCCGGTGGCCGCACGCCCGTGGGGCATCACGCCCCGGCAGTACGACGACAGTCTGGAGGAGTTCGGCCGGCTCTCCGACGGCGCCTACGGCATGATCGAACCCGGCTTCACCGGCGCGCTCTCCGGCCGCTCGACCGGTTACGCCCCCATGCGATGGGAGTCGTACTCGATGCCGACCGGCGTCCGCGGTGGGGTCTTCGACCAGAAGGCCCTCGGGGTGCGGGCGCACTCCTTCAAGGTGCCGGCGGGCAGTGCCGGAATCGTCGTACGGGCCGAGACCGACGCCCCGGACGCCAACCTCGACCTCTGGTTGTTCAAGGGTGACAGGCTGGTGTACCGGAGCGCCGCCAGCTGGAGCAGCTTTGAGCGGGCCTGGGTGTTCATGCCGCAGGCTGGCACGTACACGGCGTATGTCTTCGCGCAGGACGCCGCCGGCCCGGTCCTCGACTACCGGCTGGGCCACGTCGTCCTCAGCCGTAACGGCCACTACAGGGCGGCGACGCTGGAACTGCCGACCGCAGTGGAGCGCGGCACGACACCGCCGTACAAGCTGCGGCCCGACGCTCCACTGAAGCCGGACACCGAGTACTGGGCGTACACCGAGCTGCGCACCAAGGGGCAGGTGGTTCCTGGCCAGTTGGTGTCCACGACCCAGGACTCCTGGCAGTGACGCGGTAATCCCCCGGGGGCCACGGCCGCCCGAGTGGCCGGTGGGGCGGGGCCGAGCGGCACCGCCTCACCGGCGGATTCGTTCTACGTATCGGTCTGCTGCTCTCTGAAGCCGCGCCAATGGTGCGGGCCGTATACCGAGTTGCTGCACCGGCCCGCGGGGCTCGTGGACCGACGTGGTGACCACACCAAGGCAAGGGCACTTCGGCCGGGCTGGTGAATGCGCGCCGGGCCGGCCGTGTCACGCGGTGTAGCCCGGCACCGGGACGGACCACGGGGCAGAGAGTGGGGGCATGGATGTCGAGGACGTCATCGACGCGTTGTACGGGCTGCGGCCCGAGGAGTTCGTCGCCGCGCGGGATGCGCGGGTGGCGGAGGCGCGCCGGGCGAAGGATGCGGCTGCGGCGCGGCGGATCGCCGGGTTGCGGCGGCCCACGCTTGCGGCCTGGGCGTCGAACCTGTTCGTGCGCCGGCGCCCGAAGGAGGCAGAGCGGCTGCTGGAGCTGGGGGAGACGCTGCGTCAGGCGCACCGGACGCTGGATGCCGGACAGCTGCGCCAGGCGAGCCGCCGGCAGCATCAGATGATCACTGTGCTGGCGCGGGAGACGGCTGAGCTCGCGCAGCAGGCCGGGCTGCCGTTGACGGAGGCGGTGCGGCATGAGGTCGAGCAGATCCTGCACGGTGTCCTGGCCGATGCGCAGGTCGCTGCGGAATGGGCGGCGGCCCGGCTGGCCAAAGCCCCTGCGGCAACCGTGGACTTCACCGCCGTCACCCCCGAGATCCTGCCGGAACGCCCCCGGCCGCCGGCCGCCACGGCATCCGCGCCGGCGCGGGGGACGAAGTCCCGACCAGCCAAGCCCGATCGGCGCACGCGGGCGCGGCGCGAGCGCGTGAATCAGGCCCGCGCGCACAGCGAAGAGGCGGAGACGGAGGCGCGCCGAAGCCAGGACGCCCTCAGCCGCGCGGAGGAGGCGAAGCAGGCCGCCGACGCCCGCTCAGGCCGAGCCCGGGACCGGGTGGCCGAGCTGGAGGAGCAACTGCAAGGAGCCCGTGAGGAACTGCGTGAGGCGACGGAGGCCGCGGGCCTTGCCGGCACCGCGGTGAGGAACGCTGCCCGGGCCGCCGACAAGGCCCGCCGGACCGCAGACCGGGCACGCCGGGAGCTGGACAGGCTCACCGAAGCCGCCGACGAGGCGTAGCCCGCCCTCAGTCGGTCGCGGCCGCGGGCGTCAGGGTTGCCTGGCGCTCGCGGCCGCCGCGGTGGATTGGCCGCTGGGGCCGATTCAGCGGTCGAGGTGCGCGACGAGCAGATTGGGGTCCTTGCCGGTGAGGTAGGCGGCGCTGGGGACGTACACCGTGTGGCCGTGGACCGCGACGGAGGTCGGAGTCTGGAGGCCGTCGGTGGCCGTGAGGACCGCGGTGTGGGTGCCGTCGGGGTGGACGAGGTCGACCTGGTTGTCGTCGCGGGCGGCGAGGAGGGTGTCGCCGCGGCCGGTGAAGGCGAAGTCGTCGATGGAGGGCATGCCGGTGGCGTGCATCTGGATGGTGCCCGCGGTGCCGTGTGGCGTGATGGGGATGCGCAGGACGGTGCCCTTGTCGAGGTTGGTGGCCCAAACGGCTCCGTTGTGGAGCTTCAGGCCGTTGGCGCCAGCGAAGGTGCTGGGTTCCAGTGCCTCGCCACGGGCCCAGACGGCGGCCGCGCCGCCGTGTGAGGGCAGGCGGTAGATGACGCCGTGGACGGAGTCGGTGACGTAGATCTGATGGGTGTGCTGGTCGAGGGCGAGGCCGTTGGGCAGTCCGTCGGCGGGCAGGGCGGCGATCCGGTGCGGGCGGCCGCCGGGTCGGATGGCCCAGACGCCGGTGAGGTCGGCGGTGCCGGTGGCGTAGGTGACGTAGAGAGTGCCGTCCTCGGCACGGGCGATGCCGCCGACGAACGCCTTGCCCAGGTTGGGGGGTGCTCGCTTTCGCGGGTGCGGGGGAGTGTGGCGAGTACATGCGCGTGTCCGCCGGGGGGCGATGCGCACGATCTGCCGGGCGAACGAGAAGGTCAGATACGCCGATCCGGTGCGGTCGACGGTGATGTTCTCGGGCTGCTGTGAGGCCGCCAGGCTGAAGTGGGCCGCCGTGCGGGGGTCGGAGAGCGGTTCGGTCGCGCCGTGGCGGTCGCTGCGGAGGTCAGCAGGCTGCCGCGCGGCGGCGAGCGTGGTGGCGGTGGTGCGGACGTGCATGAAGTGGTTCTCCTGGTGTGGGTCGGGGCCACTGCCCGTCCGTGCGAGGGGTGGCCCGACAGGGTGTGGAGGGGGTCAGAGGGCGACGATCTTGATCGTGCTGGCCCAGCTGTGGCCGCCTTCGCGCATCTGGAGCGCCATGTGGAGCAGTTGGAAGCCCTCCAGTTGGCGAGCGTGCGCAAGGGCCCCGACGTCGACCGGGTTCAGTCCGCCGGAGGCGACCAGGTCGGCGACCTCCTCGCGGGCGTTCCGGTCGTCACCGGCGATGAAGACATCAAGGACGGTGCCGTGCACCTGACCGGCGACCAGGGTGGTGGCGAACGTCGTGTTGAACGCCTTGACCACGCGCACTTCTGCTCCGGCGGCTTGGGCGATCTGCTCGGCGGCGGAGGTGCTGGGGGCGACGGTCAGCGCGTCGAGCGTGGCGTCGACGGGGTTGCTGATGTCGATCAGCACCTTGCCGCCGAGCCGTGGCCCGTAGGCGGCGGCGAGCTGCCTGGCGGCGTCGAAGGGCACCGCGAGGACCACGATGTCCGCCTGGCCGACGGCCGCATCGTCGGCGGCGCTCACCCGCCCGGCGCCGTCAGCCTGTTCGCGAAGGTCGTCGACGAGCCGCACGGCCTTGCCGGGGTCCTTGGCGGTGATGGCGACCGTGTGGCCACCGGCCAGGGCCCGGGTGGCGATACCGCGGGCCATGTTCCCGGCGCCGATGATGGTGATCTTCATGGGGTGCCTTCTCTGTACTGGGGTGCCGTAGCGCTAGCGGGCTTGCACGCGCACGACGTCGAACGGCAGCGCGGGCTCGGCGATCTGGAACGGGACGTCGACGATCAGCAGGTCGGGGCCGTCGTCTTTGCCGGCGTGGCGATGCCCTCCAGACGTACGGGGGACCAGGTGGACCGCTCGGGATGAGCGCGTGCCGGCACTCGCGTGCGGAACGAACGGCGGTCAGTCGGCGGTGGGAAAGAGTGACCGGTTGGCGATGTCGATGATGTAGGGGCCTACGTGGGCCGGGTACTTGTCGACGATCGCCTTCTTGTACGCGTCACCGTCGTCGCCGAGCAGTTCGCGGGCGTCGGCGAGGTAGCGGCGGATGTCTTCGTAGACCTCGGGCCCGGCGGGCGCGCCGTGACCGGCGAGGATCGTGTCGTAGCCGCTCTCGGCGGCCAACGTGTCCACGGCCCGCAGCCAGCCCGTGATGTCGTCGTTGCCCAGGTACAGGTGAACGTCGTGGTAGACGAGGTCCTGGGCGATCAGGACCCCCTGCTCCGGCAGCTTGATCAGGAGTTCGTCGGCCGCCTCGCCGCCGGAGACCGCCTCGAAGACGAAGGTGACGCCGTCGATGACCTCGGTGCCGGGGAGGAGGACGACGTCCGGGGTGACATCGGCGAGCGGGATGACCTGGCCGTTCGGCAGTCTGCTGTCGCCGCGGGTGACGATCTGCTCGCTCACCCGAGCCAGAGCGTGGACGGGGACGCCGAAGCGGGAGGCGCCGTTGTAGTGGTCCGGGTGGGCATGGGTGACGATGAGGCGGTCGATCGGCTTGCCCAGTCCCTGGGCGTAGGCGACGGCCTCGTCCGCGTAGGCGGGGAGCAGCTGGGCGTCGATCGCGATGATCCGGGCCGGGGTCTCGATCAGCTGGGTGGTGGTGTGAAAGGTGTCGGCGGGGGACATGTAGCTGTGGATGCGGACCGTGCCCTTGTCCAGGACGGTGACCGAGCCGTTCATAGGGGCTCCTTACGGTGGAGGCGGCCTCGTGCCGCCTTGATGCCCTCCACTGTTGTCGCATCGCCGCAGGCAGGCGAGATACGCTGAAGACGCGGCATGGTCAATCGAGGACATCTGGAGATCGCGATGCGTCCCGTGGACTCGGTGGACGACGATCCCGTCGCGGGAGGGGCCATCCTCCGGCTCGGCTTCCGTTCCCCCGACGAACGGGTTCCCGGGTTCGAGATCATCGATCTCGCCACGCTGCACGAGCGGCGTCGGCGCCGGGGGCGGCGGCCCGACCTGGTGCACCGGGTGGACTTCCACACCCTCACGTTGATCACCGAGGGAGAGGGGGAACACGCGATCGACTTCGTGACGTACCCGTGCCGCCCCGGCACCCTGCTGTGGATCCGGCCGGGCCAGGTCCAGCGTTTCGTCCGGCCCGGCACGGCGAACGGCGTGCACCTGCTGTTCACACCGGCCTTCCCGCCACACGCCAGCAGCGCCGACCGGCTGGTGACGGAGTGGTACGGGTCGGCCTGCCGGCAGCTGGGAGCGAGCCCCGAGTACGCCGTACTGTCGACTCTGTTCGGTCAGATGCGCGCCGAGTACGACCGTCCCGCGCAGACCGTGTCGGCGGAGATCCTCCAGCTCCTGCTGGCGACCGTGCTGCTGCACATCGACCGCCTGCCCCACTCCGAGGGCGGTGGCGACCCGCACGCGGGCGGCGAGGTCTACCGCCGCTTCCGCGCCGAACTGGAGCGCGGCTACAGCACCACCCGCCGCGCCGCCGACTACGCCCACCGCCTGGGGTACACCGTCAAGACACTGACGCGTGCCTGCCTGGCCGCCACCGGACAGCCCGTGAAGCACGTCATCGACGCCCGAGTGGCCTTGGAGGCCCAACGGCTGCTCGCCCACACCGACGAACCCGTGGCGACGATCGCACGACGTCTCGGCTTCGCCGAACCCACCAACTTCGGCAAGTTCTTCACCCGCCACAGCGGTGTGACTCCGGGCGCGTTCCGCCAGGCCCATCAGGGCGGGTAGGCACCTCACCGCTCACGAAAAGACCATGGGGCGGCATGCGCAGGTCCTCTTGCCGGTCATGCGCAGTTCCTCTTTCCGCCCGGTTTCGGTCAAGGCGAAACGCTCGCAGGCGGTGGCGGCGCGCTGCCTTCAGACAGCCGGGATAGGCTGCTGACCAGCCACGGTGGAACCAGATCACGTGGAGATCGTCATGCGGGTCGAAGAGTCGGCGGCGGTGAACGTCCCGCAGCGGGAACCGATCCCCCGGCTTCCTTTCCGTCCCCCGCGGGAGCGGGTGCCGGGCTTCGAGATCGTCGAGCTGGCCGCTCTGCACCGGCGTCGGGCCCGTCGGGATCCGGACGGGGTGCACCGCATCGACTTTCACACGCTCTCCCTGGTCACGGAGGGCGAGGGGGAGCACGCGGTCGACTTCGTGACCTACTCCTGCCGTCCGGGCACGCTGCTGTGGGTGCGGCCGGGCCAGATGCAGCGTTACGTCCGTCCGGGCAGCACGAACGGCCTGCATCTGCTGTTCACCCCGTCGTTCCTGCCACTCGGCAACACCGCTGACCGCCTGCTCAGCGAGTGGCGCGGCCCTGTGTGCAGGCAACTCGGCACGAGCTGCGACTACGGCGTCCTGGCGACACTGGTCCACCAGATCCACGCGGAGTACAACCGCTGCGACCAGCCGGTGTCACCGGACATCGACCGGCTGCCGTGCACCGACGAGGAAGGTGAGGCGCAGGCAGGCGGGGAGGTGTACGCACGCTTCCGTGCCGAGCTGGAGCGTTCCTACGCCACCACCCGGCGGGCCGCCGACTACGCCGACCGTCTGGGTTACACCGTCAGGACCCTCAGCCGTGCCTGCGTGGCCGCTACCGGGCAGCCGGTCAAGCGGGTCATCGACGAGCGCGTCGCCTTGGAGGCGCGACGGCTGCTCGCCCACACGGACGAGCCGGTGTCGACGATCGCGCGGCGCCTCGGCTTTCCGGAATCCACCAACTTCGGCAAGTTCTTCACCCGGCACACGGGCATCGCCCCGGGGGCCTTCCGTGAACCCTTCCAGCCCGACGGCCCTCACTCCACGGAGGGTCGCTGATCGTCGCTGTCTTCGTTTGACCACGGCGAGTCCTCCTTCCACCTTGTCGGCGCGTTCCGGCGGGGAAAGGGTTGAACTGATCACGCATCTCACCTGATGACACGGTGCCGGGTGCAGAACTCCGAACCCGCAGGCAAGGGTGTGGGCGTGCGCACGGAATGACGTCTGATGCGCACCTGTGCACCACCGACCTGGGCGGCAGCGAATCCTCGGCGCGACCCGTTCCGTCATCCCTATGCATGGAGGCACAGTTGAGCACGCTCTCATTCAAGGTCCTCGACCTGGACTTCCCGGTCGGCAGCAAGAACAAGACCGCCACGCTCGTCACCGGCGAGAGCGAGATGTTGCTGGTCGACGCCGCCTTCACGCGCGCCGACGGCCACCGCCTCGCCGCCGAGATCCTCGACTCCGGCAAGAAGCTGACCACCGTGTTCGTCTCCCACGCCGACCCGGACTTCTACTTCGGCGCGGAGGTGATCGCCGATGCCTTCCCCGACGCCGTCTTCGTGGCGACCCCCCTGGTCATCGAGCACATCGCCCACTCCTACGAGGGGAAGCTCAAGGCATGGGAGGCCCTCGGTCCGAACCTGCCCACGCGTCTGGTCGACCTCACCCCGCTCACCGGCGACCTCATCTTCGAGGGCCACCGTTTCCAGCTCAAGGGCGGCCCCGCAACCCTGCCCGACCGGCACTACCTGTGGCAGGCCGAGCACCGCGCCCTGCTCGGCGGCGTCCTGCTCTTCCAGCAGGAGCACGTCTGGGTCGCCGACACCCCCCACCCCCCGCCGACCGCGCGGCCTGGACCGGCCTGCTGGACGAAATGGCCGCACTCCAGCCCGAGTTGGTCGTGCCCGGGCACCGCCTGCCCGGCACCCCCGCCGACGCCTCCGCCATCACCGCCACCCGCGCCTACCTGGTCGCCTTCGAGGAGGAACTCGGCAAGGCGGCCGACGGCGCCGCACTGACCGAGGCACTGGTCAAGCGCTACCCGGACCACGGCATGCTGATCGCCGCCCAGATCGGCGCGAAGGTCGCCAAGGGCGAGATGAAGTGGGGCTGACCATGAGCGACTTCTCCACCTCCGCCGCCCCCGCCGACGTCGTACGCCGCCAGTACCTGGCCTCCGCAGCCGGCGACCTCGAAGCCCTGCGAGCCACTCTCGCACCGGACGTGGAGTGGACGGAGATGGCCGGCTTCCCCCTCGCCGGCACCTACCGCACCCCCGACGGCGTGACCTCGAACGTGATGGAACAGCTGGGCAAGTACTGGGACGACTGGACCGCCCACGACGACACCTACGTCGTCGACGGCGAGAACGTCGTCGTCCTCGCCCGCTACACCGCCACCAACAAGTCGACCGCCAAGTCGATCGACGTCCGCGTCGCGCACCACTTCGTCGTACGCGGCGGACTCATCGTCCGCTTCGAGCAGTTCGTCGACACCGCCCTCGTCCGCGACGCCATGACCGCCTGACGCGCACCCGAGGATGCTCCACATGAACCCCACCGTTGTGCTGGTGCACGGGGCGATGCACACCCCATGGATCTTCGAACCGCTGCGCGAGCGACTCACTGCCCGTCGCATCGAATCCCGAGCCGTGCAGTTGCCGAGCAGCAACCCCGACAGCGCCGCCGCCGAAGGACTGGCCGAGGACGTCGCAGTCGTCCGGGACACGATCGACGCGGTCGGCGGCCCCGTGGTGCTGGCTGCCCATTCCTACGGCGGAGTACCCGCCACCTGGGCCGCCGCCGAGGCGGAACAGGTCGCCGAACTCGTCTACCTGGCCGCGTTCGCACTCGAACCCGGCACCTCGATGCTGCAATGGATGGGCGGAGACTTCCCGCCCACCTGGATCCACTCGCCGGACGGACACGCCGTCAAGGCGGGGGACGCCGAGCAGTCCATCTTCAGCGGTGTCGACCCCGCCTTGACCGCCGAGGCGGTCAAGCGCCTCAACTGGCAGGGCATGCGCGCCTTCACGGAGAAGCTGGCCTGCGCGCCGACGGACGTACCACTGGCGTACGTCGTGGCCACCGAGGACCCGGCGCTGCCGCCCGCGGTCCAGGAGCAGTGGGCCGCGCACTGTGCCCACAGCGTTCGTCTCCCCTCCGGCCACTCACCTCACCTGTCCCATGCGGACGAGGTGGCCGCGTTCCTCGCCGAAGCGGTTGCCCGGGCTGCGACCGGAGGCTGACCACGGGGGACGTGTACGGCCGGCGAGGGGGAGGAGCCAGGGGTCGCATACGAGTCGGCAACGTGGCGAGGTACGGCGTCATGGCCGTGCGCCCCCGGGCGTATGGGAAGAGGGCATCCTGACACGACGCGTCACTGCGGGCTCAGGAGGTCGCTCCCGGTCCTGAGTCGGCGTCATGAGCAGCGCGATGCGCCGCATCAAGGGGCCGGTGTTCTCGTGTCGTGGATCGAAGCATCCCTTGTGCGCTGAAGTGCCAAGGCCGCGGGCCGCCGGTCCAGTCGTGCTCGTCCGTCAGCCGAATCCCGGTCGGCTCAGGCGCAGCCGCATCAGCAGGCGGTCGGCACCCGGGCCGAAGTAGTTCTCGTGCAGGGTGGGTTCGCCGACGAAGCCCAGGTTCTCGTAGAGGAGGATCGCGGGTTTGTTCGCGGGAGCAACGGTGAGCACGACTTCCCGGACCCCGAGGCGGCGGAGCCTGCGCAGTGCTTCTTCCATCAGCAGGCGGCCGAAGCCCTGGCCGCGCTCGTCCGGGGTGATCCCCAGGCCGAGGACCCAGCTGCGGCTCAGGTCGGGTGCGGTCCCGCACAGGACATAACCCACCAGAGCGGTGCCGTCGTCGAGAACCAGCAGGTGGTCGGGGTAGACGTCGAACATCTGGCGGAGCACGAAGTAGGGGTAGGGCTCCTCGGGGAACGACTCCCGGTCGAGGAGGGACAGCTCTTGGAGATCCTCTTCTCGGACATGGCGTATTCGGAGGCGCCTTGATGTTCGACGGGAGGGCACGGCGGTCATTTCACCCCCTGGTGTGAAAAGTGAGGTGCTGATTGACCACTTGAGAATGAATCGACTCAGGGTTCGATCAGGATGATGGTAAGTTGCCGATGCAACAAGCGACTTCAAGGCCAAGTCTGCGTCGATATGCGTATTCTCCGGCCAGGATGCGCCTGCTCCGCTTACACTCTGCCTTTGTTCTCGGGTGCTGTCCCATGTACGCTGGTGCGATGCATTTCCCAGCCTCGGTCGACGCGCCTGTCCGAAATGATCAGGCCCCTTGGAATAAATTTAACAACAAGGCATATGTCGCACAGAATTATCTTGATCTTTTGCCTGCGGATGCAGAGATCCTCTCCAAGGTGGGCGGGTACTTCAGCCGTCACTGCAGCCGTCACTCCGAGAACAGGAGTGCGGGTGCGGGAAGTCCGGTTCTGGGTATTGACATGGGCGCCGGCGGTAACCTTTATCCGGCGCTGGCGATGCTTCCGTGGTGCGGGAGGATCACGCTTTTTGAGCGGGCTCCGGAGAACGTCGAGTACTTGCGTAAGCAGTGCGGCCAGGTGGATGAGAACTGGGACGCCTTCTGGAAAGTGCTGGGCGATGAGGAGGGCTACCGCGATCTGGGTTCGAAATGGAGGGTTAAGTTCCGCGATGTGGCCCGCGTAAAGCAGGGAAACTTGTTCAAGATGGGGCGGCGGAACTGGCTCGGGTTTCGGAGAGCGGCGGGCAGGTATCAGATCGGGACGATGTTCTTCGTGGCCGAATCCATCTCCACCTCGCTGGTCGAGTTCCAGCAGGCTGTCGACTCCTTCATGAGTGTTCTCGCGCCGGACGCCCCCTTCGCCGCCGCCTTCATGGAAGGTTCCCGCGGGTACGACGTGGGCGATGAGCACTTCCCGGCCTGCGATGTCGACCAAGAGCGGGTCGAGAAAGCTCTCGCCCCCTATGCGCGTGAGCTGGAGATGGCGCGGCTGAGCGACGCGGACCATCTGGTGCGACCTGGTCACACCGGAATGATCCTCGCGTGTGGAGTACGGCGTTCCGGGAAATGAACCTCCCCTTCCGCCCGCCGGTGGCAGAGAACGGGCGGTGTGCGGGACGACCTGGTTGAAGGGCTGGGAATGGAGATCAAGCCGAGAGCTCATCTGCTCCAGATCTGGGAAGCGATCGCACGGCACTCCTTCGACGGCGGGCGTTTCGCCTGGGGTGACTCCGGCGGTCGCAGCAGCGTCGCGGACGCCGAGCGGTTGCTCAGCCTCATGTATCCGGCCACCGAGATCCCCGAATTCCGTCTCGACGAGCCGGACACCACCCAGAAGGACGTGCAGCGCGCCCTCCGCCTGGCAGGAGGGCGCACCGAGATCCCCGTGGCCCTGATCGCAGCCCTCCGCGAGTTCATGCGCAATCATGCGGAGGAGGACGGCACTCCCACCTTCGGCGGCGGCTACTACTTCAGCACCCCCGACCCCGACGCGGAGATCACCACCGAGCAGCGGGACCTCGGTGTAGTCGACTCCTACTCCATGTCCGTCACCCTCTGCCTCGCCACACTCGGCTTCCTCGACAAGTTCACCGGCCCCACCGTCCGTTCCGACCTGCGTGAAGCAGTCAGGGAGCTCAGGGAAGCGACGAGCAGGCGGCTCACCGCGGCGATGGTCGGTCTGCTGCGGTCCTTCACCGTCAGCGTGTTCGACGCCGACACCACCCAGGGACGGCGGCTGAGCCGGACCCTGGGGCAGCGCAGGCTCTCCGAACGGGCGGTCCTGCGGCAGTTCCAGGAACGCTTCGAGACCCTGCGCGCCACCATCGGCAACCGCATCACGCTCGGCGTGGACGTCGAAGACGGCCTCAGGGACCCCGGGATGATGTTCGAATGCGGCTGGGCCTGGGGCGTCGTCAAGGACGCACCGCCCGTCACCCGCACCGACAAGGACGGCACGGAACAGCACATCGGCCGCCAGAGCGTCGGCGTGGCGGACCCCATTCCCTATCTGTACTTCACCGTGGTCGCCCTCGACGGCATCCAGGACCTGTCCTCCGACCGCACGCTCACCCTCGGCCTTCTCGACCAGGAGCAGCAGACACTCGCCGAGGCACTGCGGCTGCGCTGGACCGTCACCCGGGAGTACTGGTCCGCCCTCGCCCGGTTCAGCGCCGACCGGTGGCCGCTGGAGGACATCCCCTGGCGCGTCACCCACCAGAAGCTCGAATCCGAGTACTTCTCGCTCTCCGTGGCGTCCCTCGTCGTCCACGACCTCGTGCGCAGCCGGGCCGGTGACGAGGACTTCGCCCGCACCGCAGAGGTCCTCACCCGGCTCGCCGAGCGCGGCCGCATCACCAGTCCGCTCACCCGCGACGACTCCGCTCTGGAACTGCACAGCCCCGGCGTCGTCCTGCCCCTACAGGGCAGCGAGCAGCTGGGCCCACCCCTGGAGTGGACGGTCACCGATTTCTCCGCGCACCTGCTCAAACGCACCGTCCAACTCGCCACCTACTCCCGCAGCGCCGCCATCCAGGACGAACTGCTGGCGCTGGCGGAGGAGACCTTCGACCACCTCTGGCAGCGGCGCATCGCCGACGGCGAGGGCACGGACTTGTGGGACGACGCCCAGGCGGTCTTCCCCACCGCACCCAAACGCGAGGGCTCGCCCTCCTGGAGCATGACCGAACGCCTCACCGAGTGCATGGTCGCCGCGTACAACTTCTACGACCGCAAGCCCGTCGGCAGCCCCGAACTCGGCTCCTTCGCCACCGCGTTGCTCAGCGAGGCCACCCACCGATTCGGCCGCGAGCAGATGCGGTCCGCCGTCGTCTCCGACAGCGACCACGCCAAGTCCCTGCGCACCATCGAGATCCGGCTGCGCAGGGCACGCGAACTCGTCGGCGACCAACCCGGCACCGCCGGCGCGCTCGCGCTGTCCGTGCTCGGTGAACTCGACACGCTCGCCCAGGCCCGCAGCGCCGCCGCGGGTGAGGTGTGGCGGTGATCGTCTTCGCCGCCTCCGACAAGGGAGGCACCGGCCGCTCCGTCACCAGCGCGAACCTGGCCTACCAGCGAGCCCTCGCCGGTGACCATGTGGCCTACGTCGACTTCGACTTCGGCTCACCCACCGCACCCGCCGTCTTCGACGTCCCCGACATCCTGCGCGGCACGGGCGAGGGCGGCCTGCACTCCTATCTGGAGGGCACCGCCCCCGAACCGGCCCGGGTCGACGTCTGGCGCCGTACCGAACACCCCGTACTGCGACGCAACACCATCGGAGCCGGACGGCTCGTGCTGCTCCCCGGCGACGTCAGCGGCGGCGAGTTCGTCACGGACGAGGACTCGGTCCAGCGCTGCGTCAACCTGTTCCTGCGCCTGCACGGCGAGTTCGACCTGATCCTGGTCGACCTCAGCGCCGGACGCAGCTACGCCATGGACATGGTCCTGGAAGCCACCGCACGGCCCGAACTGCGCAACGTCCCGCACCGCTGGGTGGTCTTCCACCGCTGGACCCGACAGCACGTCATCGCCGCGGCGGGGCTGGTCTACGCCGCTCGCGGCCTGTTGGAGGGCGGAGCCGAACTCGGTCACGACAAGGACGCACTGCGGGCCGTGATCCGCTTCGTCCGGGCCGCCGTACCCGACCCCGACTCCGCGCTGTGGTCGCACGTCTCGCCCGCGCAGTCCGCCTGGATGCAGATGTACGACGAACGACTGCGCCGACTCGCCTCCGAACTCGGCGTCGGCGACACGGTGTTGCTCGGCACCGTGCCGCTGGAGCCGATCCTGCAGTGGCGGGAACAGCTGATCACCGAGGAAGAGGTCGTCGCCACGAAGATCGCCAACCAGGAGACGCTGGACGCGCTGGAAACGATCGCCGGACGCCTCATCGACGACATCCACTGGGGGAAGCCGTGACCGACGTCTTCCGGGAGACCACGGCACAGGGCCGCACCACCGCGGTACCGCTCTCCCATCTCTCCCTGGAACTCGGCCACTTGTACATGGAGGACCTGGAAGGCGGCCCGAATCGTCTGCGTGAGCTCTTCACCCGGGTCCGGCCCTGGGCGGACGCGGCCCGCGCCGACACCGCCGCGCGCACCGGCGCCGCCCGGCCGCGCATCAGCACCTGCTTCCTCGTCGACGACTACTTCAGCCGCTTCTCCACCCCGGCCGAAATCCTCCCCCTCGTCGTCGAGGCGGCCGAGGAAGCGGGCCTCGTCATCGACTATCTGGCCCGCGAATCCGCCTGCGCGGTCGCCGACAAGGTCCCCCTCGCCCAGTCCGTCGCACACCGCCTCGTCGAATCACCGCCCCCGGGCACGCTACGGCGCCCGCCCGCCCGTCAGCGAGTCCGGCTGGCTCGCCAACGGACAGCGAAGCCCCTCCGGGCGATCCCAGGCGATGCGCAGGACCGCCCCCTGGCAGCCGCCCACCGAGACCGCAGCCCGCCGCCACTCCGTCTTCCTGGACGTCGAACTGTGGGACGACGACAAGGACGGCAACCGCACCTGGTCCTGCCCTCTCCTCGCCGCCGTCTGGCAGCTGGCCCGCCTCGGTCTCCTGCGCAACGAAGGCGAGCCGGTCCTGCTCCCGCGCCCCGCGAACCGTCGCGGACACCCCCGGAGCTGGGACGAACTGGCGCCGCTGACCCAGCTCAACCCCGCCGCCGCCCCTTTCTGCGCCTACCGCACGTGCTCCGTGCTGCCCGCCCGGTTCCTTCCCGTCGAACACGCGGTGCGGATCATCCTCGACCAGACCGACGTCGACCACGGCGCCGTCCAGCAGATCGCCGCCCGCGCACACACGGACGGCATCACACCCCCCGACTCGGTGGCCGACCGGGTCTCGTACGTCTTCTGCGCGGAGCCGTCGAGGTGACGGCCTTACCGGACACGCCGCCGGCCCTCCCGGTCCTCGCCTGCGGGGAGATCCGCACCTGCGTGCTGCCCTCGCTGAACCCCTTGGACGCCCGAGCCGCCACCCAGCTGCTGCGGCTGCGCCCGGACGAACGCGTCCTGGTCTCCGAACGCCCCAACCTCTACGTGCGCTCCCCGCAGACTCTCACCGGCGTCGACTGCCGGATGCCCACCTCCAACGGGGCCAAGGTGCGCGTCGTCGGCACCGTCGCCACCAGCGCCGCCCTCACCGAGGGCCGGATCCTGCAGAGCAGTGCCCATGTCCGGGCCCTCGCCCGAGGCCCCGAACGGCGCCGCCCCTGGGGTCACTACCTCATCCATCCCGGAGTGCTCGAACCGCTGGGCCGGCTTCCCGAACACGAAGCGGCCCAAGGCGTCCTCGACGGGGCCGGCGGCGGCGAACTTGATCTCGGCCTGATCGCCGACGGCACCCTCACCACCCTGCTCCGCCACCCACTGCTCGACCAGAGGGCCCCCTTGAAGTCCCGCCACACCAGACTGCGGTGGGCCGCCCGGCCGACCGAGCCGGGACAAGGACCGGCGATCGAGGAGTTCACCCTCAGCGAGGACGACCTGCGCACGGTCCGGCTGCGGGTACCCGCAGCCACCGCCCCGGCCGCCGTCGCCGCCCTGTGTGAGGACCTGGCACTGCACGACTGGCTCCTCACCACCGTCGTACGCCTCCTCGACGGCAGACTCGGCCCGGCCGAGGGACCCGACGCGCTCACCGCACTGCGCCCGGTCGTCGAGCACCTGATCCATCTGTGGATGCCCGCGGCCCGCGGCGACCACGCGCTTCGGGGACTGTGGAACGTCCTCGAGCAGAACCCGGGATTCACCCGCCAGTGGGACAACCTCATCCAGCGGATCCGGGACCGCCTTGCCCTGCTCAACGCCTTGACGAGGCAGCCCATAGGCCCTTAACGACGGGGGAGACGACATGAACGGAGCACCAGCGACCACCACACCGGCAAACCCGGCACCACCGGCCCCCGCCCCGCCGGCCCGGCGGCCCGACAACAGGGGACTGCGGATCCCGCCGGTCCTCATGAAGACCCTGGTGACCTCCGTGGTCTTCGTCATCGCTCTGCTCGTCACCAACGCGGTCGACGCGAACCAAGGTGCGGGCGACGTGTGGAACCTCACCGCGTCCATCGTCATCGGCGGCGCGGCCCTCATCGTGCAGTACCTCGTCGACTTCGAGAAACGCCTGGTCGAGATCGAGGCCAGCCAGGCGGAGCTGATCCGCGACGTCAAGGACAACCTGATCAGCCATCATGTCGCCCTCACCACCCTGGTCGACGACCGGTTCCGGCAGATCAACGCGGCGACCGAACTGTTCAGCAACGTCGACCGCTCGGTGCTGCGCTCGGACGCGGTCATCAAGCTCGCCCGCCGGGCAACGGAGTGCGGCGAACTCAACAACGAGACCGTGAAGACCTTCGCCAGCGAGGAGATCGAGCGCCTGGCCGGACTGCTGGAGAACCTCAGCAACCGCAGCGCCGACTGCCTGGGAGAGAACCAGGACTGGCTGATCGACCTGACCCGCTGCATCAAGCACAGCCTCGACGCGACCAGCACCTCCGTCGACCGGCACTTCTGGGGCAGCGAGCCCGCCGCCCGCTATCTGGAGGCACAGAGCGACGCCCTGGCACGAGGCGTGGCGGTCCGCCGGCTGTTCCTCGTCGACGACGAACAGCACATCGACGCGGAAGTGCGGGCACTGTGCGCCAACCAACGCGCTCTCGGGCTCGACTCCCGCGTGGTGGCACTCTCCCAGCTGCCGCCCTGGGCACGGCTCGGCACCCAGAGCGACTTCATCATCTTCGACCGGGAACTGAGTTACGAGATCGATCAGGACACCAAGGACGTCAACGCCAAGACCACACTCAACGCCCGCCCCGCCCACGTCGAACACCGCCTGAGGCAGTTCACCCGCCTGTGGGACGCCACAACGAGCCTGCCGCACCAGGGCATCCCGCAGCCCGACCCAGCAGGATCGGACTGAAACACCCCGGCGAATGACGGGGGGATGCGCGAGGGATGTCTTGATCATGCGGGTGGGGTGCGGCCGCGGGCTGCCGCGTGGCGCTGGGACCCGGGTTCGTAGTTCCTGTTGGCAACTCCTTCCCAGGCGCCCGTCGCCGGCCCCTGTCTCAACCGGTCCGCCCCCACGGCCGGTCGCGCTGTTCCAGCCATTTCGTGATCGCTCGGTTCGTTTCTTCGGGCTTCTCCTGCTGGATCCAGTGGCCGCAGTCCAGGCTGACCACTTCCACGTCGGGGACGAACTCGCTCAGGTTCTCGGACCTGGCGACCGGGTCCCGGTCGCCGTAGATCATGAGGGTGGGCTGGTGGATGATCGGGTCGGCGTCCGCCAGCAGGTGCCAGTTGCGGTCGAGGTTCCGGTACCAGTTGATGCCGCCGGTGAACCCGGAGGCCCGGAAGGCGGAGACGAGGACGGCCAGTTCGCTGTCGCTCATGACGGGCTCTCCGAGGGGTGTGTCCGCTCTGGCGAGGTTGATCAGCGCCATGCCGGGCTGCGGCTCCGCGGGAGGTACGTTCTTTCGGTACAGGTTGCGCAGGAAGGGGAAGGTGTTGTCGTCGAAGACGGCGTCGGCGACGCCCGGTTGCCGGTTGAAGTGGACGAAGTAGAAGTCGCCGCCGAGCACCTCTTCCATGGACTGGATCCACGGCCTTTCTCCGCGCTCCTGGTAGGGCAGGCTCAGGTTGATCACCTTGTTGACGCGGTCGGGGTGCAGCAGGGTCAGCCCCCAGACGACGAACGCGCCCCAGTCATGGCCGACGAAGGTGGCGTCCTGGTATCCGTAGTGGTCCAGGAGTGCGACGAGGTCGCCCGAGAGGTGTGCGATGTCGTAGTCCGTCACTTCGGCGGGGCGGGAGGAGTTGCCGTAGCCCCGCTGATTCGGGACGAGGACGTGGTAGCCGGCCGCGGCGAGGGCGGGCATCTGATGGCGCCAGGAGAAGGCGTGCTCGGGCCAGCCGTGGCAGAGCACGATGGGCTTTCCCGCGTTCTCGCGGCCCGCTTCGAAGACTTCCAGTTCCACGCCGTTGACGGGGATGAGGGTGGGCTCGGGGAAATCGGTTGAGGTCATGGCGCCATCCTGTCGCCCGAAACCGGTCATCTCATGACCGGTTTGCTATGAGAGTTTGTCGGGATGCGAACCGACCGGCTGGTGGCCGTCCTCCTGTTGCTGCAGCGGCGCGAGCAGGTGACGGCGGCCGAGGTCGCGCGGGAACTGGAGGTCTCCGAACGCACCGCCCGCCGCGACCTCGACGCCTTGGCCATGGCCGGGGTGCCGGTGTACGCCACGCAGGGCCGAGGCGGCGGCTGGCGCCTTGTGGGCGGCGCCCGCACCGATCTGTCGGGGCTGACCGTGAGTGAGGCCCACGCCCTGTTCCTGGTCGCCGGCCCGGCCTCGGCCGCCACACCGGCCGTGAAAGCCGCCCTGCGCAAGCTCGTCCAGGCCCTGCCCGAGCCGTTTAGGGCGCAGGCCGAGGCGGCGGCGTCGTCATGGGTGACGGACCCGCGACAAGGGGGAGCGAGCCGGGTCGAGCACCGGCCGCCCCGCTTCCTCGACGCACTCCAGGACGCGGTGATCCGCGGCGTCCAGGTGCGGCTCGGCTACGTCGACGGCAAAGGCGCCGAAACGCAGAGAACCGTCCACCCGCTGGGCATCGTCGCCAAGGGCCCGGCCTGGTACCTCGTCACCGATACCGAGGCCGGCCGGCGGACCTTCCGCATCGACCGCGTGTCCTCCGCCGACCCGACGGACGATCCGGTGAACCGGCCGGAGGACTTCGACCTCGCCGCAAGCTGGCGCGAGATCACCGACGAGGTCGACCGCAGACGAACCCCCCTGGAGATCCAGGCGGTCTGCGCACCGGACGGCATCGGCATCCTCCGGATCGGACTCGGCGATCGGCTCGAAGTGGGAGGCACCACGACCGACGGCCGCGTCGAGGTCGTGATCCGCGGACGCGACGAGTACACGCTCGCCGGCGAACTCGCCGGGCTGGTCGAATGGCTCGAGGTGACCGGTCCTCCGCGTGTGCGCCATCACCTGGCCTCGATCGGCGACGCGCTCGTCGAACGCTACCGCTGAGCCCTCGTACCAGACTCGCCGTGCACCAGCTGGCTGGTCAGGTCGTAGCGCGCTCCCACCATGGCGAGTTGCCCGGCAGCCGCTTCCTGTCTCGACGGCCGCGTGCGCACGGCTCAGCTCGCCTGGCCCGCCCCTGTGCGCACACTATGAACAGAATCACCCGGCACATGGTGCACCAGCGCACGCGTTCCTAGCATCACAGCGCTCGGCGCGAACCGCGCCCCTGGAGTTCAGGAGCATCGCTGTGAATCGCTCACGCCGGATCACCCTTCCTTCTCGTCGTCTCCGGACCGGCACACGACGTCTCGTGACCCTTGCTGCTGGTGTCACCAGCCTCGTTGCCGGGTCACTCAGCGGCATCAGCCCGGCCCAGGCGGCCGCAGAGACGCCCCCAGCAGTCGTCTCCTGCCCGGCGAACCTGACCGAGAAGGCCACCTGCTACACCGGTCAGGACTCCAACGGAGCCTTCTACGCGATCGCCGTGCCCAAGCGGTGGAACGGCTCGCTCGTCGTGCACGCGCACGGCGGCCCCGACTTGGGCGACACGTCCGATCCCGAACGGAGCGTCGGCGACCTGGAACGTTGGTCGGTGATGGTGGATCAGGGCTATGCCTGGGCGGGCTCGTCCTATCGCCGCGGGGGATACGGGACCCGCATGGCCGCCGACGACACGGAAAGTGTTCGCCGGCTCTTCTTGAAGGAGTTCGGTGTTCCCGAGCGGACCTACGTACACGGCCAGTCCTGGGGCGGGAACGTCGCCGCCAAGGTCGTAGAGGTGTACGGCAAGCACGGCGCCTACGACGGTGCACTGCTCACGAACGGAGTGCTGGGTGGCGGCTCGCGTGGCTACGACTACCGTGTCGACCTCCGCGTGGTCTATCAGTACTACTGTCGGAACCTTCCCCGTCCCACAGAGCCCCAGTACCCGCTGTGGCAGGGACTCCGGCCCACATCGACCCTGACGACGGCGGGACTACGGGCCCGTCTTCAGGAGTGCACGGGTTACGCGTCGGCACCGCAGGACCGGACGGCGCTTCAGCAGCGCAACCTTGACGACATCCTCGCAGTCACACGTATTCCGGAGCGCACCCTCGAATCACACCTGCGTTTCTCCGTGTTCACGTTCCGCGACATCGTGCACAACCGGCTCGGCGATCGGAATCCCTTCAGCAACACGGGGGTGCGGTACTCCGGTTCACACGACGACAAGGCCCTCAACGAAGGTGTCGAGCGTTTCGCCGCCGATCCTGCTGCCCGGCGAGACCTGTCCTACGACAGCGATCTCACCGGCCGGGTCTCGATCCCCGTACTCACCTTGCACGCCATGGACGACCCCACGGCGTTCGTCGAACACGAGGCCGCCTACCGCGCCAGCCTTGAAGGCGCGCACCGGGAGAAGAACCTCGTACAGACCTTCACGACGGAACACGAGCACAGTGAACTGAGCAACGCCGAGTACGCCAACTCCATCGCCGCGTTGTCCGCTTGGGTACGTACGGGAAAGAAGCCCACCCCGCAGTCCGTCGCATCCTCGTGTGCTGTCCACGACCGCACCTATGGGACAGGCTGCTTCTACGATCCTGACTTCCGTCCGCTGCCGTACGCCTCCCGCGTCGAGCCCCGGCCGGGCGGGAGGTCGTGGCCGGCCATGACAGCTCAGCAGGAAAGGGCCTGGAGCCGGATCGGCGGCGTCGGCATCGCGTCGTGAGGGGGCCGGACGAGCCTGTTCGTTGACTCGATCACCGGCCTTCCGGTCAACATGCCGTGAACGTCGCGTACGCCCGCGTCTGGGTCGTCGGCGAGCAGGCTGCTTACGTCCGGTGATCCGCGAGCAGCCGGACGGGGTCGGCCTCGGTCGCGGCGGTCCTGGGGTCCAGCTCCCAGCCCTGTGCGTAGGCTGCGGCGAAGGAGTCCGCGCCCAGCGCGGCATGCCCGCTGCGGGTGAGATCGCGCACCTGCGGGTCCGTGCGGTCGTGGGTGCCCCGCAGCCGGGAGGCGGCGCCGAGCCGGACCGCGGCTCGCCGATGCAGCTCGCGTGCGTCGGCGAGCGCGGCCGTGTGCACCGCCACCAGGGCCAGGATGGGCAGGTCCCGGGTCCGTAGCGCCGCTGTGTAGGCCGTCGCCAGTGCCTTCTGCGCGCCGGCCTGGTCGCCCGTCCGCAGGCAGAACGAGGCACGTGCGGTGCCGAGCAGCGTCCGCGCATGGTCCCCGGGGAAGGGGATGCCGTCGGACAGATCCTTTTCGGCTGTGTCGAGGAGTTCCCTCGCCCGGTCCAGCTCGCCGAGTCGCACCCGGAAGCCGGCCTCCCACGCGTCGACCAGGAGCAGCATCGCCGGAGCCCGTGTGCGCCGCGCCCGTTCCCGGGCCGAGTCGATCAACGCGATCGCCAGGTCGGTGTCGCCGCGCCGTATGTGCAGGTCGATCCAGCGCAGGTCGCCGAAGACGGTGTCGGCGAGGCTGAGCGAGCCGAACTCGTCGGCCGGTGACCGGGCTTCGCGCAGGTCGGCCAGCGCGCCGTCGAGGTCGCCGTCGTACTGCCGCAGCCGGGCGCGCATCGGCAGGGCCTCGGACTGGCCCCAGCGGTCGCCGACCTGCCGGAAGCAGGCCAGGGCCGCCTCCACGTCGGCGCGCGTCCGGTCGAGTTCGCCCGCGTTCTCGGCGAACTGGGCGCGGAACATACGGGCCAGCCCGGCCAGCCACAGGTCGTCGCCGCCGGCCATCCGTTCGATGATCGCGGGCGTGGTCTTCTCTCCTTGGGTCCTTTCCGCCTGCAGGAAAGCGAGCGGGAGCGCGGCGAGCGCACCGTACGGGCCGGGCAGCTCCGGATACGCCAGCAGCCGGTCGGCCAGTTCGAGGATTCCGGCCCGGTCGTCGGCCGCGTCCCTGCTCGCCGTGACCGGTCTCGTGTCGCCCCGGTGGAGCAGGTAGATCGCGTGGGCGCAGTCCCGCTCGGCCGTCGGCACGCCGCCGGGCACGGCCAGCGCCTCGCCCAGCCAGTGGGCCGCGTCGGAGGTCCGGCCCAGCATCTGCCAGTACCAGGTCAGATCCAGGGCGAGGGAGAGGGCGCCGGGGGCGTCGCCGGTGTCGCAGCGCCGGCGCAGGGCGGCGAGCGTGTTGTCGTACTCCGCGCCGATCACCCGCATCGCCGCCGACTGGCCGGGGCCGCGCAGCTGCGGGTCGTAATGGGCCATCAGTCCGGCGAAATGGTCGGCGGCAAGGTCGCGGACGGTGGCGAGCTCGCCCTTCTCGGCGAGGCGGTCGGTGCCGTACTCGCGCAAGGTCTCCAGCATGCGGTAGCGGCCCGGCTCGGGCGCGAGGTGCAGCAGCGACCGGTCGACCAGGCCCGCGAGCAGTTCGGGGACGTCCGCGGCGGGCACTGCCGTACCGGCGCAGAGCGCGGTGGCCGAGGCGGGGGTGACACCGCCGGGCAGGACCGAGAGGCGCTCGGCGACCGTGCGTTCGTGCTCGCCGAGCAGGTCCCAGCTCCAGGCGATGACCGCGCCGAGCGTGCGATGGCGGGGCAGGGCGGTCCTGCTGCCGGTGGTGAGCAGCCGGAACCGGTCGGACAGCCCGTCGGCGAGCTCGGGCAGTGACAGCGTCCGCAGCCGGGCCGCGGCCAGTTCGAGAGCCAGCGGCATGCCGTCCAGGCCGCGCACCACCTGCCGGACCTGGGGCAGGGTGGCCTCGTCGACCTCGAAGCCGGGGAGTACGGCAGCCGCCCGCTCGGTGAAAAGACGCACCGATTCCGCCCGCCGGGTCTGCTCGACGCCGTCGTCCGGGCCGGGCAGCGCGAGCGGGCCGAGCGGCACCAGCGCCTCACCGTCGACCGCGAGGGGCTCGCGGCTGGTGGCCAGCACGCTCAGGCCGGGGCAGCGGGAGAGCAGCGCCGTGACCAGGTGGGCCACGGCGTCGATGAGATGCTCGCAGTTGTCGACGAGCAGCAGGCTCTCCCGGCCGCCGAGCAGGTCGACGAGTACGTCCACGGCGTCGCCCGCACCCCGGGTCCGGGCCTCGAACATCGCGCCGCCGCGCAGCCCGGTCCCGGCGAGCAGGGCCGCGCCCACCTTGGTGGGCTCGGTGACCGAGGCGAGGTCGATCATCCAGGCGTCGCGGTACGCTCGCGGTGGCGGCGGCCCCGACGGCGAGGCGGGTCTGCCGCGCCGCCTGGACCTGGCACGACCAGGCGTCCGGTGAGCAGGGCGTCGATCGGCGAGGTCGGCCTCGCCCGACGAACCGGTCGCGGTGCGGGCAGATCCCGCCATGGCTGCGGACCGGTGGCCGGAGGACGGCCTCTACGGCCGGGCGGGCGGCTCGGCGCACAGCAGGCGCGCATGACGGTCGCGCAGGGCCGTGCCCGGGTCGGTGCCCAGTTCGTTGGCCAGGGCTGCACGGACCTGCTCGTACCGGGCCAGGGCCTCGGCCGGCGGCCCTGGGCGGCGAGCGCGTCCAGCAGCAGCGCGGCCGGCCCGCTCGTGGACCGGGTGCCGGCGAGCAGCGCGGTCAGTCGGGCGGCGGCGTCCTCGGCACGGCCCAGGGACAACTCGGCGTCGGCGAGGCCGACCACGGCCTCGACCGAGGTGTCGGGCCAGCCGGGGTCGCGGCGGCGGGCGCCACCCGCGCGACGGCCCGTCGGTTCGGCGCCCGGGGGATCGGCCCACGCGCCACGGCCTCGTCGAGCATCGCCGCCGCGGCATGACGGTCCCCGGCGCGCAGACGGTCCCGGCCGGCGGCGGCGAGCCGCTCGAACCGCAGCGCGTCCACGTCGTCCGGGTCCACGGCCAGCCGGTAGCCGCCCGTGGTCTGCGTGACGCGGTCGGCCGAGCCGAGGGTCCGGCGCAGCCGTGAGACGAGGGCCTGCAGGGCATGGGCGGGGTCGGCCGGCGGCTGTTCCTCGGCCCAGATCGCGTCGGCCAGAACGCCCGGGGCGACCACGCGACCGCCGGCGAGGGCCAGCCGTACGACCAGAGCCTGCAACCGCGCACCCGCGACCGGCAGGACGGCGTCACCGCGAGACACCTGGAAGCCGCCGAGCAGCGTGATGCGAAGCCCCGTGTCGCCGTCCATCCCCCGATCTTCCCTCGCGCGACCACGAGTCCCCAAATCGGTGCGCTGCCCTGGCTTTTCGGCCGGTGACGCGACCGTGTCAGCGCCGTGTGAGCCGCTGTCACCGCCGTGTGAGCCACGTGTGAGCGGTCCGCGTCAGTCTTCGACTGCCTGCCTGTCGGCAGGTGGCCGACCGGGGTTCGCCGGGCGGTCCGATCCCTGGGAGATACCTCATGAACAGCCCTGTCACGATCATCGGCGCGGACTCGGCGGTCTCGTCCTGGCCCGGGTCCTGCACGTCAACGGCATCCCGTCCAGGGTGTACGAGGCCGATCCGGCTCCGGCCGCGCGCCGGCAGGGCGGCATGCTCGACATCCACGACTACAACGGGCAGCTCGCCCTCCAAGCGGCCGACCTGATGGACGAGTTCCGCGCCATCGTCATCGAGGGCCGTCAGACGATGCGGGTCCTCGACCAGGACGGAACCGTCCTGATGGACAAGGCCGACGACGACGGAGGGCGCCCCGAGGTGATGCGCGGCGAGCTGCGGCGGATGCTGATCGACTCGCTCCCGGCCGGCACCGTCCGCTGGGACCACAAGGCCGCCGGCGTCCGTGCGCTCGGGAAGGGCGGCCACGAGGTGACGTTCGCCTGCGGGTGCACGCTGGTCACGAGCCTGCTGGTCGGCGCCGACGGCGCGTGGTCACGGGTCCGCCCGCTGCTCTGCGACGCCACCCCCGAGTACGCCGGCACCTCCTTCGTGGAGACCTACCTGTTCGAGGCCGACACCCGGCATCCGGCCGCCGCGCAAGCGGTCGGCGGCGGGTCGATGATCGCGCCCTCGCCGGGCAAGGAGATCTTCGCCCACCGGGAGAGCGGCGCCACCCTGCACACCTATGTGCAGCTCACCAGGGAGCGGGACTGGTTCGCCGCCATCGATTTCACCGACACCGCCGCAGCCACCGCACGCATCGCCCAGGAATTCGACGGCTGGGCGCCAGAACTCACCGCGCTGATCACGGACACCGACACCCCGCCGGTCCTGCGCCCCCACTACGCCCTGCCGACCGGGCTCCGCTGGGACCGGGTGCCGGGTGTGACCCTGCTCGGCGACGCCGCCCACCTCGCGGCCCCGAACGGCGAGGGCGCCAACCTGGCCATGCTCGACGGCGCCGAACTCGGCAAGGCCCTCGCCGCGCACCCCGACGACGTCGAGGCCGCGCTCACCGAGTACGAGAAGGCCATGTTCCTGCGTCCCACCGAGGACGTCATGTTCGAAGGCGTCGAGGTCCAGGGGATCGACTCCGCGGGCAACACGGCGCAGGGCCTGGCGGACATGGTCAACGGGCAGGGCCGGTGAGCCCCGTGTACGACGTGGCGGTCGTGGGTGCGGGACCGGTCGGGCTGTTCCTCGCCTGCGAGCTGGGCCTTGCGGGCTGCTCCGTCGTGGTGCTCGAGCGGGAGCCGGAGCGCGGTTCCCCGTGGAAGGCGGTCCCGCTCGGCATGCGGGGGCTGTCCGCCGTGTCGGTCGCGGCGTTCGACCGCCGCGGGATGCTGCACGCGCTGCTGTCGGCGTCGGGCGCCGGCGACGCTCCGGGTGCGGGTTCCGGCACGGACTTCGGCAGGGACTTCGACGCGGACTTCGACAAGGACGAGCCGTCGCCTCCTCGGAGTGCGGGCCACTTCGCCGGCATCATGCTCGATCCGGCCGACGTCGATGTCACCGCCCTGCCGTTCCGGCTGCCCGGCCCGGCGTCCGAGGGCCTGATGACGAGCCTCGCAGCGGTCGAGACGGTGCTGTCCGAGCGGGCGGCCGAGCTGGGCGTGGAGATCAGACGCGGCGTCCCCGTCTCAGCTGTCACCCAGCACGACGACAGCGTGGTCGCGCACGCCGGCGAGCACGCGTACCGGGCGCGCTGGCTCGTCGGCTGCGACGGCGGCCGCAGCACGGTGCGCGGGCTCACAGGTTTCGACTTCGTCGGCAGCGAGCCGCAGTTCACCGGCTACGTCATGCTCGCCACCGTCGCCGATCCCGAGAAGCTGCGCCCCGGGTTCAACCTGACGCCGACAGGCATGTACCTCACGATGCCCGCGACCGGGTACATCGGCATGCTGGACTGCGACGGCGGCGCGTTCGACCGCTCACAGCGGCCGACCCGCGCACATCTCCAGACGGTTCTGCGCCGGGTGTCCGGCACCGACGTGACGCTGAGCGACGTCCGGCTCGTCTCGACGTTCACCGACCGGGCGATGCAGACGACGACGTATCGGCAGGGTCGGGTGCTGCTCGCGGGGGACGCCGCGCACATTCACTCCCCCCTCGGAGCGCAAGGGCTCAACCTCGGCATCGGCGACGCGATGAACCTCGGCTGGAAGCTGGCGGCGACCGTGCGCGGCCATGCCCCGGGCGGGCTTCTCGACACCTACACCCGAGAGCGCCGTCCGATCGGCGCGGCGGCGCTCGACTGGACGCGTGCGCAGTCCGCGGCGATGAAGCCGGACGCGCACGGCCAGGCGGTTCAGCAAGTGATCCGCGACCTGATCGGGACGCGGGACGGAACCACGTACGTCTTCACGAGGGCGTCGGGGTCGTCGAACTGGTACGACCTCGGCAGCGAGCACCCGCTCGTCGGCCGGGACGCGCCGGACCTCCGTCTGGAGGACGGCACCCGCCTCGCGGATCTGATGCGGGACGGACGGGGCGTCGTGCTCGAGCTGGGCGCCGACCGGTCCCTGCAGGGTCCGGCCAAGCGCCGGAAGAGCCGGATCCGGTACGTAGCCGGGCCGGCGCGCAACGACCTCGGACTGCGTGCCGTACTGGTCCGGCCCGACGGCACGGTCGCCTGGGCAACCGCCGGTGACCCCGACCACGCACAGTTCGAACAGACCGTGGACCGTTGGTTCGGTGCCGCTGACCGTGGGGAGCACACATGACCATCACCCTCAGGCCGGACAGCACCGTGATGTTCACCGGAGACTCGATCACCGACAGCGGGCGGCTGGACAGCGGCCAGCGGCTCGGATCCGGCTATGCGCTGCGCATCGCGGGAGAGTGGGGACTGCGCCACCCGGACCGGGCCGTGACCTGGCTGAACTCCGGGATCGCGGGCGACAAGGTGAGGGACCTCGAAGCACGGTGGCAGACGGACGTACTCGATGTCCGCCCGGACGTGGTGTCGATCCTCGTCGGTATCAACGACGTCGGCTGGCACTCGTACGACCCACACGGCCATGTGATCTCCACGCTGGAGTACGCGGAGGCTTACGATCGCCTGCTCGCGCCCCTCGCCGAGGCCGGTACCCAACTCGTCCTCATCGAGCCGTTCCTGTTGCCGATCCGCGGCAGCGTCGAGGTCGGGGACGTGATCCTCGACGAAGAGGTCCGCAGGCAGTGGCGGGCCGACCTCGACCCGAAGATCCAGGCCGTGCGCGAACTCGCCCGCTCCTACGGCGCGCATCTGCTCGCCGCCGACGGCCTGTTCGCCGGACTCGCGGCGACGACCGGACCGGAGTACTGGGCCGCGGACGGCGTCCACCCCACAGCGCCCGGCCACGCCGCCCTCGCGGAGGCATGGCTGCGCCTGGTGTCCTGACCGGGCCTCACGAACGGCGCCGCCACCGGCCGTCGTGACAGGCTCTGCGACGACGGCAGCGGGGACATGGTGGCGCGCACGCACCAGGCCCACGGCGGCCGCACTCGCGCCACCCCCACCGCAGCGAGGCTGCGGTCGCGGCTCCGGTCAGTCGGTACGGGGAGGGGAGTAGCGGCAGGCGGGGTCACCGGCCATGATCTGGTCGAGGCGCGCCCGGACCTCCAGCAGATCGGTGATCTGCCGGTCGATCCGGGCGCGTTCCGCGGAGAGCAGCGCGACCGGGTCCGGGCCGTCCTCGCCGGTGCCCATGTAGAGGCGCAGGATCTCGCGGACCGTCCCACTGCGCAGCCCGGCGGCATACAACTGCTGGATGAGCCGGACCCGGTCGACGTCCGTGTCGCCGTACCGGCGCTGTCCGCCGGACGTGCGGTTCGAGGTGAGCAGATCCTGCTCTTCGTAGTAGCGCAGGGCGCGGGTGCTGACCCCCGCTCGCGCGGCGAGTTCCCCGATCCGCACCCGGCCTCCCGAGAGTCGTCCGTCACACGGACTTGAAGTTGACGTCAACGTGAGGTTCTAGCGTAACGGTGCTCGGCGTTCCGTTCCGGACGCCCGGCTTTCCGTACCCACTTACACCTAAGCAGAGGCTTACGACATGCAGATCGCCGACTCCGTCGCCCTCGTCACCGGTGCCGGGCGGGGCCTGGGCCGCCACTTCGCCACTCAGCTGCTGGAGAGGGGCGCGGCCAAGGTGTACGCCGCGGCGCGCCGACCCGAGAGCGTCGACGTGCCAGGGGTGGAGGTACTGCCGCTGGACATCACCGATCCGATGTCCGTCGCCGCCGCGGCCGCGGCGGCCGGCGATGTGACCCTGCTGGTCAACAACGCGGGCATCGCGACCTTCACGGATCTGGTCACCGGCGACATGGACAGGATCCGGCTGGAGATGGAGACCAACTATTTCGGCCCGCTGAACATGGTGCGTGCCTTCGCACCGGTCCTGCGGGCAGGCGGTGGCGGCGCGCTCGTGAACATGCTGTCGGTGGCGTCCTGGGTCGGCGGTGAGCACGCCGGCGCGTACAACACGGCCAAGGCCGCCGCCTGGAGTCTGACCAACTGCGTCAGGCTCGAACTCGCCGCCCAGAACACTCTGGTCAGCGGTGTCGTCCTGGGCCCGACGGACACAGACATGATCGCGGGCATGGACCTGCCCAAGAACGATCCGGCCGCCGCCGTACAGACCGTCCTCGACGAGGTGGAGGCAGGTCGCACGGAGATCCTCGTCGACGAGTTCGCCGCCATGGCCAAGACCGCGCTGTCCCTGGACCCGGCAATCTGAACCACCACGGGTTTCGAGCGGGTGCCTCGTCCAGGCGTTTCGACGCATGAGGCGCTGCGTACTGCGCGTCCTGTGTCGTAGAGGCGCGCGGTACAAGGGCCGCAGCTGGTTGGCCGGCTTGCCCTGTCGTCTCAGGACATCGGTTCCTCCCGCTCGGGCCGGTCGGCCGCCTTGTCGTACGCCTGCGCGAGGCAATCACGCGATGGGGCAAGCGGGTTGGACTGCGCGGATCGGTCGGGTATGGATGAGCTCCGTTGACGGCAGCGAGAGGCACATCTGTGAACGGTGACGAGTCCATGCCGCAGTGGCACCTTCCCGAGGGCGAGGGCCTTCCCGGGCGTCAGCTTGTCGAGGGGACCCTGGCGGCCATCGTCGTCCTCGACGCTCAGTTGCGACACCTGTACGTCAATCCGGCATGGGCCGAGATCAGCGGCCTGCCCGCCTCCGCGTTCCTGGGACGCACGCTCGGGGAGGTGCTGCCCGACCTGCAGCGCCCGGACGATGTCCTGGCCGAGGTCCTGGCGGACGGGCGACCACGCGAGACGACCATCTCAGGAACGACCGGTGTCTCTTCGCCACTCGGGCAACGGTTGTGGCGGGCGGTCTATCACCGCGTGGAACTGCCCGGACAGGATGCCGGCCTGTGCGGCATCGGCGTCGAGATCAGCAGTCTGCGCAGCTACCTGGACGACCTGGAGACCGCTCATCTCCGGCTCGCCCTGCTGGATGCGGTGGCCACGCGGGTCGGCACCACCCTCGACATCGAGACCACGTGCCAGGAACTGTCCGACTTCCTGGCCCCCTCGCTGGCGGACATGGCCGCGGTGGGCATCGTGGAGGAGGAGTTCACCGGTGCGCCCCCGCCTCGGCCCGGTTTCGTGCGGCTGCGCAAGGTGAGGGGCTCCGCGCCTGCGGGGATGGAGTGGCTGCTGCACCAGATGGGCGGACCGGGTCCTTACATCGACATCCCTCGCGGTGTCGCCACGCGCCATTGCATGGACGTCGGGCGGCCGTGGCTGGGCAACCTGGCCTCGGACGACCTGTTCCAGAAGGTGACTGTGGACCCTGAGCGCACCAGGATCTTCCGCGCCGCCGGCATCCACTCGCTGCTCATCGTCCCCCTGATCACCGCGGGCCGCCCGGTGGGCGTCGTCCTGATGGGCAGGACCGGCACCTCACAGCCCTTCAGCGACGACGACGTCACGACGATCCAGGCGGTGGCTGCTCGGGCAGCCCTGTCCGTCGACAGCGCGCGCCGCTACAGCCACGAGCACACCATGGCACTGGAACTCCAGCGGGCGCTGTTGGCCGAACCCCGCGCCCCTCACCCAGGTGTGGAGGTGACCGCCCGCTACATTCCCTCCGGCCGCAGCGTCCTGGTCGGCGGAGACTGGTACGACTCGATCCCCCTGCCCGACGCGCAGACCCTCCTGGTCATGGGCGACGTGATGGGTCACGGCTTTCAGGCCGCTGTCACCATGAGCCAGTACCGCTCCCTGCTGCGCACCATCGCCACCGACGTCATGGGCGTCGAGGAGATCCTCGAAGAGTTCGACCGCCAGGTCGCACAGCTCGGGCTCGACCGTCTCGCGACCTGCCTCCTCGCGGTCATGGACCCGCAGGACGGCACCTGCACCGCGGCCAGCGCAGGGCACCCGCCGCCCGCCGTGCTGCGCCCGGACGGCAGCATCGACATCCTGTGGCTGCCGGCCGGCCCGCCCATCGGCACCGGGCTGGGCGGCTACGAACCCCTCACCGCCACCATGGCCCCCGGAACCACCCTGATGCTCTACACCGACGGACTGGTCGAACGACGCGGCACCGACATCGACGACTCCGTACAGGAATTCCAGGGCCTGAGCCTGTCCGCCGACACCCCGCTGGACGACCTGCTCGACACCGTCCTGGCACGCCTTGCGAACGGCGCGTACGAGGACGACGTCGCCATCCTCGCTGCCCGCCAGCACCATCACGCCCGGTAATCTCCCGCACATCATCAGGCGCGCTTCTGCATGGCCTGTTGAACAGGCCGCCCGGCTCGTCCGGCCGCGCCAGGGCTCCTACGTCCTCACTTCGCCCTTCGTCAGCAGCCACTCCTCGTGCACGGCGCCCAGAGGGATCCGTGTCTGGAAGACGGGCGTGCCGAAGATGGAGAGCTGCAGATTCAGCGTGCCGCTCAGGTCGACTCCGCCGTACAGAGCCCAGGAGCCGGAGACGGAGCCGGCGCCGCCCGCCGAGCCCTCGGCTGCCGCGTGGGATTCGGCGCGGAGATAGGGTGCGAGGTCTGCGGTGACGCCCACCGTGCCGTACAGGCCCACGGTCGCCTCGGCGCCCATGGCGGCCTTGGCGTCACCGAGGGCGGTGACCGTCGTCTTGAGGGGCTCACCGGTCATGTGCGATTCGCTGACACCGCGCCAGCCCTTGGCCCAGGTGAAGTTGCCGCCCACCCGGAAGTCTCCCTTGAGGCGCTGTTCGGCGTCGACCGTGACGCGGCCGTCGGCGTCCACCCGGAAGTAGCAGACGAGATCGAGGTTGACGACGATCGGGACGGGGCCGACCTGGATGACGGGGTCGGCGTGCAGTTGGGCGAAGGGGATGCGGATCGGCTTGCCGTGTGTCGTGCCGGCTGCGCGGCCCTTCATCTGCCACTGGGAGGTCCACTTGCCGGTCAGACCCAGGAACGCGCCGCTGGGCGAAGAACTCGCGGCGGCGCGGGACCCGTCGTAGGAGAAGGCGACCTCGGGGGCCAGTTGGACAAAGCCCTTGAGCGCGGCGGAAGCCGAGGCGGGGGCACCTGCGGCGGTCTTCACCGCGGTTGCGACGTCGATGCGCAGGCTGCCCAGCGGGAGCTTCGCGCCCTCGGGTCCGAAGGTGAGATCCCCGGTCTTCGCCCAGGAGACCTTCACACCCTCGACGAGCGGGTCGACCTCCAAGGCGGACGGGTCGACAGGGACCGCACCGTCCGCCTTGCTCCGGCCCAGGACGGAGTTGAGCTTGGCCGGTTGCGTCTGCACGGTCGCACTGCCGTCCGCCGCGGTGTCGACGATCTCGGTCACCTTGGCCAGTACGCCGTCGGGGGCGCCGGGGGCGGGGGCGCTGGCTATGACGTCGCCGACCGCCACGGCGGCGTTGGAATTCGCCCCGTCCGAGCCTGTGTCCTGGGCAGTGCCGGAGGCGGTGGGTGAGGAAGCGGTCGTTGTCGACGGGGTGGGCGACGGTGCCGTGCCCGAGCCGGAGGGCGGTGCCGCTATGACCGCACGGCCGCTCTTCCTGTCGTACGACGCGACCTTGAGCGCGGATTTCCGGGCCCGGGCCTGGTCGGGCGTGCTGGCGGCGGCCACGGCGGTCGGGGTGGCGACGTCACCGGTCGGGGCGGAGACGACCGCGAGTCGCTCGTCGTCGGTGGCGGGCTTGGCGGCTTCGGCCGTCGAGGCGGCTGCCTCGCCGGTGCCGGCGGGGGAGTGGGCGGAGCAGCCGGTGGCCAGGAGAGCCGCGACGGTGACCGTCGACAGGGCTGAAACCAGGGCATGCGTTCTGAGCTTGTGCACGCGTGAGTCCTCGGGAGCGGTGGTGGGGGGTGTGGCAGGCGCAGGCGCCATGGCGACATGCGGGGGAGCGGGTGCGCAGCGGTTATTACCTGTCAGTAAGTACGCATGAGCATGCCAGGTCGACAGCGTGGCAGGGAGCACTTCTCCTCTGGTCGCAGGGTGACGTGGAGCACACTCAGTCGAGGGTCAATTAGCCCTCGGGCAAAGGGTGTTGGGTCTCGACCGCTGCCTTTGGTCGCCGCTGTCGTCGGTTGTCGTCGGTGCGCTGCGTCGGCAAGCAGCGGTGGCGCTTGCCGGCATCAACCCCTGAAGGCTGACAGCGGGTCAAGCCGCCTGGGCTCTGCACAGGTTGCACGGATTCTGATGTCGCAGGGCTTGCCCAAGCGATGAGGTCACCATTTAAATCAAGATGTGAACTAAGTCATGGCGCAACTTGGTTGCACCTATCACCGTTTGCGCGCCGCACCCCGCACCCGCATGCAGCACGGCCTTTCGTGACCATCCTTCATTCCTTCATCCACCCCCAGGGGAACATGGCATGGGCCTCAGATCTCTCGGTATCGCGCTCGCCAGTACGGTGGCGCTGATCGCTCTTCCTGTCGTCGCACCACCTCCGGCCCTCGCGGCTGACGCCAACCTGTCCCAGGGCAGGACAGCCGCATCGTCCTCGACGGAGAACGCGGCAACCCCCGCCGCCGCCGCGGTCGACGGCGACACCGGCACCCGCTGGTCCTCGGCCGCGACCGACGACCAGTGGCTGCAGGTCGACCTGGGGGCCACGGCCTCGATCAGCCAGGTGGTCCTGAACTGGGAAGCCGCTTACGCCACGGACTACAAGATCCAGGTCTCGCCGGACGGCGGTTCCTGGAGCGATCTTCGGACCGTCACCGGCGGGGACGGCGGCACCGACACCCTCACGGTCTCGGGCCAGGGCCGCTACGTCCGTATGCAGGGCATCCACAGAGCCACCCCCTGGGGATACTCGCTCTGGGAGTTCCAGGTGTTCGGGACGCCTGGCACCACCCAGCCCGCCGCCTGCTCAACCGCCAACTCGGCGCAAGGCAAGACCGCTTCGGCGTCCTCCACGGAGAACGCCGGCACCCCGGCATCCGCGGCATTCGACGGCGACGACTCCACCCGCTGGTCCAGCCAGGCGGCCGACCCGCAGTGGCTGCGCGTCGACCTCGGCTCCTCCCAGGACATCTGCAAGATCGACCTCAACTGGGAAGCCGCGTACGGCAAGGACTTCCAGCTCCAGGCTTCCGCCGACGGCCAGAACTGGAGCAACCTCAAGACGGTCACCGGCGCGACGGGGGGCCGTGCCTCCTACGACGTGAGCGGCACGGGGCGCTACGTCCGCGTTCTCGGTACGGCCCGCGCCACCTCCTGGGGCTACTCGCTGTGGGAGTTCGCCGTCCACACCACGTCCGGCGGTACCGGCGGCCCGATTCAGGGCGGCGGAGATCTCGGCCCGAACGTGATCGTCGTGGACCCCTCGACGCCCAATCTGCAGCAGAAGTTCGACCAGGTCTTCGCCCAGCAGGAGTCCGCCCAGTTCGGCTCCGGCCGCTACCAGTTCCTCCTCAAGCCGGGCACGTACAACGGCATCAACGCCCAACTCGGCTTCTACACATCGATCTCAGGGCTCGGACTGAACCCCGACGACACCCAGATCAACGGCGACATCACCGTCGACGCGGGCTGGTTCAACGGCAACGCGACGCAGAACTTCTGGCGCTCGGCGGAGAACCTCGCCATCACCCCGTCCAACGGCACCGACCGCTGGGCCGTCGCCCAGGCCGCCCCGTTCCGCCGCATCCACGTCAAGGGCGGCCTCAACCTCGCCCCCAACGGCTACGGTTGGGCCTCCGGTGGTTACATCGCCGACTCCAAGATCGACGGCACCGTGGGACCGTACTCGCAGCAGCAGTGGTACACCCGTGACAGCTCGGTCGGCGGCTGGACCAACGGCGTGTGGAACATGACCTTCACCGGGGTCCAGGGCGCTCCCGCGACCAACTTCGACACCGGCCCGTACACCACGCTGGACACCACTCCGATATCCCGCGAGAAGCCGTTCCTCTACCTCGACGGCACCACCTACAAGGTCTTCGTGCCCGCCAAGCGCACCAACGCCCGCGGCGTGTCCTGGCCCGCCAACGCCGGAACCTCGCTCCCGCTGGACCAGTTCTACGTGGTCAAGCCGGGTGCGACGGCCGCCACCATCAACCAGGCGCTGGCCCAGGGGCTGAACCTGCTGTTCACCCCCGGTGTCTACCACCTCGACCAGACCATCGACGTCACCCGGTCCAACACGGTGGTCCTCGGCCTGGGCCTGGCCACGCTGGTACCTGACGGCGGCATCGACGCCATGCACGTGGCGGACGTCGACGGGGTCCGGCTCGCCGGATTCCTCATCGACGCCGGCGCGACCCGCTCCGACACCCTGCTGCGGATCGGCCCCGCCGGAGCGGCGGCGGACCACTCCGCGAACCCGACCACCATGCAGGACGTGTTCATCCGCATCGGCGGCGCGGGCCCGGGCCTCGCAACCAACTCCGTCGTGATCAACAGCGATGACGTCGTCGTCGACCACACATGGATCTGGCGCGCCGACCACGGGGAGGGCGTCGGTTGGGAGACCAACCGTGCCGACTACGGTCTGGTCGTGAACGGCGACGACGTCCTGACCACCGGCCTGTTCGTCGAGCACTTCAACAAATACGACGTGCTGTGGAACGGCGAACGCGGGCGCACGATCTTCTTCCAGAACGAGAAGGCCTACGACGCCCCGAACGCCGCCGCCATCACCCACGACGGCATCGTCGGCTACGCCGCCTACAAGGTCGCCGACGCGGTCAACGTCCATGAGGCCTGGGGTCTGGGCAGCTACTGCAACTACACCTCGGACCCCTCCATCGTGCAGCGCCACGGGTTCCAGGTGCCGGTCAAGTCCGGCATCAAGCTGCACAGCATCCAGGTGATCTCCCTGGGTGGCAAGGGCCAGTACGCCCACGTCGTCAACGACACGGGCGCCCCCACCTCCGGCACCGACACCATCCCCTCCAAGATCACCCAGTTCCCGTGACAGGCGACCGCTGAGCTGTACGGCCACCGACGAGAACACCGACCCGAGGTCGCTGCGGGCCGCCGAGCCCGGCCCGCAGCACCTCGGGGTGTGCGAACAGGCCGTCCTGTCCCAGGTGCGGACGGGCCGTCCTGTCCCAAGTGCGGACGGCGTCAGCAATCCGCCAGCGACCGCCACCGGGTTTCCTGCGCAGGTCGACACCGCTCAGCCACACCAATGTCCCCCCGATCAGCCCGGGCCTGTCCCGGACGGCCAGCGCCGGGGATTCCAGCATGTCGGCCATCTCCTCCAGATAGGTGACCAACGTGTCCCGCTCCTCACCAGGGGCTTCGTTGTAGCGGGACCAGCGGCCCAGGTAGCCGGTCGCAGCGTCCAGGTACAGGCCTGAGGAGTCGTCGGACGGACCCACGGCGACCACCGGAATCCAAGTGGCCTCCCACGCCGTGATCCGTTCCTCTTCCGGGCGACCGGAGTCGCGGGCGTCCTGCGCGACCTGAGCGTCCCGCTTCCTCCGGTAAAGGGCCCGCGCGGCATCCAAGGTCATCAGAGCTTGGTTGCCCGGCAGGCACCCCCAGCCCTGAGCGCCGTCATCGCCCGCGGTCAAGAGCCACAGGGCGCGCAATTCCACGGGGATCCGCACTCCGAGATCATCTTCCACAGCGGCCACGGCAGCGGAACTCGCGCCGCCCCGAAGAGCCGCCAGAGAGGCGGGAGCGTGAGCCTGGAGCCAACCGATGATGCGCCGCCAGGCGTCCGCCACCTCCCGGACGGTGACTGCCTCGGCACCGGGATCAACACCCTGCTCCCGCCCCTGCCGTTCAGGTTCATCGGGGACGTCTGTCGCGGGCTGAGCGAAGGAGGCCGGGGTCACGAATCGGATCTCGATCCTGTCGGGCTCACGGATGTAGCCGACGGCCAGGGCAGGACAGTCCTCGAAGAGATCACCGTCGATCTGCACGTGGAGGATGCCGGGCAGACTCGACGGCTCACCCAGATCCGGTTCATCCGCCAACCGACCGGCCAGCACCTTCAGCGCATAGGGCACGCCGCCCCCGAGCTGGGAAGCGGTCTCGCGGACGTGCGGGGCAATCTCGACGTTCACGGCCAAGCGCTCCTCGTGGGTTCGGATGGGTGAAGAGCCTAAGGGCTCGCAGAGGATCAACGGGTCGCTTCTCATGACGCCACTCGTTGTTGTGATACGAGCGGCTCCGACGAGGTGTGCAGTCAACTCGCCGTGAGATCCCGGGTGTTGTTCCCGCATCCGGACGACAGGCAGCGGCGGTGGGTGATGGGGGCCGAGGCTCGGCTCCTGTGGCATGGCGGTATCCCGGCAGCCGCGCGGGCGGGCCAGGGCAGCGAGGCGACGGTCCGCAGGTGTCCGTACGAGACCTACGACGTCGCCGCGAATACCGGCTGGGCCAGTGGCGACACCGATCACCGGTGGTGAGGGGCCCGAGGTTGGCGCGGCTACCCGGCCGCCCGTCTGCCGCTCACCGTGGAAGGCCTGCACATCACGGTCTGCCACCTGCCGCCGGGCACCACGAAGGGCACAAGATCCAGCGCCGGCTGCTCTCCCACCTTGTCCATGAACTGCCGTGGCCGCCCGCTGACCAGCCACGACGTCATCGTGAACAGCGTCGCGGCAACCACCACCCGCACCGGGCCAACGGCCCACGCCGGACTCGACCCGGGCACCTACACCACCGGCATCAAGATCACCGACAGCGGCATCGACGCCCTGCCCATGCACCGGCACGGTTTCCACGACGACCGGGCACTACGCCCTCCACCCCCGACCTCGCGACTCCGCAAGGACAGGCCGACCGCCCCCGACAGAGTCCTGGCCACCGTGCTCTACCTGCGCAAACTCGGCACCCGCGGCACACGTGCCCCGCTGGTCGGAGTCAACGGCAGCACCCTCACCAGGACCGTTCACCTAGTGCGGCCGAACCATTCCGCCCTCGACAGCCAAGTTCCGCGCGGCGGGTTCAGCCAGGTGGCGTGATCAGGCTCCTTCGGGGCATTCGGAAGCTACGTCAGGTCACATCAGGAGGTAGATCATGATCGCGCTCGGCATCATTCTTCTCATCGTCGGTTTCCTCACCGGCATATCGATCCTGTGGACCCTCGGGATCATCCTCGCCGTGGTCGGCGCCGCCTTCTGGGTCATGGGTTCCATGGGGCACGCGGTCGCCGGTCGACGCCACTATTGGTGACCGTACCGTTCACCGGTCGGCGCCCTCGCGCTGAGGCGGCGTGGCCTGCAGGGCCGGGCCTTGTGGGGCAGGGGTCCTTGAGACAGCGAAGGATCCTTGCCCCCGCAGGGCGAGGGCGGCCGTAGGTCTCAGCATGCGTAGCGCACCCGCAGCCACGGCACATCGGTACGGGAGGTCGGGCCCAATCGTCCTGCCATCCGGGCCACAGGACGACGGGGGAGAGGGTGAAGTGGGCTCGTTGTCACTGTTGGCGCTCCCACTCTGCTGGGCAAACGGTCGGGAGCGCGGCGCGACGGTTCGGACCCCGGCGGCGTCTACGACGACGGCCGGGCGGATTTCCCGCACGGCGTCTGCGTCGAGTCATTCGGCGATGACGAGGGTCGACTCCTCCTGGGTGTCGCACCTACAACTGCGCCCGCACAGGGGGCAGCTGCTGCCCCGGGACACCGAGGCCGCCCAGCTCTCCGCCTACGAACGCATCCGGGTCCCCGTGCGGCGATCGCCTCGACCGTCAGCCCGTGTTCCAGGCTCAGATCCATCGCGGCGTCGACCAGGGCGCTCCCACTCTGCTGCGCCTGCCGTCGGCGTCGGTCCTGTGCTGGGGTCCGCTTGGGACATCACACACAGTGAGACATGTGGTCCAGAGGGATGGAAGACAGGCAACGGCGCGTGCTCTCGCGCTGTGCCGACCCTGGGGTTGAACGGGTTGCCCGTCAGGGGCCGGCTGGGGTGACGGACGTGGGTCGGCTCACCGGGCCAGCCCGCCTCGCCGCTCTAGGTGACTGTCGGCGGCCTCGTGGATCTTTACCCCCGGGGCTCGACGAGCCGCTGTCGGGCCGCCGATAGGGTATGCGCATGTCTGTGAACATCCATCTCTACCTCGACATCGAGAACCTTGCCTCCGCCGAGGAAGCCGACACGGTGGGGGCGACAGTGGAAGAACTCTTCAAGGAGCACGGGATCGAGTCGTGGATGTATGTGGGTGTTTTCCATGACCCGCCCAAGGTTTTGACGAGCAGTGAGCACGGGCCGATCATCATCACCGGGTTCGGAAGATGGTCCGAGCAGTTCGAGTCCGACGTCACCACGGCGATCGGCGCCGTCGCGCCGAAGGCCCGCATCGACCTGAAGTGGGACTACCCGGACGAGCGGTGACAGGGCGTGGGGCGTCCACACCGGTGCGCGGAGTGCCGAACCGGCCGGGGCGGGGCGCGGTAGGCGCCCCGCCCCAACGCTGTGGCGGCGAGGAGCAGTTGGCCGGAAGTGAACCCAGGGATGTGCGTCGATCGGTCTGGACCATTGACCTGGACCCGTCATGACGGCACCCTGAAGCCCGTCGACGGACGCGTGGCTGAACGACCGTCACATACCTGAACCGACCTGGTAGGCGACCCTCCCGCGTCCCGCGCACCGCCACCCCCCGGCTCACGACGAGGTGAACGCTCATGAGCACCACCCGAAGGAAGCTCCTCGGCTACGCACTCGGCGGCGCGGCCGCCCCGACGGTCGGTCTCGCCGCCGCTCCCGCACACGCCGCCTCCTGGCAGCTGAAGTGGTCACCCTCGGCGAGCGACGACGGACTCGGCGCCTTCGAGACCGTCGAGGACGACCGCGCCGGCTCCCACCCCTCCGGCGCTCCGCACATCTACACCACCGGCAACAACTGGCGCTTCACCATGCACACCGTCGACCGCGACACCTCCACCGACCGGCAGCGCCACGAGGTCACCGGCCTGCGTCTCGGCAGCGGCAGCAACTACCTCCGGTGGACCGAAGGCCAGTCGTGGCGCCTCACATACTCGATGTACATACCGAGTTCCCTGAAGGCGACCACGACCTTCACCCACATCATGCAGATGAAACAGCCCGGCACCGGCTCCTCGCCCATCGTCGTGCAGTCGTTGCGCCGCGTGAACGGCGTGCAGACCATCGAACTCAAGCAATTCACCGACGACATCCTCGTCGGCCGTACCGAACTGGAACCCCTCCAGGACCGCTGGATCGACGTGGACTTCCAGATCAAGATCGGCAACGGATCGGCGGGCTCCCTGCGCTGGATCCTCAAGAACGGCTCGACCACCGTCATCGACAAGTCCCGCACCGGCATCGACACCTTCCTCGCCGACCGCGTGCGCCCCAAGTGGGGCATCTACCGCTCTCTGGGCGACACTTCGGGTTCCCTGCAGAACTGCTATCTGCAGCTCAGCAACCTGCGCGGCTACCAACTCGTATGACGGGCGGCGCGCTTCGGCGGCGAACGGATACGGAAAGGGATGGCAGGCGGTCCCGATCCGGCCGTCCGCGAGGTCTCGATCGGCGTCGACTGCCTGGAGGAGGCCTGCGCCCCCGCGCTGCCGTCGGGTCGGATGCAGCGCTCCTCAGTACCACCGGTCTGTGACGAGGGGGTCGGCCAGTACCTCATCCGCGCGGTGGGGCCGTCCGGTGCGGGGGCCGGTCACCGTCCGGTGGCCAGCCAGACGGTCACAGCCGCGGTGGCGAGGAGCCCTATGTTGAGGCTGATGCGGCGGTCTTCGCCGGTCAGGTGCACGGCGATCGCGCCGATCTGGAGCAGCACGAAGCCGGCGGCCGCGGCCGCCGCCAGTGAGGGGGCGATGTCGGTCAGCGGCGGCAGGATCAGTCCGACGGCGCCGAGTATCTCCACCGCCCCCAACGCCCTGACGACTGGCAACGGCATGCGGTCGACCCAGGCCATCATGGGCCGGAGCTGATCGCGGTCACGGAGCGCCTTGAGCGCTCCTGAGTAGAGGTAGAAGAGGGCGAGAAGCCCCGCGACGATCCAGTAGGCGATGTTCATGATTCCCGTTCATAGGCCACCAGGTATCGGTAGCCCCGTCGATGCGGTCGTTTCGCGACTTCGTCGGAGAAGGCCCGGTTGCGGGCGGCGTCAGGTGGCCGTGCCCATGAGTGGACCGCCGGGGCCCCGCTGGTGTCCAAGACCCATTCCGTGACACCGATACCCGATGGGTATCGTTGCAGTGTGGAGCTGCGAACACTGCGCTATTTCGTGGCGGTCGCCGAGGAACTGCACTTCGGCCGGGCCGCCACCCGGCTGCACATGAGTCAGCCGCCGCTGAGTCGGGCGATCAAACGGCTGGAGACCGAGGTCGGGGCACCCCTGTTCGTCCGCTCGCCGGCCGGCGTCACCCTCACCACGGTGGGCACGGTGCTGCTCGACGAGGCGCGGTCCCTGCTCCACCATGCAGACCGCCTCCGCGCACGGGTGAGTGCGGCGGCCGGCACCACGACCCTCACCATCGGCATCCTGGGCGACAGCACCGATCCGGCCGTGACCAGGCTGGCCGCCGCCTATCGCCGACGCCATCCCGGCATCGACATCCGCATCCGCGACACCGATCTGACCGACCCGACCTGCGGGCTGCACGCCGGACTGGTCGACGTCGCACTGACTCGGGCGCCGTTCGACGAGACTGCCCTGACGGTGCGTGCACTGCGGAGCGATCCGGTCGGCGTGGTCCTGCGTGCCGACGATCCTCTGGCCCGCCGCGACGGGCTGCGGCTGGCGACCTGAGCGACCGCCGCTGGTTCCAGTTCCCGCAGGGGACCGACCCCGTCTGGCAGTCGTACTGGAACGGTGGCAGGCAGCGCGAGGGTCCTGTGGTGCGGGCCGTCCAGGAATGCCTGCAGGCCGTGCTGTGGAACGGCACGGTCGGTCTGACCCCGCTGGGACACGACCTGCCCGCGGAGCTGGCCGTGGTGCCGCTGATCGACATGCCGCCGAGCCGAGTGGTGGCGGTATGGAACGAGGGCGACACCAACCCGTTGATCCGGTCCTTCATCGAGATCGCGGCCACCGCGTACCGTCACTGAGTCTCTGCGGGGTTCGCATTGTGGCGGTGCTGCCGGTTCCATCAACTCCAGTACGTGGGGCTGGGCTCGGCGCGAGTGTTGGCCCGGTCTGAGGGATGAGGGTGGGCGACGCTGGGGCGAGGCTGGTGTGGGTGGAGTACGTCGAGGCCTGGCTCGGCAGTGGAGAGTGACTGGGCTGAGCGTGCCGAAGCCGAGTTTCGGCGTACTGGCCGTCGGTCTGCTGCCGTCGGCTGTGGCTGGGTACGGAGCCCCCGTACTGCGCAGCGGTCGTCACGACCATGTGCCGGTGCCGGTGCCGGTGTGCGCACTGCGCACCGTGGTGATTGATGACGGCGCTGGCTGCGCATCGGATGCGGGGTCGGGCCGTTCGCTGTCGGGGCGCCATCGACTGCGCAAGCGGTGCCTGCGGTCGGCCGGATCGGCGAGGGCCTTGCTGGTGGGGATATCTGCCGGCCCTGACCAGACCATCGACCAGGTCAGGCTGACCACGGTCAGGCTGCGCAGTCATGCGCATTCAGCCGTACCGAGGTCCGTGCGGCGCTGCGCAGTCAGCTTGCGCAACCGGGCCCGAGGCACCCCCTGCACCAGCGACAACCCCGCAGCGTCCCGCCGAGCGGGCGACTTGATCAGGCATCGGTGGAAGACTGACGGCCCATCAAAATATCCGTGGCGCAAGGTGACTTGGGACAGTCACGCCGTTCAATCAACCGGGGGCCGGCCTGGGGTGGACGCTCAGGGCTGGTCGTACCAGGAGAATGCTGCGATTCGCCAGCCCTCCGGCGTGCGGACGAACTGGATGGTCTTGGTCCCGCCCCCCTCGAACGGCTCGCCGTCCAGGATGCCGGCCTTCCGGTACTCGCCGAAGCGCGACGCGATGTCGCCTGCGATCTCGGTCCGCTCGGAGGTCTCCCACTCCGAGAACTCGACCAACCGGCCGTCGGCGAGCAGGCGTTCGCGCGGCTCGATGAACTCGTCCACGGTGTAGACCGTGTACTGCGGCCCGGTCAGCACGATCACACCCCCGGGAATGACGAGCCGGCGGATCCGGCCCACGTCCGCGGCCTTGCCGCCGCGATTGTCGAAGGCTCCGAAGAACTCGGCGGCTATCGCGTCAATCTCGATCTTGGACATGGCGCGACGGTAACACTGCCGGGACGCAAGGGACATCGTGCCGAGGCAACTGCGACTCGCGACTTTGCAGCAGCCGCGCTCGGGACGGGTCCACCGACATGCGAGTGTGGGGCAACCTGCCCATGCTTGCCTGCCCGCGCCAGAACTGGCCCCAAGCCCTCGCCGCCACCCAGGCCGCACGGACTTCTTCAGCCGATCGTCGCGACCCGTTCTTCGACTCCGCCGCGCGTGCTGGGTGTGGACGACTTCGCCACCCGTCGTGGGCAGATCCCCCGTGCGTTGCTCTTCGAGCAGGAGCTCGAGATCGCTCGCTGTGGTGGGACCCCTCGGCCGTGGCCTGATTGATCATTGCGTGGCTCCCGTCCGGAACCGAGACTGCTGTGGACCGAACAGCGACGCGCAGAACGGGACGCTCGGTGAAACGCATCCACTTCACAGCGGAGGACCTGGCGCGGACCCGCGTGGCCACGACGATCGGCGTGGCGGCCGAGACGTTCGACACGGTGAAACTGTTGAAGGACCGCGATGCCAGTCTTGTCTTCCGCCGCTGGCACTTGTCGGTACGTGGACGTGTCGGCCAACAGGCGGGCCCGCTCGCCGCGTTGATGCCCATGCGGGGACCGCTGATCGACGCGACGAGCCTGATGGGGGACACGGCGTCCATCGACGAAGCGGTGGACAACCTGATGGCAGCTCCTCGCGCCCTGATGCGTCTCGAACTGGAGAACCTCGACCTGCATCCCACCCACCGCTCCTGGGCCCGGAACCTGATGGACGGCGACCGGGAAACCCGCCGCCAGGTGGCCACGGCACTCCGAGCGTGCCACAGCGTCACCGTCGCCCCCTACTGGAGCCGGGTGCGCTCCCATCTCAGCGAGGTCCGGGCCGGGTATGCGAGCACGATGGCCGACGGCGGCGTCGAGCAGCTCCTCACCGCACTGTGCGGTCCATTGGTCCGCTGGCGGCCACCCGTGCTCGAAGTGGCCCACACACACGATGCGGACGTCCACCTGAACGGGCGAGGTCTCGTCATTGCGCCGACGATGTTCTCGACCCAGCAGGTGAATCTTCTGTACCCGCCGCTGGACCCGGGCCGGGCACCCGTTCTGGCCGTCCCCACCCTCAGCGGGACCTCGCTCGACACCGCGCTGTGGGAGGGCGCCGAGTCCACCGCACCCTCGCTCGACGAACTGCTGGGACGTACCAGGGCCGCAGTGCTGAGGGCGGCCGTCGGCGGATGCGGGACCACGGAGCTGGCCCGCCGCCTGCACATCTCGCCAGCGACCGCGAGCCACCACGCGACGACGCTGCGCAATGCCCGTCTGATCAGCACGCGACGCGAGGGCAAGGCGGTCCTCCACACGGTCACCTCACTGGGCATCGCCCTACTGGAGCAGAGCCTCCCTGCCTGAAGGGAATCCCAGCCGACGCGTGGAGAGAGCTCCGCAGCCGGTACGACGGTAGGTGAGGGTTTGGAGGTCGGCGATGATCTTGTCGCTTGTGCGAAAAAAGGAGTGACGACCAGGGCGTGCCGCTCAGTTCGCCGGGTGGCCCGGGTCGATGTCATGGGTGTCGCTCAATGTCAGCACGGGGGTGCGGCTGCCCACGGGACCCTCCGTCGCTTCAGGGATGAGCAGAAAACCGACGTGGTCACCGCCGTCGATCCGGCTCTCCACATGACCGATGAACCAGGCGGGAGCCTCGTCCAAAACCGGTGGACCACCCGGCGCCGCGTGCCAGGGGACCTGGGTGAACTTGTCGGTGTGGTCGCCGGTTTCACCGCCGAAGAGCCGGGCCAGATGGTCCTGGCTGCGGTGCAGAAGATGGACCGCGAGCCGGTCGGTGCGCTCGGCGACACGGTAGGTCCGGTTGGCTTTGGACAGCCAGACCATGAACCGAGCGGGCTGAATCGAGCACTGCGAGGCGAATCCGACCAGACATCCGGCCTTCTCCCCGTCGGCCTGCGCGGTCACGACATACATCGGGTAGTCGAGCAGATCGGTGAAAGGATCGAGATCGGTCACGGTATTCGTCTCCCCGCTCAGAGATCGGATATAGGTCAAGCATTCACCAACTCCGTGCCCCGCGCCCGGACGGCGAGGAGGCGGTGCCCAGTTCGTGGAACGCCCTAGATACTCCGTACTCCAGGCCGGAACCGGCGTGCGAGCCGAGGGGAGTTACTCGGACTCCTCCTGCGGTAGAGCGCGGCTGCTGATCGCGTCGGTGATGGTGTAGGCGGTGCGGACGAAGGATTCCGCCTGCTGTGCCGACAGGTTCAGCGCGGAGGTCTCCTCCAAGGCCCGCCACATGGCTGCCAGAGGCTCTCGCATGGCACGGCCTTTGTCAGTGAGGTGGACGACCATGACGCGCCGGTCGTGCGCGGCCGGCTCGCGGACGAGCAGGCCGGCGTCCTGCATGCGGCGCAGGGACTTCGAGACCGTTGAGTGGTCCAGGCCGACGCTTTCGAGGAGTTCGGACTGGGTCTGTCCGTCCCGGTCCAGCAGTTGCATCAGCAGCAGTTCCTGTCCGGGATGCAGGTCCATCTCGCGGAGCATCGCGGCGGCGCGGGCCCGGTGAGCACGGGCGAGCTGGAAGATCGCGTAGCTCATCGGCCCCTCGCTGGCCGTGCTGGGGATGCGGGGTGTGGGGACGGACATGCGGTTCCTCAGACGGTGTAGGTGGGGTAGTCGGTGTAGCCGGCCACTCCGCCGCCGTAGAAGGTCGCCGGGTCGGGGGTGTTCAGCGGCGCGCCGAGCGTAGCCGCTCGACCAGGTCCGGGTTGGCCAGTGCGAGGGCGCCGACGGAGACGAGGTCGGCCGTGCCGTGGTGGATGTCCTTGGCGCGGGTGGGCAGGTCGGTGCCGGCCCGGTTGAGGATCAGCGTGGTCGGCCACAGCGCGCGCAGGGTCTCCAGCAGCTCCTCGTCGCCGGCGTGCAGCACGTGGAGGTAGGCCAGACCGAGCGGGCTGAGGGCGCGCAGGAGCGCCGGATACAGCTCGGCGGTGTCGGACTCGGCGATGTCGTTGTAGGGGTTGCCGGGAGAGATACGGATACCGGTGCGGTCGGGGCCGATCTCGTCGGCCACGGCGGTGGCGACCTCGACGGCGAAGCGGATGCGGCCCTCGAGCGAGCCGCCGTAGTGGTCGGTGCGCTGGTTGGTGTTGTCGGACAGGAACTGGTGCACCAGGTAGCCGTTGGCGCCGTGGATCTCCACGCCGTCGGCGCCTGCTGCGACGGCGGCCGCTGCGGCGCGGCGGAAGTCGTCGACGGTCGCCGCGACGTCCTGCGTCGACAGGGCCCGGGGTGTCGGCATCTCCTGGGGTCCGGACGCGGTGAACATCGTGCCCTGCGCCGTATCGCCGAAGGGGCGACCGGCTGGCGCCCGTGGGGTGTGTTGTCGGGGTGGGCGATGCGGCCGGTGTGCATCAGCTGGATGATGATCCGGCCGTCGGCCGCGTGCACGGCGTCGGTGACCTTGCGCCACCCGGCGATCTGCTCGTTGTTGTGGATGCCGGGCGTGAGGAGATAGCCCTGGCCGTCGGCGTTCGGCTGGGTGCCCTCGGTGATGATGAGCGCGTGCGAGGCCCGCTGGGTGTAGTACTCGGCGTTCAGCTCGGTCGGGACGCCTTCAGGGGTGGAGCGATCACGGGTCATGGGGGCCATGACCAGGCGGTGCGGCAGGGAGAGGGCACCGACGGTGGTCGGTGTCCACAGGGCGTTCAGCATGAATGGTCCTTCGATGTGATGATGAACAGGTGGTGATCGGGAAAGCGGTCGTGGCCGAAGGAGAGGCGGGCGTGGTCAGTCGACGGTGAGGACGAGCTTGCCCCGGACATGCCCCGCGTCGCTGACCTGTTGGGCCGTGGCGGCCTGGTCGAGCGGGTAGGCGGTGACGGTCGTGACGACCTTGCCGGTCGCGGCATCCTGCGCCAGGGCGGACAGGCGGGCGGCCGAGCGTTCCTGGGGACCGTTGGCGAAGGTGATGCCGAGCTGGTGCGCGCGGAAGTCGGCGATGGTGACGATGCGCTCGGTGCCGCCGCGCAGGGCGACGGAGTCCTCCAGGGCTCCCTTCCCGGCCAGGTCGAACACCGCGTCCACGCCGTCGGGGGCGAGGGCACGGACCCGCTCGACCAGGCCCTCGCCGTACACGGTCGCGGTAGCGCCGAGCGAGGCGAGATAGTCCTGGTTGGCGGGGCCGGCGGTGCCGATGACACGCGCTCCGCGGGCCGTGGCGAGCTGGACCGCCAGGGTTCCGACCGCTCCGGCCGCGCCGTGCATCAGCACCGTCTCCCCGGCGGTGACGCCGAGCAGGTTCAGGACCCGCTCGGCCGTCTCGCCCGCCACCGGCAGCGCGACCGCGTGCTGCCAGCCGAGGCCGACGGGCTTGGGGGCCACGGTGGTGGCCAGCGCGTACTCGGCGTACGAGCCGGTGTCCGACCAGCCCAGCACCTCGTCACCCACCTGCACGTCCTGCACGCCCTGTCCCAGGGCGTCCACCACGCCGGCGAGCTCGTGACCGGGGACGGAGGGGAGCGGTGTGGGGAACACGGCCTCCAGGGCCCCGGAGCGGATCTTGCCGTCCAGCGCGTTCAGGCCGGCGGCCCTGACGCGGACGCGGACCTGTCCGGGGCCGGGCTGCGGGACCTCGATGTCCGCCTCGTGCAGTACTTCCGTGCCTCCGAAACGGTCGAACAGGATGGCTTTCATGACGACTCCTCTCGTGCCCGCACCCATTTAGGTGGCTGGCCACATAATTACGGTAACAGGGAACATGTGGCTAGCCAAGTATTTGTTGACGGCCGAGCTGCGCAAGATCGCTAGCGTCCGCGTCGGTCTCGTCGGGACACGCGGCCCTCGCCCGGGGCCGACCGATGGGCGGCACTCCTGCGCCGCGGACACCCCCTTCGTCGGCTCGGCGTCACCGACGCCGCCGGCCAGACGGTGCATGCGTACCCGACCCCGGCGCGCCTGCCGATGCGGTGCACCACGGTACCCGACCCGGCGCGCCGGCCGATGCGGCCGCGGTCACCCAGGCAGTCGCGGCCGCGCTCGCGTGGGCGACTCTCGTCGGCGTTGCCCGCGCTCTCGGACTCGGTCACGCCCCGGCGACCGTTCCTCCCGGGCCGTCAGGTCTCGCCCGCCCTTGTCGGCGCCATGACGCCCAACGCGGACCGCGTCGCACGGTGCCGGCCATGGCATGCGGATCGTTCCCCCTTGCCCCACCAGCGGCCAGGACCCGATGAGACCTGCCCCGCAGACGAGTGAACTGACCCTGCGGCCGTGCGACCAGGACGTCATCACCGCGGTGTGCCGTCTGGCGGGCCTGCTGCGTGAGGACTGTGGGCTTTTGGGCTTTGGGTCTTGCCGACGGGGTGGGCCGCGACGCCACCACGTTGGTGCGAGGGCCGGCACATGGTTCGGTCGACCGGTCTGAGCACCGCATTAACAGTCGTCTCAGGTTCGCTCGGTAGGAAGTCGGCATCCAGACAAGCGATCCACACCGTGGGCAGGAGGCTGGTGATGGCAGTCGACGCAGCGCCGTCGGGGAACGCGCCGCCCGGGCACTCGATCGGTCCTGACCAGACCGGCGTGCTGACCGGGACCCAATGCGCAAGGGGGAACGTTGCCGTCGCGCATCACGCCGGTGTGTAAGCGGTGCTGCCGTGGTGCGCGAGCAGGACGACAGGACCCCTGAACTCGGCTGGCACCGTTTCGGCGGGACCGGCGTGGCCCGAACACCTGAGGAGAAACTGACATGAAGTCCAACGCTAACCTTCTGAAGCAGCTCACAATGGGACGCCGCGGCTTTCTGGCCGGTACGGCACTTGGTATGGGGGCCGGCTTGTCTACGCATGCCATTGCCTCCTGCGCGGCAGCGAGCGATACGTCGGAATTTTCAGTGCGAGACCAGGACTTACCCTTCATCGGCACGGAAGAGACCTTTTCCACCCATGAGTTGATGGTGCTGAACGACAGGCTGTTCCTGGAGGATACTGGTCTTGCCGAGATCGGCCCGCGCCGCATCGGTGCAATGGATGAGGCGGGGATCAACGTTCAAATTCTCTCCGCACACACGCCAGGCGTGCAGAATGTCCCAGGTCGGAAGGGCATCGATTTTGCGTACCGTCTCAACAAGATGCTCGTCGATGGACCGATGGCCACCTATCCAGGGCGGTTTCAGGCATTTGCAACCTTGCCGCTGCAGAGCCCGGAAGCCTCGGCGGACGAGCTGGAACGCACAGTTCGGCAAGATGGCTTCCTGGGATGCCTGACCAATGGAATCATCGGGAAAAAATTCCTCGACCATCCTGACTTCGAGCCGCTGCTGGCGCGCGCAGAAGCCCTTGATGTGCCGATTTACATCCATCCGGGCCTACCGCCTGACGAGGTTTTCCAAATCTACTACAGCAATATGCGTCCGGAATATCAGAAGGAATTCCAGGATCAGGTTCTCAGTATCTCGGCATATGGATGGCACCAGGAAGTCGTTACCCAGTGCCTCCGAATGATCACTTCCGGGGTATTCGATAGGCATCCCAAGCTCCAGATCATCATCGGTCATATGGGAGAAGGTCTTCCGTTCTTCTACAAGCGCGTCGTGGAGAAGATGAGCGAAGTGACCGAGAAGAGCCTGGAAAAGCCGTTCGAGCAGTATTTCCATGACCACTTCTGGTTCACTACCAGCGCATTTCCCCAAACCGAACTGCTCGATCTCCTGCTGAAGTACATAAGTGTGGATCGAGTCATGTTTGCAACCGACTATCCGTTTGCGGACATGAAAACTCAAACCGACTGGTTTCGGCAAGTCGCGCTACCGCGCGAAGTCAAGGAGAAAATTTCGTTCCGAAATGCGGAAAAACTGTTCGGGATAAAAGCCTGACACGTCCCGACGGGCAGAACGATGCCAGTCGTGCGCATGCCTCACCTGCGACCTTCTCTGCACCAGGCCAAGCCAGGCGCACCGAGCACCCGCTCGGAGGCGCCGACCCGGTTCAGGTAGGGGAATGAGGGGACCTGCGGTGTTTGTTCGGCGCGCACGCGTGTACGCGTAAGACATGACCGAGTCCCAGCGGGAAACAGAGCGAAAGTACGAAGCCCCGTCGGCCGACGACACCACCTGGCTGCCCGACCTCGCAGGTGTGGGCGGGATCGAGTCCGTCGTGGACGAGGGCACCGAGGAATTGGACGCCGTGTACTACGACACCGACGACCTGCGGTTGGCCGGTGCCTCGGTGACGCTCCGCAGAAGGACGGGCGGGGCGGACGCGGGCTGGCATCTCAAGCTGCCGCTGCCGGGAGACAGCAGGGAAGAGATCAGGGCCCCATTGTCCGACACTCTTCCGGACACCCTGAGTGACCTGGCTCTCTCCCGTACCCGGGGCGCGCACCTGCGGCCGGTCATCCGTATTCGTTCCACCCGTGGCGTACGTCAGCTCGTCGGTTCGCAGGGCACCGCCCTCGCCGAGCTGAGCATCGACGCGGTCCGCGCCGAGTCGCTGCTCGCCACCGGTACACGGGCCGCCTCCTGGACCGAGATGGAGGTCGAACTCGCCCCGGACAGCGACCCGGCGCTTTTGGACGTCGTGGACAAGACCCTGCGCAAGAGCGGCGTGGAGCGCGCCGACTCCCCGTCGAAGCTGGCCCGGGCTCTGGAGGAGACAGCGCTGGGAGCGCCCCGTCTCCAGGGCGAACGCGCCGGAGAGACCGTGGCCCGCGGATCCGCCGGCGAAGCGGTCCTCGACTATGTGGCGGATCAGATCAGCAGCCTGGTGAAGCTCGACCCCGCGGTACGGCGTGACCTGCCCGACTCCGTGCACAAGATGCGCGTCGCCTGCCGGCGGCTGCGCAGCGTCCTGCGCTCCTACCGGGCGGTCCTGGACCGGAAGTCCACCGACGCGGTCCGCAAGGAGCTCAAGTGGCTGGGCGGTGAGCTGGGCGCGGAACGCGACCAGGAGGTCCTTCTGGAACGGCTGAGCTCAAGGCTCGAGGCACTGCCTCAGGAGCTGGCCTTCGGGCCCGTTTCGGCCCGGCTGCAGATCTGGGACGCCGGCAAGAGTTCCGAGGCCCGCCGACGCACGCTGGACGCCCTGAACTCGGACCGCTACCTGGCCCTTCTCGACTCTCTGGCAGCGCTGACCGAACGGCCCCCGCTACGCGCCAAGGCCGCCCGGAAACCGAAGAAAGTCATGACCAAGGCCATCGGGAAGGAGTACGACCGCCTGTCCGGCCGCGTGACATTCGCGCTGGACCTCCCGCCCGGCGAGGAACGCGACACGGCCCTCCACGAGGCCCGTAAGGCGGCCAAACGGACGCGGTACGCCACGGAGCCCGCGCGCGGCGCCCTCGGGAAGCCCGCCGAGCGACTCGGCAAGCGTGTCAAGGCCGTCCAGAAGGTGCTCGGGGACCACCAGGACAGCGTCGTGGCACGGGACGCCCTGCGAGAGATAGCCCTGGCAGCCCATGCGGCCGGGGAAACCGGCTTCGTCTGGGGTCTGTTGTACGGACAGGAGCAAGCCGCGGCCGACCGCCGCGAACGGGAGCTGCCAGCCGTATGGGCGGACGCGTCGCGAAGCGGCCTGCGCAAAGCGCTTTGACCAGTGAGGGCGACCTTCGAGGTTTGCTCGGTGTCAGCCGCACAGCGGCGCATAGCGGGGCTCCGGCCGCGTTCGGTAAGCGGGGCGTCGCCCGTGCCGCGTCGCAGATGAGGGATGCGGTGGCTCGTCGGAGCCGCGGAGGCAGTCGCGCAACACGGGCCGGTCGGGGTGGGAAGCGTTCCAGAGCCCGGCGATGCCGTACCGCCGAGCACTGAGCCGGAACGGCCGTCGGCAGTGAGGTTCAGTGAGGCGAGCGAGAGTGAGACCAGGGATGGTGCCCGGCGGGCACGGTGGCGACTGTCCTGGGAGGTGCGGGGTCGGTGAGGCCCCGCAGTCCCAGCATGCCGTCGTCGCAGGTGGCCGAGTGCTCAGTTCGGGGGTGGCCGGCTATGGGGCCGCCTCGCGGAACAGAGCCAGGAGGGTGTGTGCCTGCGGGGCGCCCGCGTCGAAGAACTGTGTGGCCAGTGTGGCTGGTACGGCGGTTCCATGCATGCGGACCTCGTGGCAGCTGAAGCAGAACGCCGCCTCGAACAGCGCCAGGTCGAGCGTGTCCGCGTAGGCCCGGACACTCCAGCCCGGCGAGAAGCCGCAGCGATGCTGCTCGCTGCCGGGCAGGCTTTCGATCAAGGCCAGGGCGTCGGCGGCCTCGCTCCCGATCCAGTGGGCGCCCACCCTGCCGGGATACGGAGTGCCTCGTTTTGGTGGTAGTTCGGAGATTCTTACGATCTCGAGCAGCACAGCGGCGGCTACGGCTTCGGCGGGGAGCTGCATGTGCGTAGTCTGCCCGCGCCCGGTGTCGTGCGGTGCACCTGCCCCTGACGAGACGTCGGCTGCCTGCGCTTGCGGAGGAGCAGGCTTGTGTGTGCAGGGACAGCTGATAAGGCCGGGAACGTCTGCGCGGGTGCGGGGGAGCGGGGGCGACTCAGAGCAGAGCGATTTCGATGGCCAGGGCGCCGAGAGCTTTTCTCGCGGGTGGGTGGATGGCGCGGATGCTGGCCAGTTGTTCGCCGTAGGTGGTGGTGGGGTTGACGTTGGTCGTCCCCTCGCCATCGAGCAGAGCTGTGAAGTCCGGGCGGTGGAGGTTGAGTTCGTTGGCCAGGCCACAGCTCAGGCTGCGAACGACGCCTGGGTGCACCCGAGGAAGGCGACGACGGCGCCGGCCTCGCAGCGCTGAACGATTTCGTCGCGATTCCTCAACTGTGCAGGATTCTGCCTGCTGTTGGCGGATGCACACGCCGCCGGGACGCGCGACTGGGCGATGAAGCTTGAGCGGGCCTTGGGAAGAGCTTGGTTGTTCGTGCCGGGCTCTGACGAGGACTCTGTGACGGTCGCGTGATCAAGCACTTGGTACGCGACAGCAATGTGGGGCGGGGGCGTCGCACTGGCGTGAGCCGATGGCGAAACCGCCGCCACCGCAGGGGATTTGCCCACCTCCACGAGCGCAAAGGACGGTCATGGTCAGGCGAAGACTCCCATCCGGCTTCCGCTTCCGGCTCGCTCCCTCTCTCAGAGCTCTGCTGCTGGCCCTCATCCTGGCCGGCGGCTCGGTGTTCGTCTCGTCGGGCCCGGCGTCGGCCGACAGCTGCAAAGGAGCGCAGTGCACCGGCCAGAACCCGGCGACGATGGGCTGCGACAGCGACGCCCGGCTCCTGGAGGAGATCGACGAGACGGACCATTCCCTGCGGTTCTACTACTCGGGCACCTGTGACGCCTCGTGGGCGTATGTGACCGTCGATCCGGCGTCGGACATCATCCCGCAGGCCGCCAACATCTTCTACGTCCCCCAACTCGGTGGCAGCGAGGAGTCGTTCTCCGCTGGATACGTGAACCAGGACGACGTGGCCAAGGCGACGCCCATGGTGGGCGGCGACGCGATGGCGAAGGGATGCTCCGCCGACGACGGCCCGGGATTCGACCCGGCTCCGGAGACCTGGAAGCAACAAGGGACGGCGGGGGAGTGCACCCAATGGCACTGACGAGGAACGCACGTACCGCACGCACTGCACGCACCCGCCGGACCGCGAGGACCGCCGTGCTGTCCTGCGCGGCACTGGCCGCGGGTCTGCTCCCGCCTCGGGAGTGACCGCGGCCGCCGCGACACCGGCGCCCGCACCGCGCGCCGACGGCAGGCTGTTCACCTCACCCGACCGGGCGCTCGGCGACGACTGGCGGACATCCTCGGACCGGGCGGTCGTCGGGACCGGCGACTCCGCGGGCTTCCACATCCTGGTGGCCGACGAGTCGCAGTCCTTCCGCTACCGGGAGGTGGCCGACCTGACCGAGGACGGGCTCGACGGCATCGGCCCGTGGACCGGATACGTCTGCACCACCGGCTCCGGCCGGTACGCGGCCGCCGTCTACGCCCCGTCCATGGCGGCCAACAGGCCCGCCCTGATGCAGCACGGCGCCTTCGCCGCCGTGGTGGATCTCACGACCGGACGGGTCACCCGGTCGGTCACCGGTGTGCAGCTCGCGTACTTCTCCCCGGGCTGCGGGCAGAGCGACACCGTCACCTTCACCCGTAGCGCCGTCGGTGACACGGCGCACGGGTCCACCGAACTCTTCGACATCGATGCCACGACCGGCAGAACGGTTCAACACACCACGGTCAAGGGCCAGTTCACCAATCCGCTGCCGACCGCCGACGGCGACCTCGGCGTGCTGAACGGGCGGCTCGTCAAGGCCGCCGACGACGGCACGACCAGCACCCTCACCAAGCTCCCGGGACGTCCGTTCGGGCTCGCTCCGAGTGCCGACGGGAGCGTCGACGTGGCCGTCGTTTCGAACGGCAGGGACGAACTGCGCCGCTGGAACGGCCGGAAGCTGACCAGACTCGGCACCGCGCCGCTCGGACAGCTCGGTCTCTTCCCGCGCCGCGGCGGGGACCTGGTCGCCGGCAAGGTGTCCGGCATCGACACCGCCGACGCACCCGGCCTGGTCAAAGAGGAAGCCCCCGGCAAGCCCCTCGCCGCCTCCCGGCAGGGTCACCTGCTGACCACCTCGGCGGCCTCGCAGGAGCTCAAGGGCATCACCTCGAAGATCGGCGCCACCGGCGCGGAGGGCGCCGGGCTCATCCGCCTGCAGGCCCTGGCCACCGCCAGCGACACCACGGCGACCACCCAGGTGACGACCGAGGCGACCGCCGCCGACACCACCGACGACACAGAGCCCGACGTCGACGGCCAGCCGGAGAAGACCGCCCTCGCGCAGTCCGGGATCACCCCGAGCGACCCCAACCCCCAGTCGCACTACTCCAACTGCCTCGTCAAGCGCAACGACGTCCATGCCCAGGCCCTCCAGCCGAGCCCCAACATGGTCGAGTGGGCCGTCGACCAGGCCGTCCACGGCGACTTGAACATCACCCGGCCGTCGAACTACCTCGGCACCGGAAGCGCCGCCTACAACCCGCAGTCGCTGTTCCCGCGCGTCGCGCTCACCGGCGGCGGCACCGTCCCCGCTCAGGTCGTGCTCGGCATCCTCGCCCAGGAGTCCAACTTCAAGCAGGCGTCCTGGCATTCGGTGCCCGGTGACGGCGGCAACCCGCTGCTCGGCGACTACTACGGCAACGGCGACAGCATCCACTACTACCCCAACGGCGGGGCCGCCGACTGCGGTTACGGCATCGCCCAGGTCACCACGGGCATGAACGAGGCCAAGCCGAACCCGTACGAGCCCACCCAGGCGTACGCCATCGCCACCGACTACGCGGCCAACATCGCCGCCGGTGTGCAGATCCTGAGCCAGACATGGAACCAGCTCAAGAGCCTGGGCATGAACGTCAACACCGGCAACCCCGCCTACATCGAGAACTGGGTCATGGCGCTGTGGGGCTACAACAGCGGCGTCTACACCGACTCCTCGCAGAACGGCGGCCACACGGGTCTGGGTTGGTTCAACAACCCGGCCAACCCCGACTACCCGGCCGACCGCGCCCCGTTCCTGCGTGAGTCGTACGACGACGCCTCCCACCCGGCGGACTGGCCGTACCAGGAAAAGATCATGGGCTGGATCGAGACCCCCCAGCTGACCTACAACAGCCAGCCGTCCTACGCCCTGCCCCAGTTCCCCACCGGCGGCACCAGCCCGGCCGGCAAGCTCAACCTGAACCTCAACTACCGCGCCTACTGCGACAGTTCCAACAACTGCGACCCCGGCGCCGCCTCCGGCAGCGATCCGTGCCCGGCGGAGAACGAGACCTGCTGGTTCAACGGCTCGGTCAACTGGGGCGCCGGCCAGGACAGCACCGACGGCTCCACCGAGAACCTCGTCCACGCGCTCGGCAGCAGTGAACCGGCCCTGAACCGGCAATACGCCGCGGGCCCCTGCAACAACGCCCCCGCCGGCCTGCTCGTCGACGACCTGCCCGACCCCGACGACAACACCCAGGGCTGCACCGAATCACAGTCGGCCGAAGGGAAGTTCACCCTGCAACTCGGAGACAACTTCACCTACGACCGCGGCGACGGCACCTGGCGTGCCACCGGCGACATCGCGCCCATCGACCTGCACCAACTCGGCGCCGGATACGACGGACACACCTGGTTCACCCACGGCTACGCCGGCGGCACCGGCAGCGCCGCCAACCTGTGGCACAAGGTCACCGCGACCTGGACCCCGAAACCGTCGCTGATGTCCGAGCCCGGCACCACCGGGCTGCTCTACGACATCTACGTCCACCTGCCCAACCACGGCGCCCAGGCCATCGTCCCGTACACCGTCCACGTCGGCATGAACACCGCCGGCGCGACAGCCACCCGCACCTGCAGCGTCAACCAGGCCACCAGGAGCAACGGCAAGGACGTGTGGGTCGAACTCGGCACCGTGCGGATGTGGCAGGGCGGCAACCTCCAGGCCGACAACACCAGCCGCTCCGACTACACGGGCGACCAGGACGTCGCCTACGACGCGGTCGTCTTCTCCGCGACCACGACGGCATCCAGCACCGGCATCTGCTTCCACGACGCGATGCCCTGACCAACCCCCGCACACCACGCCACGGCGGTGCGCCCCACGACCCGGAAACGGCCGGTCGCGGGCGCACCGCCTCCGGCACAGCCGCCCTCGCAACGGAGCCCACGTCCATGAAGATCCCCCACACCCTGGCGGCGGCGCTGGCCGTCTGCGCCCTCCTCACCGCCTGCTCCTCGCACGCCGCCTCCTCACCGGGCTCCGCCTCCTCGACGTCACCCGGGCCGGGGGAGGGCGAGGTCACGCCCTCCGCCACGGCCGCGATCACCCCCTCGGCCACGGCCACCGCCGACCTCGACGACTGGCCCACCGAACCCGCGACCGCCGACAAACTCCCCACCGGCATCCACAGCACCGCCTTCGCGCAGGGGTACACCGGCGCCGCCTTCCTGGACCGGCTGACGAAGCGGTGGAACATCACGATGAGCGCCAGGAAGAAGAACGACTTCAAGGCGAACGATGCCTGGCCCGCCGTGTGGATCTCCTCCGGCTCCACCCACCCCACGCCTGACACCAAGGTGAGCATCGCCGTCGTCTGGAGCCTGGACGGCGACCTGGAGTCCCTCACCTGCACGGCCGACCGGAAGGCCGCCGACCACCCCCGAGTTCCTGCGGCAGTGCGCCGAACTGGACCATCCCGGCGCACACCCACAGGCCGCGGCGAACTGGCTCCAGCGCACGACACCGGCCGTGGACAAGGCGTTCGCCCAGGCCAACAAGCCCGTCGGCAGCGCCCTTCACCGCTCCGGCCGGGCCGCGACCTACCTGCAGGAGTACGGCACCAGCGAGGACACGGCGACGTACGCGCTCCGCGTCTTCGGCACCGCCTCATAAGCCACCGCACACGCCACCCACTGCCCCGAGCCCGGGCATGTCCGGGCCCCTGTCGCAGCCCCTGGGCGGCTCGCGGAGCGGAGGCGGCTCGCCGGTAGTCTGCCCAGGTGGCTGAGACCTGGGACGAAGTGCAGCTGATCGCGGATGGCTTTGAGCGTGTGTACGTCGAGTTGGAGTGGTACGACGGCCCCCGCTTCGGCCTCGCCGACGTAGACGGCAGGCCCCATTATTTTCAGAACGACGACTACAGCGACGCCGACGAAGCCCACGAGTACCGTGTCTGGCCCGCCGACGAGACCGCGGTGAAGCTGGAGCGCGAGCAATGGGCGATCTACGCCCGGTGGAACCAGCGCTATGAGGCCGGTACGGTCACCACCGAGAGCCATCCGGGCCACGGGGGAATCGACGCCCGATACGACGAACTGACACTGCTGCTGGCCCCGCACCGCCAGGCACCGGACGACGCGCGTCGGCTCGTGGGCGAACTGCGGTTCGACGCGGGTGCTCGCTACCGGGTCGAGGGGCTCGACTACTGGTTCCGGTGGCGTCCCAACAGGTGAGAGCGCGTAGGCCAGGTCGCGTTCTTGCGCGGCGCGGGCGAGGCCAAGGCCCTGGCGTGGGCGTCCCTCATGGCTGGCGCCGTGTGCGTCGCTCAGGCGGTGCCGGGAAGTCCGTAGTGCTCGTCGATCAGTGCGCGGAAGCTCGGATCGGTGACCCGCATGTCGCCGTCGAAGCGAGGCGCGCCCTTGATCCTCTCCGTGTCGTACCCGACGTGGAGCAACTGGGCCTCCTCGTCGATCCTGGTGACGGCCGCCAGGGGCAGCAGGACCTTCTTGCTCAGCAGGACGTCCCTGGTGGCGACCACGACATGCTCCGGGCCGGCCTCCGTCGAGACGGCATCCACCCGCCCCACCGAGCCGTCCGTCGCCTCCACCGCATAGCCGACGAGTTCCGCGCCCCTCAGCCGGCCGGCCGGAATTTCCTGCTCTCCCCTGGGGCAGGGCGTCGGCCCAGCGCTCAGGTCGTCCGTCATCCTCGTACTCCTCTCCGCCGCGAACCGCGGGACTTCCCCGGCGCACCCAGGCACCGGGCGGCCGCCGACTCTGGCGTGCCTGGCAGTTCAGATGTCCGCGCGACGCCCGGCAAAACCTCCCCGGTCAGTGACAACGCAGCCCTCGAACACGCCAGTTGGGCAGACGGCGGTGGCTGAACGATCTGCCCTCCCTCAGGCCTTCCCGGCGAGAGCCGGGGGCGAGGGCGGCATGCCTGCGCAAGGGGGTAGCCGGGAAGAGGAACGCAGGACAGGACAGTACGCAGCGTGCGGATGCACAGTGGGGGCAGGACCGGTGATCATGAAGGAGGCCCACGTGGCGGAGCCAGAGCGGACCGAGAGCATGGATCAACGATCCCGTGGGGCGGCCGACACCACTGTGGGCGGGGCATTGGCCGCCATCGGTGCGGGGGCGTACGTGGTGGACGAGAAGGGGTACATCATCGCGGTCAACGACCGAGCCGCGCAGTTGCTGGCCCGGCCCGCCGAGCACCTCGTGGGCCGTGACGCGCACGATCTGCTGCACCGCGACGGCCGCGGTCAGCCGATGCCGACCAGCCGGTGCAGCATGCGGCAGGCCTTCCACGCCGGACGCACCGCGCAGGCCGAAGGAGAGTGGTTCGCCCGCGGCGACGGCTCGCTGCTGCCCGTCAACTGGGTGATCACCCCGTACGACACCGGTGGCGGGGAGACCGCCACGCTCGTCGTCTTCCACTGCGCCCAGCAACCGCAGGAAGCGGGCCGGCCGCCTGAGCTGGTGGCTGACGCGCTGACCGAGGTCGAGCGGCTGGCGCTGCTGGCGCAGACCACGACACAGCTGACGTCCACCCTCGATACCGACGAGGCGCTGCGTCGGCTCGTGGCGCTGCTCGTGCCCCGGCTGGCGGACTGGGTGGTCATCGACCTGATCACGGAGCGGGACGAGGTGTGGCGCGCCGCCGTGGTCCACGCCGAGGACGACGCGCTGGTGCACCGCGAGGAGCTGCAAGGACCGATGCCCCCGGTGCCGGAAGAATCCCCGATGCCGCTGTCCAGAGCACTGCGCGGGGTTGCCTCCACCCTCGCCGGTCCCGAGACCTATCAGCAGCCGCCTGATTCCGGCATCGCGGTCGAGCAGCGCCGCCTTTTCGAGGCGACCGGCATCCGCTCCGCGGCCATCGTCCCCATCCGCAGTGCCCGGGAGGTCCTGGGGGCTCTGACCCTGGGCCGCGCCGAGACGGCGGGGGACTTCACCACCGCCGACCTGCCGCTGATCGAGGACCTCGCGCGGCGGGCCGCGGTCGCTCTGGACAACGCGCGCCTCTACCAGCGTCAGCGCAAGGTCGCCGAGACCATGCAGAACCACCTGCTGCCCCAGCTGCCCCGCGTGCCCGGGCTGGAGATGATCGCCCGCTATCTGCCCGCACCCCATGCCTCGCAGGTCGGCGGCGACTGGTACGACGCCTTCTGTCTGTCCGACGGCGCCACCGTTCTGACCATCGGAGACGTCGTCGGCCACGACCTGGACGCGGCGGCCGGCATGGCGCAGGTCCGCAACATGCTGCGTGCCTACGCCTGGGCCCAGCAGGATCCGCCCAGCCGGATCGTCGAGCGGCTCGACGAGGCGATCACGCACATCACCGACGTCCCCATGGCCACCATGCTCTTCGCCCGTCTCACACAAGCGGACCACGGCCACTGGGAACTGTCCTGGACCAACGCAGGCCACCCGCCACCCCTGCTCATCAGCCGGGACGGCATCACCCGCTACCTCACCGACGGCCACGGCATCCTCCTGGGCACCGGGACCCGCGCACCCCGCCCCGACGCCACCGCCGCGCTGCCGCCCGGCTCCACTCTCCTGCTGTACACCGACGGTCTCATCGAAGAACCCGGCCGCTCCCTGGACGAGGGCCTGGATCGGCTGCGTCAGCACGCGGCCGCCCTCGCCCACCGCCCCCTCGCCTCCTTCACCGACCAGCTACTACGGCGGGTCCGCCCCGCCGCCAACGACGACGACGTCGCCCTCCTCGCTCTGCGAACCCCAGGGAGAACTCGGCCGCACGGACGGACATCGAGCCCATCTCGCCGCTGAGACGCCGATGATTCCCGGCCCGAGCGGGAGTCTGTCTTTCGACAGCACTCTTCTGGAAGGCGGACTCGTGACGACCCTGCACGACTTGCTCGAAGCCCACGTCGGTGCCGGTGCGCTGCCGGGAGCGGTTGGCCTGGTGGCCCGGGGCGAGAAGGTCGAGGTGGTGGCCGTCGGCGCGCAGGCCGCCGGCGACGGGTCCCCGATGGGGAGGGACTCCATCTTCCGGGTCGCCTCGATCACCAAGTCCGTCACCGCCGCCGCACTGCTGATCCTCGTGGAGGAGGGCAGGATCGCACTGGACGACCCGGTCGGGAGGTGGCTGCCGGAGCTGGGGAAGCCGGTGGTCGTCCGCACGCCGGCGAGTCCGGTGGACGACGTGGTGCCGGCCGACCGGCCCATCAGCGTATTCGACGTGCTGGCCTCTCAGGCCGGGTACGGATTCCCCTCCGACTTCACACTGCCGGCGGTGCAGGAGTTGTTCACGGTGCAAAAGGACGGCCGGGTGCCGAGCAACTTCCCGCCGACCGACGAGTGGATGGCGGCACTCGGCCGCATCCCGCTGCTGTACCAACCGGGCGCCGCCTGGCTGTACGACACCTGCTCGGTGCTGCAGGGGGTCCTGGTTTCGCGGGTCACCGGACAGCCGCTGCCGCAGTTCCTGGCAGAGCGGATCTTCGAGCCGCTGGGCATGGTGGACACCGGTTTCGAGGTGCCGGCCGCCAAGCGGAGCCGGTTCACCAGCTTCTACAGGCCGGCCGACGACGGCAGCCTGGAGCTCGCCGACGGCCCGGACGGCGAGTGGAGCAGCCTGCCCGCGCTACCGCTCGGCAATGGCGGGCTGGCCTCGACCGCCGACGACTGGCTGGCCTTCTGCCGGATGCTGCTGGCCGGCGGGGTGGCGGCCGACGGCCGCCGGGTGCTGTCGGCCGACTCCGTGCGCATGATGACCACCGACCACACGAATCCGGTCCAGCGCGACATCGGCCGGCTGTTTCTGGAGGGCCAGGGCTGGGGCTTCGGCGGTTCGGTTGACATCGACCGGACCAATCCGTGGAACACGCCCGGCCGTTACGGCTGGGTCGGCGGCACGGGCACAGCGGCGCACATCGTCCCGGCCACGGGTGCGGTCACCATCCTGCTGACCCAGGTGGCAGCGATGGGTCCCGTGCCGGCACCGGTGATCAGGGAGTTCTGGCGGTATGCGGCGGACGCCTGACACACGCATCTCACGCCCGTGGCCTCACGGCGGGCCCAGCTGACTGCGTGGCGACATCGGACCACGACGCATGGCTCTGTATGCCCACCAAGAGATCTAGCTGACATGTCCAGGTTGGGTGCGTCTGTTGTGGCGATCTGATGGTTCGCAGGGTGGGGGAGCCGTGACCGATCTGTCGCCGGCGACCGGCGGAAGACGGGCAGCAAGCATCGTCTGATCTGCGGCGGCCAGACCCCCGCTACACGTCATCACGAACGCCGTGGTCATGGCCCGAGGAAGTCGCGACCTGGCAACTGCCGCTGTTCGCGACCCGCCCCGGTGGCCCAACCGGGCCGCCGGGTCAGTCCTCACCGCGATCGGCGACGGTGACCAGTGCGAGAACCCCGTCGACGTCAACGTCGTCGGCATCCCCTTCGGCGAACAGCACGGCGTCCAGGCGGCCGAGGCGGATGGACTCCTTGCCGAGGGTGGCCGACCCGCGAAGGACCACGGCGAGCACGCAGGTTCCGGCTTCCGGTCGTACCGTGAAGCGGTCGCGCATGATCCGGACGTCTGCCGTCGCATCAGCGCGCCGCACCATGACGTTGAAGTCGACGATCGGGCCGCCGAGCAGCTCGCACTCCGTTTCGGAGTCACCGCGGAAGGCGAACGGCTCGTACGGGGCGGCGATCTCGTGCGAAGTGCCGTCAACCGTAAGGGTCATGCCGGGACCGTCGACGACGGTGATGATCCTGTCCACGTCCTCGAAGACGGAGAACGGTCCGCTCCGGGCGACATCGGCGATGCTGACGCGCCAGACGAAATCACCGGTCCCCGCCCCCTCAGGGCGCGCGGCCACCTCGGAGGTGACGCCTCCGCCGTTCTTCCACGGCGCGGGTGTTCTGTCCTGCGCCCGCAGAACCTGCAGTGCCATGCGCGTTCCCTCCGGATACAGCGGACCGTGGACGGCTGCGGAGCCCGTTCCCCCAGCTCGGCGGCCCGGACGGCCTTGGCGCCCTCGACACAGCACCGTACGCGACGATCTCCGACGCCTCACAGAAGCCGGGACGCCGAGGCTAGGAGTTGTCCGCACCCGGGCTTGTCCCCAGCGCCGTCCAGAGCAGCGATCACGGCCTCAGACACCATCACTCCTGTCTCCTGGATTCGCTGGCGCATGTCCCCTTCGTACAGCCAGACGCAGGCCTCGATCGCTGGGTGGAGTTCGGCGAGGATCAACGCCGCACGCTTCGGTACGTGGGTTTCTTCCCTCCACGCCGTCCCGCAGCGATCGATCTGCCCGTGTAGCTGAAGGAGCGCCTGCTCATCGAACCCTTCGTTCAGGCGCAGGGGGATCACGAAACGATCCGCCGCCTCTTCCAGACGACTCACCAAGTCCGTCTCCATATGCGCCTCCGTATCGGCCAGTTCGCAACGCGGTGGGACGATCTTCTCGTGGCAGGCGTGATCACGGCGTCACAGCCGTCCTGGATAGGTCCGTTCACCGGGCTGAGCCCGCGCTGCTTCGGCAAACTGGTGTCGGCCGCCGACGGCCCCGTCGTACGAGGGTCTGGCTGGCCGAACGCGACCGCAACGGCAACCGCACCCGCCCGCTACGTCCTCAACCCCACTCTCCCGCCGCCGAGTTGAGCACAGCCTTCCCAGCCGTCCTGCGCTCCCGGCACCGGCGCGCCGCCAGCCCGCCCCCTACATCCCCGCGGCGGCCACATGGCCGCCAAGGCCCCTCACGCGCCCGGCCGGGAAGGCTCGTCCGGCACCTCCGACACATGGGCGCTGACAATGCGCCAGCCTACGGGGAAGCGTGTCCACGACTGCGTCTGGCGGCCGACGGCGTTGCCCCCGGGGTAGGCGAACAGGGTGGTGACCACGGCGTAGTCGGTCCCGAACGTGCTGATTCTGGTGTCGAAGAGCTTTCTGCCCGGGGGAAGCGGCGGTTGTTGCCGCCGCCAGTCCCGGATTTCCTCGATCCCGGCCTGCCGGTCGGCGATACCGAAGCGGACCGTGTCGGGTGAGGTCCAGAAGTACCCGGTGACGCCTTCGTGGTCGTCGGTGACCAGGGCTTCCTCGTAGCCGGCGAAGGCCGCCGTCACTTCGGCGACCGTCTGGGGCAGGTCCACATCCATGCGCTCTCCGTTCGTCATGGGACCGGTCCGTCCTCGCGCGGGCGTGCAGCCAGGGGGTCACCCGGCTGCACGGGAGGCGCTGTCATCGGTGTCAGTTGTCTGAGCCACGTCAGTCGGTGGCCGCCGATTTGTGCGGCTCGGCGGGCGCGGTGGTCGCGTCCGACAGGACACCGACGCTGGCCGGCGCGGTCTCCGGGACCGGGTCAGGTCCCTGCTCGTTCTCCGGCTCCGGTGCTGCCGTCGCGGAGGAGCCGCCGCCGTGCAGCCGCTCGAGTTCCAGTTCCTCGGCGTCCGGCTCGCGGGGTGCCGGCCGGGTCAGGGCGAAGGCTCCGCACAGGACGGCGGCGAAGAGGTAACCGAGACTGACGCTTCCGCTGGCGTTCCAGTCGATCTTCGGGGCGTGGATGAGCCCGATGAAGGAGAGCGCCGCTCCGGTCAGGGCCACCGCTGCCGCCGGGACGAACCGTTTGTCGATGACGAACGCGACGAGCGCGCCCAGGATCAGGCCCGCCAGGATCGCGCCCTGGCCGAGGACCATCAGCCCGTGGTAGACGACACCTGACGACTCCAGACCCGCTTCCCCGACCTTGGAGGCGTTGGTGCCGGCGGCCGCGAGGGCGTTGTCGATCTGGCCGACGGCCCACGAGGCCAGGTTCGGCACGAGTGCGGCGACGACGGCCGCGGCGTGTGCCTTGGGTGACAGCTGGAAGGCCTGGGCGCCGATGAGCAGGCCTATGTACAGCAGGATGGGCACGATCGCAGCGACGGGGAAGATCGCACCCAACAGGCTGAACATGCCGAGGAAGCACATCAGGGCGATGACCGCGCCGGTGGCCAGCGAGTAGCCGGTGCGTCCGCCGGCCGCCTTCCACCCGGGGTGACCGACGTACACGGCGGGCGGGAAGGGTGAGCCGAGCGCCGAGCCGATGACGGCGCCCGCGCCGTCGGCCAGCAGTACCGAACGCAGGTTGTAGTTGTCGCCGGCGGCAGCGGCGCTCTCGACGTTGCTCATGCCCTCGGTGAAGTTGTAGACGCCCAGCGGGATGGCGGTGGCGAGCAGCGGTGCGACGTCCGAGAGGCCGGAGAACAGCGTGTCGAGGTGGAGGCCCGGGAGGGCGAAGGTGATGTCGTCGGCCGCAGCCGAGACCGCGGAGCCGTCCATCGCTCCGCCGGCCCAGCCGATCGCGGTGCCCACCAGGAGCGCGGCGAGCCCGATGGGGATGTTGCCGGGCAGTTTCAGATCGGTCATGAGGCCGATCAGGAGCAGCAGGAAGACCGGCAGGGCGATCCACAGGTGGTCCCACATCTGGCCGGCGGGCCGCATGGAGATGAAGGAGACGGAGATGCCGGCGAGGGTGCCGAGCAGGGCGGCCCTGGGTGCGTACCGGCGGATGTACGGGCCCACGAAGGCCCCGATGAGGACGATGACACCGATGATGAAGGCCCAGGCGATACCGGCCTTCCACGCCAGCAGCGGATCCTTGGTCTTGAGGTAGATCGGCAGCATGATGACGAACACGACGATGAACATGTGCGGCACGCTCGGCCCGTAGGGCATCGCGGTGACGTCCTGCCGACCCTCCCGCCGTGCGAGTCGGCGGCCGAGGTAGGCGTAGTAGATGTTGCCCGCGATCAGGGCGATGCCCAGCGCCGGCAGGATGGTGTGGAAGACGTCGTCGGCCGGAATCTTGACGACGCCCAGGCACAACCCGGTCAACGTAAGCACATTGACCAGGACATTGACGGCCAGTCCGAAGAACGCGTTGGTGTCGCCGCGTACCCACAGCGGGAGGGGCAGGGGTTGGGTCGTCGGCGGGGGCGGTGCGGCGGAGTGACAACATGGCGGGATCACCCTTCGTAGGGTGGAGCGGTGGATTCCGGCGCGGGGTACGCCTGGTGACGGGACGCTGGTGGACAGTGGGCGCCGTCGAGGTGGCGGTGCAGTGGGGGCGGGCCGGGGCGTGGCGGCCGGGCGCTGGCGGCCTTGTCAGCGCGGCTGTGGTGCCGGTTCGCGGGCGGTTTCCGGAACGTCGGGGCCGACGGGCGACGCGGTGGTCAGCGCCGCCAGGAACGCGGCCGACTCCGCGGTCCAGCCGAAGATGCCGCCCTGCGCGGCCACCATCTCCAGGCCCGCCTGCTGGAACTGGGGGAAGTAACTGCCGACGCAGTCCGACAGCACCAGGCACTCGTATCCACGGTCGTTGGCTTCGCGGACCGTCGTGTGCACGCACACTTCGGTGGTGACGCCGGTGACGACGAGACGGCGAATGCCGCGGGCGGTGAGCAGCTCACCGAAGTCGGTGGCGTAGAAGGCGCCTTTGCCCGGCTTGTCGATCACCGGCTCGCCCGCCACCGGGTAGAGCTCCTCGATGATGTCGTGGCCCTCCTCACCGCGGACCAGTATCCGGCCCTTGGGGCCCGGGTCACCGATGCGCATGCTGGGGTTTCCTCGCAGCAGCTTGCTGGGGGGACAGTCGGACAGGTCCGGCAGGTGCCCCTCGCGGGTGTGGATGACCGCCATGCCCGCGGCACGGCAGGCGTCGAGCACGGCCCGCAGCGGAGCGATGGTTTTCCGCAGTTGTTCGACGTCGTTGCCCAGGCTCTCGCCGAATCCGCCGGGTTCGAGGAAGTCCCGTTGCATGTCGATGAGAACGAGTGCCGTCTCGGCGGGGTCGAAGGTGAACGCGTACGGGGCGGCCTCGACACGGAGCGATTCCGCAACTGCCATGGCGGTTCCTGCTTTCGTCGATGGGAAGGGGAGTCGACGCGGCCGGCTCGGGCGGATTCGGACCATGCGCCCGGATGCGCAGGACTGTTCGAGCGGTGCAGGGGCCCCGTCCGGTGGGTCAGCTCAGGAGGTGGTCTCAGTCGTGGCGGCGATCAGGTCGTCGGCGGTGGAGACGCATCCGAAGACGCCGCCCTGCATGGTCACCATGTGCAGCGCGGCTTCATGGTTCGAAGGGTCCGTCGCCCCGGTGCAGTCGGAGAGGATCAGGCATTCGTAGCCGCGGTCGTTGGCCTCGCGCATGGTGGTGTGGACGCACACGTCCGTGGTGATGCCGGTGAGGACGAGATGGGTGATGCCCCGGGTGCGCAGCACGAGGTCGAGGTTGGTGGCGTAGAACGCTCCCTTGCCCGGCTTGTCCACGATCACTTCACCGGGAAGCGGGGCCACTTCGGGCACGATCTCCCAGCCGGGCTCTCCCCGGACCAGAATGCGGCCGCACGGTCCGGCGGCGCCGATCTCGGCGCCGATCTGCGCGGACCGCCAGCGCTTGTTGGCCGGCAGGTCCGCCAGATCGGGGGCGTGCCCCTCACGGGTGTGGACCACGAGCATGCCCGTGCTGCGGGCGTGCGCGAGCAGCTTCTGCGTCGCCGGGAGCCGGCCCGGGTCAGCGAGATGTCGTATCCCATGGTGTCCACGTAACCGCCGGGTCCGCAGAAGTCCGTCTGCCAGTCGATGCAGAGCACGGCGACCCGGTCGGCGGACACGGAGGTGTCGTACGGCCACGCGTAGGGCTTCGCGGTGACCGGGCCGATGATTACTGTCGGATTTTGCGGCCTTATAGGCGCATTGTCAGCCATTGATCCCCCAAGCAGGGTGAAATGGTGCATGGGAAAGTAGCCGCAATATTTCTGGTATTCCGTACACGGTGATTATGTGGAAATTAGTTTCGGCCAGACGTTCGGCGGGTTACGCAGGAATGACGCGCCCACGGGTGGGCGCAGGCCTGGGCCAGGGCCGGGTCGACGTCGCGGGGCCTGGTCTGCTTCCGTTCTGGCCCCCGTGCCCGCCCGGTGTACGGCTGCACTGCGCGCGTATCACGGCCGTTATGGCCGACCTGGCCCCGAGTTCGGCTGCGCCGGCAGCAGCGTGTCCCACGCGGAGGCGGGCCGACGAATCACAGGGTTTCGCCCCGGTAGGCCGTGCCGTGGGGATGCCGGGAGAACCGCGGTCAACCCCAGCGGCAGCCTCCATCTGGGACTAGTTGAGCCACTCCCTGCTCACTTCGTTGAACCAGCCGGTCACCTACATGTTCCACGCGTTGAAGATCAGATTGACCCGACTCTGGCCCATCGGCCGCCGCCCCGCCCGCGGAGGAAGTAGACGGTGGTGTCGTACTGGTCGGCGTCGACGTTCGTCACGTCGAAGCTCATGCCATCGGCCGGGGCCTTCGCGCCGGCCAGCCGTAGTGCCCGCCCAGCGAATGGAGCTGCGCAGCGGTGGTGAGGTTGCCGCCCAGGTCGGCGACGGCGTCGGCGAGGGCGGTCGGGAGAATGGCCCATGTGCTGAGTCTGCGGAAGATGTGCGCTCGGGACATGGTGTGCGCTCCGTTGTGCGTGGTCGGTGGCCCGGGCCCGGGGCCCGGCTTGCCCCACCGACACTGGCGGCGCAGAGATTGATTCGCAGGCCCCTCCACCGACCGGATCAACTTTGTGTGCGGCAGGCCAGTGTCAGAGGTTGTTTGGTGGGCAGGGCCGGTTGTGGGCGTCCCCCCACACGCCCTTCGCGGGCATGAAGCTGGGGGCTGCGCGTTCCCACCGTTCGTCCTGCGACCGCCGCACCGGCCGGAGCTCTTGTCCGCGGTCGGGGTCGATACTTTCCAACTGCACCGCATCACCCAGGACATGTTGGCTGGGTGGAGTCCCGGCAGCGCAGGGAGTCAGCGAGACGTGGTCCATCGCTGAGCGACGTCAGCCCAGGCCGCGTCCCACCGGGCGAGGTTGTGCCGTTCCAGCCTGCGGTGGGCGTAGCCGTATGCGGCGGCACCGAGGAGGGGCACGGCCATGGCGGCGACGAGGGCGGAGCCCATCGCGCGGTTGCGGACCTGCGTTGTGGTCATGGGCGGGTCGGTGATCTTTCCGTCGTTGTCGACCCAGACCCGGAGGGCGCTGCCTGCGGGAAGGGCGGGCTCGACGTCGGCCTTTGCGGTACGGGTATGTCCATGAGGGTCGGTGAAACGGACGGAGGCCGGGTACCGGGCCTGCTTCGCCTCGTCTGATCCTGGTTCTGGATGACGAGGTGCGTCGTGGACCAGTACGGCGGGGGTGTGATGGCGGGTGGCGGCCTGGTGCCGGGCGGTCTCCATGTGACGGCGGTAGGCGGTGTCGCCGACGAGGAACATGGCGACGGGTATGGCGGCGAGCACGGTGAGAAGGAGTACTGCCCCGATCCATGCCTGCGCGAGATCGGTGCGACGGCGCAGGGGGTTGCGCCGCCACCGCCACAGCACGACGCGCGGGAGTTCTTCGGCAGGGGGCTCTGGGGGTGGTCGCGCGGGCCACGAGGTCTCTCCTTCCGCGTGGTCGTGACCGTCCTCGCCACCCGTGCGGCGAGGACGGGACGGGCCGTGACCTGACTAGCCGTGGTGCACCGCGTCGGTGAGCGCGGAGGGGTGGGCGTGGGCAGCCTGCAGAAGTCTTGCGGCGCCGCGGACCGCGCTGGTGTGGGGCGCCGCGACAGGCTGGACGGACGCGTGGAGACGGTCGACGAGCGGGTAGATGATGTCAGCTCGCAGTGCGCCCCCGCCGGCGAGGAGTGGACCTCGGCGGAGGGCGTCCAGCGTCAGGGACGTGTGGTCCTGGTCCAGCATGGTGGTCACCATGGCGACGACCGCTTCGGTGATCCGCGACGGCGGGGTGCGGCTGTCCAGGTCGCTGGTGCCCAGGGCGGTGCAGTGGGCGTCGGTCACCGCACCGTCGACGAGCAGGGTGACCTCGGTGAGGTGGGCGCCGACGTCCAGGACGAGCAGCGGGCGGGTCAGGTCGGCCTCTGCGGCCGCGGCCACGGCGCGCGCGGTGGGGACGGTCAGTACCGCGCGCGGGCGCAGGACCTCGACCGCGGTGCGGACTTCGGCCCGGTAGGCCATGCCGCCCAGGACGGGCGTGGTCAGGATGAGCAGGGGACGCCCGGATCGGGGCAGCCGGTGACCGAGCAGCCGGTCGAGCATCCTGGCGGTTCCAGGGGTGTCGACAATGGTGCCGCGCTGAATGGGGTACGTGGCGCCGTGGCCGGGGAACGTGACCGTGGGCACGTCGAGGATCATGCGTCGTTCCGACGTCCAGGCCCGGGTGCGGGCGCTCCCCAGATCGAGGGCTATGCCGGTGCACCGTCGGCACCGAGGCCACAAGCGGTGCCGGGCGGTCACGGGAAGGAGGTTGGGGACGGTGGTCACCGGCCGGCCTCCCTGACCTGCTGGCAGCGGGCGCAGTAGCGGGCCTGCGGCACGATCATCAGTCGCTCGCGGGCGATGGGTCCGCGGCACAGATGGCAGGCGCCGTAGCGGCCATCGTCCATGCGCTGGAGGGCGGCCTCCACGTCGGCCAGAACCATGCGCGCGGAGGCGGCGAGCTTGACGCGGACCTCGGTCTGCGCGGCGGCCTGCCGGTCGAAAGCCGCGTCGAGGCGGGTCGTGGCGGCGTCCGACAGGTGCTGAAGCTGTTCCTGGCGGAACAGACGCTGCTCGTGCAGGTTCTCGCGCAGTGCGGCGAAGTCCTCGACCGAGAGAGTGGTGTGGGGGTTCTCGACCATCTGTGGGTTCACCAAGTCACCTCCTGAGCAAGGCGGGAGAGGGAGCATTCCGGGGGAGCGGCCGTCAGACGGTGTCACGCTGGCAGGGCACGCAGAACGGGGTGTAGGGCAGGATCTCCAGGCGTTCGACCGGGATGGTCTTGGAGCAGTTCTGACAGATGCCGTAGCTACCGTCCCGAACGCGGGCGAAGGCTGCCTCGACCTGGGCGAGGACCCTCTTGATGGTGTCTTTCTGCGCGGACATCACCTGCTCCTCCGCGTCAGGCCCCGCCTCGCCGATGGCCCGCAGCTGGGTGAGGCGGGAGGCACGTTCGTGTTCGAGGCGCTGAAGGGCCTCGTGCGCCGTCAGCCGCTCGCGACGGATCTCGGTCTGGGGCGTGTCGAGCGACATGTACGTTCTCTCTTTCCTGATGGATGCGCAGCGCGCCGGGCAGGCAGCGGTCGGGGAGAACCGGGGAGCCACCGGGTCGATTCCTGCCTCCAGCGTGGCCGTGCTGCCGCGCAGAACCAATCGGGCGCGATACCCATCCGCGGCAAGGCCCGGCAGGGCGGCATGGGCAGGCCAGGCTGCGGAAAATGGGCAGTGGTCCCCATCGACGGCGGTGCCGGAAGCGGGCAGCCTGGACGGCAGGCCGGTTGAGACCAGTGGCCGCGGCTCACGCATGAGACGCGCGGTGACAGACAGTGGAAACGAAGCCGCGTCACCTGGAGAAAGGCGTCATCGCGGTGTCCCTGTTCTGGCGGATCTTCGCCCTCAACGCGGTCGTGCTGGGAAGCGCCACCGCGCTGCTGCTGTGGGCCCCGGTCACCGTCTCCGTGCCGGTCCTCCTGACCGAGGCGGTCATCCTCGTGGCGGGCCTGGCCGTCATGCTGGTCGCCAACGCGGCCCTGCTACGGATCGGCCTGACCCCGCTCGACCGGCTCACCCGGCTGATGACCACCGTGGACCTGCTGCGGCCCGGTCAGCGGCTGCCGGAAGGCGGCCTCGGCGAGACCGCCGAGCTGATCCGCACCTTCAACGCCATGCTGGAGCGCCTTGAGCACGAACGGGCCACCAGCAGCGCCCGTGCCCTGTCCGCGCAGGAGGCGGAGCGCCGCCGTATCGCCCAGGAACTGCACGACGAGGTCGGCCAGAGCATGACCGCGATCCTGCTGGCGCTGGAGCGAGCCGCCGGAGAGGCGGGCGAGCCCCTGCGCAGTGAGCTCCGCCAAGCACAGGAGATCACCAGGACAAGCCTGGACGAGGTGCGCCGCCTGGTCCGCCGACTTCGGCCGGGGGCTCTGGACGACCTCGGTCTGGTCAGCGCACTGACCTCACTGACCAGCGAGTTCGCCACCCACGTCGGGTTGCGCGTGGTGCGCCGCTTCGACACCGGGCTGCCCACGCTTGACCAGCAGACGGAACTGGTGGTGTACCGCGTCGCCCAGGAAGCCCTGACCAATGCCGCCCGCCACGCCGAGGCCGACAAGGTCGAGGTGAGCCTGCGCCACACCGACAGAGCGATGGTGCTGGCCGTCAGCGACGACGGCCGCGGCACCGGCGGCGCCCGCGAAGAGGCGGGAATCCGCGGAATGCGCGAGCGAGCCCTGTTGATCGGGGCCGCGTTGGACGTCACCTCACAGCCGCAGGCCGGTACGACGGTCCGGCTGACCGTGCCCCTTGTCAGGAAGCAGCCATGACCAAGCCCCACACCTCAGTGATCCGCATCCTCGTCGCCGACGACCACGCTCTGGTACGTCGTGGGGTGCGGCTGATCCTCGACCGCGAACCGGACCTCGAGGTCGTCGCCGAGGCGGGGGACGGCGCGGAGGCCATCGAGCTGACCCGCACCCATGAGGTCGACCTGGCGGTCATGGACATCGCGATGCCCCGCAAGACAGGACTGCAGGCCACCCGGGAACTCCTCGCCCTGAAACCCGGCGTACGGGTGCTGATGCTGACGATGCATGACAACGAGCAGTACTTCTTCCAGGCGCTGAAGGCCGGCGCCAGCGGCTATGTGCTGAAGTCCGTGGCGGACCGCGACCTGGTGGCGGCCTGCCGGGCCGCGATGCGTGACGAACCCTTCCTGTATCCGGGCGCGGTCACCGCGCTCATCCGCAACTACCTCGACCGGGTTCGCCAGGGCGAGGAGCCGCCCGAGCAGGTGCTGACCGCACGGGAGGAGGAGGTTCTCAAACTCGTCGCCGAGGGCCACTCCTCCAAGGAGATCGCGGAGATGCTCTTCATCAGCATCAAGACCGTCCACCGGCACCGGGAGAACCTTCTGCACAAGCTCGGCCTGCGTGACCGGCTGGAACTCACCCGTTACGCGATCCGCGCCGGCCTCATCGAAGCCTGAGACCGCTGACTCCTCAGGGCCTTGGCTGCCCACTCCCCAGCCGAGCCTGAGGTACCGACTGCCGCCGACGGGCTGCCACGGGTCTGCTGCCGCGGATCGGCTGCCACCGATGGGCTGCCACCGATGGGAAGGGAGATGGGGGATGGCTCGTTTCGCACGCCGCGTAGCGCGCACGCGTGGACCCCGCTCGGCAGCGATGTGGGCCGTCCTGCTCACTGTTCTCGCCATTCTGCTCGGCTCGTACGCCCCGGGCAGCGAGCACGCCCGTGCGGTGAGTGGGGCGGGGGTCACCGGGGAGACCGCGCCGGCGCGCAGCGCGTCCTACGCGGACAGTGTGTCGTACGTGGACAGCGCGGACGCCGCGATCCTCGCCACCCTTTCCGTACGAAGCGATCGTGCCGGCACCGGCGAACGCCATGCCTCGCCGGTCGCCACCCCAGGGACAGCACGGACGGCGTCCGCCAGCCCCTTCCCGTGCGCACCGCCGCCCTCAGCGACGAGCCCGCCCGCATCGGGGCAACCGGCACACCGTGACGGGGTCCGGGCTCCACCCACGCTCTCCGGCATCTGAACCCTCACCACTTCACACTTCTCCACCGAGGCCACTGCGCTGGCCTCGGTGCGCCTGCCGGAGGCCCGCTGTGAAACGATCCCCGCACATCAGAGGACTGATCGCCCTCGCCACCGTCGCCCTGTCCCTGTACGTCGCGCTCACCGTGCCCGTCCATCTCGGACTCGACCTGCGCGGCGGCACCCGGATCATGCTGGAGACCCGTCCCGCTTCCGCCGCGGATGCCGGCGGCGAGGCCACAGACCGCACGGTGGAGGTGCTGCGCGGCCGCATCGACGCTCTCGGCGTCGCCGAACCCACCCTCGCCCGCTCCGGCAGCGACCGGATCGTCGTCGAACTGCCGGGCCTGGAGGATCCGCGGAAGGCGGCCGAAGTGCTCGGCCGCACCGCCCAACTCAGTTTCCACCAGGTGCTCGGCACCGTCACCGGCGCCAACCAGCTTCCCGAGCCGTTGCCCAAGCGGCCGCGCGAGCAGGCGTTGCCCGATGAGTCCGGCCAGTACCTGCGTCTGCGGGCGGCTGCGCTCACCGGCAAGGACGTCGAGAGGGCCGCCGCCCGCTTTGACCAGCAGGGCGGTGCCGGATGGCACGTCACCGTCGACTTCAAGGGGTCAGGCAAGAAGGGGTGGGCCCGCTTGACCGGCGAGGCCGCCTGCCACGCGAACGGAGACCCGGCCCGCCGGGTCGCCATCGTCCTGGACGGCAAGATCATCTCCTCGCCGCAGGTCGACCCGTCCGTCGCATGCCGCTCCGGCATCAGCGGCGGTTCCACCCAGATCACCGGCGCCTTCGACGACGGCGACGCCAAGGAGCTGGCCCTGCTCATCAACGGAGGTGCGCTGCCGGTGCCGGTCGAGATCATCGAGCAGCGCATCGTCGGCCCCACCCTGGGCGCCGAAGCCATCATGGCCAGCGCGTGGGCCGCCGTCATCGGCACCGCACTGACCTCGCTGTTCATCATCGTCGTCTACCGCATCATGGGGTTCCTGGCCACGGTGGCGCTGGTCTGTTATGGCCTCCTGTCCTACGCGGCCCTCGCCGCCCTCGGGGCCACCCTGACTCTGCCGGGCCTCGCGGGATTCGTGCTGGCCATCGGTATGGCGGTCGACGCGAACGTGCTCGTCTTCGAACGCGCCCGAGAGGAGTACGCCTCGGGCCACCGCAGCACCCCGCGGTCGGCCCTGACGTCCGGATTCGGCAGGGCGTTCAGCGCGATCGCCGACTCCAACATCACCACTCTCATCGCTGCCGGTCTGCTGTTCTTCCTCGCTTCCGGGCCCGTGCGCGGGTTCGGCGTCACGCTGGGCATCGGCGTCCTCGCCTCCATGATCAGCGCCCTGGTCATCACCCGAGCCCTCGCCGACCACGCGATCGCCCGCCCCTGCTTGCGCCGCCGCCCCCATCTCACCGGCATCGCCCACACCGGCACCGTCCGCGACCGCCTGAGCCGTAGCAAGCCGGACCTTCTGCGCCACCCGCGCCGGTGGCTGGCAGCCTCGGCAGCCGCCCTCGTACTGGCCGCCGCGGGGATCGCTGTGCGCGGCCTCGACTTCGGTGTCGAGTTCACCGGTGGCCGCCTCATCGAATACACCACGGCCGGCCCCGTCGACGCCGACCGGGCCCGCAGCGCGCTCGCCGACGCGGGGTTCCCGCGGGCCGTCGTCCAGAGCTCCGGTGAGAACCGGCTCACCATCCGCACGCACCACCTGAGCAACACCGAGGCGGCGGCCCTCACCGACACCGTCACCGGCCTGGTGGGCACAGCCGACAGAATCCGCGACGAAACCATCGGGCCCAGCCTGGGCGAGGAACTGCGCCGTGGCGCCCTCATCGCGCTCGTGGTCGCCCTGGGCGCCCAGCTGATGTATCTCGCGGCACGCTTCCGCTGGCTGCTGGGCACCTCGGCGGTCGCCGCCCTCGCCCATGACGTCGTGATCCTCATCGGCGTCTTCGCGTGGCTCGGCAAGCCCATCGACGGCGTCTTCCTGGCCGCGCTGTTGACCGTCATCGGCTACTCCGTCAACGACTCCGTCGTCGTCTTCGACCGGATCAGGGAACTGGACCGGCGTGACCGCGGGGAGTCCTTCGCCCGGGTCGCCAATCAGGCGCTGCTGCAGACCCTGCCCCGCACCGTCAACACCGGCATGGGGGCCGCCTTCATCCTCACCGCGCTGGCCGTCCTCGGTGGCGACACCCTGACCGATTTCGCTCTGGCACTCCTGATCGGCCTTGTGGTGGGCACCTATTCCTCGATGTTCACCGCGACGCCGCTGGCCATCGAACTGCACCAACGCGGCGGGGCCGGTCGCGTCCCCGCGGTCGGGGGCAGCAGGCGCGAATGACGTCGCGCAGGCCGGACCCCGGGCGTCCCTGATGATCAGGCGACGGGCTCCAGCCGGACACAGCACCGGCCCGGGCTGGGCGACAGACGGGCTGCGTACCCGCTCTCGTCCAGCCCGTGCAGGACACCGCGCAGCAGATGGAGGTTCATGCCGCACACCGTCTGTGTGTGCTCACGCGCCAGGGCGTGGAAGGGGCAGTTGCCCAGCACGACGGCGTCTTCCTCGTGTCGCGGCTCGAACCCGTGCTGTTCCAGCAGATCGAAGAGGTCCGAGCCGCCGCGCTCGCCCAGCCGCGTGCCGAACTCCTCGGCCTTGCGGTGCAGCACCTCGCGCACCGGGGCGCCGGTCGCCGCGGACTCCTCCACGGACTGCGCCAGCAGCCGGCCGGCGAGCTCGTAGCGCCGGTCCGGCAAGCTGACGGCGAACTGCCTCGTCGAGCGCCGGTACAGCTTGGCGGGCCTGCCCGCACCCGGCCCTGCCCGCCCGCTGCGCCGCTCATAGACCACGTCGAGCAGGGATTCGTCGGCCAGGCGGTCGAGATGGAACGCCGCTGTCTGGCGCGCCAGGCCGAGCGCGGCGGCCGCGTCGTCGCGGCTGACGGGACCGGGCTGTCGCGCTACATGGTCGTACAGCCTCCTGCGGGTCGGCTCGTCCAGAGCGGCGACGGCGGAAACATCGGCATCGCGTACTTCCTTCGGGTCGTCCACGAACACCAGTGTAAAACCAACAGCCATTGACTAAAGAAGCGGTCG
>MWJO01000109.1 GCA_002027195.1 Streptomyces sp. GKU 895 | reverse complement strand
CGTTGCCGGGGGTCCAGTCTCCGGTCGACGTCGTCGGCGAGGACCGTCAGCGCCTGCATCGCCGCGGGCACCTCACCCCCACTCCGTCCTCCGCGGTCTCCTCAAGACCGCGCGTCCCAAGCAGTGGGTCAAGAACCTTCTCGTCGTCGCCGCCCCCGCGGCCGCGGGGCAGCTCTTCACCCGGCACGCGCTCACCCGACTCGCGCTGGTCTTCGCACTGTTCACGGCGTGCGCCGCCGCCGTCTACCTGATCAACGACGCCCGCGACGCCGACGCCGACCGCGCGCACCCCACCAAGCGCCACCGCCCGGTCGCCGCCGGACAGGTCCCGGTACCCGTCGCGTACGGAGTCGGAGGCGTCCTCGCCCTCCTGGCGCTCGCCCTCGCCGGCTGGCTCACCCCGCCCCTCGTGCCGGCCCTGCTCACCGCCTACGTGGGCATGCAACTGGCCTACTGCGTCAGCCTCAAGCACGTCCTGGTCGTCGACCTCGTCGTCGTCACGACCGGGTTCCTGATGCGGGCGATGGTCGGCGGGCTCGCCCTCGGGATTCCGCTGTCACGCTGGTTCCTGATCACGACCGGCTTCGGGGCGCTGTTCATGGTGGCGGCCAAGCGCTACTCCGAGGCCGTGCAGATGGAGGGCACGGAGGGCGCCACGCGCGCGTTGCTCACCGAGTACACGCCCGGCTATCTGCGCTTCGTCTGGCAGCTCGCGGCCGGGGTCGCCGTCCTCGGGTACTGCCTGTGGGCCCTGGAGGACGGCGGCACGCATGCCGCGCCGACGGCCACCGGTCTGCTGCCCTGGCGCCAGTTGTCCGTCGTGGCGTTCATCCTCGCGGTCCTGCGGTACGCGGTCTTCGCCGACCGCGGCACCGCGGGCGAGCCCGAGGAGGTCGTCCTCGGCGACCGCGCCCTCGCCGTCATCGGCCTGGTGTGGCTGGGGATGTACGGGCTGGCGGTGGCACATTGCTAGCCCACCCACCGCCACCGTCCTGCGCTTTCGGGGTACTCGTACATGGGACTTCAGGACCCGGGGCATACCTGGGTCACCGAGCACAGAGGCGGACATGGACTGGCTGAAGAAGCTCCCCGTAGTCGGGCCGGCGTTCGTCCGGCTGATGGCCACGCACGCGTGGCGGTCGTACGAGCGGCTGGACCGGGTGAAGTGGACGCGGCTGGCCGCCGCGATGACGTTCATCAGCTTCATCGCCCTGTTCCCGCTGCTGACCGTGGCCGCCGCCATCGCCGCCGCGACCCTCAGCCAGTCGCAGCAGGACGAGCTGCAGAACAAGATCGCCGACCAGGTGCCCGGCATCTCCGACCAGCTGAACATCGACGGCCTGGTCGAGAACGCCGGCGCCATCGGTCTCATCGCCGGAGCCGTGCTGCTGTTCACCGGCATCGGCTGGGTCGGCTCGATGCGTGAGTGCCTGCGCGCGGTGTGGGAGCTGCCCGACGAGGACGTGAACCCGGTCCTGAGCAAGGCCAAGGACGCCGGCATCCTGGTCGGCCTCGGCGGCGCGCTCCTGGTCACGATCGCCGCGTCCGCCATCGGCTCCGCCATGGTCGGCTGGATCAGCGACCAGATCGGCATCGACCGCGAGGGCTGGGGCGCCGTCCTGCTGCGGATCGCCGCGTTCCTGATCGCCGTGCTCGCCGACTTCCTGCTTCTGCTGTACGTCCTCACCCTGCTGCCCGGCGTCGAACCGACGCGCCGCCGGCTGCTGGTGGCGGCGCTGATCGGCGCGGTCGGGTTCGAGCTGCTGAAGCTGCTGCTGAGCGGCTACATGCAGGGCGTGGCCGCGAAGAGCATGTACGGCGCCTTCGGCGTCCCCGTCGCCCTGCTGCTGTGGATCAACTTCACCTCGAAACTCGTCCTGTTCTGCGCCGCCTGGACGGCGACGGAGAGCAAGAAGGAGGACGAACCCGACGAGGTCAGCGACGACGTCGTACGAGATCCGGCAGCGGCCACCGGCGGTTGACCAGGAACGCGCCCGCCGCCAGCAGCACCAGCACCCCGCCGGCGATGGCGAGGGCGATGCCCATGCCGCCGGAGCCCGAGGCGGCCGTGGCGCTCGCCACCGGCTTGGCGGAGGACCCGCCGCTCCCCACGGCGCCGCCCGCCTCGCCGGAGGCCGTGGCGCCCGGCTGGGCGCTCGGCTGCGCGGCGCTCTTCGGCGGGACCAGCTCACCCACCGGGGAGACCTTGCCGGCGGCCTTGAAGCCCCAGTCGAAGAGTTTCGCGGTCTCCTTGTAGACCTCGTCGTGCTCGTTCTTCGACGGGTTCATGACGGTGACGAGCAGCACCTTGCCGCCCCGTTCGGCCACCCCGGTGAAGGTGGCGCCCGCGTTGGTGGTGTTGCCGTTCTTGACGCCCGCGATGCCCGGGTAGACGTCGACGTCGGAGTCGGTGCCGGACAGCAGCCGGTTGGTGTTCTGGATCTCGAAGGACTCGCGGACCTTCTTGCCCTTCTTGTTCTTCTTCGTCTCGCCCGGGAACTTCGCGGTGACCGTCGAGCAGTACTCGCGGAAGTCCTTCTTCTGCAGCCCGGAGCGGGCGAACAGCGTCAGGTCGTACGCGCTCGACACCTGGCCCTCGGCGTCGTAGCCGTCGGGGCTGACCACGTGGGTGTCGAGGGCCTGGAGCTCCTCGGCGTGCTCGTTCATCTCCGCGACCGTGTGCTTCACGCCGCCGTTCATCGCGGACAGCACGTGCACGGCGTCGTTGCCGGAGCGCAGGAAGACACCGAGCCACAGGTCGTGGACGGTGTACTTCTCGCCTTCCTTTATGCCGACCATGCTGGAGCCGACGCCCATGCCGGCGAGGTCGGAGGGGACGACCTTGTGCTCGGTGGTGCTCGGGAACTTCGGCAGGACGGTGTCGGCGAACAGCATCTTCAGGGTGCTCGCCGGGGCCAGCCGCCAGTGCGCGTTGTGCGCGGCGAGCACCTCGCCGGACTCGGCGTCGGAGACGATCCACGACCGCGCGGTGAGGCCCTTGGGCAGCACCGGCACCCCGCTCGCCAGGTTGACCTGGGTGCCGGCCTGCCCGAGCCGGGCGCCGCCGACCGTCGACATCTTCGCGGGCGGGGTGGCCGAGGGAGACGTCGAGGGGCTGGGCGCGGCGAGCACGGGGCCCGCGGTCAGCGCGAGGGACGTCAGAGTGGCGGAAACGACCAGCAGGGATCGCCTGGTGGTCTTCTTGGGTGCGGACACGGTCGGAAACGTACATGCCACCGCCCGTGAAGTCCCACTGCCCTCCCCACCCCGGCCGAGGAACCAGACACCCGGCGGAGATACTGGACGCATGAAGCTCAGCCGCCCCGTCTCCTGGTTCCTGCTCGCCTTCGGGGTGTGGAGCTGGGTCATCTGGATCACTTTCGTCAAGAATCTCGTCAAGGACGGCAGCGGACTCGCGTTCGACGACGCGGGCGACCCGACCGCGTACTTCTGGGTGCACCTGACGCTCGCCGTCGTTTCCTTCGTATTGGGGACGGTCGTCGGCCTCATCGGGTTGCGCGGGGTGCGTGCTTTGCGCCAGACGTCATAGCGGGCGCGTTCCCCGCACACGACAACAAAGGGATACGACTCCGTGGTCATCGTCTTCGCCGTGCTGGCCCTGGCCGTCCTGGTGACCGCCAACTGGTACCTGTGGCGCCGCCTGTTCCGCGACACGACGAGCGGCCCGGGCCGGGGCCGGCGGGCCGGCGTGGTGGTCGTCGCCGGCGGCTGGCTGCTGGCGATCGGCGCCCTGGTGGGCGAGCGCACCGGAGCGCCCTTCTGGCTCCAGCAGACACTGGCCTGGCCCGGTTTCCTGTGGCTGGCCCTGTCGATCTACCTGCTGCTGGGCGTGGTGGCGGGTGAGGTCGTACGACCGCTGCTGCGCCGCTGCCTGGAGCGACGGGACCGGCGGAACGCGCCCGTCGCGGCCGTCGCCGTACCGCGACCGGAGCCCGTACCGGCGGGACCGGCCCCCGAAGAGCCCGCCGAGCCCGCGTCCCCCCGTCTCCTCGCCGCCCCCTCCCGGCGCCTGTTCGTCTCCCGCGTGGTCGGCGGAGCGGCCGCCGCCGCCGCGGTCGGGACCGTCGGCTACGGCACGTACGGCGTGCTGCGCGGGCCGAGGGTGAAGCGGGTCACCGTGCCGCTGGCCAAACTGCCGCGCGCGGCGCACGGGTTCCGGATCGCGGTGGTCAGCGACATCCACCTCGGCCCCGTGCTGGGCCGCGGCTTCGCGCAGAAGGTCGTCGACACGATCAACTCCACGCAGCCCGACCTGGTCGCGGTCGTCGGCGACCTGGTGGACGGCAGCGTGAAGGACCTCGGACCGGCCGCCGCCCCCCTGTCGCAGTTGAGGGCGCCGGCCTACTTCGTCACCGGCAACCACGAGTACTTCTCCGGCGCCGAGCAGTGGGTCGAGGAGGTGCGCCGGCTCGGACTGCTCCCCCTGGAGAACGCCCGTACGGAGCTGCGCCATTTCGATCTCGCCGGCGTGAACGACATCGCCGGGGAGAGCGAGGGCCAGGGCCCCGACTTCGGCAAGGCGCTCGGCGACCGTGACACCACACGCGCGTGCGTGCTCCTCGCCCACCAGCCCGTGCAGATCCACGACGCCGTCGAGCACGGCGTCGACCTCCAGCTGTCCGGCCACACCCACGGCGGCCAGCTCTGGCCCGGCAACCTCATCGCCGAGGCCGCCAACCCGACCGTGGCCGGCCTGGAGCGCTACGGCGACACCCAGCTCTACGTCAGCCGCGGCGCGGGCGCCTGGGGGCCGCCCACGCGCGTGGGCGCGCCCTCGGACATCACGGTGATCGAGCTGGCGTCCCGTCAGGCGTAGAGCCGTGGCCCGGGGCCGGCTTGAAACCTTTCGCGGCAGACCCTGTGCGAGCCCTGTGAAACTCTTCGGTAACACCTTGCGGCAATGACTTTCTCAACTCTCAAGATCCCTCTTCCGCCCGGGAAACCCGTGTGATTAGGTGAGCCGCGCCGCTAGGGGAGTGGCATGTGTGCTTGGGGGCCGTCAGGGGCCCGGGGAAGGAAACCGATGCGATCGGTTCGCATACGGATTCTCGCGACGCTGCTTGTGCTGGCGGCCGTGGGAGTGGGCGGCTGGCAGCTGATGCCGTCGCAGGAGGACACCGACAAGACGATCAAGGTCGGTACGACGGACGTCGTCACGTCCCTCGACCCGGCCGGCGCCTATGACGCCGGTTCCTGGGCTCTGTTCAGCAATGTCTTCCAGTCGCTGCTGACGTTCGAGTCGGGCGGCGCCACGCCGGTGCCCGACGCGGCGGAGAGCTGCAAGTTCGTGGGCGGCGGTCTCAAGACGTACCGCTGTCAGCTGCGGAAGGGCCTCGAGTTCCCGAGCGGGCGCGCGATGACCGCCGAGGACGTCAAGTACTCGTTCGACCGGGTCAAGAAGATCAAGTCGGACGTCGGCCCGGTCTCCCTGCTCGACACCCTCAAGTCGGTGACGGCCCAGGGCCTGACGGTCACCTTCCACCTCTCCTCCCCGGACGCCACCTTCCCGTTCAAGGTCGCCACCGGAGCCGGCTCGATCGTCGACCGCGACAAGTACCCCGCGGACGGCCTGCGCAAGGACAACGGCGTGGACGGCACCGGCCCGTACGAGCTGCGGTCGTATACGAAGGACAAGAAGGTCACCCTCGCGCCCAGCAGCCGCTACAAGGGCGCGGTGAAGGACGCCGGCGCCCGGTCGAACTGCTCTACTACAAGGACGCCGACAAGCTGAACGCGGCCTGGAAGGCCCGGCAGATCGAGGTCGCCACCCGGCAGCTGCCGCCCGAGGTGCTCGCCCGGCTGAACCCCAGCGACCCCTCGATGCGCGTCTCCGAGGCCGACAGCTCCGAGGTCCGCAACCTCTACCTCAACACCCGCTCCTCCTCACCGCTGCACGACACCAAGGTCCGGCAGGCGATGGCCTGGATGATCGACCGCGAGCGGCTGGCCGCCACGGTCTACGAGGGGACCGTCGACCCCCTCTACTCGCTGATCCCGGCGGGCATCACCGGTCACACCACGGCGTTCTTCGACGCCTACGCCAAGCAGAGCACCGCCAAGGCCAAGGCCCTGCTCACCGAGGCCGGGGTGACGCTGCCGGTGAAGTTCACCTACGGGTACGCCACCGGCCGGGGCGCCGCCGACAAGGAGGCCGCCGAGCTCAAGAGGCAGCTGGAGGCGGGCGGGCTGTTCGAGGTGACGCTCAAGCCCTACGAGTGGACCGCCTTCCAGAAGGCGTGGGCCACCGGCAAGCTCGACGCCTACGCGGTCGGCTGGGTCGCCGACTTCCCCGACCCGGACACCTACGGCGGGCCCCTCGTCGGCACCGACGGCACCATGAACACCGGGTACAGCAGCTCCGAGGTCGACAAGCTGATCCAGGCCAGTCAGCAGTACGCCGACCGCGCCGACGCCGCGGAGGACTTCCGGTCGATGCAGGACGCCGTCGCGCGCGATGTGCCGGTCATCCCGCTCTGGCAGGCCAAGGAGTACGTCGTCAGCAGCGAGGACGTCGGCGGCGGCCAGTACCTCTCGGACGGTACCGGCGTCTTCCGGCTCTGGCGTCTCAACTGGATCTGACGCGAACTCGCGGCATGGACATGCGCCGAGCGGCGCGGGGCGGGCGCCCGACGCACCACCATGTGACGGAGGTGTGCGTGGGGTGAGGAGCAAACGTGTTGAGACGCAACTCCTTCCGGCTGCCCCGGCATCCGGCATCCGTGGGTCTGGCGCGGCGCCGGGTACGGGATCATCTGGCCGACTGGGGGCACGGCCATGACGACCCGGCCCTTGCGGACGCGGTACTGCTGGTGTCGGAGCTGGTCACCAACGTCGTACGCCACGGGCCGCTCCTGGAGCGCGAGTTCGAGGTCGCGGTGACCGCCCTCGCCGACGGCTCCTGCCTCATAGAGGTCTCCGACGAGGGCCGACTGGAGCCGCGGCTGCGGCTGGTGGGGGAGGGGGAGGAGTCCGGACGCGGACTGCACCTGGTGGAGCACGTCGCCGCCGCGTGGGGGGTGTGGAGCCGGGGGCGGCACGGCAAGACGGTGTGGGCCCTGGTAGTGGCCGATACATAGGCACGCGCGCGGGGCGCCTGCCCGCGTGAGGCCCCGTACACGCGCGCGGCGCCTACGTCCGTGACGGCAGCATCACCGTCACCGCCAGCCCCTCGCCCGGCGCCGTCCGCACCGTCACCCGGCCGCCGTGCGCCTGTACGACCCCCTGCACGATCGCCAGCCCGAGCCCGCTGCCCGCACCCCCGCCGGCCCGGAAGAACCGGTCGAAGACGCGTGCGGCGTCCTCCTCGGCGAGGCCCGGGCCGTCGTCCGCGACACACAGCCGTACGGCCCCGTAGGCCCGCTCCACCTCGAGCCGCACCGGCACGTCGGCCGGGGTGTGCGTGCGGACGTTGCCCACCAGGTTGCCCAGGACCTGTCGCAGCCCCGCCTCGTCGGCGTGCACCAGCAGCGCCCCGTCGGCGTCGACGCTGATCGGCCGCCCCGGCTGCTGCACCCGCAGGTCCTCGGCCGCGTCCCGCACCAGCCGGGTCAGGTCGACGTTGCGGAAGCGCAGCTCGGGCTGCTGGTCGAGGCGGGCCAGCGTGAGCAGTTCGTCCACCAGGCGCCCCATCCGGTCGCCTCGGCCATCACCCGCCCCCAGGCGCGTTTGCGCTCGTCGGGGTCCTGGAGCATCCCCTGGTCGTACAGCTGGAGATAGCCCCGTATCGCGGACAGCGGTGTGCGCAGTTCGTGCGAGGCGTCGGCGACGAAGCGGCGCAGCTGCCCGGCGCTGCGCTCGCGCGTGCGGTGCGCCGACTCCACCTGGTGGAGCATGGAGTTGAGGGCGGTGCGCAGCTGCTCGACCTCCAGGGTGGCGTCCCGGCTGGAGGGGACGCGCCGGGTCAGGTCGCCCTCGGCGATCGCCGACGACGTCTCCACCATGTCCTCCAGCGGCCGCATCCGGCGCCGCACGCTGAACATGGTCAGACAGGCCAGCAGCGCCAGCAGCAGGCTGCCGATGGCGAGGTCGAGCTTGACGGCCTTGCCGATGCCCTTGTGGACGGCCTCGGTGGAGGTGGCGAACAGGATGTACGTGCCGTCGGTGAGCCGGGTCGCGGTGGCCCGGTAGGAGTCCCCGCGCACCTTGATGTCGCGCGGCTCGGGGTCGGCGGCCAGCGCGCGCGGGTCGGCCACCGCGTCCGCGAGGTCCCTCTGGAGGGCGCTCGGGGTGAAGTCGCCCAAGGAGATGGCGTCGCCGTGCGTGTCGACGACGCCGAGGATCTGGTCCGGCCGCGCCTCCCCGTCGTCCTGGAGCAGGAACCGCTCCCGGACGATCGCCAGCGTGCTCAGGTCGTCGATCATCTGCATGGTCAGCCGCGAACTGCCCATCGTCTCGCGCGACTTGGCGAGATCGGAGTCGATCTGGTCGAGCAGGTAGTACCGCATGCCCATCACGCTCACCGCGGTCGCCGCGACGATGCCGAGCGCGAGCAGCGCCACGTTCGCCAGCGTCAGCTTCGCGCGCAGGGAGTGGATGCCGCGTCTGCAGCCGAGCTTGCGGAGCTTCATGCCAGCCCGTACCCGACGCCGCGCCGCGTGGTGATCACCGGCGGTCCCAGGGCGTCCAGCTTGCGCCGCAGATAGCTGATGTACGTCTCCACGACGGTCGACTCGGGCGGGGTGTGCTCGTACTGCCAGACATGGCGCAGCAGTTGCTCCTTGGGCACGATCCGGCCGCCGTTGCGCACCAGGAAACGCAGCAGCGCGTACTCGGTGGGGGTGAGTTCGACCGAGCGGCCCGCGCGGTGCACCGAGTACGTCGTCTCGTCCAGCTCCAGGTCGCCGTAGCGCAGCAGGGGGCGCTGCGGCAGCACGTCGGCGGGGCGGGTGCGGCGCAGGACGGCGGTGATCCGGGCGACGACCTCGTCGATGTTGAACGGCTTGGTGATGTAGTCGTCGCCGAAGCCGAGGGCGCCGACGACCTCGGCGGGCGAGTCGCGGGCGGTGAGGAACACCAGCGCCAGGTCCGGCCGCTCGGCGCGCAGCTGCCTGCCCAGGGCGCGGCCGTCGCCGTCGGGCAGCATCACGTCGAGCAGCGCCGCGTCGGGCCGGGTGCGCTCGGCGAGCGCCAGGGCCTCGCGGACGCTGCCCGCGACCATCACCTCGAACCGGTGGTAGCGCAGCGCGATGGCGAGGACGTCCGCGATGCTCTCCTCGTCCTCCACGACCAGCACGGTGCCTGGAGCCGTCGTCATGCCCCCAGTATCGGCGGCCCCACTGACAGCCGGGCGGGTTCGGCTCTTTGGAGTTCCTTGAGAGTCGGCGGGCTGCGGTGTCCCGGCACGTACCGCGCCGCCAGTCTTGTTGCCCAGGACCTGGGGGACCGACCGACAACCGACTGGGGAGTGTTGAGCGTGGCGGCATTGGCACGGTGGTGCTATCGGCACCGGCTGGTGGTCCTGTTGTTGTGGGTGGGGGCGTTGTTCGGTCTGGGCTTCTCGGCCTCGGCGGCGGGCACGAACTACGCGAACGTCTTCTCCCTCCCGGACACGGACTCCAAGAGCGCGTACGACCTGATGGAGAAGGCCTTCCCGAACACCTCGGGCGACACGGACACCGTGGTGTGGAAGGTCGACGAGGGCTCGGTGAAGGACCGGGCGGTCCAGGACCGGATCGAGCCGGCCCTCGAGAAGATCGCGAAGATGCCCGGCGTCGGCGCGGTGACCAGCCCCTACGGCGCCCAGGGGGCCGCGCAGATCAGCAAGGACGGCAAGATCGCGTACGCGCAGCTGACCTTCGCCAAGCGCGCGAACGAGGTGCCCAAGGAGCTCGTCGAGGACGTCGTCGACACCGCGCAGGCGGCTGAACGCGGCGGCCTCCAGGTCGAGTTGGGCGGTCAGGCCATCCAGCGGGTGCAGGAGCCGCCGCAGGGCCTGTCGGAGATGGTCGGCATCGTCGCGGCGGCCGTCGTGCTGTTCCTGGCCTTCGGGTCGCTCTTCGCGATGCTGCTGCCGATCGCGATCGCCGTGTTCGGCGTCGGCATGGGCCTGTTCTCCACCCAGCTGCTCAGCCACGCCACCGACATCCCGGACATCGCCCCGCTGCTCGCCTCCCTGATCGGCCTCGGCGTCGGCATCGACTACGCCCTGTTCATCGTCACCCGGCACCGGCGCGGCATCCTGCGCGGCATGGACCCGGAGGAGTCGGCGGTCACCGCCCTCAACACCTCCGGCCGCGCGGTGCTGTTCGCGGGCGGCACGGTCTGCATCGCGCTCGCCGGCATGCTCGTGACGCGGCTGCGCTTCCTGGACGGCGTGGTCGTCGGCACCTCGCTGACGGTGGTCCTGAGCGTGCTGGCGGCCACCACGCTGCTGCCGGCCCTGCTCGGTCTGCTCGGCCCGCGCGTCCTCAGCCGCCGCCAGCGCCGGAAGCTGGCGGCGGAGGGACCCGAGCAGGAGAAGGCGAGCGGCCTGGCCGCCCGCTGGTCGGTGAACGTCGAGAAGCGTCCCCGCAGGATCGCCGCGCTCGCCCTGGTCGTCATGGCCGTCCTCGCCATCCCGGTCCTCTCGCTCCGCCTCGGCGCCACCGACCAGGGCAACGACGACTCCTCCACGACCACCAGGAAGGCCTACGACCTGCTCGCCGAGGGCTTCGGGCCGGGCTTCAACGGCCCGCTCCAGGTGGTCACCGAGGGCGGGGACACGACCGCGCTGGTCAAGGGCCTGGAGTCGGCCCCCGGCGTCGCCCGGGTCGCCGCACTGCCGCCCGCGAAGGGTGTGACGGTGATCCAGGTCGTGCCGACGACGTCACCGCAGTCCAAGGAGACCGACGACCTGATCGACACCCTGCGGGACGACGTGATCCCGCAGGCGGGCGCCCAGGCCCACGTGGGCGGCGTGACCGCCGTCTCCAAGGACTTCGCGTCGGTCACCGGCGACCGCCTGCCGCTGTTCATCGCGACGATCATCGGCCTCGGCTTCCTGCTCCTGCTGGTCGCCTTCCGCTCCCTGGTCGTCCCGCTGACGGCCGCCCTGATGAACCTGATCGCCGCGGCGGCTTCCTTCGGTGTCCTCGTGGCGGTCTTCCAGTGGGGCTGGGGGCTGGAGATGCTGGGCCTCGGCAAGGAGGGCCCGATCAACGCCTTCCTGCCGGTCATCATGCTGTCGCTGCTCTTCGGCCTCTCCATGGACTACCAGGTGTTCCTGGTGAGCCGGATGCACGAGGAGTGGGTCCACACCAAGGACAACGCGCGCGCGGTGCGGGTCGGTCTGGCGGAGACCAGCCGGGTCATCAACAGCGCGGCGCTGATCATGGTGTGTGTCTTCCTCGCCTTCGTCCTGAGCGGTGACTCGGGCGCGGCGATGGCGGGTGTCGGGCTGGCGGCCGCGGTGGCCCTGGACGCGTTCGTCCTGCGTACGGCGCTGGTGCCGGCCGCGATGCATCTGCTCGGCAACTCCAACTGGTGGCTGCCGGGGTGGCTGGAGAAGCGGCTGCCGCACCTGGCGGTCGAGCCCAAGGAGGACGAGCCCGCACCGGTGGCGGCGACCCCGGACGGCCCGGCCTCCGCCGTCCACGGCTTCGTCCGCGACGAGGACGGCCAGCCCGTCGAGGGCGCGGCGGTCACGCTGCTCACGCGCGGCGGACGCCAGCTGGACCGGGTGGTGTCCCTGGCCGACGGCTCCTACATCGTGTCGGTCCCGGCGCGGGACGTATCTCCTGGCGGCGACGGCGGCTTCGTACGGCTCACGCGCGGGGCACGTCGTCGTCGGGGACGGGCCGCTGGTGTACGACGTGGAGCTGGCCGAGGGCGAGGTCGACGCCGTCAACTGAGGCGGACTACTCGAGCCTCCTGCCGGGGTCGGGCATCATCTTCGTCATCCCCGGCAGGAAGTCCGTGAACAGCTCGTGCACCTCCCGCACGAGCGGCCGCAGCACCCGGAACCGGGCCAGCGCCACCCCGCGCGCGGTGAGCCGCGCCCCGCGCTCGGCGAGCCGGTAACTCCGCTCCCGCCCCGGCGTCCGGTCGAAGATCCAGTACAGCACCAGCCCCATCTGGGACAGCCACATCAGCTCGGGCAGCACGCCCCGCAGCTCCTCCGGCACCTTGGTCTTCGTCCCGGCCAGCACCTGGCGGTGGACGGAGATCGCCTCCACGCGCGCGTGCTCCGACTCCTCGGAGAAGGGGCTGAGCGGGCTGTCGGGGTCGGCGGCGTTCTTGAAGAACTGCACCGCGAACTCGTGGTACGGCGTGGCGATGTCCAGCCACGCCCGCAGCACGCCCGCGAGCCGCGCCTCCAGGTCGGTCTCCCGTGCCAGGACCTCCCGGACCGCCACCTGGTGCTCGGCGGCGATCCGGTCGTAGAAGCCCTGGATCAGGTGCTCCTTGCCCTCGAAGTAGTAGTACGCGTTGCCGACGGAGACGCCGGCCTCCTTGGCGATGGCCCGCATGGTCGTCTTGTCGTAGCCGCGCTCCTGGAACAGCCGCATGGCGGTCTCCAGGATGAGGGCACGGGTCTGCTCGGACTTGCTGGACGGCGCGGCGCCGTCGTGGTCTTCTGCGTTCTCTACGTTCTTCGCGGGCACGGTACGAGAGCCTAGAGGCACCCGCGTCACGACCTGCGAGCGAGCTCCGGACGCTTGGTGTAGTCGGTGAACCCGAGGACGTTGCCCCAGGGGTCGGCGACCTCCACGGTCCAGCCGGTGGCCACGGAGAACGGCTCGTCCAGCAGCGCGATTCCGGCGCCGCGCAGCGTGCGCGCGGCCACGCGCGCGTCCGGCACCTCCAGCCACACGCGCGGCGACGGCCACGGCGGCGGACGGTGCCCCACCGCCTCGTCCTGCCGGAGCAGGATCCCGGGCGTCTCACCGCCGACCTTGAGCAGCGCGATCCCGGCCTCGTCGAGCCGGAACCCCACCGAGAATCCCGCGCGTTCATAGAACCCGACGGCCTCGCCGAGATCGCCGACGGGCAGCAGCACGTTGTCGAAACCGAGCAGTTCGTACGACTCGTCATCTGACATGCGATCAGATTAGGTGCCGGGACGACGGTTGCCGGGCGGACCGCCCACGAGGTCACTCATTGAGCCGAGAAAGCACGCGCCGCGTCGGTACGCTGAGCCCTCGCCAGCGCCGTACGACGGAGGGGACGGGGATGGTTCCGGGAGCAGAGGCCTTCTTCGCCGAGGTACGGGCGGCGTTCGCCGGTACCGCGGAGAGACTGGCTCTGGACGGGCCGGGGGACGAGACCGCGGACCGGCACCTCGCGGTGGTGACGTACGCCGGCGCCGACGTGCGCTACAAGGCCGTCCTCGGGCTGTGGGCGGGGGACGTCGAGATCCACGTCTGCCGGGACGCCGAGGCCACCGAGTGCAAGGTCGGGATCGAGAAGCTGGCGCGGGCCGCGGGAGTCGGGGGCGCGGCGTCGTTCGGCGCCCGCAGCATGCGCCAGCTGCGGAAGTCCCTGACCAGCCAGGTCCGTTACGTAGAACTCGTGCACCCGCTGGTCACCGTCGAGCTGATGCGGGCGGCCGGGGCACGGGAGTGGAGCCGTCCGCTGGTGCGGTGAGTCACGCGGGAGCGGGGTCGGCCGCTGTGCGGTGAGCCGTGCGGGAACGGCGTTGTCAGTGGGGGGCCGTACTGTCGGCGGCATGGGATTCGTGACGTTCGTCGACGAGACGACAAGCGGGGGCCGCAGCGACGGCTGGGGGCTGGACATCGCCGAGGAGCGGCTCAGCGTGCGGGAGTTGATCCGCCGCCGGGTCTTCCAGGAGGTCGCCGAGTACAACGCGCGCACGCCCGAGGTCTTCCAGGGCCTGGTGCAGCCGGAGGACACCGAGCGGGTGCTCAACGGGTACGCGCTGCGCACCCCTCGCCGTATAGACCCGGAGAAGCAGACGGCCCTGGCGCTGAAGGCGTTCGCGGGCAACGGCTTCCTGGTGCTAGTCGGCGACCGCCAGGTGACCGAGCTCGACGAGGAGATCGAGCTGGGCCTGTCGACGGAGGTCACGTTCCTCAAGCTCGTGGCACTGGTGGGTGGCTGATGACCGAGCCGACCGAGGGACGCACCGAGCTGATCCAGGAAGTTCTCGCACTTCTCGCGGCCGAGGACGCCGAGCGTGTCGTGCCGCGGCTGCTGGAGCTCGCCGAGCTGGTCGGAGGCCCGTGGGGCGGCCCCGAACAGGAGGTCCTCAAGGCGCTGCGCGTCGTCGACCCCCCGTTCCGGCCCGCGCTGCTGCACCGCCTGGCCCAGCACTACTTCGAGTTGGAGCAGGGCGCGGACGGCCGTCGGTACATCATGCACATGCTGGCCAACCTGCGGGACCGCACGACGGACGACGACCCTCCGCGAGACCTGCGACCCGCCCTGATCGCGTTGCTGTCCGAGCAGGAGGCGCATCACGACGTGACCCAACTCCTCCGGCTCACCGCACTGGAGCGCGCCGACGGCCACGAACTCCCGGGCGACTTCGTCGCGATGCTCCGCCGCACACGGCTGACGACGTGGAACGGGAAGGACAGGCTGAGCCCCGTGATCGCGGCGCTCACCCACCCGGTGGTGAACCCGGGAGAGGCCTGGTCCGACCAGGCCCTCGCCGACCTGGCGGAACGGGACGAGAGCTGGTCACGGCTCGTCGCCCACGCGACCACGGCCACCGCCGCCCGCCCCTCCGCCCCGTGGGAGAAGACCGGGCGGGCGCTCGTGGAGGCCGTCGGCGCGGAGCCGGTGCGGGACGCCTGACCGGCTGGCTGCGCCTCGTGGGCCGCCCCCGCACCCGCCCCCTGCTCCGTCACGCCGTACGGCACGGACCCCAACGTCACCTTCGACCCGTACAACGCCGACGCGCTGCGCGGACTGACCTGGCTGCTCTCCTTCGTGCCCCCGCACCCCGAGACCGCCCGCACCCTGGGCGCCCTCGTCGAGACCTCGCTCAAGAAGGTCTCCGGCCTGGGCCCGGTCAACCCGAAGGTCGCCAACGCCGGTGTCACCGCCCTGGCCCGCATCGACAGCGAGCCGGCCCTCGCCGAACTCGCCCGCCTCGCCACCCGCGTCACCTACAAGGGCACGCTCAAGCTGCTCAACACCGCACTCGACACGCGCGCCGAGGCCATGGGGCTCAGCCGCGAGGAGATCGAGGAACTGGCCGTCCCCGCCTACGGGTTGACGGAGGTGGGCCGTGCCGAACACCACCTCGGCGAGAGCACGGCGACGATCGAGGTGCACGGCACCAAGGCGACGCTGAGCTGGCGCAACGCCACGGGGAAGGCCGTGAAGAGCGTCCCCGCCGACGTCCGCCGCGACCACCCCGACGAGCTCAAGGACCTCAAGGCGGCCGTCAAGGACATCGACAAGATGCTCTCGGCCCAGAGCGAGCGACTGGACCGCCAGTTCGCGGCCCGCCGCACCTGGACCTACGCCGCCTGGCGCGAGCGCTACCTCGACCACCCCCTCCTCGGCACCCTCGCCCGCCGCCTGCTGTGGACGGTCGACGGCACCACGGCCGGCTACGCCGACGGCGCCCTGCGCACCCTCACCGACGACCCCGTGGACGGCGGCACCGAGGTCACGCTCTGGCACCCCGTCGGTCATGAACCCGCCGAGATCGTCGCCTGGCGCGACTGGCTGGAGCGGCACGGCATCACCCAGCCGTTCAAGCAGGCCCACAGAGAGGTCTATCTCCTCACCGACGCGGAACGCACGACGGGCACCTACTCCAACCGCTTCGCCGCGCACTACCTCCGTCAGCACCAGTTCCACGCCCTCGCGGCGGTCCGCGGCTGGCGCAACAAGCTGCGCCTGAGCGTGGACGACGAGGCGCCGCCCGCCACCCGGGAGCTGCCCGCGTGGGGCCTGCGCGCCGAGTACTGGATCCAGGGCGACGGCGGGGAGAACCGCGACGACCTCACGGACTCCGGCAGCTTCCTGCGGCTGCGCACCGACCAGGTCCGCTTCTACCCGATCGACGCGGCGGAGAACTCCGCGCACTGCTGCGGCGGCGAGTACCGCATGCGGCCGCAGGGCGGGGCGGCCCCGGCCGACCCGCTGCCCCTGACCGACATCCCGCCCCTGGTCCTCTCCGAAGTCCTGCGGGACGTCGACCTGTTCGTCGGAGTCGCGAGCGTCGGCAACGACCCGACCTGGCAGGACGGCGGCCCTGGCGGCCGCTTCCAGGACTACTGGAAGTCGTACGGCTTCGGCGAACTGGGTGCGAGCGCCGAGACCCGCCGCACGCTGCTGGAGCGCCTGATACCGAGGCTGGCGATAGCCGACCGCTGCACGCTGGAGGGCCGCTTCCTCCAGGTCAAGGGCGACCGCCACACGTACAAGATCCACCTCGGCTCGGGCAACATCCTGCGCACCCCGAACGACCAGTACCTGTGCATCGTCCCCAAGTCCAACCCCGAGGCCCCGCAGGCCGGTTACCTCCCCTACGAGGGCGACCGGATGCTCGCGGTCATCCTCAGCAAGGCGATGATGCTGGCCGCGGACACCAAGATCACGGACCGGACGATCCTGAGCCAGCTGTAGCCGGCCGGGGTCAGTACGCGTCGACACCGTCCCTGACGAGGTGCTCCTGTCGCCCGAACGTCGCCCCGCACGCCAGAGGCCCGCTCCCAACGGGAACGGGGCCCTCGCAGCCGTATGAGAAGCCGTACCGGAACCGAGCTCAGAACCGGCGCGTGATCAGGGCCTTCTTCACCTCGGCGATCGCCTTCGTGACCTCGATGCCACGGGGGCAGGCGTCCGTGCAGTTGAAGGTGGTGCGGCAGCGCCACACACCGTCGCGGTCGTTGAGGATCTCCAGGCGCTGCTCGCCCGCCTCGTCACGGCTGTCGAAGATGAAGCGGTGGGCGTTCACGATCGCCGCCGGGCCGAAGTACTGGCCGTCGTTCCAGAAGACCGGGCACGAGGACGTGCAGGCCGCGCAGAGGATGCACTTCGTCGTGTCGTCGAAGCGCTCGCGGTCCTCGGCGGACTGCAGACGCTCACGCGTCGGCTCGTTCGTCTCCTTCGTGATGAGGAAGGGCATCACGTCGCGGTACGCCTGGAAGAACGGCTCCATGTCGACGACCAGGTCCTTCAGGACCGTCAGACCCTTGATCGGCTCGACCGTGATCGGCTTCTCGGGGTTGATGTCCTTGATGAGGGTCTTGCAGGCAAGACGGTTCTTGCCGTTGATCCTCATCGCGTCCGAGCCGCAGATGCCGTGGGCGCAGGAGCGGCGGAACGTCAGCGTGCCGTCCAGGTCCCACTTGATCTTGTGGAGGCCGTCGAGGACGCGCTCCTTGGGGTCGATCTCCAGCTGGAAGTCTTCCCAGGTCGCCTCGGCCGAGACCTCCGGGTTGAAGCGGCGGACCCGGAAGGTGACGGTGATGTAGGGAGAGGCCGCGGACTCCGCCTCGACCTTGTCCAGAACAGGGGTAGCCATCAGTACTTACGCTCCATCGGCTGGTAGCGGGTCTGGACGACCGGCTTGTAGTCGAGACGGATGGACTCGGTGCCGTCGTCGCCGACCTCGCGGTACGCCATGGTGTGGCGCATGAAGTTGACGTCGTCGCGGTTGGGGTAGTCCTCGCGGTAGTGACCGCCGCGGGACTCCTTGCGGGCGAGCGCCGACACCGCCATGACCTCGGCGAGGTCCAGCAGGTTGCCGAGCTCGATCGCCTCCAGCAGGTCCGTGTTGAAGCGACGGCCCTTGTCCTGGATCGCGACGTTCTTGTAGCGCTCGCGCAGCTCCGCGATCTTCTCGACCGCCGTCTTGATCGTCTGCTCGGTGCGGAACACCATGACGTTGGCGTCCATGGTCTCCTGCAGCTCGCGCCGGATGACCGACACGCGCTCCGTGCCCGTCGAGTTGCGCAGCCGCTCGACCTGCTCGATGACGAACTCCGCCGGGTTCTCCGGCAGCTCGACGAAGTCGGCCGTGTGGCTGTACTCGGCGGCGGCGATGCCCGCACGGCGGCCGAACACGTTGATGTCCAGGAGCGAGTTGGTGCCCAGACGGTTCGCGCCGTGCACCGAGACGCACGCGACCTCGCCGGCCGCGTACAGGCCCGGCACGACCGTGGTGTTGTCCGCCAGGACCTCACCCTCGACGTTGGTCGGGATGCCGCCCATGGCGTAGTGCGCGGTGGGCTGGATCGGGATCGGGTCCGTGTACGGCTCGATGCCGAGGTAGGTGCGCGCGAACTCGGTGATGTCCGGGAGCTTGGCGTCCAGCTGCTCCGGCGGGAGGTGCGTGAGGTCGAGGTAGACGTGGTCGCCCTCGGGACCGCAGCCGCGGCCCTCGCGGATCTCCGTGTAGATGGAGCGGGACACGACGTCACGGGACGCGAGGTCCTTCATGACCGGCGCGTACTTCTCCATGAAGCGCTCGCCGTCCTTGTTGCGGAGGATGCCGCCCTCACCACGGGCGCCCTCCGTCAGCAGGATGCCCATGCGCCAGATGCCGGTCGGGTGGAACTGGAAGAACTCCATGTCCTCCAGCGGCAGCCCGCGGCGGTAGACGGCGGCCTGGCCGTCACCGGTCAGCGTGTGCGCGTTCGACGTCACCTTGAAGAACTTGCCGGTGCCGCCGGAGGCGTAGATCACGGCCTTCGCCTGGAAGACGTGGATCTCGCCGGTCGCGAGCTCGTAGGCCACCACGCCGGCCGACTTCTTGACGCCGTCGACCTCGGTGATCAGCTGGTCGAGGACGTAGAACTCGTTGAAGAACTCCACGCCCTCCTTCACGCAGTTCTGGTACAGCGTCTGGAGGATCATGTGGCCGGTGCGGTCGGCCGCGTAGCAGGACCGGCGGACCGGGGCCTCGCCGTGGTTGCGGCTGTGACCGCCGAAGCGGCGCTGGTCGATCGTCCCGTCGGGCGTCCGGTTGAACGGCAGGCCCATCTTCTCCAGGTCGAGGACGGCGTCGATGGCCTCCTTCGCCAGGATCTCGGCGGCGTCCTGGTCGACCAGGTAGTCACCGCCCTTGACCGTGTCGAAGGTGTGCCACTCCCAGTTGTCCTCCTCCACGTTGGCCAGCGCGGCGGCCATGCCGCCCTGCGCGGCGCCCGTGTGGGAGCGGGTGGGGTACAGCTTGGTCAGCACGGCGGTGCGGCTGCGCTTCGTCGACTCGATGGCGGCGCGCATACCGGCGCCACCGGCGCCGACGATGACGGTGTCGTACTTGTGGATCTTCATCAGTGGTTGCCTCAGCCCCGTGCCTAGCGGATGTTCGGGTCGAAGGTGAAGATCACCAGCGTGCCCAGCAGGATGGTGAACACCGTGGCGGTGTAGAGCAGGCCCTTGAGCCACAGCCGGGTGTTCGCGCGCTCCGCGTAGTCGTTGATGACCGTGCGCAGGCCGTTGGCGCCGTGCAGCATGGCCAGCCACAGCATCAGCAGGTCCCAGACCTGCCAGAACGGCGAGGCCCAGCGGCCCGCGACGAACGCGAAGCCGACCTTCGACACGCCGCCGTCCAGCACGAGCTGGATCAGCAGGTGGCCGATGACGAGGACGACGAGGACGACGCCGGACAGGCGCATGAACAGCCAGGCCGCCATCTCGAAGTTGCCCCGCGTGGACTTCGGGGTCTTCTTGGTGCGCTTGCGCGGCGCCTCGATGAGGGGGGCCGGGTTGTCGACGCTGTAGACGTCGGCGCCCTCGACGGGGCCGATGCCCGAGACGTCAGCGGTCTTCTCGGTGGTGGACATGGGCGTCAGCTCCCGAACAGTTCACGAGCGGCGTGGCCGAGGACGGGGTAGATCGCCCCGATCATCAGCACGACCCACAGGCCGACGACGGACCACAGCATCTGCTTCTGGTAGCGGGGGCCCTTCGACCAGAAGTCGACGGCGATGACCCGCAGGCCGTTGAGCGCGTGGAAGAGGATGGCGGCGACGAGGCCGTACTCCAGCACGGCGACGATCGGCGTCTTGTACGTGGCCACGACCCTGTCGTAGTCCTCAGGGGAGACACGGACGAGAGCGGTGTCCAGCACGTGAACGAACAGGAAGAAGAAGATGAGGACGCCGGTGACTCGGTGAGCCACCCAGGACCACATTCCTTCCCGGCCGCGGTACAGCGTTCCAGCCGGCACGGAAGTCCCTCCGGGAGCGGGGATTGGGGCCGCGCCGGCTTGTGCTGTCGGTCGGGCCCGGCCGGGTACGGTCCACCGGCCCCCAGCATCGTAGCGACGGTTCCCTGCGGGGCTTACGCCGGGCCTACCGGTGTGATCAAAGTGGCATGCGTATGGGTGAGCTTTGCGGCTAATGGGGTGGGGTGTGGTGTTGTGTGCCGGGTGCGGCGCCGTTGGGGCTGGTCGCGCAGTTCCCCGCGCCCCTGAGCATCTCCAGCAAACGCGCCTTTGCCAGTTGCCGTAGCTCTTCGGAAGCCACTACCCGTTCCTCCTCCGGGTCGTTCGTCAATCGTGACCTGATGCCTGCCAGTACGTGGTCCAGGGCCTCGTCCGGTTTCAAGCCCTCCAGGCAGATCACGAACGCATGCCCGAACTTCGCCTCGTATGCGGCGTGCGCGGCATCAAGTGCCATATGCGCGATGTCGTACGTCTCGTCCGGCAATGCCGTCAATGTCTCGCCCGCCAGGGCCTCCGACAGGTCCGCCGGGGTCAGGTCGTACGCCGCCTCGTCGGACGCGGCGAGTAGGGCGGGGGTGTCGGGGTAGGGGCGGTGGGCGGTGACGCGGTCGGCCCAGCGGAGGCTGCGGAGGCAGGTGAGGAGGAGCTTGCGGCCTCGTCGGCGGGGGGCGACGTTGAAGGCGTCGAGGACGGTGGGCAGCGCCGGTATGGCGACTCGGCCGGGAAGGTGTGTGGGCGTCACGTGTGTTTCGGCAGGGGATGCTGGGAGAGGTGTGACGTCACGCTATCGAGAGTGGACGTGACGTGTCCGACGGATGCCCGAATTTCACTCGCACGGGAGAGTTTCGGAACGTGTGGTGGACAGCTCTGGCCACCCCTACGCCCTAGGTTGGGTTCGTGAGTCAGCACAGGCGTCGGGCGCCGGCACGGAAGGCGCGGCAGGTGAGGACACGGGTCGTGATCGTGACGGCCGTGGCCGTGACGGTTGCCGCGAGGGGTGTGGCTCGGGCTGTGGGCCTCGGAGGACGGAGATCGCAGCGGGCCCACGGGGCTGCGGCGCGGCAGCCGTCCGACGGGAGGTCGGCGCCCTCCGCCCATGCCTCTTCACCGGCGCCCACTCCCACGCCCACCCGGAGCTACCCCCTCTCACGGACCCCGCGCACGATCCCCGCCGTCGCGGCGCACACCCCGGAGCGCGGGCCGGGATGGCGGCCGCGGCGGGGGGGAGCGGGTCGTGGTGAGCGACGCGGAACTCGCCGACGAGGGGCGGCTGGTCGCCGGTGAGCTGGGGCTGACGTACGCGGGGGAGAAGGGCGACACGCGGGACGGGGATCTGCGGCTCGTGCTGAACGACGACGCCGGGGGCGACCCGGAGTCGTACACCATGACCGTGCGCGGCGGGCGGGTCACCATCGGCGGGCCCGCCGACGCCGGCGTGTTCTACGGCACGCGGACGCTGAAGCAGACCGTGCACGGCGGGGGTGCGGCCCCCGAGGGGGTCGTCAAGGACGCGCCCGCCAAGCGGGTGCGCGGGTTCATGCTGGACATCGCGCGCAAGCACTACACCGCGGGGTGGATCGAGGACCGGGTGCGGGAGCTCGGGGATCTCAAGTTCAACGAGCTGGGGCTGCACTTCTCCGACGACCAGGGCTTCCGGATCGAGTCGCGGTCGCACCCCGAGGTGGTGTCCGACCAGCATCTGACCCGGGCCGAGATCGAGCGGATCATCGACCTCGCCGCCGAGCGGCACATCACGATCGTCCCCGAGATCGACTCGCCCGGACATCTCGGCGCCGTCATCGCCGCGCACCCGAGCCTCCAGCTCGTCAACGCCTCGGGCGTCGCCGCGCGCGGTGCGGTGGACATCTCGCAGGACGCGGCCGCGACGATCGTCGACGAGCTGCTGGCGGAGTACGCCGACCTCTTCCCCGGCGACCGCTGGAACCTGGGCGGCGACGAGTACCGGGCGCTGATGGCCTCGAACCCGGAGGCGTCGTACCCGCAGCTCGCCACCGCCGCGCGGGAGGCCTACGGCTCCGGCGGGACCGTCGCCGACCTCACGACCGGCTGGCTGAACGACCGTGCCGACACGGTCCGGGGGCACGGCAAGACGATGCGCGTCTGGAACGACGGGTTCTTCCCCGGTACGTCCGTGCAGCCGGCCAAGGATCTCCAGGTGGCCTACTGGACGGGCAAGGAGATCGGGGCGAGGCAGCCGGTCGAGTACCTGAGCGCGGGGCGTGACCTCGTCAACTACAACGACCTGTTCCTCTATTACGTCCTCGGGCAGCCCAACCAGTTCTACTACCCGACGGGACAGCGCATCTACGAGCAGTGGACGCCGCGGGTGGTGCGGGGGACGCAAGCGGTCGATTCCCGGTACGACGACCAGATCCTCGGCGGCTCCTTCGCGGTGTGGGGCGACTATCCGAACGCCCAGACCCAGGACCAGGTCGCGGCCGGCATCCGGCTGCCGCTGCGGGCGGTCGTGCAGAAGCTGTGGGACGCGGACAAGCCGTCGCTGACCTGGGCGGAGTTCAAGTCGCTGGCGAACCGCCTGGGTTGAGGAAGGGGCTGGACTTACCAGGTCGGCGAACGTATGTTCCCCACTCGTGATCGACAATCGCCATGACCACTTCATCGCCCCGGCCGCCTGGCTGCAGTCGCCGATCGGCCTCGGACGGGCCGCCGTCGCGGGGCTCGGCGTGGTCATCGCCACCGACCTGTTCGCCCTCGGGGCGGGCTTCTACGTGTACGACATGAGCGGCGACCTGGAGAACGGCGCCCTCCTCGACGGGCGGGCCGACTTCGCCGACCGCCTCTACTCCGCGGCCGGCATCGCCCAGACCGTCGCGCTGCTCACCACCGCCGTCCTGTTCCTGTGCTGGTTCCACCGGGTACGGGTCAACGCCGAGGTCTTCGACCCGTACGGGCACGAGAAGAAGCGCAGCTGGGTGGTCTGGGGCTGGATCGTGCCGATCGTCAACCTCTGGTACCCGCGCCGGATGACGCTGGACATCTGGAACGCCAGCAGCCCCTGGAGCGCGCCCCGGCCGCACGGGCTGGTCAACACCTGGTGGACGTTCTGGGTGATCTCGCTGCTCTCCGGCAGGACCGCGTCCACCGCCTACCGCAAGGCCGAGAGCGCCGACGAGGTCCGTGACGCGGTCGGGCAGCTGATGTTCTCTGACGCCGTGGACGTCGTGGCCGCCGTCCTCGCCATCGTCGTCGTGCTGCGACTGAACCGGATGCAGTACGAGAAGGCCCTCGCGGGTCCCGCTCCCCTGCCCGCCTGAGTCGCGGCGGATTGCCCCATACGGCTGCGAACTGCCGTACGACTGTGGTGTATTCGGCCCGAGCCGCAGCCGAGAATGTGCCGGGGGGAGCCGGAATGGGCTATTGGGGGTATTTCGTCGTGGGCCGCAGTGAGCGGCCGCTCAAGGAGCTGGACGCGCTGGCCGGGGTCGCCGGCGGGCTGAGCCTCAGGGGCGAGGCGGCCGGCGGGTGGCAGGTGTGGGAGTACCCGAGCGGGGGACGGGGATGTCGGCAGCATGAACGCGCTGGCCCGGGAGAGCGGGGCGCCCGCGCTCTTCGGCTATGTGATGGACAGCGACTGCGTGGTCGTCGAGGCGGCCGGGCCGGAGAGCGGGGCCTGGACGACCTGTCTGGCCCGCACGGCCATGGCCGCGCGCATCGGCGCCGGTCCGGACGGCCTCGCGCTGGAGGACTACTTCCTGGAACCGCCCGACGCCGCCGAACGGGCCGTCGCCTGGGCCGAGGAGGCCGGGCGGACGGCGGACCCCGAGCGACTCCTCGAGGTGCTCACCGCCGAACCCGATCCGCTGGCCGAAAACCTGTTCTTCCGGCTGCTCGACCGGTTGTCCGTGGTGCCCCTGTGACACTCCCGGGCCGTTGCACGCAGTAAGGGGAAGTGCGGGCTCCGTTAGGGAGTTCCGCAGGCGAAGAGGTGTCGCCGGGCTCCGGACGGCTCGACGGCACCCCTCAGGGAGGCGTGGATGAGTCTGGTGGAGCTGATCGCTCAGGCCGACGAGCGCGGACTGGCCGCCAGCGGGTTGGCTTGTTTGGATCGGTGCGTGCCGTTGCTGGGCGGCGACGACGAGCTGCTGCGGCCCCTGTGGGCGAGCCTCTCCGACACCGGTGACGGTGACTGGAGCGCGGGCCTGGAGGCGGCGCGCGGCAAGCTCGCCGGGTCCGCCGACGCCGCCGAGGACGAGGCCGCGGCCCTCGCCCGCCGGATGCTCGACGCCGCTCCGGCCGCGCTCGACGCCGACGGGGGTGCGGGTGTGGGCCGACGCCTGCTCCGTCGCCTCGCTGCAGATCCACCGGCTGCTCGATCCGGCTGCGGACGACGCCCCGCTCGACGCCTGCCGTCAGGGCCGTACGGAGGGCATGCCGCCGCTCGTCGCCGCCGAACTGCGCCGCCAGGTCACCGTCCTGGAAGTGCTCGCCGGGCACGGCACGGCCGGGTTGCGCCGGGCCCTGGAGGTGTCCGTCGAGGGGCGGCGCGTGCTGCGCGCGGTGGTGTCCCGCCGGGCCCGCGTCAAGCGCTGACCACCCCCTGAGCCCCCTTTCGGCCCTTCTCCCTCACACCATCAGCCACTTCACCACCGCGTCGCCGTAGTGCGCCGTCTGTCCGTAGAACGCGGTGAGGTCGCGGTGGGCCGCCGCGAAGACGCCGTGCACCTCCGGTTCGGTGTCCGCGCCGCCGTACGAGGGCAGCAGCAGGTCGCGCGCGTCCAGCCACAGGTCGTCGAAGTCGGCCTCGGCGAGATAGGAGGCGACCCGGCCCGTCTGCGCGGCGGTGAGCAGCAGGAACGGCGGGAGCGTGGGGTCGGGGTGGGGGAGCGGCCGGCCGCCGAGCACCACATGGGTGCGCGGGCCCTCCGCGCCGCGTCCGCCGGCGTACAGGAGTTCGTTGTCGAGGTAGCCCTTGTCCAGCACCTCTTCGCGATGCCGGCCGATCCGCTCGCGTACGGCGTTCCAGTCGTCCTCGAAGAGCTTCTCCAGCCAGGCCGGGCTGTTGCGCAGGGCCGCGGGCGGTACGGCACGGAAGTGGAAGTACATGCTCATCAGTGACTGGAGCGCACGGGAACCGTGAAGCGTCACTCACGCCCGGAACACACATGTGAGAGGTGCCCGGATTCGGGTGACGAACGACACTCCCGGAACGCTCTTGAGGGTGTGACGACTCAGTACGAAACCAGGCCCTCGGCCGCGACGAAGCCCGTGCGGTGGGCGGCGGACGCGGTGGCGACCATGCGCGAGGGCGCGCGGGTGCGGCTCGACTACTCGGCACAGAGCCTGTGGCGCGTCGACCGGATGATCGAGGACCTGCGCCGCGAGGACACTCCGTACGCCGCCGTCGACACGGTGCTGCGCGGATTCGGTGCGTACGCCGGTGAGGTGATCGTCCGTCAGACCGGTGCCGAGTGGTGGACGAGCGGCGGCGACCACTGGATCCGCACGCCCGACGGGCGGTTGTGGGACCCGATCGACGAGGCGCGGCGGTGTTTCGCGGGGACCGGGTCGCTGCGGCTGCTGTGCCGGGACGCGACGGTCGCCGGCCGCTAGAGCCCTCGCCGACCTGACCACGTACCGGGAAAAAGGAAAACGCCGGGATCCCGTTCAGTGGTGGGGACCCCGGCCGTTGACTTGAGGGCTTACGGCGTCAGCGTCTGGCCCAGGCGCGCGTCCGTCGGGGTCGACAGGGTCGTCTTGCTGTAGATCGTCGCCTCCGACCAGCCGAGGCCCGTGCTGTTGCTCGGGAGGTGCAGGAGGATGCCGTCGCCGCCGTCCTCGTCGTCCGCGCCGAAGGTGAGGTCGGCGCGGCCATAGCCGGAGAGGTCGGACAGGGAGACCGCGGAGCCGAAGCTATCGTCCGTCTCCGTGGAGCCGGGGATGCCCGAAGTGTCCTGGGAGACGGCGATCGCGCCCGTACCCGTCAGGCCTGCCGAACCGCCCTTCACCAGGATCGCGTTGCCCGCGTTCGTGCGGTTCACGCCGTCGCGGACCAGGTCCTCGCCCGGCGCGCCCGCGAGCGCGTCCGCGTAACCGTCGGCGTTGTAGTCGCCGACCGAGACCGAGCTGCCGAACGCGTCGCCGGACTCGTCGCCGCCGGGGACGCCGGAGGTGTCCTGGTGGATCGTCGTCATGCCGGTCGTGGTGAAGCCCGTCGACGTGCCCGGCACCATCGTGATCTGCCCGCCCGGCCTGCCGCCGGACTCGGACGCCACCGGCTGGCCGATGACGATGTCGTCGTAGCCGTTGCCGTTGACGTCACCGGCCGCGATGGACCGGCCGCCCTTGACCGAGATCACGCCGGCCTTGGTCAGCCCCGTCGCCGAGCCCGCGAAGCGGACGACGCGGCCGATGCCGCCGGTGTCGCGGTAGTTGAGGGCGACGTCCGCGTAGCCGTCCTGGTTGAAGTCGCCGGTCGCGGCGTCGAGGTAGGCCACCGCACCGGTGGCGGTGGTGAGCGTGCCGTAGCTCGTCCTGCCGCCGGTCAGCCGGACGTTCCAGTTGCCGCCCTTGCCCGCGCCCGCCGCGAACACGTCCGCCTTGCCGTCGCCGTTGAAATCGCCCACGGTCACGGCCGAGCCGAGCTTCGCGCCCGCCGCCGTGACACCCGAAGTGGTGTACGAGAAGCCGGTGTCCAGCGCCGGGCCGTACATCACCGTGACCTGGCCGCGGTCGGCGTTGCCGCTGGTGTCGTCCTCGCCGGGCGCGCCGATCGCGAGGTCGGCGTAACCGTCGCCGTTCACGTCGCCCCACGCGGTCGACGTACCGAAGGCGTCACCGGACTCGGAGGAGCCGGGGACCCCGGGGCTGGACTGGGTGAGCGTCACCTTCGCCGCCGTCACCGGCCCGCTGACGCTCCCCGGCACGATCTTCACCGCGTTCGCCTTCGGCACGCCCGCGACCAGGTCGGTCACGCCGTCCCGGTTGTAGTCGGACGTGGCGAGGGCGTGCGAGATGCCCGGCGTCTTCGCGAGCGCCGCGATCCGCGACAGCTTGGAGTAGAGGTTGGCGCCGGGGCAGGCCGTGGCGTTGGTGTCCCGGTGGCCGAAGACGCGCGGCAGGGTGATCGAGCCGCCCTTGGCGACCTTGTTGCCGTCGACGCCCGCGTCACTGCCGGAGACCAGGGTGACCTTGCCCGTCGGGTCGATGCCGTACATCCCGAACTTCCACGCCACGATCCGCGCGATGGCGTCCAGCGCGGCCTTGCTGGGCTTGGCGGACTCGTAGTTGCCGATGTACGAGATGCCGACCGTGTTGGTGTTGAACCCGATGTCGTGCGCGCCGATCACCGGCAGGTCCATGCCGCCGCTGCGGCCCTCGAAGATCTGGCCGCACTTGTCGACGACGAAGTTGTAGCCGATGTCGTAGTAGCCGCGCGCGAAGTGCTCCTGCTGGATGGAGCGCATCCGGGCCCGGGACTCCGCGCAGGACAGGGTGTTGTCGCTGTCCATGCCGGTGTGGTGGATGACGGCGGCCTTGATCTCGGTGCCGTAGCCCGGGGTGCCGTCGTAGTCCGTGGACGCGCCCCCACTCCGCCTGGGTGATGACCGGCGGCTTCACGACCGTGGAGGGGCGGGGGGCCGGGACGG
>MWJO01000108.1 GCA_002027195.1 Streptomyces sp. GKU 895 | reverse complement strand
GAACGCGGGCGGGCAGCGGCCTGGGGCGGCGGGGCGAACCCGGGCGTGGCACCGGCCTGCGGCTGCTGCGGGGCGGGAGCCGCGGGGGCCTCCTCCTCCAGCACCTCGCCGCCGAAGTTCTTCAGCAGCGCTTCCAGACCGCCGTCGAAGCCCTGTCCGACGGCGGCGAAGCGCCAGACGTCCTTCAGGTAGAGGTCGCCCAGCATCACGGCGCGTTCGGTGGAGAACTCCGAGCCGTTGAAGGAGTAGCGGGCCACCTCCTCGCCGCCCGCCACGATCCGCAGGTAGCCGGGGGCGATCTGCGACATCTGCCCGGCGCCGTCGATCGTCGCGGTGAACGACAGCTTCTGGATCCGCGCCGGGATCCGGTCGAGGGTGACCCGGAAGGATTCCGTGTCGCCCGCCTGGGCGCCCAGGAGCTGAATGGACTCCTCGGGGGACTTCGGCTGGTTGAAGAAGACGAAGTACCGGTCGTCCGAGAGCCGTTCCTCGGCGTCGAGGCCGAAGCAGCTGATGTCGAAGCTCAGTCCGGGACCGGTGATCTGCACACCTACGTACAGATCGGTGCCCGCAGTGAGGTCACTGACCTTGGCCTTGTGGCCGCGTTGGAATTCCCTGGCCATGCGTAACGACCGTCCCCCATCCAAGTGCGAGTGCGTCGCGCCAGGCTAACGGCAAACTCCGAGGACGGACCAAGTCGGTACAGACCCGGTACACAATCCCCGCCCGGCAGCGCTCGGGGGTCGCGGTCGCTCACTCTCCGCGCGCGCCCGGCACATGCGGCAGCCGCTCGGCGGCCACCACCCCTTCGAGGTAACCCCGGGCCCGCTCGGTCCGCGGGTACGCCTCCAGCAGCCGCCAGAAACGCGGCCCGTGGCCCGGCACCAGCAGATGCGCCAGCTCGTGGAGCAGGACGTAGTCGACGACGTACTCGGGCATGCCCTGGAGCCGGTGCGAGAGACGGATGCTGCCCTCTGAGGGGGTGCACGAGCCCCAGCGCGTGTTCTGGTTGGTGACCCAGCGCACCGACTTGGGCCGGGCGCGGCCGCCGAAGTACTGCGCCGACAGCCGCTCGGCGCGCTCGGCCAGCTCGTCGTCACCGAGCACCCGCTTGCTCTCCTGGGCGGCGAGTTTGTCGAGCATGACGCTCACCCAGCGTTGCTCCTCCGCCTCGGACATCCGGGCAGGGATCAGCACGACGGTGCGATCGCCCTCGCGGTACGCGGAGACCGTCCGGCGTCGACGGGCGCTCCTGCGCACTTCGATCGCGGTCGCCCCGGAGCCGCTCGGCGGCTGGCTCGTCGTGCTGCGCTGTGGTGTTCCGGCACGGTGCAGTGGGTCGGCGGACACGCCCCGACGTTACCCGCTGTACATGGCGGAAGTCCCGACTCCGGGACGGTTCGCTGCCGATCCCCCACCATGCGTTTGATTTGTACGACGAATATGCCCCGCCTGTGGACAACTTTCGGCACGGTCCGTCGCGTCCGGGCATGCTGGCACTCGCCGCCGGATCCACGCCCGGCCACCGGGAGGGCTCGCGGCGGCGTACGGGGTTGTTCCACGAGGGCTACGGGGGCCTGTCATGCGGTCGAAGACTTCGCCGGTTACGGCGTCGGGTGGTTCGTCGGTTCCGGTATCTGGCGGTTCATCGGTTCCGGTATCGAGTGGTTCGCCGGGTGCGGCGGTGCAGGGGGCGGGGGTGCCGACGGTGGCGGGTCCACCGGTGCAAGAGGCAGGGCCTCCGCGCGTGCGGATCCCGCTGGTGCCGCTCCTGAAGCCCGCGCTGCGACGCGGCTGGCGCGACCTCAGCACCGTGCAGTTCGGCATGACTCCGGCGCACGCGATGACACTGGGCCCGATGGACACGGCGACGGGCAGCTTCCTCGAGCTGCTCAACGGCACTCGCGGCCCGGGGCTGCTGCGCGAGGAGGGGCGGCGGCTCGACCTGCCGGAGAGTCATGTCGACGGACTGCTGGAGCGGTTGTCCCGCGCCGGGCTCCTCGACGACGCGCGGGGCGGCAGCCCGGCCGTCGAGACCCTGCGGCGGAAGAAGAAACTCCTCGACCGGCTCCGCCCCGACCTGGCCTCGCTGTCCCTGACCACGTCCGAACCGGGCGAGGCGATGGAACTGCTGGCCACCCGTCGCACCCTGCGTGTCCAGGTGCGGGGCGCCGGACGCGTCGGCGCGGTGCTGGCCTCCCTGTTGTCGGCCGCCGGCATCGGCGAGGTCGACGTGCGTGACGGCGGCCATGTCGAACCGTGGGACGTCGCACCGGGCGGGCTGCCCGCGGAATCCGTCGGCGTCCGCAGGGACGAGGCCGCCCGGCGTGCCGTACGTCACTGCGCGCCGGACAACCCGCTGCGCCGCGGCCCGCAGTCGCCGCCCGAGGACGGCGACCCCGGCTTCTCCCTGGTGATCCTCGCCCCGCGCGACGACGTCTCCGTCCACGCGCCGCCGTCGGCCGACACCTTCGTCGGCTCCGGTACGCCCCATTTGTACGCCGGCGTCGTGGAGGGAACCGGTGTGGTGGGCCCGCTCGTCCTGCCCGGCGAGACGAGTTGCGCGGGCTGCCTCCACGAGTGGCGCACCGACCGGGACCCGGCCTGGCCCCGGCTGGTCGCCCAGTGGCGGTCGGGTGCGCGGCGGGTGCGCCGGGTGCCGCCGTGCGACGTGACGCTGGCCACGACGGTCGCCGGGCTGGCGGCGGCACACGCACTCGCCTTCCTCGACGGCACGATGCCGTCCAGTGCCGGTGCCCGGTGGGAGGTCTCGCTGCCCGCTCTCAACTGGCATGCGCGGCCGGTCTGGGCGCATCCGGCATGCCCGTGCGGGGCCGCGGAGAAAGGTAAGGGAGAACTCACCTCCATTGCCGGGGAGTCGCACGAGACAATGGCGGAACAAGGGCCGTCGAACGAGTCACGCCGCAAGGCAGCCGCGGCACGGCCGGCTGGGACCTGGAGGGCGCATGTCTGATCTTCCCCGGAAGGCGGTCACCCGGACCGCCAAGCTCGCCGCGCTCCCGCTCGGCTTCGCCGGCCGGGCGACCTGGGGGCTCGGCAAGAGAATCGTCGGGGAGTCCGCGGAGATCGTCGGCCGTGAGCTTCAGCAGCGCACCGCCGAGCAGCTGTTCAAGGTGCTCGGCGAGCTCAAGGGCGGCGCGATGAAGTTCGGCCAGGCCCTGTCCGTCTTCGAGTCGGCGCTGCCCGAGGAGGTCGCCGGTCCCTACCGGGCGGCCCTGACGAAGCTCCAGGAGGCCGCGCCTCCGATGCCGACGCGCACGGTGCACCGGGTGCTGGAGGAGCGGCTCGGCGCGAACTGGCAGGAGTTCTTCCTGGAGTTTGAGGACAAGCCGTCCGCGGCGGCGTCGATCGGCCAGGTGCACCGGGGCGTGTGGCACGACGGCCGGGAGGTCGCGGTCAAGGTGCAGTATCCGGGCGCCGGCGAGGCGCTGCTGTCCGATCTGAACCAGCTGAGCCGTTTCGCCCGTCTGCTGGGCCCGCTGATTCCCGGCATGGACATCAAGCCGCTGATCGCGGAGCTCAGGGACCGGGTCTCGGAGGAACTGGACTACGGCCTGGAGGCACAGGCCCAGCAGGTGCACGCCGAGGAGTTCGCGGACGACCCGGACGTGGTGGTGCCGGCGGTGGTCCACCAGTGCGACCAGGTCCTGGTCACCGAGTGGATCGACGGTGTGCCCCTGTCCGAGATCATCTCGGACGGCACCCAGGAGCAGCGTGACCGCGCCGGCCAGCTCCTGGCCCGGTTCCTGTTCTCCGGCCCGGCCCGCACCGGCCTGCTCCACGCCGACCCGCACCCGGGCAACTTCCGTCTGCTGCCCGGCGGTCCGGGGGGCAAGGAGGACTGGCGGCTGGGCGTGCTGGACTTCGGCACCGTCGACCGTCTGCCGGGCGGTCTGCCCACGCCCATCGGCGACTCGCTGCGCATGACGCTCGACGACGAGGCGGAGGCGGTCTACGAGCTGCTGCGCGCGGAGGGGTTCGTCAAGGAGTCCATAGACCTGGACCCCGACGCCGTCCTTGACTACCTCCGGCCGATCATCGAGCCGGCCCTGGTGGACGAGTTCACCTTCACCCGCGGCTGGATGCGCAGCCAGGCGGCCCGCATCGCCGACATCCGCTCCCCCGCCTACCAGTTGGGCAAGCAGCTCAACCTCCCGCCGGCGTATCTGCTGATCCACCGTGTGACGCTCAGCACGATCGGTGTGCTGTGTCAGCTGGGCGCGACGGTCCGGCTGCGCGCGGAGCTGGAGGCGTGGCTGCCGGGATTCGTGCCGGAGGAGGACGCGGCCGAGGAGCCGGCGGCGGAGGCGTGAGCGGGGCCACCGCCGGCCGGGCTACCACCAGGCCGAGTCCAGCCGCCCCTCGATCGCCCTGAGGTTCTCCCGCGAGCAGGTGTCGCAGAAGTACCTGCGTGCGCCGTTCTCCACGGAGCAGGTCCAGGTGGGCCGGGGGCCCTCGGCGGTGGTGCCGCAGCGGGCGCACACCAGGTTCTCGGGCTCCTGGGCGGAGCCGCCCTGGTCACTTCCGCCGGGATGACTCGTCACGCGGCGACGATATCGCCGTGCCGGTGGGAACGCCGGGCACAACGCACCGTGCCTCTTGGACCGCGGGCACAACGCGCCGCGGGCCGGTCCGTTCGGACGGACCGGCCCGCGGGGAGCTTCGCCTCGAGTGGGGAGGCCACCGCTTCAGGTGGTGATGGTTACTGCATGACCGCGATGGCCAGCGCACGGCGGGCACGCATCGAGGCGCGCTCGGCCCTGCGCTGCATCCGGCGCGCGGCCGCCAGGCTCATGGCCCGACGCTCCTGCTGCGCGGCGTGCAGTCGCTCGTGCATATGCGCACGTGCCAGGGCTTCTGGTTGGAGTTGCATCTCTCGGGTCCTGTTCTGGCGCAAGTCGGTGGCGCCAACGGTGGTGAAGTCTGGAATCGCGGAGCCGGCGGGCTCGGTGGTGGACGGCTTCATCGGGGCCTGCTTCTTGGGGTCGTGCGTGAGGGGGCGGTCGATCGTTCCTGCGGTGTTCATGCTGTGACCGGGTTCTTGCGCGGGCGACCACGGGGCCGCTTCCGGGCGACGACGACACCCTGGACGAACAGCTCGCCACCCCAGACGCCCCAGGGCTCACGCCGCTCCTTGGCGCCGGCGAGGCAGGCCTCCATCAGCGGGCAGGTGCGGCAGAGGGACTTGGCGTACTCGACGTCGGCCGGCGACTCGGCGAAGAAGACCTCCGGGTCGTAGGAGCGGCAGGGGACGGGTACGCCGAGGTTCTCGATGGCGTCGTCGAGCGCGGTGAGCGCGGTGAGCGGGGTCAAGGTGGAGTCCTCCGTGAGGCCGGGCTTGGGGATCGCTTCTGAGGGCGGTACGGACGGGGCGTGCGCTTCGAGTTGCACGGTTGGTCTTCCTCGTCTGGTCGGTCCGGCCCTGTTGGACCGGTGGTCGGCTTGGTACCGGGTTCTTTTCTTGTCCCGAGGCCCCTTCGCTCCGTCATCCCCGTTGGAGGACAAACAGAAGGGCCGCGGATCCCGGATGGGGTTCCGCGGCCCTGAAGGCGCCGGCCTGATCGACGATCAGGCTGGATCACTCCAGGGTTCTGGCCCACGGAAGGCCCACATCAGGTGGTGCTGCGTTGCCTGCTTCCGGCTTCCGGCACCGGCGGCCGTAAAGGCATAGGCGTGCGCCTGTCCCTCTACTGCTTCCAGTGCCTTGGTCGGTCGCTCATTGCGCTCACGAACGGGGAGACCCGCGAGAGACACGGAGGACGCCGGGCCGGCGACACGAATGCCGGACAGACCGGTGCCCTGGTTCGAGACGGCGAGCATGCACAGGGAGGCGACGACCGAGCGATCGGTCATTTTCGCGGTGAAGCTGGCGTTGATGCTGGTCACTGGACTCGCCTCCTCTCGGCGTCTCGGGGGACTGGGGTGAGCCAGTCCTTCGGGTATGTAAGTACAGCACGGAATCAGGGCCTCCGAGAAGGCCTCTGTTCCCGTGGCTAAGAACCTATGGGGATTGCTGGGGCATGCGCAAACTATTTTTTCGACGAGTTCGCCTCAGTCCCCAACTTCTTCCGCCCCGGGCTCCTGGCCTGCGCAGATGGCCAGAACATCGGCTCCGTAACGGTCGAGCTTGCGCTTGAGGACGCCGGGAATACGCGACAGCTCAACCGGACTGCTCGGCTCCGTCTCGGCGATGGCCATCAGGGTGCGGTCGGTGAAGACACAGAAGTCCGGCTGTCCGCTGAGCCGTGCCTGGATCCCGCGCCACTCGCGCAACCGCTCGTAGAGACCCTCGTCCATGTCGGAGGGGCAGTCCTCGCAGCGCATCAGCTTCATCTCGCCGGCGTCGGTGAGCGTGCGTCCGCAGACCCGGCAGCGGGCGGGGGTGCGCTGGGTCCGGCGCGGTACGACATCCGCTGCCGCGCCGCCCGTGAAGCCTCGCTCGACGCCCCCGGAGCCCACGGTGGCGGTCCGTCCCGCCGTCATGGCCGAGCCGGGGCGCAGCCCGTCGAGGAAGCGGCTGGGGCGGCGGTTGGGGCGACCGCCGGGCGACCGGGAGAGCGCCCAGGAGACATGGAGGTGTTCGCGGGCGCGGGTGACCCCGACATAGAGGAGGCGGCGTTCCTCCTCGATCTGCTCGTCGGTCTTTGCGTAGGTGATCGGCATCATGCCCTCAGCGACGCCGACCAGGAAGACGACGTCCCATTCCAGGCCCTTGGCCGAGTGCAGGGAGGCGAGGGTGACGCCCTGGACGGTCGGGGCGTGCTGGGCGCCCGCGCGCTCGTCGAGTTCGGCGACGAGGTCGGCGAGCGTGGCGTCGGGTCTCGCGGCGGTGAAGTCCTGGGCCAGGTTCACCAGGGCGGCGAGCGACTCCCAGCGCTCCCTGACCGCGCCGGAGCCGGCGGGCGGCTCGGACGTCCAGCCTTCGCCGGAGAGGACGGCACGGACCTGGGAGGGCAGGTCGGGGGCGTCGTCCAGCCGCGCGTCGTTGCCGCCGAAGCGGGCCGCGCCGCGGAGGTTGACGATGGCTCTGCGCACCTCAGGGCGGTCGAAGAACCTCTCGGCACCGCGCAGCTGGTAGGGGACGCCGGCGTCGGCGAGGGCCTGTTCGTAGGTTTCGGACTGGGCGTTGGTGCGGAACAGCACGGCGATCTCGGCGGCCTGGACACCCGCGGCCAGCAGATCGCGGATGCGGCGGGCGGCCCCCTCGGCCTCGGCGGGCTCGTCGGCGTACTCGGTGTAGACGGGCTCGGGGCCGGGGGCGCGCTGCGAGATCAGTTCCAGCCGGTGGTCGGCGGCTCGGCCGCTGGCCTGCGCGAGCAGGCCGTTGGCGAGATGGACGACCTGGGGGGTGGAGCGGTAGTCGCGGACCAGCTTGACGACGGTCGCGCCGGGGTGGCGGGTGCGGAAGTCGAGCAGATGGTCGGGAGTTGCTCCTGTGAACGAGTAGATCGTCTGGCTGGCGTCGCCGACCACGCAGAGGCTGTCGCGGTCGCCGAGCCAGAGTTCCAGCAACCGCTGCTGGAGGGGGCTGACGTCCTGGTACTCGTCGACGACGAAGTGCTGGTACTGGGCGCGGACCTGGTCGGCGATGTCGTGCCGGTCCTGGAGGACGGCGACCGTGAGCAGCAGGACGTCCTCGAAGTCGATGACGGCGCGCTCGCGCTTGAGGTCCTCGTAGGCGGCGTAGAGCTGGGCGATCTCGGCGGGGTTGCGGGGGGCCTCGCGGCCGGCCTTGGCGGCGGCGAGGGCGTAGTCACCGGGGACGGTCTGGGTGACCTTGGACCACTCGATCTCCGCGGTGACGTCTCGCAGCTCGCCGCGGTCGAGGCGGATGCGGCAGGCGGCGGCCGCGTCGGCGACGAGCTGGATCTTGCGGTCGATGAGCCGGGGCATGGAACCGCCGACAGCTTTCGGCCAGAAGTACTGGAGCTGGCGCAGGGCGGCCGAGTGGAACGTGCGGGCCTGGACCCCGGCGGCGCCGAGCTGGCGCAGCCGCCCGCGCATCTCTCCGGCGGCGCGGTTGGTGAAGGTGACGGCCAGCACGCTGGAGGGCTGGAGGATGCCGGCCCGCACTCCGTAGGCGATGCGGTGGGTGATCGCCCGGGTCTTGCCCGTCCCGGCGCCGGCCAGCACGCACACCGGGCCGTGCAGGGCGGTGGCCACCTCGCGCTGCTCGGGGTCGAGCCCTTCGAGCACCGCGTCGGCCGAGTCCGGTACCTGCGGGAAGAGGGTGGAGTGCGTTGCTGCTGTCACACCGCCATGCTGCCAGGTCGGCGGGGACGGCTGTGCCGATTGTCCACAGGCAGGGGCTCGCAGTCGTACTAATGCGGCAGGCGTCACGTGCGGGTATACCCCGGGTGGGAATGGTGACCCGGTTGCGTACGTTCCCCCACTGGACGACCTCTTCCCCCGAGCCATCAGAGGAGCGCGCGAGACATGCAGGGCACTGTGACGATGTACAGCACCACGTGGTGCGGTTACTGCCAGCGGCTGAAGAAGCAGCTGGACCGCGAAGGCATCGCGTACACAGAGATCAACATCGAGCAGGACCCGGCGTCCGCCGCTTTCGTGGAGAAGGCGAATGGCGGAAACCAGACGGTCCCGACCGTGCTGTTCGCTGACGGTTCGACGCTCACGAACCCGTCGCTGGCCCAGGTGAAGCAGAAGATCGCCGCCTGAGCGCACGCATGAGGTGAAGGGCCGCTCCCCCGGTTGGGAGCGGCCCCTTTCTCATGCTCAGACGCTGCGCGTCGGCAGCGGCTTGCCGTACCAGAGCTCGATCAGGCGGGCCGCGATCGAGATGCCGTACGGCGGCAGCACCTCGCCGGAGTCGAAGGCGGCGCCCAGTTCGTCGCGGGAGAACCAGCGGGCCTCGCCGATCTCGTCGCCGTCGACGTTGATCTCGGTGGAGGTGGCGCGGGCCAGGAAGCCCAGCATGAGGCTGGAGGGGAACGGCCACGGCTGGCTGGCGACGTACTCGACCTGGCCGACGGTGATGCCGGCCTCCTCGAAGACCTCCCGGCGCACGGCCTGCTCGATGGACTCACCGGGTTCGACGAAGCCGGCGAGCGTCGAGAAGCGGCCCTCGGGCCAGTGGACCTGGCGGCCGAGCAGGATGCGGTCGTCCTCGTCGGTGACGGCCATGATCACGGCGGGGTCGGTGCGCGGGTAGTGCTCGGCGCCACAGGCCTGGCAGCGGCGGATGTGCCCGGCGGCGGCGATGACGGTGCGCTCGCCGCAGCGGGAGCAGAAGCGGTGGGTGCGCTGCCAGTTCTCCAGGCCGACCGCGTGCACCATGAGGCCCGCCTCGCGCGGCGACAGCAGCAGGCCCGCCTCCCGCAGGCCCGCCGGGCGGGCGGACTGGTCGATCCGGCCGGGCAGGGCGTCCTTCTGGAGGGCGAAGTAGCGGACGCCGTCCTCGTCGATGCCGAGGAAGTAGCGGTGGGCCTCGGTGAGCGGGGCCTCGAAGGCGGGCGTCATGACGAGTTCGGTACGGCCGTCGGCCGTCTCGTCGATGAGGACCTGACCGCCGGAGACCACGAAGCAGCGGGTCGTGGGGTGGCTCCAGGCCGCCGCGAGCCAGGCCTCGTCGAGCCGGTGGTGGGCGGCCCGGTCGATGCCGCTCGGGGCGGTGAGCGAGATGGGTCGGTCGGCGGTGTGGTCGGTCCAGGTGGTCACGGGTGCTTCCAACTCCCCCGGTGGAACGGATTGTTTCGGCGGGCGGTTCGGCGGGACGGACGGGGTTCAGGGCACATGGCGCCAGTGCTCCGCCAGGTCCCCCCACAGGTACGCGGTGGTCTCGACGCCCTTGAGGAGGAGGTCCAGCTCTACCTTCTCGTCGGGTGCGTGCCAGCCGTCGGACGGGACGGAGATGCCGAGGAAGAGCACGGGCGTGCCGAGGACCTCCTGGAGGTCGGCGGCCGGCCCGGAGCCTCCCTCGCGGGTGAAGCGGACCGGTTTGCCGAAGGCGCGGCCCATGGCGCGGACGACGGACTGCAGGGCCGGGTGGTCGAGCGGGGTCAGACACGGGCGGGTGCCCGCGCTGAACGTGATCTCGCACCGGATTCCGGCGGGAACCTGCTGGACCGCCCACGCGCGGACGATCTTCTCGATGTGGTCCGGCTCCTGTCCGGCGACGAGCCGGAAGGACAGCTTCACCAGGGCGGAGGACGGGATGACCGTCTTGCTGCCGGCGCCCTGGTAGCCGCCGCCGATGCCGTTGACCTCGGCGGTGGGGCGGGCCCAGATGCGCTCCAGCGTGGTGTGCCCGGCCTCGCCGTGGGTGGCGTACGACTTGGCGGTGCGCAGCCACTGCTCCTCGTCGAAGGGCAGCTCGGCGAAGAGGGCGCGCTCGCGGTCGGTGAGTTCGACGATGCCGTCGTAGAAGCCGGGGACGGCCACGCGTGCGTGCTCGTCGTGGAGGGCGGCGACCAGACGGGCGGCGGCGGTCGCCGGGTTGGGCACGGCGCCGCCGAAGGAGCCGGAGTGGATGTCCTGGTCGGGGCCGTACAGCTGGATCTCGCACTCGGCGAGGCCGCGCATGCCGGTGCAGACCGTGGGGGTGTCCTCGGACCACATGCCGGTGTCGGAGACGATCACGGCGTCGGCGGCGAGCCGGTCCGCGCGCTCCTCGACGAGGGCGCGGAAGTGCGGGGAGCCGGACTCCTCCTCGCCCTCGATCAGCAGCTTGAGGTGGACCGCGGGGGTCGTACGGCCGGTGGCGGCGAGGTGGGCACGGACGCCGAGTGTGTGGAAGAACACCTGGCCCTTGTCGTCGGCGGCCCCGCGCGCGTAGAGGCGGTTGTCGCGGACGACGGGCTCGAAGGGGTCGCTGTGCCAGCCGTCGGCCAGGGCGGCCGGCTGCACGTCGTGGTGGCCGTAGACGAGGACCGTGGGTGCTCCGGGGACGTCGGACGGCCACTCCGCGAAGACGGCGGGGGCGCCCTCGGTCTCCCAGACCTCGGCGGTCGGGAAGCCGGTCTCGGTCAGCTTGGCGGCGAGCCAGTCGGCGCTGCGGCGCACGTCCGGGGCGTGGTCGGGCTGGGCCGACACGGAAGGGATGCGCAGCCACTCGGCGAGGTCGTCGAGGAAGACGGCGCGGTGCTGCTCGATGTACGCACGGACGGCGCTGACGACGCTGTCAACGGGATGGCTCATGGTCACGAGCCTATCGGCCCGCACCGACATCCTCGGTGGGCGGTTCCTCACAGTTTGCTGGCGCGGAGGGCTCGTCCAGCAGCAGTCGCTCGAGCGTTCCCCGCGCGGGAAGGTCGTCGAGCCGTACGACTTCGCCACTGCGGATGTATACGAACGCGGCCGTGACCGACTCCAGGGGCACGTCCTGCTGCTCGGCCCAGGCGAGCCGGTACAGGGCGAGCTGGAGGGGGTCGCCGGTGCGGTCGCGGCCGGTCTTCCAGTCGACGATCTCGTACGTGGTCCGCCCGCCGTCGTCCGCCTTGTAGACGGCGTCGATCCGGCCGCGCACCACGCGTCCGGCGATGGCCAGCTGGAACGGGGCCTCCACGCGGTATGGGGTGCGGTGGGCGTACTCGGTGCGTTCGAACGCGTCCTTGAGGGCTTCCAGGTCGCGTTCGTCGTCGATGTCGGTCTCGTCGCCGCCCGGCAGTTCCTCCGGTCCCAGCAGGGGCAGCGTCAGCTCCTCGAAGCGGGCTTCCACCCAGGCGTGGAACCGGGTGCCCCGGCGCGCGGCCGGTTGCGGGGGGCGCGGCATGGGGCGCGCGAGTTCCTGCGCGAACCCGTCCGGGTCCTCCGCCAGCCGCAGGAGCTGCGAGACGGTGAGCGACGCGGGCAGGGGTACGTCGGTGACAGCCTCCCGCGCGCGCAGGAGCTCGCAGGTCAGGGCGTCGAGGTCGCGGTCCCAGGAGGCGAGCGTGCGGGCCTCTTCCGGGGTGAACGGGTCCTCCGGGAAGGGCGGTTCCGGGGCGGAGTGCCTCTCAGGCTCCGAAGGCGCGGGATGCGGGAGCGCCCGCGGGGCCTCGGCCCGGGGTTCCGGGGCCGTCGCCTGGTGCGGGACCGAGGGGCGGTCCGTGGTCCAGGAGTCCCAGTCGTCCGGGGCGTCCGCCGCCGCGGGGTCCTCTTCGTAGGGGACGTCGTCGTCCTCGGGCGGTGGCGGCCAGTCCGGGTCCTCGTACTCGTCCGGGTCGGGTGCGTGCCCGTCCGCGCGGGAGGCGAGGCGCTCCAGGTGGGCGAGGACCGTCTCGGCGGCGGCGCGACGGCGGGCCAGGGACGTGTCGTCCAGGGGCAGCGGCCACACCTGGTCGACGGTGGCCTGGCTCAGGGCCGGGTTCTCCTCGCCCTCGGCGGGCTCGTCGGCCCATGCCTCGATCTCGCCGAATCCGGCCTCGCAGTGCTCGCGGAGTGCCTGGAGGAAGTCGGACGGGCCACGGGGCTTCTTCTGGGCCGGGCCCCACCAGTGGCCGGAGCCGAGGAGGAGGGAGCGGGGGCGGGTGAAGGTGACGTAGCCGAGGCGGAGCTCCTCGGTGTGCTGGTGGTCCTTCATGGCCTCGTGGAAGGCCTTCAGGCCGCGCGAGTCCCAGGTCTCGACGTCGGGCAGGGTGGCGGCGTCGCCGCGCAGGTCGTGGGGCAGCACCTTGCCCTGGGCGGTCCACTTCTCGCGGCCCTGGGTGCTGGGGAAGGTACCGGTGACCAGGCCGGGGACGGCGACGACGTCCCATTCCAGGCCCTTGGACTTGTGCGCGGTGAGCACCTTGACGGTGTTCTCGCCGCCGGGGAGGGCGTTGTCGAGGCCCTTCTCGTACTGGGCGGCGGTGCGCAGGAAGCCCAGGAAGGCCAGCAGGGTGGCCTCGCCGTCGCCCGCGGCGAAGGAGGCGGCCACGTCGAGGAAGTTGGAGAGGGTCTCGCGGCGGCGGGCGGCCAGGGCGTGCGGGGACGCCGACAGCTCAACTTCCAGGCCGGTGACGGCGAGGACGCGGTGCAGGACGTCCATCAGCGGGTCCGCGAGCGAGCGGCGCAGGTCGCGCAGTTCGGTGGCGAGCCGGGCGAACCGCACGCGCGCGTCCGGCGAGAACGGCAGCCCGTCGTCCTCGTGCTCGGTGTCGAACGGCAGCTCGAGGAACGTGTCCAGAGCGTCCGCGAGCGATATCACCTCGGACGGGTCGACCCCCTCGACGGCCTCCGCGAGCCGCCGGTCCCGGTCGTCGCCGGCGTCCACGCGCGCGTGGGACACGAGCAGGCGGGCGCGGCGCCCGAGGAGGGCGAGGTCGCGCGGGCCGATGCGCCAGCGCGGGCCGGTCAGCAGGCGGACCAGGGAGGCGTTGGCGCCGGGGTCCTGGAGCACTTCGCAGACGGCGACGAGGTCGGCGACCTCGGGCAGGTGCAGCAGGCCCGAGAGGCCCACCACCTCCACCGGCACGTCCCTCGCGACCAACGCGCCCTGGATCTCGGCGAAGTCGGTCGCCGTGCGGCACAGGACGGCGATCTCGCCGGGCGCCTTGCCGGTGTTCACGAGGTGGGCGAGGGAGTCGGCGATCCAGTCGATCTCCTCGGCGTGGGTGCGCAGCAGGGCGCAGCGCACCATGCCGTCGCGTTCCGCGCCGGGGGCCGGGCGGAGGGCCTCCACGCCCGCGTGCATGGCGCGCAGGGGCTCGGCGAGGCCGTTGGCGAGGTCGAGGAGGCGGCCGCCGCTGCGGCGGTTCTCGCTGAGCGCCTGGCGGGTGGCGGGGCGGCCGTCGGCGTGGGCGAAGTGCTCGGGGAAGTCGTCGAGGTTGGCGACGGAGGCGCCGCGCCAGCCGTAGATCGCCTGGCAGGGGTCGCCGACCGCGGTCACGGGGTGGCCGGTGCCGCCGCCGAACAGGCCCGCCAGGAGGATGCGCTGGGCGACCGAGGTGTCCTGGTACTCGTCGAGCAGCACGACCCGGAACTCGTCGCGCAGCACGCGCCCCACGTCGGGGATCTGGGCGAGTTCGGCGGACAGGGCGATCTGGTCGCCGAAGTCGAGCAGGTCCCGCTCGCGTTTCGCGGCCCGGTAGCGGACCACCAGTTCGGCCAGTTCGCGGCGGGCCGCGGCCGCTTCGGGAACCTTGCGCAGGTCGGCGTTGGTGAGCTTGGCGCCCTGGAGGGCGAGCAGCAGCTCGGCGTCGTACGCGCGCAGGGCCTCCGGCCGTACGAGGTGCTCGGCGAGCTCGGCGTCGAGGGTGAGGAGGTCGCCGACGAGGTCCGGGAAGGAGCGGGTCAGCGCCGGGTAGGGGCCGGGGGCTTCGCGCAGCACACGCGCGGCGAGCTGGTAGCGGGTCGCGTCGGCGAGGAGCCGGGAGGTCGGTTCGAGCCCGATCCGCAGGCCGTGATCGGTCAGGAGGCGGCCTGCGAAGGCGTGGTACGTCGAGATCACCGGCTCGCCCGGCGGGTTGTCCGGGTCGATGACGTCGGGATCGGTGACGCCCGCCTTGACGAGCGCCTTGCGGACGCGCTCGGCGAGTTCACCGGCGGCCTTGTTGGTGAACGTGAGGCCGAGGACCTGTTCGGGGGCGACCTGGCCGGTGCCGACCAGCCACACCACGCGGGCCGCCATCACCGTCGTCTTGCCCGAGCCGGCACCGGCCACGATCACCTGCGGGGCGGGCGGCGCGGTGATGCAGGCCGTCTGCTCCGGGGTGAACGGGATGCCGAGGAGCTCCTTGAGCTGATCGGGATCGGTGATACGGGCGGGCATGTCGGAGAGGCTAGCGGCGGCCACTGACAGTCGAGGACGAATCGCCTCTCGGTTCGGAAGAAGCGCAGGTCAGCACGCGTGGTGCGACTGGTCACAGGCGGGGTGTGGGCTCACTCCACCACATGCCGGCCCTCGGGCCGCGCGCTGCACGACGCCCGGAAGGCGCAATGGGTGCAGTGCTGGCCGGCCGTCGGGGTGAACCGCTCGTCGAGGACCTTGCCGGCCGCCGTGGCGAGCAGGTCGCCGACCCACTCCCCCGCCGCGCCTTCGATGGGGTCCTGTGCCTGCACCTTGGGCAGCGTCTCGCCGCCGTCCCGCTTGGCGGCGCCCTGGCGCAGCTGGACGAGTTCGGCCCCGCCCGGCTCGGGGCGTACGCCGTCGAAGGCCTCGTCCACGGCGCCTTCGCGGACGGCGAGCTGGTAGACGGCCAACTGCGGGTGGTGCTCCACCTCACGCGCGGTCGGCGCCTGTTTGCCGGTCTTGAAGTCGACGACATAGGCGCGGCCCTCGCCGTCCGCCTCGACGCGGTCCATCTGGCCTCGGATGCGCACCTCGTAGTCGCCGGCTTCGAGGGTGACGTCGAAGTCATGCTCGCTGGCCACCGGGGTGCGGCCGGTGCGGTCCATGACGTGCCATTTGAGGAAGCGTTCGAGCGCCACGCGCGCGTTCTCCTTCTCCTGCGCCGACTTCCAGGGCGCGTCGAAGGCGAGGGCGTTCCACACGGAGTCGAGGCGCTCCATGAGGACGGCGAGATCGGCCGGGGTGTGTCCGGAGGCGACCTCGTCGGCGAGGACGTGCACGACGTTGCCGAAGCCCTGGGCGACGGTCGCGGGCGCGTCGGCCTTCACCTCGCGGCCCAGGAACCATTGCAGGGCGCAGGTGTTGGCGAGCTGGTCGAGGGCGCTGCCGGAGAGCACGACGGGCTGGTCGCGGTTGCGCAGCGGCACCTTGGACTCGGTCGGCTCGAACATGCCCCACCAGCGGTAGGGGTGGGCGGAGGGGACGAGCGGGCGGCCGTCCTCGTCGGTGGAGGGCGGCGAGCCGGGCCAGGCGGCGGGCGGCGGCCTCCCTGAGGGCGTCCGACGCGCGCGGGTCGACGGTCGTCGCGCGGAGTTCGGCGACGAGCGCGGCGACCGACAGGGGGCGGCGCGGGCGGCCGGTGACGTCCTTGGGTTCGACGCGAGCTCGGTCAGGAAGCGGGAGGGCTGGTCGCCGTCGTCGGCCGGGGCCTTCACCGCGGTGACGACGAGGCGCTCACGCGCGCGTGTGGCGGCGACGTAGAACAGTCGGCGCTCCTCCGCCAGCAGCGCGCCCGGGGTGAGCGGTTCGGCGAGGCCGTCGCGGCCGATCCGGTCGGCCTCCAGGAGGGAACCTCGACGCCGCAGGTCGGGCCACAGGCCCTCCTGGACGCCCGCGACGACGACCAGGCGCCACTCCAGGCCCTTGGAGCGGTGCGCGGTCATCAGGCGGACGGCGTCGGGACGTACGGCACGCCGCGTGAGGGTGTCGGCGGCGATGTCCTCGGCGTCGATCTCCTCCAGGAAGTTCAGCGCGCCCCGGCCGCCGCTGCGCTCCTCCGCGCGGGCGGCGGTGGCGAACAGCGCGCACACGGCGTCCAGGTCGCGGTCGGCGTTGCGGCCGGCCGCGCCGCCGCGCCGGGCGGCCCGCTCCAGGCGGCTGGGCCAGGGGGTGCCGTTCCACAGGTCCCACAGCGCCTCCTCGGCGCTGCCGCCGCCCGCGAGGCGCTCCCGGGCCTTGCGCAGCAGCGCGCCCAGCCGCTGGGCACCGCGCGCGTAGGCGGGGTCCTGCACGGCCAGCCGCTCCGGCTCCGCCAGCGCCCGCGCGAGCAGCTCGTCGGAGGGCGGCGGAAGGGGGTTGCCGGCGGCGCGCTCCTCGTCGCGCAGGGCACGACCGAGACGGCGCAGGTCGGCGGCGTCCATGCCGGCGAGCGGGGAGGTGAGGAGGGCGAGGGCGGTCTCGGTGTCGAGCCAGCAGGGGGCGGGCTGCTCGGGGGCGGCCTCCTGAGGCGCGGCGTCCCGTGGCTCGGCCTCCGGCGCGGGCTCGTCCGACGCGGGCTCCCCTCCCGGCCCTGCCGATGCCTCCGCCGCCTCCGCCGTGGCCACCGCCCGCAGTGCGGTCAGCAGGGGTGCGACCGCCGGTTCGTGGCGCAGGGGCAGGTCGTCGCCGTCGATGTCCAGCGGCACCCCGGCCGCCGTGAGCGCCCGGCGCACCGTCGGGATCGTGCGCGACCCGGCGCGTACCAGGACGGCCATCTCGCCCCAGGGCACGCCGTCCTCCAGATGCGCCCGGCGCAGGATGTCGGCGATGTTGTCCAGCTCCGTGCCCGGCGTCGGGTACGTGAAGACCTCGACGCGGCCGCCCTCCCGGACCGGGGCGAGGTCGCGGTGGGCGCGGACCTTCTCGGCGGGCAGCCGGGTCAGCGGCATGCGCTGGGTCAGCAGACGGGTGGCGGCCAGCAGGCCGGCGCCGGAGCGGAGGGAGGTGCGCAGCACCTCGACGGGCGCCGGGCGGCCGTCCGCGCGCGGGAAGGCGTGCGGGAAGTCCAGGATGCCGTTCACGTCGGCGCCCCGGAAGGCGTAGATCGACTGGTCGGGGTCGCCGAGGGCGACCAGGGTGCGGCCGCCGCCGGCAAGGGCGTGCAGGAGCCGCACCTGGGCCGGGTCGGTGTCCTGGTACTCGTCGACGTACACGGCGTCGTACTGGGCGGCGAGCCGCCCGGCGACCTCGGGGCTGTGGGCGAGGAGCACCGCGCGGTGGACGAGTTCGGCGTAGTCGAGGACGCCCTGGAGGTCGAGGACGTCGAGGTACTCGGCGAGGAAGGCCGCGGCGGCCCGCCAGTCGGGGCGGCCGATGCGGCGGGCGAAGGCGTCCAGGGCGCCCGGGTCCAGGCCCAGCTCACGGCTGCGGGCGAGGACCGCGCGGACCTCGTCGGCGAAGCCGCGGGTGGTCAGACAGGCGCGCAGTTCGTCGGGCCAGCGCACGTGCGCGAGGCCGAGGCGCTCCAGGTCGGGCTGGCCCGCCAGGAGTTCGCGTACGGCCACGTCCTGCTCGGGGCCGGACAGCAGCCGCAGCGGCTCCACGAACAGGTCGCTGTCCTGGTGGGCGCGGACCAGGGCGTAGCAGAACGAGTGGAACGTGGTCGCCTGCGGCGCTCGGGCGGCCCCTATGCGCAGCGCCATGCGGTCGCGCAGCTCGACGGCCGCCTTGCGGCTGAACGTCAGCACCAGCACGCGCGCGGGGTCACCGCCACGGGCGATCCTCGCGGCCACGGACTCCACGAGGGTGGTGGTCTTGCCGGTGCCCGGACCTGCGAGGACGAGCAGCGGACCACCCTTGTGCTCAACCACGGAGCGCTGTGCGGCGTCCAGAGGAGGGGGATCCACTCGGGCCGGCGGGGTACGCACCAGTCGGTAAGCGCCACGGTTCCCCTGGCGCACCTGGGGGTGCGCCAGGCGCCTGGTGGAGGAAGAGGAGCTCACGTGGTTCGCCGGTCCTGGTGGGTGTGCTGGTTGGCTGTCCGCCGTGCGTGCAGGGCGGTGATCGCGGGGTGAGCGGGGCGCGTGCAGCCGACGCTACGCCGACGAACGGATCGGAAGCAGGGCTTCCGCTTCTTCCCTCGGGGCACTCGCGGCACTCGCGACACGTACGTCCCTCGCCCCACGAACGTACGTCATGCCACGGACGTGCCCCCGTTCCCCCGTACGGATCACAGGCTCCCCCTGGGCCCGTCCGATGGCGGAAGCTGTCAGGTGTGACCCTCCGCGCGTTCGCCGCCGTCCCATCGCGCCCGTTTCATGTCCAGGCGCGGCAGGTGGCCCTCGGCGGCCCTGCTCGCCGTCCTCAGGGGCGTGCCCTCGTCCCGGTAGTGACCGAGGGCCCGCAGCTCGTGGCCGGGCAGCAGCACGCCGTCCGAGCGGACGACACGCCACCACGGGACGGCTCCTCCGTAGAGCGCCATCACGCGGCCGACCTGGCGCGGGCCGCCCTCCTCCAGCCACTCCGCGACATCGCCGTACGTCATGACGCGCCCGGGCGGGATCAGTTCGGCGACCTCCAGGACCCGCTCGGCGTACTCCGGCAGCGCGTCCGGCGGGACGTCCTGCGGCAGGCTCTCGTCACTCATCCGCCCCATCCTGCCCCACCCCACCGACAATGTGACGCGCTGACCACCGCGGGTGACCCTCGCCCTGGAGCGGCGCTTCCGGCAGACTGTGCGCCCCCGCGTTTGCACCCTGATGCCCCCGTGTGTCGGTGGAGCATGCCACCATCGTGCGGGCGGTGACCGGTGATACGAGATCAAGAAGAGACGATGAAGCAACAGGGTGTGCACCCGGAGGGCGCGGAGAGCACCTCTGACGCTTCGTCGCGTCCGGGCACCGATGACGCGGACGACGCGTCCGCGACCGGCGACGGTTTCGACGACGAGGTCCACGCCGACGAGGTCGAGGGTGACGAACCCCTCCTCCCCGCGCGCGTGCACCGTCCCTCGGACCTCATGCGGCTGCTGGTGGGTGTGCTCGCGATCGCCGTGCTGCTGGCGATCGCCGCGTTCGCGCACGGCACGACCTCGGGCCTCGAACAGGACATCAACAAGGGCACCGGACAGGCGCCCGACCTGCTCATCAAGATCGCCGGGCTGGCCTCCAGCATCGCGATCCTGCTGGTGCCGGTCGCCTTCGCGATCGAACGGCTGATCAAACGCGACGGACTGCGCATCGCCGACGGGGTGCTCGCGGCGGTCCTCGCCCACGGTGTGACACTCGCCACCGACCTCTGGGTCGCCAAGGCCGCCCCCGACTCGATCCAGGAGGCGCTGACCCAGCCCTCCCCCGGCGACATCCACGCCCTCACCGACCCGGTGCACGGCTATCTCGCGCCCGTCATCGCGTACATGACGGCGGTCGGCATGTCGCGGCGGCCGCGTGGCGCGCGGTGCTGTGGATCGTGCTGATGCTCGACGCCTTCTCGATGCTCGTCACCGGCTACACGACGCCGTTCTCGATCATCCTGACGGTGCTGATCGGCTGGACCGTCGCCTACGGCACGCTGTACGCGGTCGGCTCGCCCAACGTCCGGCCCACCGGGCGCACGCTGATGGCGGGCCTGCGGCACGTCGGCTTCCACCCGGTCAGCGCGGCCCGCGAGGAGACCGCGGAGACGCCGGAGACCGGTGACCGCGGCCGGCGCTACTTCGTCACGCTGGAGGACGCCCGCCGCTGGACGTCACGGTGGTCGACCGGGAGCAGCAGGCCCAGGGATTCTTCTACCGCGCGTGGCGCAATCTGACGCTGCGCGGCTTCGCCACCCGGAGCAGCCTGCCCTCCCTGCGCCAGGCCCTGGAGCAGGAGGCACTGCTCGCCTACGCGGCGATCGCCGCCGGCGCCAACGCCCCCAAGCTGATCGCAACCTCCGAGCTCGGTCCCGACGCCGTGATGCTCGTCTACGAGCACACCGGCGGGCGCACCCTGGACTCGCTGGCGGACGAGGAGATCACCGACGATCTGCTGCGGGACACCTGGCACCAGGTGCGCGCCCTGCAGTCCCGGCGGATCGCGCACCGCAGGCTGGTGGGCGACGCGATTCTGGTGGATCGTTCCGGCACGGTGATCCTCACCGACCTGCGCGTCGGCGAGATCGCCGCCGGGGACCTGCTGCTGCGCATGGACATCTCCCAGCTGCTGGTGACGCTCGGCCTGCGCGTGGGCGCCGAACGCGCGGTGACGGCCGCGGTGAACGTGCTCGGCCCGGACGCCGTCGCCGACTGTCTGCCGATGCTCCAGCCCATCGCGCTCAGCCGCTCCACGCGCGCGACGCTGCGCACCCTGGCCCGGGAACGCGCCCAGCGCGAGCGCGAAGCGATCCTGGAGGCCTCCCGGCTGGCCAAGCAGGCCAAGCTCGACGAGGCCCACGAGGACGCCAAGCCGGTCCTCGACAAGCCCGACAAGAAGGCCGTACGGGCGGAGGCGCGGGCCGAGAAGCGAGCCATCGACGAGGCCCTGGAAGAGGCCCGCGAGGACGACCTGCTCACGCTGATCCGCCAGCAGGTGCTGCTGATCAGGCCGCAGGCGCCCGTCGAGCCGGCCCGTCTGGAGCGGGTGCGGCCGCGCACGCTCATCAGCTTCATCGCCGGTGCCATCGGCGCGTACTTCCTGCTGACACAGCTCACCCACATCGAGTTCGGCCCGCTCATCCAGAACGCCGAGTGGGGCTGGGTCGCCGCGGCCGTGCTGTTCTCGGCGGCCAGTTACTTCGCGGCGGCGATGTCGCTGTTGGGGTTCGTGCCGGAGCGGGTGCCGTTCCTGCGGACGGTGGGGGCCCAGGTCGCCGGGTCCTTCGTGAAGATCGTCGCGCCGGCCGCGGTGGGCGGCGTCGCCCTCAACACGCGCTTCCTGCAACGCGCGGGCGTGCGGCCCGGCCTGGCGGTGGCCAGTGTCGGCGCCTCGCAGCTCTTCGGGCTCGGCTGCCACATCCTGATGCTGCTGTCCTTCGGCTATCTGACCGGCACCGAGAAGACGCCGTCGCTGTCGCCGTCCCGGACGGTCATCGCGGGTCTGCTGACGGTGGCGGTGCTCGTCCTTGTCGTCACCTCGGTGCCGTTCCTGCGGAAGTTCGTCGTCACGCGCGTGCGCTCGCTCTTCGCGGGCGTCGTGCCGCGCATGCTCGACGTGCTGCAGCGGCCGCAGAAGCTCTTCACCGGCATCGGCGGCATGCTCCTGCTGACCGCCTGCTTCGTGATGTGCCTGGACGCCTCGATCCGGGCCTTCGGCACCGAGGGCTCCTCGATCAGCATCGCCAGCGTCGCCGTCGTCTTCCTCGCCGGAAACGCGCTCGGTTCCGCGGCTCCGACGCCGGGCGGCGTGGGCGCGGTGGAGGCGACCCTGACGGTCGGTCTGATCGCCGTGGGCCTGCCCAGCGAGGTCGCCGCACCCGCCGTCCTCCTCTACCGGTTGCTGACGCTGTGGCTGCCGGTGCTGCCGGGCTGGCTGGCCTTCAACCACCTGTCCCGCAAGGGAGCGCTGTAGGCGCGCGCGTGTGTCCCGTACGAGGGGCACACGCGCGTACCTCGTACGGCCCGTGCCCCGAGCGGGCCGCCCGGCCCGACCGCAGGATGGGACCATGCCGAACCCTCCCCGCCTGCGGGCCGCAGCCCTGACCGCCTCCGCCGTCCTGCTGTCCACCCTGCTGGCGGGCTGCGGTGACGACTCCAAGGATCAGGACCTGACGGCTCAGAAGCTGAGCTGGAAGGACTGCCCGGCCCCGTCCACGGCGGAGGGCGGCGGTGACGCCCCGTCACCTCTGCCCAACGGCGCCGAATGGCAGTGCGCCACCCTCAAGGCCCCGCGGGACTGGGCCGAGCCCAAGGGCGACACGATCGATCTGGCGCTGATCCGGGCCAAGGCGAGCGGCGACGAGAGCCGACGGATCGGCTCCCTGATCTTCAACTTCGGCGGCCCCGGCGGCTCCGGCGTGACCACACTGCCCGCCTTCGGCGAGGACTACGCGAAACTGCGCACCCGCTACGACCTGGTGAGCTTCGACCCGCGCGGAGTGGGCCGCAGCGCCCCCGTGGAGTGCCTCGACGACCTCCAGCTCGACGCGTACTTCCAGCAGGACGTCACCCCCGACGACGCGACCGAGCGCACCAAGCTCCTGGACAACACCAAGGAGTTCAACGCGGCCTGCGAGGACAACTCCAAGAAGATGCTGCCGCATGTGCGCACCACGGACGCGGCCCGCGACATGGACCTGATGCGCCAGGTCCTGGGCGACGACAAGCTGCACTACTTCGGCATCTCCTACGGCACCGAACTCGGCGGTGTGTACGCCCACTTGTTCCCGAAGAAGGTGGGCCGGGCCGTCTTCGACGCGGTCGTCGACCCGACCGAGGACTCCGAGCAGGGCTCGCTCGGGCAGGCGAAGGGCTTCCAGCTCGCGCTCGACAACTTCGCCGAGGACTGTGTGTCGAAGACCGAGGACTGCCCGATCGGTGACAGCGTCCAGGACGTCGAGAACCGGATCGCCAAGCTGCTGAAGGACCTCGACCGCACGCCGATCCCCGGTGCCGGCCTGCGCAAGCTGACCGAGACCGCGGCGACCAGCGGCATCGTGCAGTCTCTGTACTCGCAGGACTTCTGGGAGTACCTCACCGAGGGCCTGGACCAGGCCTACGACGGGGACGGCAGGATCCTGATGTTCCTGGCCGACTCCATGAACGGGCGCAACGAGGACGGCACGTACAGCAACGTCACCGCGGCGAACATCGCCATCAACTGCGCCGACGACAAGGCCCGGTACCCCGAGGACTACGTCGAGCGGAAGCTCCCCGAGTTCCGGTCCGCCTCCCCGATCTTCGGCGACGCCATGGCCTGGGCGATGATCAGCTGCGCCGACTGGGCCGTGGCGGGCGCGCGGACCACCCCGACGTGAGCGCGGCCGGTTCGGCGCCGATCCTCGTCGTCGGCAACACCGGCGACCCGGCCACGCCGTACGCGGGGGCGCGGCGGATGGTGGAGGCGCTGGGCGCGGGCGTCGGCGTCGAGCTGACGTACAAGGGCCAGGGGCACGGCGCGTACGACAGCAAGAACAAGTGCGTGCAGGGCGCGGTGAACGGCTATCTGCTGGACGGGAAGGTGCCGGCGGCGGGGACCGTGTGTTCCTGACGCGCGCATCTCGCCTGGCCCTGACCCTCGCATCTCGCGAAAACTGCAGGTCAGAACGTTATCCACAGGCCTCGGCGGGCGTCGTGTGATCCGCCTACCATGGCATGACCGCCATCCGCGGCACGGTGCGGACGGCCTGCATGGGGGGACCGCGATGACGCGTTTCGTACGGTGGACGGCTCTGGCCGCCGCCGCGGCACTGCTGGTGGGGGGCTGTAGCGGCGGCTCGGACCGACGACGGGAAGGGCGACGGGGGGACCGGCGCAGCCACACCGTCGGCGAGCCCCTCCGACACCGCGGCCGCCGCAGCGCTGCCCTCCTCCCTGACCTCTCAGAAGCTCGACTGGGAAGGCTGCAAGGGCACCTCCGACTCCCCCGCGCCTAGCAGCGAATGGCGGTGCGCGACGCTCAAGGTGCCATTGGACTGGGCGAAGCCGGCGGGGAAGACCATCGGCCTCGCGCTGATCCGCGCCAAGGCCCGCGGCGGCGACCGGATCGGCTCCCTGCTGTTCAACTTCGGCGGCCCGGGCGGCTCCGGCGTCTCGATGATGCCGCTGTACGGCGCGACGGTGTCCGCGCTGCGCGAGCAGTACGACCTGGTGAGCTGGGATCCGCGCGGGGTCGGCGGCAGCGAGGGCGTACGCTGCCGCAGCGACAAGGACATCGAGTCCGCCGAGTCGATCGACGCCACACCCGACACCGCGGCCGAGGAAGCGGTCTACTTCCAGGACGCCACCGCCTTCGGCAAGGGCTGCCAGAGGGCGGCCGGCGAGCTGATGGCACACGTCTCCACCACCGACACGGCTCGCGACATGGACCTGATGCGCCAGGTGCTGGGCGACCGGAAGATGCACTACTTCGGCATCTCGTACGGCACCGAACTCGGCGGCGTCTACGCCCATCTGTTCCCGAAGAACGTGGGGCGGCTGATCCTCGACGCGGTCGTCGACCCCAGCGCCGACACGATCGGCCACGCCGAGAACCAGACCCGGGGCTTCCAGCGCGCGCTGGACGACTACCTCAAGTCGACCGGCCAGGACCCCGAGCAGGGCACGCGGAAGATCGCCACGCTGCTGAAGGACCTCGACGCGAACCCGCTGCCGACCGGGACCTCGCGCAAGCTGACCCAGACGCTCGCGGTCACCGGCATCGTGCTGCCGCTGTACAGCAAGGCCAGCTGGCCGACCCTGACCAGCGCGTTGAAGGCAGCGGAGGACGGTGACGGCTCGGAGCTGCTGACGCTCGCCGACGACTACAACGAGCGGGACACCTCGGGCCACTACGGCACGACCACCCACTCCCAGCGGGTCATATCGTGCTTGGACGACAAGCAGCGGCCGACCGCTGCGGAGACGAAGAAGCTGCTGCCGAGGTTCGAGAAGCTCTCGCCCGTCTTCGGGGCGTTCCTGGGCTGGGACACGGCCGGCTGGTGCCACGACTGGCCGGTGGCGGGGCAGGGGGACACCCCCGAGGTGAGCGCGCCCGGCGCGGCGCCGGTCCTCGTGGTCGGCAACACCGGCGACCCGGCCACGCCCTACGAGGGCGCGCGGAAGATGGCGGACGAACTGGGCAAGGACGTCGGGGTGGTCCTCACCTGGAAGGGCGAGGGACACGGGGCGTACGGCAGTGGGAGCGACTGCGTCGACGCGACCGTGAACGCGTATCTGCTCAAGGGCACGGTGCCGAAGGACGGCAAGGTCTGCTCATGACGACGGCGGGGGCCGCTCGCACCCGTGGTGCGAACGGCCCCCGCCGTAGGGGAGACCTTCGGTCAGTAGACCGGCTTGTGCGGCTCGATCTGGTTGACCCAGCCGATCACGCCGCCGCCGACGTGCACGGCGTCAGCGAAGCCCGCGGACTTCAGCACGGCGAGGACTTCCGCACTGCGGACACCCGTCTTGCAGTGCAGGACGATCTTCTTGTCCTGCGGGAGACCCTCCAGGGCGGTGCCCATGAGGAACTCGTTCTTCGGGATGAGCTTGGCGCCGGGGATCGAGACGATCTCGTACTCGTTGATCTCGCGGACGTCGATGATCTCGATGTTCTCGCCGTCGTCGATCCACTCCTTGAGCTGCTTGGGAGTGATCGTCGAGCCGACGGCCGCCTCCTGGGCCTCCTCGGAGACGACGCCGCAGAAGGCCTCGTAGTCGATGAGCTCGGTGACGGTCGGGTTCTCGCCGCAGACCGCGCAGTTGGGGTCCTTGCGGACCTTGACCTGGCGGTACTGCATCTCCAGGGCGTCGTAGATCATCAGGCGGCCGACGAGGGGCTCACCGGTGCCGGTGAGGACCTTGATGGCCTCGGTGACCTGGATGGAGCCGATGGACGCGCACAGCACGCCCAGCACGCCGCCCTCGGCGCAGGAGGGCACCATGCCCGGCGGCGGGGGCTCCGGGTAGAGGCAGCGGTAGCAGGGTCCGTGCTCGGACCAGAAGACCGAGGCCTGGCCGTCGAAGCGGTAGATCGAGCCCCACACGTACGGCTTGTTCAGCAGCACGCAGGCGTCGTTGACCAGGTAGCGGGTCGCGAAGTTGTCCGTGCCGTCGACGATCAGGTCGTACTGGCTGAAGATGTCCATCACGTTCTCGGCCTCGAGCCGCTCTTCGTGAAGGATCACGTTCACGTACGGGTTGATGCCGAGGACGGAGTCGCGCGCGGACTCGGCCTTGGAGCGGCCGATGTCGGCCTGGCTGTGGATGATCTGCCGCTGCAGGTTCGACTCGTCGACCTCGTCGAACTCCACGATGCCGAGCGTGCCGACGCCCGCCGCGGCCAGGTACATCAGCGCCGGCGAGCCCAGGCCGCCGGCGCCCACACAGAGCACCTTGGCGTTCTTCAGCCGCTTCTGCCCGTCCATCCCGACGTCGGGGATGATCAGGTGGCGGGAGTACCTGCGGACCTCGTCTACGGTGAGCTCGGCAGCGGGCTCGACCAGGGGTGGCAGCGACACGGGGACTCCGTTGGTCGGTCAATCATTACGGTTGTTCTCCCCGTAACACTGCCATGGCCTTTTTCATTCCGAGACACCCGTCCCGATCCGCGAGACGATTTCGTCCCAGTAGCCGGGCATCGTCTCCCAGGGGTCGGTGCGACCGCCGCGGTCCGTGCGGTCGGTGAAGTAGATCGTGGCGGCTCCCTGCCAGCGGGCGATGCGCATGGCCTCGTCGAGATGCGGCCCCGGCACGCCGTGCACGAAGTGGCAGAAGCGGTCGGGCGGATAGTCGGCGGTCCACTCCGCCACCTGCGACCAGCGGTAGTCGCTCCACGGGCCGGAGAAGGTGACGAGTTGGTCCGCGCTCTCGGCATAGCCCGGGTAGGGGTGGGTGCCGTGGCCGAGGACGACATGGGCGTCGTCGCGGATCGCGCGGAGCGTGGTGACCGTGCGGCGGATCTCCGGGAGCGCGGTGCGTTCGGTCGGGCAGCGGTCCAGGAGGAAGCCGTCAACCTTGTACCAGTCGAGGTAGCGCTGCGCGTCGGAGACCATCTCGCCGAACGACCGGGCTCCGTACGTGGCGTCGATGTGGCCGAGCACCCGGAGGCCCGCGTTGCGCAGCCGCCCGGCCGCCTCAAGACAGTGCGGGTCGGGGCGGCTGCCCGGGCCGTCGGCGACGTTGAGGACGACCCAGTGCAGAGGCGCGGTGCGGGGGCGGGTGAGTTCGGCCCACTCGGCGGGGGCGACGAGGGGGTGGGCGAAGCCCGGGATGCCTAAGCCGGTCTGGAGGCCGGTGGCGTGGGTTGTGGTGTGAGTACTGGTCAGATGCGGCATGCCGCCTCCATCCAGATGTCCGCCAGGGACTCTTCGAGGTTGATACGGGGGCGCCAGCCGAGGCGGTCGCGGGCGGTGCGGACGTCGGCCTGCTGCCAGCTGCCGCAGCCGTCGGGGTACGGGTAGGCGACCGGGGCCGCGTGGTCCGGTTCGGAGCGGGGGTGGCCGATGGTCGCCCGCAGGGGCGGACCGGGCGGGCCGTCGAGTTCGTGGAGGGCACCGCCGTAGCCGGCCACGCGCGCGAGGATCGCGGCGGCGTCGCGGAGGCGGACGGCACGGCCGGAGCCGATGTTGATGACGCCCTGCGCGGCGGACAGGCTCGCGGCGTGCACGGCGCGGGCGACGTCCCGGACGTCGATGAAGTCGCGCTGGGCGCCGAGGCCGCCGAGCTTCAGCTCGCCGTCCCCGGACTGCATCGCGCGGCGCATGGCCTCGGCGAGGCGGCCGAGGGGAGAGCCGGCGGGGGTGCCGGGGCCTGCCGGTGAGAAGACACGGAGGACCACCGCGTCCAGGCCGGAGCCGAGGACGAGTTCCGTGGCGGCGAGTTTGCTGACGCCGTAGGGGCCGCCGGGGCGGGGGACGGCGTCCTCGGCGGTGGAGCTGCCGGGCTGGCTGGGGCCGTACTCCGCGCCGCAGCCGATCTGGACGAGCCGCGCGCCGCAGCCGCTGCGGCGCAGCGCCTCGCAGACGGTGGCCACGGCGACCGTGTTGTGGCGGGTGAGTTCGCGGGCACCGCCCCTGGTGGCGCCGGCGCAGTTGACGACGACGCCGGGGTGGACCGCGTCGAGGAAGCGGGTGAGCGCGCCGGCGAAGCGTTCGATTCCGAGGGCGTCCGCGATGGCCGCGACATCGGCGGAGACGTGGGAGACCTGGCGGCCGGGG